>NZ_LOSU01000028.1:0-932454 GCF_001522185.1 Burkholderia sp. RF2-non_BP3 | reverse complement strand
GGCATGAAGGATTCGAAGGTGATCGTCGCGATCAACAAGGATCCCGAAGCGCCGATCTTCAGCGTGGCCGACTACGGCGTGGTCGGCGATCTGTTCACGCTCGTTCCCGAAGCGGCCGCGGCGCTCTGAGCGATGCCGCTGTTCGAATTCAACGGCATGCGGCCCCGCGTCGATCCGTCCGCGTACGTTCATCCGAGCGCGGTCGTGATCGGTGACGTGACGATCGGCGCGGGCTGCTACATCGGCCCGCATGCAAGCCTGCGCGGCGACTTCGGCGCGATCGTCGTCGATGATGGCAGCAACGTGCAGGACGGCTGCGTGCTGCACGTCGGCATCGGCGAGACGTGCCGGCTCGGCGTGAACAGCCACATCGGCCACGGCGCGATCGTGCACGGCGCGACGCTCGAGCCGGACACGATGATCGGGATGAACGCGGTCGTGATGGACGGCGCGACGATCGGCGCGACGACGATCGTCGCGGCCTGCGCGTTCGTGAAAGCCGGCTACGTCGTGCCGCGCGGCGTGCTGCTCGCCGGCGTGCCGGGGCGCGTGGTGCGGCGGTTGAGCGCCGCGGAGATCGACGCGAAGGCGAACGGCACGCGCGTCTATCAGCAGCTCGCGGTGGATTGCCTGAGGACGCTCAGGCAGATCGACGGCGCGTAGGCGATGCGCGTCATCGATCCGGCGGCGGATGCTTGCCGGCGAGAAAGCCGTCGTCGGGCGGCGTGAATGGTGCGTCTCCGTGCACGGAGCGACGGTTTTTCTCGGGGTTTGTGCGGATGGCGATTCGCCTTCGCGCATGCCGGTCGTGACGTTCGCGCGGGATCGATTGCCTGATGCGGCGTCGTTGTCTTAAGATCGGCGTCAGACCATCCCTCCGCCTCCGGCGCCGAATGAAAACGACCACACGCCTGCGCGTCGCCATCATCGCTTCGGCTTTCGCCGTCTATCACATATTCATGCACGTCCAGTGGGTCGCCAGCGGTTGCATCGCGTTCCTCGGCAGCCGGCATTGCAGCTTCGAGAACAGTGCGAATTTCGAAGGAATGATGGACCTCGACCTGCTGCTGACCTGCGCATGGGTCGCGGGCGCGGTGATGGGATGGTTCGCCGTCGCCCGCGCGCCGAAGAAACCCGGTTAGCCGAGCGGGCGCCGCGCAGCCGCCTATTGCGTGCGCACCGGCGCCGGCCGGTCGTGCAGGAACGCGAGCGACAGCGCCGCGAGACCGCAGCTCGCGATGAGCATCAGCAACGCGCCCTTGCCGGCATGCACCATGACCCAGCCGCCGACCGACGGAAAGCCGAACGTGCCGATGAAATACGACGCGACGAACCACGTCAGCACGCCATGCCGTTGCGTATCCGCGCAATCGTTGAGCGCCTGCGCCTGGATGACCGGATACATGAGCCCGTAGCCGGCGCCGAGCAGCACGGCCGCGACGGCCTGTAGCGATGCGTGCTGGGCGGCGCCGAACATGGCGAGCGCACCGAGCATCATCATCGTGAGCAACCCCTTGGTCGCGGTTTCGGGGCGCGCCATCCTGACCCATTTCCCAAGCAGCCAGCGCGCACTCAGCACCGTCATCGTGTAAAGGCTGAAGAATGTGCCGGCGCGCGCCTGCGTGCCTTGCATGAACGACATCTGGAACGTCATCAGGCCGGAGAACACGCAGGTGCCGAGCGCGATCATCGCGATCGGCGCGGCCGCGCGCGTGCGCGAGATGGCCCGGAGTTCGCGCACCCAGCGGCCACCGGATGCAGCGGCGGGCGGGTGCGGACACAGGCGACCGAACGCTTCGAACATCAGCGACGCGAGCGCGCACAACGCGCCGACCGCATAAAGCGTGTCGTCGATCGACCAGTGGAGCATGCGCATCGCATACGAGGCAAACGCGGGAGATGCGCCGATCCCCGTCATCTGGAAAGTCGCCGAGCGGAAGAACCACACGTTCCGGGCGGCACCGCTGGTCCGCTCGGCCAGCGACATCGGCGCGGCCAGGTGAAACGCGCCCCAGCCGAAGCCGACCAGGAAGCCGGACGGCAAATCGGCGGCCGGCGCGCGCCCGACGAGTGCGAAGCCGACGATGCCGGCGCCGATGCACAGCGACGACAGCGCCGCGATCCGCGCGGCGCCGATCTGCCGCGAGAACCAGCCGACCACCGCCAGACCGGCGAAGGTGCCGACGGTCGCGGCGGCCAGTGCGGCTCCGGTATCGAGATCGCTGCCGCCGATCGCGCGAAAACGCATCGACAGCAGGAAGGTCGCGCCGTAGCCGCCCGCGGTGAGCAGGGTGCCGACGAGAAAGAGCAACGCAGTTTGAACGCGCATGACAGCCATCCGGGGCGGCAGAGACGGTCAGAAATCGTTGAATGCGAGACAGTATGGACCAGGACGATGCGGGATGCCCGCATTTGCGATGACGTGATCGCGCCATCGGCTCTTGTCGGACGTGGCTCGAACATGGTCCACCGGACGCGCCGGAGACGCCGCACGACGACACGCATTCGTCCGATCAGCGTCGTCGCACGACGCTGGCGGCGGCATTTACTTCGCTCGTTCGCGCGTCTCGCGCGGCCTTTGCTTTCCCCTGTGCGCTGCACTAGATTCGAAGCATTACGTGCCACCGAACGCGCGAGGTGAAGCCATGACGCCTTGGGAGATTCAGGGAACCGAACTAATGAACTGCAATTGCTCATACGGTTGCCCCTGCCAGTTCAATTCGTTGCCGACGCACGGCAACTGCGAAGCGATGGGTGCGATTTCGATCGAAAGCGGCCACTACGGCGACGTGGTGCTCGATGGCGTCCGGATCGCGGTCGTGTTCCAGTGGCCGGGGCCGATTCACGAAGGCCACGGACGATGCCAGCCGATCGTCGACGAGCGCGCAAGTCCGGCACAGTGCGAGGCCGTGCTGAAGATCATGACCGGTCAGGACACCGATCCGTTCGCGACGATGTTCTCCGTGTTCGCGTCGACGCTCGAGCACGCATACGATCCGATCTTCGCGAAGATCGATTTCGACGTCGATGTCGATGCGCGGCGTGGCCGAATCGGCGTCGAGGGCGTGTTCGACATCGTCGGCGAACCGATCCGCAATCCGGTGACGGGCGCCGAGCATCGCGTGCGGATCGACCTGCCGCACGGCTTCGAATACGAGTTGGCCGAGATCGGTTCGGGCACCGGCCGGTCGCGCGGGCACATCGAGCTGAATCTCGAGCGGAGCTACGCGCAGTTCGCGCGGCTGCACCTGAACAACCATGGGCTGATCCGGCATCGCGTCGCGGCATGATCCCCGTCGGCGATTTTCTCGGACGCGAGCGCGTCGTCACGCTGCTCGGCATGACCGCGCTCGTCGGCGCGTGCTGGGTCTACCTGTGGACGGGCGCGGGCACCGGCATGTCGGCGCTGGACATGACGGCGGTGGCGTTGTTTCCGCATCGGCTGGCCGGCGACATGGGGGCCATGGATCCGTCGCTGGCGACCGTGGTCCTGATGTGGTGGGTGATGATGGTCGCGATGATGACGCCCAGCGCGGCGCCGCTCGTGCTGTTGTACCGGCGCGTGCTGCGGCATCGCGGTGCGCAGGGCGACGGGGCGGCCGTGACGTCGGCGTGCCTGCTGGCCGGCTACCTGGCCGCGTGGTTGGCGTTCTCGGTCGCCGCAGCCATGCTGCAGATGCTGCTGCAGCCTGCCGGCCTGATCTCCGGAATGATGCTGTGGTCGAAGAGCGCCGCGCTGTCCGCGATCGTCCTCGCGCTGGCCGGCGCCTATCAATTCTCGCCGCTGAAACACGCGTGCCTGCGGCAATGCCGATCGCCGGTCCGGTTTCTCACGACGTACTGGCGCCCGGGAGTCACCGGCAGCTTCCTGCTCGGCGTGCGGCACGGTGCGTATTGCGTGGGCTGCTGCTGGCTGCTGATGGCGCTGCTGTTCGTCGGCGGCGTGATGAACGTCGTGTGGATCGTCGCGTTGTCGCTGTTCGTGCTCGTCGAAAAGGTGTTGCCGGGCGGCGAGCGCATGGGTCGCGCACTGGGCATCGTGCTGATCGCGTGGGCGGTCGCGACGTTGCTGGTGTAGCGGGCGCGTTCGTTTTTGGCTCAACAACGGAGTGTGTCGATGAAAATCCGATGCCTCGCCATCACAGTCCTCGGCGCGATGGCCGTCGTCGCGACGCCGGTGCGTGCGGGCGGGAGCATGTCCGACATGAGCATGGGCGACGTGAAGATGTCGGCGCCGGATTCGGCGTTGACCGATGCCGAAGTGAAGCGGATCGATGCCGCGCACGGCATGGTGACGCTGAAGCACGGCGCGCTCGAGAACGTCGGGATGGCGCCGATGACGATGGCGTTCAAGGCCGGCGACCCGGCGATGATCGAGTCGTTGCACGTGGGCGACAAGGTCCGGGTCCGGGTCGAGCGCGTGGCGGGCACGCTGACGATCGTGAAGCTCGTGCAACGGCAGTAGCGATCGCCGGTGCTAACCCGGTCCGTCGCCGGAGTCACCGTCGGCTTCAGCAAAATTCAACTCGACGCCATTGCCGGCCGGATCGGTGAAAAACAGTTGAAGCTGGCGCGTGAGCGGCACGTACGCGCGCGAGTACCGGACCTGCGCGTCGGCGAGGCGCCGTTCCATGTCGGCGGCGTTCTCGCATGAAAACGCCATATGGTCGAACGTGTTGACGACGTGCGCCGGCCGAACCTCGCCGGGCCGCGCTTCCGACAGGTGGAGGATCGCCTGCGTGCCCGCGTAGAGCCAGTAGCCGTTGCTCTGGAACGGCGGTCGATAGCCCGGCTGGAGGCCCACGACGTTCACGTAGAAATCGCGCAGCGTATCGAGCGTGGCGCGATCCGCGCGCAGGTTGTAATGATTGAGTCCGATCACTGACATGGCAGGTTGTCCGGTTCGTGCAAGGTGCGTCGCGCACAGCATCGCGCAACGCGGGGCGTCCTGTCACCCCCGCATGCCTTTGACCGACGCGGCCGGCCGTGCGAGCCCGCGCGCCGGCAGCGGCGTCGACATCACGATCGACGTGCGCGTTTCGCCGTACAGGTTGATGCGCTCGATCAGTTGCTCGAGGTGCGCCATGCTGACGGCGACGAACCGCATCACGTAGGAATCCGCACCGGTCACGTGATGGCACTCGACCACTTCGGGAATCGTCTCCAGCAGCTTCAGGAACTTCGCCTTCGCCGGCTGCGGCACCGTGATGCCGATCAGCGCGCTCACCGGGTAGCCGGCCGCGGCCGGATTGACCCGCGCCGTGTAGCCGTCGATCACGCCCGCCGATTCGAGGCGCTTCACGCGTTCCGTCACCGCCGGCACCGACAGGTGAACCTGGCGCGCCAGCTCCGTGTAGCTGATGCGGCCGTTGGCCTGCAGCAGCGCGAGTATCTTCCAGTCGAGTTCGTCCATCGCGGCGGAGTTTTTAAGGTGAAGACCTCATTTTTCCTTAAAAACCGTCTTCAGCGGCGACCGGACTTTCCCTACGATGAGGTTCATGTCATTGCATGTCGCGAGGAGCCGGCCATGCTGTTCATCAAGTCCGTCGTGATGGGGTTGTCGATCGCCGTGCCGGTCGGCCCGATCGGCATGCTCTGCATCCAGCGCAGCCTGAGCCGCGGCTTTCGCGCGGGGTTCGCGACGGGCATCGGCGCCGCGTGCGCCGATGCGATCTACGGGCTGCTCGGCGCGCTGGGCGTCGCCGGCATCGTCACCGCGTTTCCGATGCTGACCGTCGCGCTGAAAATCGTCGGCGGCGCGTTCCTCGTGTGGCTGGCCTGGTCCATCGCGCGGCAGGCGCCGGCCGCGTCGGCGGCGGTGCAGGACGTGCCGCGCACGACCGTGTTGCGCGATTTCCTGACGACCTTCGGCCTCACGCTGTCGAACCCGATGACGATCCTGTCGTTCGTCGGGATCTTCGCGGCGCTCGGCCCGCAGGCGGGCACGCATGCAGGCACGATGGGGCCGACCGTGGCGTCGATGGTCGCGGGCGTGTTCCTCGGATCCGCGACGTGGTGGCTGTGCCTGAGCGGCGCGACCGCCGGGTTGCGAGCGAAGATGCCGCTCACGTTCGTGCACGGGCTGTCGCGCGTGTCGGCCGTCGTGATCGCGGTATTCGGCGCGATCCAGTTGATCGCGGGCATGCGCGGCGTCGTCTGGTCATGACGCGCGCTGCGGCACCGGCACACCGCGCGCGCGATCAGAACGTGTAGCTGACCTTGCCGAACGCGGTGCGGCCGAGCGTGTTGTAGCCGTACGCGGTCATGTACTGACGGTCGAACAGGTTCGACAGCGTCGCCGACACCGTCAGGTGCGAATTGATCCTGTACGACGCGCGCAGGTTCACGGTCAGGTACGACGGCAGATACGTCGTGTTGGCCGGGTCGTCGAACGTCGTGCCGCCGTAGTTCAGCGACGCGCCCGTGCTCAGTGCGTGCAAGTTGAATTCGTCCCACGTGTGGTCGACGTTGACGCTGACCGTCTGGCGCGGCCGGCGGTTGAGCCAGCTGTCGTTGGTTTCGTCCTGCGGATTCAGGAAACCGACCGCGACGCTCACCGGCGTATAACGGCCGATCGTGCCCTTGTACGACAGGTCGATGCCGCGGATATGCGAGCGACCGATGTTCATCGGCGAGCGCGTCGCGGGGTTGTAGGCGATCAGGTTGTTGATGCGCGTGTCGTAGATCGCGGCGCTGAACGTGCCGTACGCCGTGTTCGCATCGAGCGCGGCCTCGACCGAATCGCTGCGTTCCGGGTTCAGGTCCGGGTTGCCGTAGCCCGGGTAGTACAGGTCGTTGAACGAGGGCAGGCGGAACGCGTTGCCGTACGACACGCGCGCCGTATAGACCGGCGTGATGGCCCACGACAGCGCGGCGTTGCCGGTGTTCACGGCCTTCCCGGCGATGATCTCGTGCCGCCCCGCGACGAACATCGTGACGCTGCCGAGCGTCGCCGACTGATGCAGCGAGAACGCGGAGTCGTTGCGCGTGGGCACGCCGTCCGGCACGTCGACGGGCAGGAAGGCCTGTTCGCGCGTGAAGTCGTACGCGACCTTCGTCTCGCCCGACAGCGGCAGGCCGAACAGCCGGAAGCCGTGTTCCTGATGGGTCAGCGACGTCGACGAACTGATGCGCTGCGAGTCGATCTGGTCGGTCGGAATGGTCGGGTCGCTCGCATACATGAACTGGCGGTCGTTCGCATAACCGAACGACTGGTCGAACTGGGTGTCGGGCGTGATGTCGAGATGGAACGCGATGCCGGTCGTCAGCTGATGATCGAGCTCGCGATTCGCAAAGCCGGCGTTGTCATAGGACAGGTCGGAGCGGTGATACAGCGCGAACGTCGAGATCGACCAGTTGTCGCGCGCGTAGCCGAGTCGCGCATCGAGGTCCTGCGCGTGATACGGATTGCGGCCGTCCTCGTGCCCGTAGGCGAACGGCCGCGTCGCGTCGATGCCGGCCGTGTTGTAGCTGTGCAGGCCGAGCGTGTAGGTGAGGCCGCCGAGCGCGGCGAGCGGCCCCGTCGACGGCACGGTGCCCGACGTGCGCACCTGCGTGTCGAAGGTCTTGTTCGAGCCGCCGCCGAACGACACGGTCGTCTGGTTCGGCTGGCCGGCGGCGCGGCGCGTGAACAGTTGCACGACGCCGCCCATCGCGTTCGCGCCGAACGATGCGGCGGCCGGCCCCGAGATCAACTCGACGCGTTCGAACGCGTCGGTCGGCAGGTCGGCCCACGGCGCGATGCCGGTCGTCGGCGAGCCGATCCGGATGCCGTCGATGAACACCGCGACCTGATTGGCGGACGAGCCGCGGATGCTTACGGACGCCGACGAGCCGGGGCCGCCGTTTTGCGAGACGGTCACGCCCGGCAGCGTCGCGAGCGCCTGCGTGATGCTCGGGTCGCTCGGCGACAGCCGATCGAGATCGGCGCGCGTGAGCACCTGCGTCGTCGCATAGCGCTGGTCGAACGATTCGGGCAGGTGCCGCGTGTCGGTCACGCTGATCGTCGGCAGGTCGGCGGCTGCGGCGGGTTGGGGCGGCTGCGGGAGCGCCGTGTCGCCGGCGGCATGGGCGATCGGGGCGAACAGCGCCGTGGCGGCGGACGTGGCGAGAAAGTGGCGAAGGTTCATGAGGCAATGAGCGTGATCGTGTTGCAGGTACGGCGAGCGTAAGCGGGTGGCGGTGCGTACCGCCCGGGTTCGTATCGGTCTATCGCGAGACCGGGCGGCTTGGGCGGTCGTCGCGCGGATCGAACGACACGGCACGGCACACGCGTGCGGACACGCCGCGCCCATGGCTGGCGCGACGGCACGACGCTTCCGGCGAGGAAGCGGAGGCGGAAAGACTGGACATCTGAAGGGTCCTGAGGTCGGGCCGTCCATGCAACGGGGGCGACCGCCAAAGGCGGTGCCTGGCGCTCCGGGACACCCCGCCCGGCGCGGCTGCTTGGACCTCGGGTCGATGGCAGGTCTCCTGGCTCGCGGGTCGCTATTCGCACCGGCCTTCCCGGTTTCCCAGTGGCTTGGAGTAGTGCGGATTCGCCGCTCACAGTTGCGGGGGCAGCCGCAGATTCGAGGCGCTGCCTCTCCTGCGTTCCCTTTTGATCCCGTCTCCGGGAACCATCAGCGCGCAAGCGTAATGGCGAGCGCTCCGGCGCGTCAATCGGCGAAGCGCGCGGGGATGCGAAAAAACGTCAGTGATCGCCGGATTCTTTTCCAAATCCTCGCTTGCGAGACATGAGGATCCCTTTACATCTGAGGAAAGGGCGCGCTGGCCGCGCGGCAATCGCGGCGGAACCGGCTCGGCGCGACGCCCGTCCATCGCACGAACGCCCGCCGGAATGCTTCCTCGCCGCCGAAACCGAGATGCGCGGCGATCCGCGCGACCGGCCAATCGGACTCGCGCAGGCGGCGCCGCGCGACGTCGGCGAGACACTGCTCGCGCAACGCGTGATAGCCGCTGCCTTCGGCCGCCAGCCGCCGCCGCAACGTCGCCTCGCTGACGCCGAGCCATGTCGCCAGTTCGGCAAGCGCGGGCAGCGCCTGCTCGCGCGCGAGCGCCGCGTCGAGAAAGCCGCGCACCTGCTGCGCCCATGACACGACGGCCGGCGCCGCATCGATCAGACGAAACGGAAAATCGACGAGGAACGCGGCCAGTTCGCCCGGCTGGCGGACCACGCGGGCATCGAGCCGCGCGGCGTCGAATGCGAAACCATAGGTTTTGCGGCCGACGTCGACCGGTGCGTTGAACAGCCCGAGCAGCGGCATCGCGTCGTCGCGGCGCGGATGGCCGAGCCAGACTTCGTCCGGTCGCAGCGGCTGCCCGATCAGCCAGCCGAATAGCTGCAGATAGCAGAACAAGCCCGTCAGGTCGACAAGGCACGCGGCCGGGCTGCGCGTGCGGCGCAGCGAATCCATCTGGAACGTCGCGCGCCCGTCGCGCACCGCGAGCGACAGCGCGCCGGCGCGCGGCGTCAGCATCTCGCAGAATTCGGCCGCGCAGCGGATCGCGTCGGCGAGCGTCGCGCAACTGAGCAGGCAGCGGCACATCAGGTCGACTTCCTGCTTGCGCATCGGCGGATGGCCGTTGCCGCGCGCAACCTGCGCCTCGAGCCGCTCGATCGCGTCGCGGTACAGCGCGACGAAGCCGCCGGGCGTCGTCGACGCGACGTCGGCGGCCGGCGTCGTCGGTCGTTCCGCCTGCGGTGCGCCGCTGCGCGTCAGCTCGTCCAGCAGGCGGGCGCCGAGGCCCGGCAGCATGCGGCCGCATGCCGGCATTGCGCGCTGTTTCATCTCTCTCCCGATCTGAGCGTTACGACAGGGGCCGGTGAGCGGGCCGGTAGGGGTTCGCCGGCCGTCGCCACGCAAGAATGCTATCCACGCCGGCCGCTTCCGGCCTCGCCGGAACGGCGTAGGCGACCGGCATCGCATTGCGCCACGAACTTCCCGAGACGACCCGCGAATGATCCAGATCGTAGACGAAATCACCCTCGCGCCCGAGCGCATTCCCGACGTGCTGGCGCTGCTGCGCGACCGTTATCTGCCGGGCCACGCGGCGCGCGGACTGACGGCGGCCGGCCGCTGGGTGTCGCCGCCCGTCGCGGTGCCGGGGCAGCCGAGCACGCTGTGGCTGACTTGGCAGGTTGCAGATGCGGCGGCGTACTACCGGATGCGCGCGCTGACCGACGGCGACGTGGTCGCGTTCTGGATGGCCGTCGACGCGCTGTGCGACGCCCGCCGCCGCCATGTGATGACGGAGGCCGATGCGCCGCTGCCTGCGCTGGCGGAGGTCGAGCATGCGGCATGACACGGCGCAGATATTCGCTTCGGCGACCGACGATGCCGGCGCGTTCGAACGTGCATTGCGCGACGCCGCGCAAGCGTTGCCCGGCGCGACCCGCGTGGCGCTCGCGCGCAATCTGGACGGCTGCTGGAACGCGGGCGACTACACGCTCGACGTGCTGCGCGACGAACGGGCGGCCGACCACGCGCCGGACTTCACCGCGCTGGCCCGCATACCGGGCGTCGTGCGGATCGACGGCGCCGCATGCCGGGCGGTCGGCGGCGGCCTGCGCGAGCCGGCGCTGCGCGACGGCGTATGGCGCACGCTGATGCTGCGCGTGCGGCCGAAGGCCGACGAAGCACAGGTGCGCGACCTCGAGCGCGAACTGCTGCGCATGCCCGCGTTCATGCCCGGCATCCGCAACTGGCGGCTGAGCCGGATCGTGACGCCGGGTGCGTGGACCCACGTCTGGCAACAGGAATTCGCGCACGCCGGCGATCTGCTCGGCGAATACCTGCTGCATCCGTATCACTGGGGCTGGGTCGACCGCCGCTTCGACGCCGAAAGCCCCGACTGGACGGTCGATGCGATTTCGCACGCGTTCTGTCCGCTCGCGTCGAGCCTGCTGGTCGACACGGCCGCGTGACGCGCGGCGCACGCGAGCCGCCGCCATGCAAACGACAACCCTGGAGACACCACCATGCGAGCCTTGCTGATCGACCGCGTCGGCCATTCCGACGCGCTGCGAATGGCCGACGTTCCCGCACCGAGGCCGGGCCCCGGCGACGTGCTGATCCGCGTCGCGTACGCGGGCGTCAATCCCGCCGACTGGAAATGCCGCGAAGGCTATCTCGGCGCGTTCATGCAGATCGCGTTTCCGTTCGTGATCGGCTTCGACGCGGCCGGTGTGGTCGAGGCGGTCGGCGAGGGCGTGGAAGGTTTCGCGCCCGGGATGCGCGTGTTCGCGCAGACCGACGTCGGCGCGGGGCGCTGGGGCGCGTATGCGGAATACGTCGCGGTGCGGCACGACTCGGTCGTGCGCTTGCCCGACGCGGTCGGCTTCGCGGAAGCGGCCGCCACGCCGACGCCCGCGCTGGCCGCGTGGGCCGGCCTGTTCGACGATGGCGGGCTGCGTGACGGGCAGACCGTGCTCGTGCACGGCGGCGCGGGCGCGGTCGGCACGTTCGCGATCCAGCTTGCCGTGCAGGCGGGCGCGCGCGTCGCGGCGACGTGCTCGGCCCGCAATCGCGCGCGCGTCGAGGCGCTCGGCGCGGCGGCGAGCATCGACTATCGCGCGCAGGATATCGCGGCGGCCGTGCGGGCGTGGGCGCCCGGCGGCGTCGATCTCGTGCTCGATGCGGTCGGCGGCGCCACGCTGCCCGATGCACTCGACCTGCTGGCACCGGGCGGCACGCTCGTGAACATCATGACGCTCGTGGCCGGCGATGCGGAGCGGCTGGCCGCGCAGGGCGCCGAAGCCGCGCGGCGCGGCCTGCGCACCGCGATGACGTACAGCCGGATGCCGAGCGGCGCCACGCTGGCGGCGATCGCGGAACGGCTCGGCCGGGGCGTGCTGCGCGTGCCGCGCTTCGACAGTTTCCCGCTCGAACAGGCGGCGCGCGCACTCGATCTCGTTCAAACGGGCGACGCGAAAACCAAGTTCGTGCTGCACGTTGCGGATATCGCGGGCTGACACGGAACGGTCCGCGCACGACACCCCTTTACCGGAGACATCATGACCGACACCCGAACCGCGACGCTCGCGGGCAAATGCGCGCTCGTGACCGGCGCGAGCCGCGGCATCGGCCGCGCGATCGCGCAGCGCCTCGCGTCGGAAGGCGCGACCGTCGTCGTGACGGCGCGCAGCCTCACGCAATCCGCGACGACCGCCGGCACGCTCGCCGAAACCGTCGCGCTGATCGAGCAGGCGGGCGGCCGCGCGATCGCGCTGGCGGCCGACCTGTCGAACCCGGCCGAGCGCGACGCGCTCGTCGGACGCGCGGCGCAGGCGGCCGGCGGCCTCGACATCCTCGTGAACAACGCGGGCGTGGCCGACTACGCGCGCGTCGACGCGATGCCGATGGCGATGTTCGACACGACGATCGAGCACTATCTGCGCATCCCGTTCGCGCTGAGCCAGGCCGCGATTCCGCTGATGCGCGCGCGCGGCGCCGGCTGGATCGTGAACGTCGGCTCGGTCACGGCGCTCGCGCCGCCGCGGCCGTTCGACGATTTCTCGCGCGCGGGCGGCGCGACCGTCTATGCGGCGGTCAAGGCCGCGCTGTCGCGCTTCACGCAAGGGCTCGCGGCCGAGCTCGAAGCCGACGGCATCGCGGTGAACCTGGTCGCGCCGAGCACCGCGATCCGCACGCCGGGCGCGGCCCGCTACATCCCCGAAGGCTATCCGACCGAGGACGTCGCGTATCTCGCGGAAACCGCGCTCGCGCTGTGCAGCCTGCCGGCAAGCGAGCGCACGGGCCTCGTCGCGCACAGCCTGCATTTCCCGCTGTCGCAGGGGCTCGCGGTGCGCTCGCTCGACGGCCGCTCGCCGTTGCCGCCGCCCGTGATTCCCGCGTACGCGCATCCGCGCATCGACCCGACAGGACTTTGACATGACGACTTCGATTCGCTTCGACGGCGGTACCGCCGTGATCACCGGCGCGGCCAGCGGTATCGGCAGCGGGCTCGCGCGCCATGCCGCCGGGCTCGGCATGCGCGTGGTGCTGGCCGATCTCGACCCGGCGAAGCTCGACGCATTCGCCGCGACGCTCGACACCGACGTGCTGTGCGTGCCGACGGACGTCAGCCGCCCGGAAGCCGTCGACGCGCTGGCTGACGCCGCATGGCGGCGCTTCGGCGGCGTCGACCTGCTGTTCAACAACGCGGGCGTGATGGCGACCGGCTTCAGCTGGGAAATCACGCCGGAACGGTTCGAGCACAGCTTCGCGATCAACGTGCACGGCGTGCTCAACGGGATCCGCAGCTTCGTGCCGCGCATGCTCGAGCGCAACGTGCCCGCGCGCATCGTCAATACCGCGTCGGTCGGCGGGTTCCTGCCGAGCCCGTTGATGTCGCCTTACTCGGCGACGAAATTCGCGGTGGTCGCGCTGACCGAATCGCTGTACGGCGAACTGAAGATGCTCGGCGCGTCGGTCGGCGTGTCGCTGCTCGCGCCGGGCCCGGTGCAGACGGGCATCTTCAACGACCCGTTCGGCGCCGCGCACGACCGGCCCGAAGTGCAGGGCTTCGTCGACACGATGCGCGCGATGCTGAACGCGCACGGACTCACGCCCGACGCATTCGCGGCGCGGGCGTTCGACGGCATTCGTGACGGGCGTTACTGGCTGATTCCGCAGCCGGAGACGATCGACGGCGCGCTGCAGCGGCGCACCGCGGACATCCTCGCCGCGCGCGATCCGTCGCTGCCGTCGTTGTGACGGGGGGACGCGGGCCGGCCGACCGACGCGGCCGGCTCGCGCAAGGTTACATGTGCGTGCCGGCGCGCGTGCGGCCGCCTGGTTCGCCGCCGCGGTCGGGCGGCGTATTGTTCTGATCGATCTTCGCGAGCACGAAGCCGGCATGCGGCAGCGCGGCGGGCGAACGGTGGGCGGCCTGCGCGACCGGGTCGTGCGGCGACGTGGCGGAAAAAACGGATGGCGTCGCGCCCGGTTGAGCGAACGCCGTGAGGGATGCTGCCGCGAGGGCGGCGGCGACGATCGCGTGCGTGTTCATGGCAACTCCTTCTTCACGACTGACTGCGGGACAACGCATTCAGTCTAGGGCGCGAAACTTAACGCGTCGTGAAGGAGCGGCGGCGCGCGGATGACAGGATGTTCATGCGGTCATCGGCGCGCCGTGACGGTCACGCGGATGCGGCGACCAGCGCGCAGAAGTTCTCGAGATCGACGTTGCCGCCGCTGATCACGATGCCGACGCGTTTGCCTTTCAGTTCGTCCTTCATCCGGCGCGCGGCCGCGAGCGACAGGCAGCCGGTCGGCTCCACGACAATCTTCATACGGGTCGCGAAGAAGCGCATGCAGTCGACCAGTTCCGCGTCGGTCGCGGTCAGGATGTCGTCGACGTCGCGCCGCAGGATCGGGAACGTCAGGTTGCCGAGGTGCTGCGTCTGCGCGCCGTCGGCGATCGTGCGCGGCGTGTCGATGTGGACGATCGACCCGGACCGGAACGATTGCTGTCCGTCGTTGCCGGCTTCCGGCTCGACGCCGTATAGCTTCGCTTGCGGCGACAGCGCGCGCGTCGCGAGCGCCGTACCCGACAGCAGGCCGCCGCCGCCGAGCGGCGTGAACACGGCGTCGAGCGGCCCGACTTCGTCGAACAGCTCCTTCGCCGCCGTGCCCTGGCCCGCGATCACGTCCGCGTGGTCGTACGGCGGCACCAGCGTGAGCCCGTGCTGCTCCGCGAGCGCGCGGCCGATCTGCTCGCGGTCCTCGGTATAGCGGTCGTAGGTCACGACGTTGCCGCCGTAGCCGCGCGTCGCGGCCATCTTCGCGGCCGGCGCGTCCTGCGGCATCACGATCGTCGCCGGGATGCCGAGAATGCGCGCCGACAGCGCGATCGCCTGCGCATGGTTGCCGGACGAGAACGCGACGACGCCGTTGCGGCGCTGCGTCGCGTCGAAGCGCGACAGCGCGTTGAACGCGCCGCGGAACTTGAACGCGCCCATGCGCTGCAGGTTCTCGCACTTGAAGAACACCTGCGCGCCGAGCGCTTCGTCGATCGTTCGCGACGTCATCACGGGCGTGCGGTGCGCGTGGCCGTCGAGCCGTGCCGCGGCGGCCGCGACGTCGTCGTAGGTGGGGAGGGTCGGAGTATTCATGAGTCGCTCGTCGGAAGAGTCGGTCAACAGGGCGCGCGTCCGTCACGCGCAGGGTCATTTCGCATCGTTGTATACGGTGGCGCGCGACACGCCGAGGTGCTGCGACACGATTTCCATCGCGCGCCGCACCTCGAGGAAGCCATCGGCCTTCAGCGTCTGCATCAGCTCGCGGCGCTGGTCGGTCTTCAGCTCGCGCGGCGTGGTCGCGAGGCGCGTCGCGAACGCGTCGATGCGCTGCCGGATCGCGTCCGCGCCGGCCGGGTCGAGCGTTTCGGCGACCGGCGCGCCTTCGGTGCTGCAGAACTGGTTCAGCATCCCCTGGAAACCGCGGAACAGCGTGACGTCCGCGTTCAGGCACAGCGCGGCCACATAGCGGCCGCTCGAATCCTTGATGCCGATCGACGTGCTTTTCGCGGTGCGGCCGTCGGCGAAGCGGTTCGCGTAGTTCGCGAGCACTTGCGGGAAGTCGTCGTCCTCGATGCGCGCGAGCCCGAGTTCGGTCGCCGGATCGCCGATCGCGCGGCCCGACAGGTTGTTGTGGATCGCGAGGATCGCGTGCTCCGGCGTGCGCAGGTCGTGCACGACGACTTCGGTGAACGGCGCGAACATCGCGCCGAGCCCTTCGGCGATGCGCAGGACCTGCTCGATCAGCGACGCCTGTTCCGACGGCGGCCTGGGGCGGGGCGTCGTCATGTATTGGCCTCGAGCGCGGGCGCGTCGGTCGTTTCCGGGCGCGTGATGTCGGCCATCAGCGGGCGGGCGATCCGCACGTAGTCGGACGCGTCGAGCACGACCGAGCGGTCGAGGCGGCCCGCGTTGAACGCGATTTCGTCGTTGAGTTCGATCAGCGCGGGGTCGACGACGAGCGTCACGTTCGGGTCGAACACGAACGGCGGCACGGCGCCCATCACGCAGCGCGTGACCGTGGCGGCGAGTTCGGGCGGCGCGAGCGTCGCCTTGCGGCGGCCGACCGCGTCGGCGACCTTGCGGAAATCGATCTTCAGATGGCCGGGGATGACCGCGAGCGCGGTGACGTCGCCGCCGTCCTTGAACGTGCAGAGCATCGCCTTCGCGCCTTGTTCGGGACGCGTGCCGCGAATCGCGGCGATCACGTCGCATTTGCCTTCGGCCGGGTGGTCCAGCACGCGGAACCGCGCGCCGGAGGTGTTCAGCAGTTCGCACAGCGCGTCGAAAACGGGATAGTCGCTCATGTCGATCCGGGCAGGAGGGGGCGCATCGCGGTACGCGGGGACGGCGCGCTTCGGTTCGCCGTCGATGAATTGTCCAAGTATAGACGTTTTGTCATGCGCGTGACAAAGGCCCGACGCATGGGCCGCCGTGTTTGTCATCCCACCAACTGCCGAAAGGCCGTTTCATATCGCGGAATACGCATGGAATTCCCGCCGCGCGGCCGTCCCGCCGCTTGAAAACCTGTTTTGCATCGCAAAACGCATTGCTTATCTCATTGAAAAACAAGTGAAATTTATATCTTATGTCTTATATAAGACTTCACCGAAAGCGCATCGGGCGGCGTTACCATTGAGTCCATGCAGTTCGCTTCGTCACACGGAGCGGGCACGCTGAACCCTTTACTCAAATGCGCTTCGTTCCCAGGAGATTGACATGTCCCAATATCAAGACGACATCAAGGCAGTGGCTGGCTTGAAGGAAAACCACGGCAGCGCGTGGAATGCCATCAGCCCCGAGTATGCCGCCCGCATGCGTGCCCAGAACAAGTTCAAGACGGGCCTCGACATCGCCAAGTACACCGCGAAGATCATGCGCGCCGACATGGCCGCGTACGATGCCGATCCGGCCAAGTACACGCAGTCGCTGGGTTGCTGGCACGGCTTCATCGGCCAGCAGAAGATGATCTCCATCAAGAAGCACTTCAACAGCACCGAACGCCGTTACCTGTACCTGTCGGGCTGGATGGTCGCCGCGCTGCGCTCGGAGTTCGGCCCGCTGCCGGACCAGTCGATGCACGAAAAGACCTCGGTCAGCGCGCTGATCCGCGAGCTGTACACGTTCCTGCGCCAGGCCGACGCACGTGAACTCGGCGGCCTGTTCCGCGAGCTGGATGCCGCCAAGGATGCCGCTGCCAAGGCCGCCATCCAGGAAAAGATCGACAACCACGTGACGCACGTCGTGCCGATCATCGCCGACATCGACGCCGGTTTCGGCAACGCCGAAGCGACGTACCTGCTGGCCAAGCAGTTCATCGAGGCGGGCGCGTGCTGCATCCAGATCGAGAACCAGGTGTCCGACGAGAAGCAGTGCGGCCACCAGGACGGCAAGGTCACCGTGCCGCACGAAGACTTCCTCGCGAAGATCCGCGCGATCCGCTACGCGTTCCTGGAGCTGGGCGTGGACGACGGCATCATCGTCGCCCGTACCGACTCGCTCGGCGCCGGCCTGACCAAGCAGATCGCCGTGACCAACGCGCCGGGCGACCTGGGCGACCAGTACAACGCGTTCCTCGACTGCGAAGAGCTGTCGGCCGACCAGCTGGGCAACGGCGACGTCGTCATCAAGCGCGACGGCAAGCTGCTGCGTCCGAAGCGCCTGCCGAGCAACCTGTTCCAGTTCCGCGCCGGCACGGGCGAAGCACGTTGCGTGCTCGATTGCATCACGTCGCTGCAGAACGGCGCCGACCTGCTGTGGATCGAAACCGAAAAGCCGCACATCGCGCAGATCGGCGGCATGGTCAGCGAAATCCGCAAGGTCATCCCGAACGCGAAGCTGGTGTACAACAACAGCCCGTCGTTCAACTGGACGCTGAACTTCCGTCAGCAGGCGTACGACGCGATGAAGGCAGCGGGCAAGGACGTGTCGGCATACGACCGTGCGCAGCTGATGAGCGTCGAGTACGACGAGACCGAACTGGCCAAGCTCGCCGACGAGAAGATCCGTACGTTCCAGGCCGATGCGTCGCGTGAAGCAGGCATCTTCCATCACCTGATCACGCTGCCGACGTACCACACCGCCGCGCTGTCGACCGACAACCTCGCGAAGGAATACTTCGGCGATCAGGGCATGCTCGGTTACGTGGCCGGCGTGCAGCGCAAGGAAATCCGTCAGGGCATCGCGTGCGTCAAGCACCAGAACATGTCCGGCTCGGATATCGGCGACGACCACAAGGAATACTTCAGCGGTGAAGCAGCGCTGAAGGCGGCGGGCAAGGACAACACGATGAACCAGTTCTCGTAATCGTCATACCCGCGGCACGACGCCAACCCGTTCACGACGGGTTGGCGTTTTTTTTATCCGCGCACGGCCTTCACGACGTACTGGCTCGTCGGCACCACGTCGATCTTGTCGAAATCGATGAAGCGTCCGCAGCTGTCCATCATTTCCGCGACGTTGCGCTGGAATTTCTCCTCGTCGCCGACCGCATCGAAGAACGCGTACGGATCGGTCATCGCGGCGGCCGGGAAGCATTCCTCGACGATCGCGTCGTAGCAGGGCGCCGCATGCGTGAGCGCGCGCACGACCACGTTCTGCACGTACAGGAAATTGTCCTGCGTATCGATCGCGACGCGCGTGTGATGGCCGTGCCATACGTCGAGCCATGCTTCGTGCGTGAGGCGCGGCGGGCGCTTCAGGAACGCGAGCTGCGAGAAGCCGCTCGTGCGCTCGCCGGGCCGCGCAGGAAAGCGCGTGTTCGGAATCGGCTGAGACTCCGTGACGAGATACGCGGCCATGTGCGGGACGATCGCGCGCACCGCGTCGTCGAACGGCTGACGGAACATCGGGTTCGCGCTGTCGATCCACATCGCGACGATGCCGTCGATGCCCGGGTGCGTGTTGGTCTGCTTCAGGCCGGCGGCCGGCGCGACATCGGCGTCGGCAACGTTGACCTGCACGCCGTGCGCGCCCAGCGACAGCAGCTTGTCGGCGAGCTGCGCGCGCACGCTGCGGCTCCACTGCTCGGGCGCGGCCTGTGCATCGCGCCACAACACGTAAATGACTTTCTCCATTGCTCCGGCTCCAAAGGGAATGACGAGGTCGGCGGCGCTGCCGCCGGGTTTCAGGAAGCGCTGACGGCCGGATCGGTCGCACCGGATGCGTCGTGCGCGCCCGGTGCGAAGCGGTTGGCGGTCAGCGTGAACGACGGCGGAATCGGCGACGTGACGGTTTCGAACAGGCGCTCGTGACGCGTCGCATGAATGCGCCACACGCCGTCGCGCTTCACGTACTGGTCGTCGTAGAACGCGGTGCCGTGCAGCAGGTAGTTATCCTCAAGATTGATCGCATGATCCTCGAGAAACCACACGCCGCACGCGTGATCGGCGGACACCAGCGTGAGCTCGGGGTGGTGGCCGTGATGCATCGTCAGGAAGGTCGGCTTGCCGATCAGTTCGCGCAGGCTGGACACGAACGCGTCGCGGCCGTCATACGCATAGCGGCCGCCGTACAGGCGCGCCTCGCAGTCCTCGGTCAGGCATTGCGCGAGCAGCGACCAGTCGTGCGTGTCGACCGCGCGGAAATACCGGTACTTCAGCTGGCGGATCTGCTCGTACTCGTGGAGCGTGCGGGTCGTCTCGTCCATCGCCGTGTCTCGTGGTGGTGTCGTTCGATGGTAGGAACGAAGCCGCCTGCATCACATCGTCTGTTCGGACGAACGCCGCGGGGGCTGCGCTCAACCTTGCCGATACACGGCATCGGGGTTCATCCAAACAGGTGATGGCCTGCCTTCCTTGCACCTGTAACGTGGCGTCGACGCGGCTTCGATCCGCGCACACGAGACCAAGGAGACGGCATGACCCCGATCGAACGAATGGAAGCGCGCGTGCGCAGGCTGGAGGACGCCGACGCGATCCGCCGCCTGAAGGCGCGCTACTTCACGTGCTGCGACCGGAAGGATCCGCAAGGGATGCGCGACTGCTTCGCGCCCGGCACCGTGCACATCGACTACGGCCGGATCGGCACGTTCGACCACCGCGACGCGCTCGTCGACGTGTTCGAGCGGCTCGGCTGCCACCCGCATATCGTCGAGATGCACCACGGCGTGAATCCCGACATCACCGTGCTCGACGACACGCATGCGCGCGGCACGTGGGGCCTGCATTACCAGATGCTCGACACCAACGCGCGCACGCTCACGCAGCTCGGCGCGACCTACGACGACGAATACCGGAAGGTCGACGGCGAATGGAAGATCGTGAGCACGCGCTGCGTCGTCACGTCGACGCTGTCCGCCAGCTACGACGGCGATGCGCCGGGCGTGCTGTTCGCCGGCGCGCAGCCGCCTGCCGCGTGACGACGCGCACTACCCGCGCAGGTTGAAAAGCAATCCTCAGGAGACATCGAACATGGCACAGAACAACGAGGCGCCGGTCGCCGTCGTGACGGGTGCGTCGCGCGGCGCGGGCAAGGGCATCGCGCGCGCGCTCGGCGCGGCCGGCATGACCGTCTACGTGACGGGCCGCTCGCAGAACGAAGGCGACGCGCCGCTGCCCGGCACGATCCACGAAACCGCGCGCGAGATCGACGCGCTTGGTGGCCGCGGAATCGCCGTCGCGTGCGACCACGCGGACGACGCACAGGTGAAGGCGCTGTTCGCGCGCGTCGAACGCGACAGCGGGCGGCTCGACATCCTCGTCAACAACGCGACCTACCTGCACGACCAGCTGATCATGCCGGGCCCGTTCTGGGAGAAGTCGCTCGACCTCGTGAACATCCTCGACGTCGGGCTGCGCTCGGCGTACGTCGCGAGCTGGCACGCCGCGCCGCTGATGGCGAGGCGCCGCAGCGGGCTGATCGCGTTCACGTCGTCGTTCGGCGCGAGCTGCTACATGCACGGCGCCGCGTACGGCGCGCAGAAGTCCGGCGTCGACAAGTTCGCGAAGGACATGGCCGTCGACCTGAAACCGTTCGACGTCGCGGCCGTGTCGATCTGGATGGGGCCGCTGCGCACCGAACGCACGACGCGCGTGTGGGACGAGCATCCGGATCTCTACAAGGAATTCTCGCTCGTTGCCGAAAGCCCGGAATTCACCGGCCGCGTGATTCATGCGATCCACGCCGATCCGCAGCGCATGGCGCTGTCGGGGCAGGTGCTGGTCGGCGCGGAAGCCGCGCTGCAGTATGGCATCGCGGACGTCGACGGCAAGCAGCCGCCGTCGTATCGCGAACTGCTTGGCGGGCCGGTGCAGGCTCATCCGGCGATCGTCGCTTAAGGAGTGCAGATGGGCATCCTCGAAGGGAAGGTCGCGCTCGTGACGGGCGCGGGGCAGGGCGTCGGGCAAGGCGTCGCGCACGCGCTCGCGGCCGAAGGCGCTCAGGTGGCCGTGGTCGGCCGCACGCGCGACAAGCTGGTCGCGACCTGCGACGCGATCCGCGCACGCGGCGGTATCGCGGAGCCGTTCGTGTGCGACGTGATGGACGCCGCGCAGATCGCGCGCTGCGTCGATGCGGTCGTCGAGCGGTTTCGCGGCGTGCAGATCCTGATCAACAACGCGCAGGTCGTGCCGCTCGGTCGCCTGCTCGACGTGACCGACGCGGATTTTCTCGCGGGCCTCGAGTCGGGGCCGATCGCGACGCTGCGAATGATGCGCGTGTGCCATCCGCATCTGAAGGGTGATGGCGTGATCGTCAATTTCGCGTCGTCGGCCGCGGTGCGCTGGGACGCGTCGGGCTATGGCGCCTACGCGGCGACCAAGGAAGCGATTCGCGCGCTCACGCGTGCGGCGGCATGCGAATGGGGCGCCGACGGCATTCGCGTGAACGCGGTCGCGCCGCACGCGCTGTCGCCGGGGCTGAAGGGCTGGATCGACGCGAATCCGGACGAAGCGGCCGCGTTCTTCCGCACGATCCCGCTCGGCCGCGTCGGCGACTGCGAGCAGGACATCGGGCGCGCGATCGTGTTTCTCGCAAGCCGCGACGCCGCGTACCTGACGGGCGCCACGCTGCCGCTCGACGGCGGGCAGGCGTACTGGGGCTGACGGCGAACGCGACGCACATCAACGGCCGGCACCGATGCGCGTGGCAGCGCGTCGCGGCCGGCAAACCGGAATCGGAAAGCATCGAGGAGAGAGCGACATGGGTCGACTGGAAGGGAAGGTGGCGATCGTCACGGGCGGCGCGCGCGGGATGGGCGCCGCGACATGCAGGCTGTTCGTCGAGCAGGGCGCGCGCGTCGTGATCGGCGACGTGCTCGACGCGGAAGGCGAGGCGCTTGCGCGCGAACTCGGCGACGCGGCACGCTTCATGCGGCTCGACGTGAGCGACGAGGCGAACTGGGCGCGTGTCGCCGATGCGACCGTCGAGCAGTTCGGCCGCATCGACGTGCTCGTGAACAACGCGGCCGTGCTGATGTTCGGCGCGATCACCGAATTGTCGAAACGGGATTTCGAGCGCGCGGTATCGATCAATCTCGTCGGCACCTTCGTCGGCATTCGCACGATCGCGCCGCGCATGATCGCGCAGAAGAGCGGGTCGATCGTCAACATCTCGTCGGTGGACGGGCTGCGCGGCGTGAACGCGCTGGCCGCCTACGTATCGAGCAAATGGGGCGTGCGCGGCCTGACGAAGGTGGCGGCGCTCGAACTCGGCCACCAGGGCGTGCGCGTGAATTCGATCCATCCCGGTGGCGTCAACACCGCGATGTCGAATCCGACCGGCGCGCCGCTCGACGAGATCAACAAGCACTACACGCACGTGCCGCTGCAGCGCGTCGGCTTGCCTGACGAAATCGCGCGCGCGACGCTGTTTCTCGCGAGCGACGAAGCGTCGTACTGCAACGGCGCCGAACTGTCCGTCGACGGCGGGATGGCGGCAGGCGCGTATTACCCCGGATTGCCGGGCGCGCCGTTTTGAGCGGTAGCGCACACGACGCATGCGCGATGGATGTTTGTGTGCGCAACCTAATTCAGGGTTTGCCTGAGTAGCGAAAACACGAATCTGCGCCGCGACCGTTCGCGCGCATCGCATGCGAACCTGTCGCGCGATTTTTCCGTTTTCGCGAAACCCTTGCAGGACGGACGTTCCAGCCGTTTCGTCCCCAAAGCTCACGCGTCGGCGCAGTGAAAAGGACGCGCCGGCAAGCGGCATGCCGGCACGTCGTCACAGTTGTTTCTTGTTGCAACGCAACGCCCGCACGATAACGGCGATGGTATGCTGGCCGGCATGGAGTTGTACGGCAGGTTGCTTGCATGGCGAAACTCGCGTTCGCACGCTCATACGAGACATCACATTCTCTCGCCCGCATCGCGGCATCGGCACGCGCTCCGCTCGCGTGTCCCGCCTTGCGCGTCGCTGCTTCCTGCGCTCCGACCGCATTCCCCATCTCGCGGGCGCGTCCCGCATCCCCCATCCCCGCCCAATAGTCTGGAGACATTTCCATGTCGCAAAACAATCTGGCCGAAGCGACGCACGGCCCGCTGATCGCTCCCCCGGCATTCGTCAAGCATCGCAAACTGATCGACTGGGTGTCGCGTATCGCGGCGCTCACGGAGCCCGACCGCGTCGTCTGGTGCGACGGCTCGCAGGAAGAAAACGACGCGCTGTGCCAGGCGATGGTCGATCAGGGCACGCTCACGCGCCTGAATCCGGCGAAGCGCCCGAACTCGTATCTCGCGCAGTCCGATCCGTCCGACGTCGCGCGTGTCGAGGACCGCACCTTCATCTGCACCGAATCGCCCGACGACGTCGGCCCGACCAACAACTGGATCGCGCCGGAAGAAATGCGCGAGACGCTGAACGGTCTGTTCCGCGGTTCGATGCGCGGCCGCACGCTGTACGTCGTGCCGTTCTCGATGGGCCCGCTCGGCTCGCCGATCGCGCACGTCGGCGTCGAGCTGTCCGACAGCCCGTACGTGGCCGTGAACATGCGGATCATGACGCGCATGGGCCGCGACGTCTACGACGTGCTCGGCGAGGACGGCGAATTCGTGCCGTGCGTGCACAGCGTCGGCCATCCGCTCGAAGCGGGCCAGAAGGACGTGCCGTGGCCGTGCAACCCGGTCAAGTACATCGTGCATTTCCCCGATACGCGCGAGATCTGGAGCTTCGGCTCGGGCTACGGCGGCAACGCGCTGCTCGGCAAGAAGTGTTTCGCGCTGCGCATCGCGTCGACGATGGGCCGCGACCAGGGCTGGCTCGCCGAACACATGCTGATCCTCGGCGTGACGTCGCCGGCCGGCAAGAAGTATCACGTCGCGGCGGCGTTTCCGTCCGCGTGCGGCAAGACCAACTTCGCGATGCTGATCCCGCCGCAGGGTTTCGACGGCTGGAAGGTCACGACGATCGGCGACGACATCGCCTGGCTGAAGCCGGGCCGCGACGGGCGCCTGTATGCGATCAATCCGGAAGCCGGCTTCTTCGGCGTCGCGCCGGGCACGGGCGTGAAGACCAATCCGAACGCGATCGCGACGCTGAAGGAAAACGTGATCTTCACGAACGTCGCGCTGACGGAAGACGGCGACGTGTGGTGGGAAGGCCTGACCGACACGCCGCCCGCGAAGCTGACCGACTGGCAGGGCAACCCGTGGACGCCGGAGATCGGCAAGGAAACCGGCCGCAAGGCCGCGCACCCGAACTCGCGCTTCACGGCGCCGGCATCTCAATGCCCGTCGATCGACGCGGACTGGGAAAATCCGGCCGGCGTGCCGATCGACGCGTTCATCTTCGGCGGCCGTCGCTCGACGACCGTGCCGCTCGTGACCGAGGCGCGCGACTGGATCGAAGGCGTGTACATGGCCGCGACGATGGGCTCGGAGACGACCGCCGCGGCTGCCGGCCAGCAGGGCGTCGTGCGCCGCGACCCGTTCGCGATGCTGCCGTTCTGCGGCTACAACATGAGCGATTATTTCGCGCACTGGCTGAAGCTCGGCAAGCAGATCGAAGGCGCCGGCGCCACGCTGCCGAAGATCTACTGCGTGAACTGGTTCCGCAAGGACGCGAACGGCAAGTTCGTGTGGCCGGGCTTCGGCGAGAACATGCGCGTGCTGAAATGGATGCTCGATCGCCTCGAGGGCAATGGCGGCGGCGGCGACCATGCGTTCGGCGTGTCGCCGGCGTATGACGACCTGCACTGGGACGGGCTCGACTTCACGCGCGAGCAGTTCGAGGCGGTGACGTCGATGAACGCCGGCGAATGGCGCGAGGAACTGAAGCTGCATGCGGCGCTGTTCGACACGCTGAAGCTGCGTCTGCCGGCCGAACTGACCGACACGATGAAGAAGATCGAGCAGCGCATCGGCGGCTGACGATCCGGGTCGAAGCAACGAAGCAACGAAGCAACGAAGCAACGAAGTAGTGGCATGAACGTCCCGCCGCCGGCATGCATCGCCGGCGGCGGGACGTTTCGTTTCTGCTTCGTTTCAGCGTTGCGCGTGTTGCGCCGGCGGTGCGCTTACGAGCCGCAATGCGCGACCACTTCGTTCACCGCGCGCTGCACGTCGCCGCGCCGGTAGCGCAGCAGCGCGATATCGGCCGGATCGGGTTCGTACGACACGACGTTGCCGCGCCCCGTGTAGATCGCCATATCGGGCAGCAGCGGATGCTCCTGATCGAGCGACGGCACCGGCTGCGGATTCCCGGCCGCGCGGAAGAAGGCCGCGAAGTAGTCGGCGAAGCTCAGGTTCTCGTCGCCGACGAGATACGCCTTGCCGGATGCGCCGCGTTGCAGCGCGCCCCAGATCGCTTCCGACAGCGATTGCGTCGAGATGAAGTTGCTGCCGCCGGCCGGCCCGTACACCGGCAGGCCGGCGAGCTTGCCCTGCGCATAGCCCGTGTACGCGGCGAACATCTCGTTGCGCAGCCCCGGCACCGACCCGACGACGAACGGCGCATTGACGCTGCACACCGCGAACGAAGGCGACGCGAGCGCGCGCACGCGTTCGTCGGCGAGATGGCGCGAGCGCACGTACGGCACCGTGTCGACGAGCGCCGGCGCGACCTGCGGATAGAAGCTGCCGACCAGCACCGCGCGCTTCACGCCCGCATCGCGCGCGAGCGCGAAGAAGCGCGGCACCGCGTCGACGTTCGCGCGTTCCCAGTGCGCGGCTTCGTCGGTGCCGGGCGGCAGGTGACGGATGTCGTTGCCTGCCGCGAACACGACCGCGTCGAACGGCGCGAGATCGTCGCGCGTGAAGTTGCCGGCCACGTAGTCGCGCAGCAGCACGTCGAATTGCGCGAGCGCGCTGCCCGGCGCGGGCGGCTTGCGGGCGGCGAGCGTCACGTCGTTGCCTTGCGCGTGCAGATGCAGCGCGGCGTGGCCGCCGATGAGGCCGGTGCCGCCGATGATCAGGATTTTCATGGTGTCTCCGAGGGCGGCGCAGGCGCGCCGCATGAATTGAACCGACGATTGAACGGATGAAGCCGCGCGGATCGGCGCTCAGAAATTGAAGCCGTTGCCCGTGACGACCGGCATGTTGGTCCAGAAGCCGTTCGGGTCGCGATACCAGCCGGCCGCCGCGAGCGCACCGCCGTCCACGTGCAGCGTCGTGCCGGTGACCCACGCGGCGAGCGGGCTCGCGAGGAACAGCGCGGCGCCTGCGATGTCGCCGGCCGCACCGAAGCGCCCGAGCGGAATCCAGCGCGGGATGTGCGCGCGATGCTCGGCCGCGACCATCGCGCTCACGGGCACCTGCGGCGTCTCGGTGGTCTCCGGCGCGATCTGGTTCACGCGAATGCCGGCCGGCCCGAGTTCGAGCGCGAGGCTTTTCGTGAAGCCGGTCAGCGCGGCCTTGAACGACGCATAGACGCTGCAGTTCGGAATCGCGCGGAAGCCTTCGATCGACGACACGCCGACGATGCTGCCGCCCGCGCCGCGCTTGCGCAGCAACGGCAGCATCGCGCGCGTGACGACGAACACCTGGCGCAGGTTCACGTCGAACAGCCGCGCGATGTCGTCGTCGGTATGGTCGTCGAACGGCTTCGCGATCTGCAGGAAATCGCCGACGTTGTTGACGAGCACGTCGAGGCCGCCGAAGCGTGCGTCGATCGTTCGCGCGAATGCGTCGACCTCGTCGCGGCGCGTGACGTCGACGTCACCGACGAGCGCGTCGACGCCCGCGGCTTCGAGCGCCTGGCGCACGTCCTGCGCGCGAGCGGGGTCGAGCTCGGCCACCGCGACGCGCGCGCCCGCCGCGCCGAATGCTTCCGCGCACGCGCGGCCGATGCCCGCGCCGCCGCCGGTGACCAGGACCGTCTTGCCGGTAAATGAAATCATCACAACACTCCTTCGAACGGAAAAGCCGCGAGCCGCATCACAGCGACGAAACGAGTTGCGCGTTGTCGATCCGCAGCTCCGCGCCGTTCACGAAGCGCGACTCGTCGGATGCGAGGAACAGCACGAGATTCGCGACGTCCTGCGGGTCGCACATGCGTGCCATCGGATCGTTGCCGATGCCGAGTTCGGCCGGATCGAGGCCGGGCATCAGCGCCTGCGTCATCGGCGTCCAGATGCCGTCCGGGTGGATCGAGTTGCAGCGGATCCGGTAGCCGCTGCGCTTGCAGTGCACGGCGACGCTGCGCGCGAGCGCCGTCACCGCGCCTTTCGAGCCGGTGTATGCGCACATCATCGGCAGGCCGCCGAGCGCGGCGACCGACGACATCATCACGATCGAGCCCGGCGTGTCGTTGTGCTTCATCGCGCCGATCGCGTACTTGCAGCCGAGGAAATAGCCGTCCGCGTTGACGCGCAGCACGCGCCGCCAGGTGTCGAGGCTCGTGTCCTCGATCGAGCCGACCGGGCAGATCGCCGCGTTGTTGACGAGGATGTCGAGCCGGCCGAAGCGATCGAGCGTCGACGCGATCGCGTGCCGCCAGCCGTCCTCGTCGGCGATGTCCTGGCGCACGAACAGCGCCGTATCGCCGATGTCGCGCGCGAGCGCGCGGCCCGCATCCTCGTCGATGTCGGTGAGCACGACGCGCGCGCCCTCGGCGGCCAGCAGCAGCGCATCGGCGCGGCCGACGCCGCTCGCCGCGCCGGTGATCAGCGCGACCTTGTTTGCGACTCGATTCATCTTGGGGTCGATTTCCTGTGACATTGAAAGAAGGCGGGCGCTCATGCGGCGCCCGGCGCGCGGCCGGCCTTGACCGCATCGAGCGCGGCCGCGCCGTAGATCTGCGCGATCGTGTCGTCGACGCGCGGGTTGGTGCGCAACTCGTGGCCGCCGTCGACCGCGAAGCTCTGGCCGGTGACCCAGCCCGACTCGGGGCCCGCGAGGTAGCGCACCGCATGCGCGATCGCATCCGGTTCGCCGAGCGTGCCGAGCGGAATCTGTTCGAGGAAGCTGTCGACCAGCGCACGGTCGTCGAACATCGGGGCGGTGGCTTCGGAGCGCGTGAGGCCCGGCCGCACCGCGTTCACGCGGATCTTCGCGCCGGCCAGTTCCTCGGCCGCGCCGCGCACCAGCGCCTCGAGCGCGGCCTTCGCGGTGCAGTACGCGGACAGCCAGCGGAAATTGATCTGCGCGGCCGTCGACGAGATGCAAACGATGGCGCCGCCGCCGCTATCGGCGAGCCGCGGCGCGGCGTGACGGATCGCGGCGAACGCGCTGTGCAGGTTCAGGTCGATTTCCGCGCGGAAGCTGTCGGCGTCGTGCATCAGCAGCGGGCGGAACCCGGCACCGCCGACGGTCGGCACGACGATGTCGAGACGGCCGTCGAGCGCCCACGCGGTATCCAGCGCGGCCTGCAGGTCGGCGTCGTCGCAGGCGTCGCCGGCGTGGATCGCGACGCGGCTGCCGGGCACCGTGTCGGCAAGGCGCCGCTGCGTGCGTTCGAGCGCGTCGCGGCGGCGGCCCATCAGCACGACGGCCGCGCCATCGGCGGCGAGCGCGTGCGCGCAGGCCGCGCCGATGCCGCCGGCGCCGCCCGTGACGAGCGCGGTGCGGCCGGCGAGGGGAAGGGGCGAGCGCATCGTTCAGCCCTCCAGCGGCAGGTCTTGCGACCAGTCGACGTGCAGCGTGCGCGCGGCGAAGCGCCACGTGCCGCCGTCGAACACGCAGCGGTCGCGATAGCGCAGCCCCCAGTCGAGCTTGCGCTTCACGCCGTCGCGGACATACACGTGGCACGCGACGCAGTAGGTCTCGACATCGGCTTCGCCGCCGTCGAGCGTGACGAGCTGGTTGTGCACGTGATGCTGGGTGGTCTCGTAGCGCTCGATCGCGCTCATTCCGGCGACGATCGCGTCGCGGTCGTCGAAGCGGAAACCGGGGCCGTCGAGCTGCGCATCGGCGGTGAAGAGGGTGGCGAGGTGCGGCCAGTCGCGCCGGTCGACGGCTTGCGCGTAACGGCACGCAAGTTCGTACAGCGCGTGGCGGGGATTCGAATCGGTCATGCGGTACTCCCGTGAGTGAACGGAAAGCGTCTGCCGCGCCGCGAGCGCGGACGCGGCGGCATTGCGACGTCGACGCGCAGGTTCGCATCGGACCGATCGATCCTCATCATCCATACGGAGCAGGGTACGGATCGGGGAAAACACCGGGGCCGATGGTGACGCAGCGTCCGATGTTGCGTTGCGGCGGCTGACGCATGGCATTCGCCCGACGTGACGCGGCTCGTCGCAACGAGCCGGGGCAGACGGTTGGCGGGTCCTTCGGTCGAATCGACCGCGCGTCAATGCTGCAACGCGGCACGCCGCATGCAGCCCGCTTCGCGTTTGTCCCTAGTCGAAACGGACGATGGCCGGCGAGCCGGCGCTGGCTACCGTGCAGTCATCCGGTGCCGCTGCATGTGGCCGGTCGCCGGACACGAACCGCGATAGCGGCCAACCGGAGGGGACGACGATCATGAGACTCACGATTCGCAAGCTGTGCGTATTGGCGATGGGCACGTTCGCGGCCATGGCAATGGCGCGATATGGCGCCGAGCAGGTCCCGTCGCCGCCGTATGCGGCCGGCATCCTGCAATGCCGCTCGGTCGACTCGAACGGCCTGCCGACCGGTTGCGTACCGATCGATCCGTCGCACTTCGGCTTCGCCGCGCTGCGCGGCATGTGACGCCGGCGCGGCCGTGCGCCGCGCCGCTTCGATGTCGCCCGGAAGCCGTCGCGATGCGGCGGCGTCCTGGCGGACCGACCGGGTGGAGCACCGCGATACATGCGTCGCGTGGCGCCCATCCGGTTTCCGTCGTCGTTCGAATCTCCCGTCCGCGACACCACGCGCGGCTCGCCTGTGCACGCTCGAATGCGCGCATCGACAACGCGCCGAGGTCCGCGTCGGGCCGCCTGCCCGCGGTGCTTCGCCGCGACCACCGTCTTTCACCGATTCCCTTCACGCAGAACCATTACGCGATGTCATCCGACTATTCCCTGACCCGCCCCCTGAACATCCGCGACGTGCCTCGCTGGGATGCCGAACACGACGTCGTGATCGTCGGCTTCGGCGCGGCCGGCGCGTGCGCGGCGATCGAAGCCGCGAGCGCCGGCGCCGACACGCTGATCGTCGAGCGCGCATCGAGCTACGGCGGCACGAGCGCGCTGTCCGGCGGCGAGATCTACCTCGGCGGCAGCGGCGGCACGCCCGCGCAGCGGCAGGCCGGCTTCAGCGACGAGACCGAGGACCTGTACCGCTACCTGATGCTCGCGGGCGGCCGGGACGCGGACGAGGCGAAGGTGCGTCTCTACGCGAACGAGAGCCTCGCGCATCACGACTGGCTCGTCGCGCAGGGCCTCACGTACAAGAACACGTTCATCGCCGAGCGGATCGTCGAACCGGAAACCGACGACTGCCTGATCTGGTCGGGCAGCGAGGAGGCCTGGCCGTTCAGCGAGGCCGCGAAGCCGTGCCCGCGCGGCCACACGCCGCAATGGCCGGGCTGGGGCGGTGGGCAGATGCTGATGCGCGTGCTGGCCGAGCGCGTGCAGGCGCTCGGCGTGTCGACACGCTACGACACGCGCGCGCTGGCGCTGATCGTCGACGATGCCGGCGCGGTGCGCGGCGTCGTGCTGCGCGCATACGGTCAGACGGCATGCGTGCGGGCGCGCCGCGCGGTGATCCTGTGCGCGGGCGGCTTCGCGATGAACCGCGACATGGTGCGTCGGCACGCGCCGCAGTTGCTGCGCTCGGACGAACCGATCGGCAGCCCGGGCGACGACGGCTCGGGCATCCTGCTCGGCCAGAGCGCGGGCGGGGCCGCGATCCACATGGACCAGGGTTTCGTCAGCCTGCCGTTCTACGCGCCCGAATCGCTGATCCACGGGATCTTCGTGAACGCGCGCGGCCAGCGCTTCATCAACGAGGACGGCTATCACGGCCGCACCGGCCATCACGCGTTCCACCAGGCCGACGACCGGATCTACCTGCTGGTCGACCAGGCGACCTACCAGGAGCCGCCCGCGATCGCGCGGATCGGCATCGCGGCGGCGGGCGAGACATGGGAGGAAGTCGAACGCGACCTGCGGATGCCGGCCGGCACGCTGACGGCGACCGTCGACGTCTACAACCGCCACGCGGCCGAAGGCGTCGATCCGCTGTTCCACAAGGCGAAGAAGTGGCTGAAGCCGCTGATCGAGCCGCCGTTCGTCGCGCTCGATTGCCGGATCGACTACGCGTTCTATCCGCATTTCACGCTGGGCGGCCTCGATACGCTGCCGACAGGGCAGGTGCTCGACGCCGCGCGCGTGCCGGTGGCGGGCCTCTATGCGGCCGGCCGCACGAGCTGCGGGCTGCCGCGCTGGGGCGCGGGGTACAGTTCGGGGCTGTCGCTGGCCGACGCGACGTTCTTCGGCCGGCAGGCCGGCCGTCACGCCGCGCGTTCGGCGAGCGAGGCGCTGCGCAGCGCCGCGTAGCGTCGCCTTTACCCTTTACGAGAAAGCACGACGCCCCGGGCAACCGGGTTGCGCCGGGGCGTCGTCGTTTCAGGCGGACGTCGGCGACGCGTCGACAGGCCGTCAGCCGAGATCGAGCGCGTTCGTCAGGTCGCCGGGCGGCGTCGCGCCGCGCGACGCGAATGCCTTGTCGCGCGCGGCGACGCCGTCGAGCGGCGCGAGCCCGTGCACGCGGCTGATGAAACGCAGGATCGAGTTCGTGTCGTACATCGTGTGGTCGACGTAACCCTTCTTCGCGAACGGCGAGATCACGAGCGCGGGAATCCGCGAGCCGGGGCCCCAGCGATCGCCGACCGGCGGCGCGACGTGGTCCCACCAGCCGCCGTTCTCGTCGTGCGTCATCACGATCACGGTGTTCGCCCACTGCGGGCCGCGCCGGATGCGTTCGATCACGTTCGCGATGTGGCGATCGCCGGATTCGACATCCGCATAGCCCGCGTGCATGTTCAGGTTGCCTTGCGGCTTGTAGAACGCGACGGCCGGCAGGCGGCCCGCGTCGATGTCGGCGATGAAGTGGTTGGTCGACGGCTCGTCGCCGAGGCCCGCGTCGCGCAGGTGCTTGCGGCGCGCGTCGGTGCCGGGCGCGTAGTTCGCGAAGTAGTTGAACGGCTGATGGTGGTACTGGAAATCCGGCACCATGCCCGTATCGCGGTGCTCGAGCGCGTATTGCCACGCGCCGCTGTACCACGCCCAGTCGACGTTCTTCTCCGACAGGCGGTCGCCGATCGTCGCATGGCCCTGCGGCGGGATCACGCGATGGTCGGCCGGATCCGCGTATGCGGCGTTGCCGGGATCGGCCGGCGGCACGTAGCTCGGCTGGTACGGCGGCGCCATCGTGTTGACGCCGTAGCCGTCGGGCGTCAACGGCCCGTCGACCGCGAACTTCGGCGGGCCCTCGAGCGCGGACGCTGGCGAATCGGCGGCGAGCGTCAGCCGCGTGCCGGCCGGATCGTCGCCGTCGACCTTCGACAGCAGCTTCGCCGCGTGCGGATGCTTGTGTGCATCCGGATAGATCGGCGGCTGCGCGGAAATCAGGAACATGTGGTTCAGCCACGAACCGCCGAAGGCCGCCATGAAGAAGTTGTCGCACAGCGTGTATTGCCGCGCGAGGTTCCACAGCCGCAGCGTGTCGGCCGAATTGCGGTAATGGCCCATCACGAGGCCGCCCGAATCGGCCCACGCGGCGAACTGGTTGTTGCGGCCCGCGGCGATCTGCATCTGGTTCTGATAGAAGCGATGCCACAGGTCGCGGGTGATCACGCCGTTCGGCAGCGGCTTGCCCTGCGCATCGGCGATCCGGAACGGCGCGTTCGGCAGCTTGTCGATGTCGCGCTCGGCGATCGCGTAGCGCTTGCCGTCCACTTCCTGCGCCTGCGGCACGAGTCCGCCCCAGATTTTCGGCAGCACGGGCAACGGCGTCTTGCCGTCGCGATCGAGCTGCTGCGCATGCTCGGGCCGCACCTCGCTCAGCGGGTAGCGCACACCGGGAAAGTCGCCGTACAGGTTCGCGAAGCTGCGGTTCTCCGCATAGATCACGACGATGTGGCGCACCTGCCGGCGCAGCGCTTCATCGAGCCGCAGGTCGGCGGCGGAGCGCGGCGCGCTGCCCGGCGTGGTCTCGCAGCCGCCGAGCGCGACGCCCGCGCCGAGCGCGGCGAGGCCGCCGAGCATGCGGCGGCGGTCGGGATCAACGGGAAGGTCGTCGGGGCGATCGGGGGTGTCGTTCACGTCGTGAGCTCCTCGGATGGGCGGTTGTCGATCGATGCGCGGCAGCGTCGCGCGGCCTGCCGCGACGCGGGACGGGACGCAGCGGCCGGCGTCGCGCCCGGGCGGGGCGATGCCGGCTGTCACAAAAATGTCATGAGCGCGACTATAACGCGCCGGGCCGCGTCGACGAAAGCTGTTTGTCGGACGATGCGGGACGCCCGCGCGCGAACTAGACTTGAATCACGGGCGGCGCATTGCCGTGCGTCGTCCGCGCGAACGGCGCTTGGCGCGCCTTCGCGGTGTCATTCATGCGACGAAACGAGGCGACGATGACGCGGATGCATTCCGTATGCGCGTGGCTCCCGATGCCGCGTGCCGGCCCGGCGCGCGGGCACGCATAAGCGCGCAGCGGCGCGACCGGCCGGCCCGATGCCATGGACAGGAAATTCGACTTCGCAGGATTACTGATCGCGGCGGGCTTCTTCGTGCTGTTCGCCGCGCAGTTGCTGATGCTGCGTCCGGCGTCGACGCTGATCGCGTACAGCGATTTCCATCGGCTCGTCGCAGCGCGGCTCGTCGACGATCTCGAGATCGGATCGACGACGATCACGGGCACGCTGACGATGCCGCAGGCCGGCGCGATGCTGCCGGCGTCCGATGTCGCGGCCGTGAAGTCGGGCGGCACGCCGCCGCGCTTCGCCACCAACCGCGTGACCGACCCGCAGCTGATCGACACGCTGAGCGCCGCCGGCATCCGCTTTCACGGCGCGTCCGACACCGGCTGGATCGCGTCGCTCGCGTCGTGGCTGGTGCCGCTCGTCGCGTTCGTGTTCATCTGGAACCTGATGCTGCGCAAGCGCGGCGGGCTGCAGGATTTCACCGGAATGGGCAAGAGCCGCGCACGCGTATACGTGCAACAGGAAACCGGCATCACGTTCGACGACATCGCGGGCATCGACGAAGCGAAGGCCGAGCTGCAGCAGCTCGTCTCGTTTCTGCGCGATCCGGATCGCTACCAGCGGCTCGGCGGCAAGATTCCGAAGGGCGTGCTGGTCGTCGGCGCGCCCGGCACCGGCAAGACGCTGCTCGCGCGCGCGGTGGCGGGCGAGGCGGCCGTGCCGTTCTTCTCGATCAGCGGCTCCGCGTTCGTCGAGATGTTCGTCGGCGTCGGCGCGGCGCGCGTGCGCGACCTGTTCGAGCAGGCGCAGCAGAAGGCGCCGTGCATCGTGTTCGTCGACGAGCTCGATGCGCTCGGCAAGGTACGCGGCGTCGGCCCGATGTCCGGCAACGACGAGCGCGAGCAGACGCTCAACCAGTTGCTCGTCGAGATGGACGGCTTCCAGGCCGGCTCCGGCGTGATCATCATGGCCGCGACCAATCGGCCGGAGATTCTCGATCCCGCACTGCTGCGTCCGGGCCGCTTCGATCGTCACATCGCGATCGACCGGCCCGACGTGAACGGCCGCCGCCAGATCCTCGGCGTGCACGTGAAGCGCGTGAAGCTCGCGGCCGACGTCGACCTCGGCGAACTCGCGTCGCGTACGCCGGGCTTCGTCGGCGCCGATCTCGCGAACGTCGTCAACGAGGCCGCGCTGCATGCGGCGGAACTCGGCAAGCCGGCGATCGGGATGGACGACTTCGACGAGGCGATCGATCGCGCGCTGACCGGCCTCGAGCGCAAGAGCCGCGTGATGAACGCGCAGGAGAAGCTGACGATCGCCTATCACGAGGCCGGCCATGCGCTCGTCGCGGAAAGTCGCGCGCATTGCGATCCGGTGAAGAAGGTGTCGATCATTCCGCGCGGCGTGGCCGCGCTCGGCTATACGCAGCAGGTGCCGACCGAGGATCGCTACGTCCTGCGCCGCAGCGAGCTGCTCGACCGGATCGACGCGCTGCTCGGCGGGCGTGTCGCGGAAGAACTCGTGTTCGGCGACGTGTCGACGGGCGCGCAGAACGATCTCGAGCGCGCGACGGCGATGGCGCGCCACATGGTCATGCAATACGGGATGAGCGAGCAGATCGGGCTGGTGAGCTTCGACGACGGCGATGCGCGCACCGGCATACCCGGCGCATGGCATGCGGGCGAGGCGCGCTGCAGCGAGCACACCGCACGGATGATCGACGACGAGGTGCATACGCTGCTGACCGATGCGCATGCGCGCGTCGCGTCGACGCTCGGAGAACGTCGCGATGCGCTCGAGCGCATCGCACGACGGCTGCTCGCGTGCGAGGTGCTCGAACGCGATGCGTTGCAGGCACTGATCGACGGGCGCGAGGTGCCGGGCGCCGCGCCATCCGCGACCGATCTCGGGCCGGGCGCGGGCGCGAATGCGCCGGAGCAGGCGTCGGCGATCGAACGCGATTTCGTCGCATACGGGCCGCCGCGCGAACCCGAACGCTGAAGTGCGAGCCTGTCGCGCAGCCGGCGGATGGCCACGAGCGTGCCGCGCCGTCGCTGCGATTCAATCTCGCCGGCGAGGCGTTGCGCCGGCGTTTCGTTTCCCTTTTTTCCAGTCACGGAGTCGCCATGAGCGAGGCGCACGTATCGGTCGATGTCGCGCAGCATGCGCGTTTCAGTTTCGAAGTCACGTTTGCCGGCACGGAGCTTTCGCCGGTGCTCACCGACGAGCCGCCGCCGCTTGGCGCCGGCCGCGGTCCGAATCCCGTCCGGCTGCTGGCCGCGGCGGTCGCGAGCTGCCTCGCGGCGAGCCTGTTGTTCGCGCTCGAGAAACAGCGCGTCGATCCGCAGCCGGTCACCGCGCATATCGACGTCGACATGGTGCAGAACGAAGCGGGCAGGGTGCGCGTGGGCGCGATGGCCGTGACGCTGTCGGTCGGCAAGGCGTGGGCCGATCTCGCGGCGGCCACGCGCATGCTCGACCGGTTCGATGCATATTGCGTGGTGACCGAGAGCATGCGCGAAGGCATTCCGATTTCGGTCGCGGTACGGGATGTGAACGGCGCGGTGCTCGACCGCGAGACGACCGGCGTGTGAGCGTGCGTCAGGAGGCAGTCGCGGCGGCGACTTCCGCCGCTTCGGCGAGCGCGTCGAGAAAGCGCGTGCGCCACCAGTGCACGTCGGTCTTGCGCACGATCGCCATCAGCGCGTCGTGACGCTGGCGGCGCTCGTCGAGCGGCATCGTGAGCGCGCGCTGGATCGCCTGCGCGGTGCCTTGCGTGTCGTATGGATTGACGAGCAGCGCGGGCTTCAGTTGCTCGGCCGCGCCCGCGAAACGCGACAGCACGAGCACGCCCGGATCGGCTTCGTCCTGCGCGGCGAGAAACTCCTTCGCGACCAGGTTCATCCCGTCGCGCAGCGGCGTGACGAGCGCGACGCGGCTCGCGCGGTAGAGGCCCGGCAAGCGCTTGCGCGCGACCGTGCGGTGGATGTAGCGCATCGGCATCCACTCGAGTTCGCCGTAATCGCCGTTGATCGCGCCGCACAGGCTGTCCATCTCGCGCCGCAGGTCGTCGTATGCGCCGAGATCCTCGCGGCTCGGCGCGGCGATCTGGATCAGCGTCGCGCGGTCGCGGTTCTCCGGATATTGTTCGAGCAACTGACGAAATGCGTGCACGCGCTGCGGCAGCCCCTTCGTGTAGTCGAGCCGATCGACCCCGACGAGCAGCTGGCGGCGCGAATATTCGTCGCGCATCCGCTCGAACATGTCGATGCCGTCGCGATTCTCCGCGAGCGCCGCGAATTCGTCGACGTTGATGCCGATCGGGAACGCACCGGCCGACAGCGTGCGGCCGAACGCGTGCAGGCGGCCGTCCGGCAGCCGCGCGGCGCCGGCTTCGGCCTCGACGTAGTGCTCGAAGTGAAGCAGATCCGATTCGGTCTGAAAGCCGACGAGATCGTAGGCGAACAGCGAGCGCATCAGCCACTCGTGCTCCGGGATCGCGGCCATGATCGGCGGCGGCGGCATCGGAATGTGCAGGAAGAAGCCGATCGGATTCGTGCAGCCCGTCGCACGCAGTTCGGCGGCGAGCGGAATCAGCTGGTAGTCGTGGACCCAGACGACGTCGTCGGGGCGCAGCAGCGTGCTCAGCTTGCGCGCGAACAACTGGTTCACGCGCCGGTAGCCGTCCGCGAAGCGGCGGTCGAACTGCGCGAGATCGAGGCGGTAGTGGAACACCGGCCACAGCACGTTGTTCGAGTAGCCGAGGTAATACGCGTCGTAATCCTGCGGATCGAGATCGATCGTCGCGAGCTGGATGCCGCCGACATTCTGGATCTGCACGTCGTCGCCGTGCGCGGGGCGTTCGCCTTCGCCACGCAGCCTGCCGCTCCACCCGAACCAGACGCCGCCCGATTCCTGCAGGCTGTCTTTCACGGCCACGGCAAGCCCGCCTGCCGCGGCTTTACGGGGATCTGCAATGCGATTGGATACGACGACGAGTCGGCTCACCAGCTCTCCTGCGAATGGTTGGGGAAGGTTCGTGCGGCCAGGGCGCGAGGCGGACGCCGCCATCGACGCGTGGCGCGATGGGGCCGCGATACGAGCGGACGGGAATCAGGGGCATGCGATTCGCCGTTCGAACGTGGAGTGCTTTTTTAAGCATACTCGTCATTCGGCTGATTTAAAAGTGCATGACCGCGATCGGCGAATTCGCACGTCGGTTCATTACTTGCCGTGTCGCGTATGGGGCGGGACCGGAAATTGCGATCCCGGAGAAACGGGATCGTATTCCACGTCGATCGACATTGCTTCGATCGAGCGCGATGCGCGTGGTCGACGCGCGAGAGAATGCGTGCCGCGCGACGCCTGCCGTTTCAGGTTCGAACGGGCACGACGACCGTCGCACGCAGGCGGGGGCGAAGCGCGGCCGGACCGCGTACCGCGCGGCCGCGCATCGTGTTTCGAGCGACGCGTGACGCGTTACGCGGCGGCTGCCTGCCAGTGCGATGCGCCGTCGGCCGCATGCGTGCGCGCGCGTGCCGACGCTGCATGTTCGCCGGCCGGCATCCGGAACGCGGACACCGTCTCCGACAGATCGCGACCCTGCGCCTCGAGCGATTTCGACGCGGCCGCGGCCTGTTCGACGAGTGCCGCGTTCTGCTGCGTCGTCTCGTCCATCTGCGTGATCGTCAGGTTCACCTGATCGATGCCGCGGCTCTGTTCGGCCGATGCGGCCGCGATTTCACCCATGATGTCGGTGACGCGCGCGACGGCTCGCGTCACCTCCGACATCGTCATGCCGGCTTCGCCCGCGAGCGCCGAGCCGTCCTGGATCGTCTGTACCGATGCCGAGATCAGTTCCTTGATTTCCTTCGCGGCGGTGGACGAACGTTGCGCGAGACTGCGCACCTCGCTCGCGACGACCGCGAAGCCGCGGCCCTGTTCGCCCGCGCGTGCCGCCTCGACGGCCGCGTTCAGCGCGAGGATGTTGGTCTGGAATGCGATGCCTTCGATGATGCCGGTGATGTCCGCGATTTTCGACGAGCTGTGGCCGATCTCCGTCATCGTGTCGACCACGCGGCCGACCACCGCGCTGCCGCGCAGCGCGACGTCCGACGCGTTCGCGGCGAGCGTGCTCGCCTGCTGCGCGTTCTCCGCGTTCAGGCGCACCGTCGACGTGAATTCCTCCATCGTCGCGGCGGTTTCCTGCAGCGATGCAGCCTGTTCCTCGGTGCGCTGGCTCAGGTCGAGATTGCCCGATGCGATTTCGCCCACCGCATGCGCGATGCTGTTCGACGAATCGCGCACGCGACCGACGATGTCGATCAGCCGCGCATTCATCGTGCGCAGCGCGTCGAGCAGGTCGCGCGTTTCGTCGTTGCCGCTCACGCTGATGCGGCTGCCGAGATCGCCGTTTGCCACCGTGCGCGCGACGTCGACCGCCGCGACGATCGGTGCTGTGATCCTGCGCGTCAGCCACAGGCCGCCGCCAGCCGCCACGACGAGCGCGATTGCGCAGATGGCGAGCAGCAGGTTGCGCTCGATCGCGTAGCGATCCGCGAATGCCTGCGCGATCGCGACTTCGCGCTCGTGCGTATAGGTTGCGTACGCATCGGTTGCGCGAACCAGTTGCGCGAGCAACGGACGGCAGCGATTGTCGATATCGGCGGTTGCCTCGTCCTTCTTGCCGGCCTGCGCGAGCCCGACGATATTCAGCGCAACCGGCCCGTAGCTCGCTTCGATGCGCCCGATCTCGGCGACCAGTTCGCGCGCGCGATCGGTCGTGTCGGTCGCGTTCGCCATCATGTCCTTCAGCTTCGCGAGACGGTCCTGCACGTCCTTGTGCGCCTGCTGCACTTCGGCCAGTTCGATCTGGATGTCGGCAGGCGTGGTCACGAGCACCAGGTTGCGCGCGGCGATCGCGCGCCGGTCGACCGCCGTACGGATTTGCGCGGACAAGTTTGCGCGCGCGTTGACGCCGTTCATGTACCGGGAAAACTCGTCGTTCGTATCGGACAGCGCTTTCAGCGCCATGCCCGACACGATCACGACGACCACGGCGAGCAAACCGAAGCCGCCAAGCAGTTTTGTCTTGATGGTTATTCTGGCGATTTTCACGATGTGCCCCCGTGCGAGTGGTTGGCGATGGGAATTTATTGTTCGACCGCGTGCAGGCCCGTGCCGTCATTAACGGGAATGCCGGATATTTCTTTACCCATCGAAAACCCTGATATTTATTCTTTTTCGCTGGAATCCCCCGCCGGTCGGGCGTTCTCGATCCGGAGAAACGCTCGGGAATCATCGATGATCATCGCGTTCATACGCGGATATAAATATCCGCTTTTTTGCAGAAAGTTAATAAGTTCCGGTCGGTTTCTCAAATCGTCCGATTGGCATGTTCGTCGATTTACGGGTGAATCGCGTATTTACGGCCGGACGTTCGGGAACGCCCGATCCGGCCCGCGGCCGGCGCCGCGGGCCGTCCGGCGATCAGAACGTCGTGCGCAGGCCGGCCATCACGCTGCGGCCGCCTTGCGGCGCGAAGCCGCGCACGACCGAGGTCGCATAGCGGATCTCCTGGTTCGTCAGGTTGTCGCCGCGCAGGTACGCGAGCCAGTGCGTCGCGCCGACACGGAACTTGTACGTGAGCATCACGCCGAGCGACGTGTAGCCGTCGGTCGGAAAGTCGTTGTCGGGCACGCGGTGCTGCGACCACGCGTGCGTGACCTGCGCGCGCGCACCGAACGGGCCGTAGCCATAATCGGCCGCGAGCGTCGCGCGCAGCGGCGCGATGCGCGGCAGCGGCTGCCCGGTGTCGACGTTGCGTGCATGCGTGTAGTCGGCGGTCAGTTCCAGGTCGACCGTGTGACCGCGCCGCGAGAACGCGCGCCACTTGCCGTCGAGTTCGACGCCGTAGAATTCGGCGCGCACGCCGCGATAGACTGCTTCGTCGAGCGTATCGCCGGCGCCGGGTGCGACCGGTTCGCCGTCGTCGTTCACGATGCGGCCCGTGTTGTACTCGGTCAGATAGTTCGAGAAGCGGTTGTAGAACACACCGACGCTGCCGCGGTTCGGGCCGCTTGCATAGCGCAGCGACAGATCGGTCGACACGGCCTTTTCCTTCGACGCGTTCGGGTTGCCGATCAGGAACTGGCCGGTCGCGTCGTGCGGGCCGTTCGAGTACAACTCGTAAAAGGTCGGCGCGCGTTCCGTGTACGCGACGTTCGCCGCGACCGACCACACGGGCGTCAGCGAGAACAGCGCGCCGGCCGATACGCTGCCGGCATTGAAGTCGCGCGGCTGTGCGAGCGCGAATTTCTCGACGCCGGCCGGATCGGGATCGACCTTCACGTGCTCGAAGCGCCCGCCGAGGCTCAGCTTCAGCGCGGGGGCGACCTGCCATTCCTCGAGACCGAACAGCGCGACGCTGTTCGTGCGCGTGGACGGCACGAGCAATTCGTCGCCGAGCGCCGAGAACGTGTTCTGGCCGAACTGCACGCCGATCGCGCCTTCGAACGGGCCGATCCGGCGATGCCGCGCCTCGATGCGCGCCTCGTAGCCGCGGTTGCGAAAGGTGGTGGCCGTCGCGCCGTTGTCGACTTCCTTGTGGCGATAGTCGGTGTACGCGAAGTCGAACTTCAGCTTCGTGAACGGGCCGCTCAGGTTGCGCACCTCGGACGCGAGCGCGAGGCGTTCCTGGCGCATCCGCAAGCGAACGTCGTCCTCGGCGACGGAGCCGTAATTCGACTCGTAGCCGCTGTACGACAAGCCCGCGAAGCCATCGGCCCACGTGTACGACGCGCCGAGCGCACCGCCATGCACGCGGCCGTCGCTGTTCGGCACGTTGCCGTACGGTTGCGGCGTGTCGGGGCCGTCGATCGCCCGTTGCTGGCTGCTGCGCGCGTAGCCGGGAATGCGCAGCTTGCTCGTTTCCCGGTCGAACGCGTCGACATGGAACGCGAAGCGGCCGTTGCCGCCTTCGACCTGCGCGGCGCCCGCGCGCATCGAATTGGCCCCGCCGTAGCGCGCGTCGAGCGCGCCCGTCACGCCTTCGATCGCCTCGCGCGGAATCCGGTTGTCGATCGTGTTGACGACACCGCCGACCGCGTTGCCGCCATACAGCAGCGCGGCCGGCCCGCGCACGATCTCGACGCGTTCGATCGACAGCGGATCCTGCGGCACCGCGTGGTCGTACGACAGCGACGACGCGTCGTAGGCGGCGACGCCGTTCTGCAGCAGCCGGATCCGGTCGCCGTCCATCCCGCGGATGATCGGGCGGCCGACCATCGGGCCGTAGGTGGTGGTCGACACGCCGGGCAGGCCATCGAGCGTTTCGCCGAGCGAATCGGCCTGGCGGCGCGTCAGCGCGTCGCCGGACAGCTGCACGGTCGGCGAGATCAGTTCGGTGTCGCCGAGCGGGTTCGCGGTCACGAAGATCGGCGCGAGCGGCGTGGTGTGCGTCGGCGTCGACGAGGCGGGCGTATCGGCTTGCGCGTGCGCGACGGCGGTGAACAGCATCAGCGAAACGGGCGGGAGCGGGCGAAGCGGTAGACGAGGGAGGTCGCGCATGGTCGGTGAATCGGTTGGAATCGGATCGGGAAACGAGTCATGTGGGTCACGCCTTGGATACGATATATTGTTGCGTCTGCGGCGCGCAGTGACCCGTTTGGATATGACTCGGCGTAACCCGGCCACCCGGATGGAACGGCTGCAGGTGGACGAGCTCGCGAAATGATATGTTATATCATTTCGAATTCCAAGCGGAACGGCGGTGAGCTCCGGGGTTTCCGACAACCTGGCGAAATGGCTGAGATAGCAGAGGCGGTACGTCAGACCGGCAGCGGGGCCGGCGACGCGGGGAACCATGTCTCGCGATGAATCCGCCGCCGCCGCGCACGATTTCTGCCCCGTTGATGCGTATCAATGCGTTGCGGTTTCGAGCCCGGATACTGGCGCGGTCATCGACCAGACAGGAGCGACGCATGACTCAAACCATGAAAGCGGCCGTGGTGCACGCGTTCGGCGAACCGTTGCGCATCGAGGAAGTGCCGATCCCGACGCCGGGCGCAGGCCAGATCCTCGTCAACATCAAGGCGTCGGGCGTCTGCCATACGGACCTGCACGCAGCCGACGGCGACTGGCCCGTGAAGCCGACGCTGCCGTTCATTCCCGGACACGAAGGCGTGGGCGTCGTCGCGGCGGTCGGCGCGGGCGTCACGCACGTGCGCGAGGGCGACCGCGTCGGCGTGCCCTGGCTCTACACGGCATGCGGTCACTGCGAGTATTGCCACACCGGCTGGGAAACCCTTTGCCACGGGCAGCAGAACACCGGCTATTCGGTCAACGGCAGCTATGCGGAATATGTGCTGGCCGATCCCGACTACGTCGGCCATCTGCCGGCGCAGGTCGCGTTCGACGAGATCGCGCCGATCCTGTGCGCGGGCGTGACGGTCTACAAGGGCATCCGCGTCACCGACACGCGTCCGGGCCAGTGGCTCGCGATTTCCGGTATCGGCGGGCTCGGCCACGTGGCCGTGCAATACGCGCGCGCGATGGGCCTGCACGTCGCGGCGATCGACGTGTCTCCGGCCAAGCTCGAACTTGCGCGCCAGCTCGGCGCACAACTGACGATCGACGCGTCGACCGACGATCCGGCGAAGGTCATCCAGAAGGAGATCGGCGGGGCGCATGGCGTGCTGGTCACGGCCGTGTCGCGCAGCGCGTTCGCGCAGGCGCTCGGGATGGTGCGGCGCGGCGGCACGGTCGCGCTCAACGGCCTGCCGCCCGGCGATTTCCCGTTGCCGATCTTCTCGACCGTGCTGAACGGCATCACGGTGCGCGGCTCGATCGTCGGCACGCGTCGCGATCTGCAGGAATCGCTCGACTTCTCGGCGGACGGACTGGTGCGCGCGCACATCCATCGCGACCGGCTCGGCAACATCAACGACATATTCGCGCGGCTGCGCGAAGGGAAGGTCGATGGCCGCATCGTGCTGACCGACATGCATTGACGCGCATGCGGGCACGCTGCCGCGACGCTAGGGACGTCGCGGCAGCGCTGCGTTGCGCTCATGCGCGTATCACGGCGCGAAGAACACGTCGGTGCGGTTCGTCAGGTTGCCCGCGTTGGTCTGGACGAAGAACGGGTGGAACGACGACGACGGCAGCACGTCGAGCCCCTGGTAATCGCCGATGAAGAAGCCTTCCGCGTTCGGCGCGAGCTTCATGTCGAACGGGCCGCCGACGCGCCGCTCGTCGGCGAACGTGGTGCCGCCGTCATGCGAGATCTTGCGCCAGAACCCGGTCGGCAGCGTCGTCGTGTTGCCGGCCTGCAGGTCGCGGAAGTCGTAGTAGGTGACCATCACCGAGCCGGCATTGTCGACGCGCACCGACGGATTGAACGCGGCACGCCCGGTCGGCGTGTTCACTTGCAGCGGCGCGCTCCAGCTCGCGCCGCCGTCCTTCGACGTCGACAGCGCGATCTCGTCGTAGTTGCCGCCGTTGAAGCGGCTGTCCTGCCAGACGACGTACAGCTGCCCCGATGCCGGATCGATCGCGGGCTCCGGAATGATGTCGCCGGTGCGTACCGTTTCGCCGGTGTTCGGATCGGTCACGCCGACTGTCTGCAGCCCGGCGATCACCTGCGGCTTCGTCCAGGTCGCGCCGTCGTCGGTCGACTTGATGAACGCGACCTTGCCGGCCGCCTTGCTGAACGGCGGCTGGATCAGGTCGAAGAAGTCGTAGAGCGTACCGGTCTTCGGGTCGACGACGATCTGGTTGCCGATCGTCTGCTGACGCGACGGCACGTTGACGATGACCTTCGCTCTGCTCCACGTCTTGCCGCCGTCGACCGTCTTCGAAAAGAACGTCGGCCCGCGATATGCCTGCGTGTGCAGGTTCGCGTACGGGTTGCCGTTCGGCAGCTCGAGGCGGTCCCACACCGCATAGGCCGTGCCGGCCTTCACCGGGTTCGCCGTCACCGATTCCTTGTCGTTGAAGAACTGCGTCGTCGGTTCGTCGTTCGCGATCAGCACGGCCGGGCTGCTCCACGTCTGTCCGCCGTCGGTCGACACCGAGGCCGCGACCGCATTGCCGTTGTTCGACTGGTTGAACGAGATCGATACCGAATACGCGGTGCCGTCGGGCCCGAACGACACCCATGGATCCGACGCGCGCTCGTACTTGAGCCCGCCCGGCGCGCAGGCGCTGAACGGTTGCGGCGTGCGCGCCCAGGTCGCGCCGCCGTCGAACGTATAGCCGGCGACGAGCCCGTGGGCACCGCCGTTCGACCAGCGATCCTGCTGCCACACGCCGATCATGTTGGTCGGGTTCGCCGGATTGACCGAGAGCCATGGTTCGACCTCGGCGTTCACGTAGTTCGTGCCGGGGCCGCCGATGGTGCAGGCGGCGAACGGGCTCGGACCGGACACGACCACGGGGTCGGCATGCGCGGCCGCGGCGGCGGCCATCGCCATTGCCGTCGCGGCGGACAGGCGGGTGAGGCGGGTGACAAGCGAGTGGGACACCATCGTGCGTCGCATGGGACTGCTCCTCGTTCACGTGCGGCGGCGATGTCAAGGAACAGCGGCACGTCGCGCGCCGGTACGCGGCGGCAATGGATGCCGTGCCACGCGTCGGATCGTGTCGTTCAGGAGGCCGCTTCAGTCATCGCAATCCGCGTGTGCTGGATGCCGCCAGCACGTCGGTCAAGACACCTGTTCGTTTTCGTTACTTGTCGGGTGCGTCCCGGGATACGGACGCGACGGGAAGGCAGTCCGTGCATACGACGAATGCGTCGAAGTGGATAGCAATGTAGGCGATCGATATGCGGCGCGGCAGGCAATTTTTTGTAACAGGACGTAGCCGGAAAGCGTTGCCGAAGCGGCGGATCCAGAACGCAAAATTTGCCGCCTGAAAGTTCGGAAACCGAATCGAAAGCGCGAATCGGAATCGCTATCGATTACGCGGTATCTTGCCGATGCAGCGCACCGCCGGCGCCGTTCAGCGATCGGCCGGAAAGCGGTCCTGCAACGCGTGGAGCCAGCGCGCGACGACGTCGAGTTCCTCGTCGGAAAACCCGTCGCACAGCTTGCCGTTCAGTTCGCGCAGCACCACGCGCGCGCGCTTGAGCGCCGCGTGTCCTTCGTCGGTCAGGAACAGGCGCGTTGCCCGCCCGTCGTCCGAATCGGCGTGGCGCGCGAGCAGGCCGGCCTTCGCCATCCGGTCGGCGAGCCCCGTCATCGCGGACGGCGCCAGTTGCAGCGCCGCGCCGACTTCGCCGATCAGCGCGCCGTCCTGCCTCGCGAGGCAGAACAGCACGCCGGCCTGCGCGGCGCTGGCGTGCGCATCGGTCTCGGCCTTGCGGTCGACCCAGCGCTGCACGCGCCGCTGGCCGATGTTCAACAGGAAAAACAGTCGTCGGTCTTCGCTCAAGCTCGGTTCCCGGCTGCAATGGAAAGGGACGGGCGACCCGCAGCCCGCGGCACGTCGAGCGCCTGCGCGAGCCAGTCGGCGACTGCTGGCCACAGCACGGTGCCTGGCCGGCTGCGGAAGAAGCCCATGTGTCCGACCGGTCCGCTGCCCGCGGCGTTCGGATCGATCTGGCGGCGTTCGACGGCCGCCCGGGTCAGGTAGCTTACCAGCAGGTCGATCGCGGGCGGATTCGCCCAAGGATCGTCGTCGAAGCCGAGCGCGAGAATCGGCAACTGCTGCTTCGAGAAGCGCTCGGCTGCGCCGAGCGTCGGATCGTCGAAGAAGTAGCGCGGCAACGTGGTCCAGCGGCTCCACTCGCGGAACACGCCGGCGGGGAGGTCCTCACCGAGCCCGAGCCGCTTGCCGGGCACGTAGCCGAGCAGTGCGGACGCGAGCGGGCCGAGCACGCGCAGGATCAGCCGCACCTTCAGCCGTTCGGCCCCGCGGGAAATCAGCCGCGTGCTGCCGGCGTGCGCGGCGACGAGCACGGCCGCGCGCAGGTGCGCGGTGCCGGCCGACAGCCCGATCGCGTGGCCGCCGACGCTGTGCCCGACCGCCAGCAGCGGCAACCCCGCGTACGCATTGCGCGCCCACGCGATCGCGGCACCGACGTCGAGCTCGACCCAGTCGCGCATGCGGGCCTGCAGCGCGCTCAGCCGCGCGGGCCGCGACGCGCCGATGCCGCGATAGTTGTAGGTCAGCGCCGCGAAGCCGCGTTCGGTCAGGAAGCGCGCGAAGCCCGCGTACAGCCGCTCCGGCACGGCGGTGGCCGGATGGATCAACACCAGCGCGCGCGGCGGCGCGTCCGGCGACCACAGCGTGCCGCGCAGCGTATAGCCGTCGGCGGCGCAAAACTCGACAGGTTCCGACGTCATGGCCGTCCTCGTTCGGGTAGGTATTTCGTATGCGAAATATAGTCCGGGATTTATTTCGTGCGCGAAATATCTGTCGAGGAATCATTCGAACGACTTGCCGTGAAGCCCGGCGGACGGTGTGGTTCCCGGCGTGCTGAAGGACCGGCCCGTACACGATTGAGTGGAAGCACTTCCAGGCGGCCACGCCCATCGGCGAAAGCCTGAACGGCAACGCGATTGACGTCGGCGTCCTCGGCCGCTCCTTGCTGAAAGCAGGCCACACTTTGGTGATGTCGCGATTTGTGGAACGGTCAATATCTGCCGGATTTCGCCTGTTGCATTCGCTCCAACCGCATCCGCCCGGGCGGCTCGAAGTACGTGCCGAACCGAACGAGTCCGGCCTTCTTCAGATGGCACGTCATTTCGAAACTCACGAGCACGCCGGGGTCGTCGTTCTCGAGGATCTCGACGTCGATCGAACGGATGCGTGGCTCGAATTTCAGCAGCGTCGCTTCCATTTGCTCCTTGAGCATGTGCGCGGACGCCGGCAGCGCCTTGTAGATGTTCGTCAGGTCCGGCAGACCGTAGTCAGGCAGATGCTTGAGCGCGCCGGCGCGCGTGTTCAGGATGCGCCGCACGTTTTGCTGCACGCTCAGGCATTCCAGCGTTCGGTCGTCGTACGCATCGAGCGGTTCGCCACCGATCTGCCCGAGCAGCATGTCATAAAGGGATGGGCCTGCCGGCACGGTGTCGCTCCTGTTATGCGATCATCGCCGCGGGCGCCGGATGGCCGACGACAGCGTTGTCGCGATCGACGAAGTCGATCGTCACGTTGCCGTCGGCCGAACTCGCGAGCAAGATCCGGGCCGGTGTGTTGCCGGCAGCCATACGCGCCAGCAACTCACGGGACACGGCGGGCAGAATGCGCTGATTGAGGAATGCATCGACATTGCGCGCGCCGGATTCGCGAGCACGGCACAGCTCGGCCATTGCGCCGATCAGCGAGTCGTCGCACGTGAGCTCGACCTCATGCTGCCTGCGCAAGCGGTCGGCGATCTTGGCGAGCTTCAGACGTACGATCGAAGCGAGTGCGGTCACGTCGAGCGGCCGGTAAACCAGTGTCTGGAAGCGCGCGAGCAGAGCCGGCTGGAAGTGCGACACGAGTTGCGGATGAATGGCCCGGATCAGGTCGGCTTGCGATGTTTCGGCATCGTCGGCAGTCGCCTCGTCGATCTGGACGCTACCGAGGTTGGACGTCATCAGGATCACGCAATTGCGGAAATCGATCTCGCGCCCTTCGCCGTCGCGCATCATGCCGCGGTCGAACACCTGATAGAACAGGTCGAGCACGTCGCGATGCGCCTTTTCGACTTCGTCGAGCAGCACGACGCTGTACGGGCGTTGCCGCACGGCCTCGGTCAGGATCCCGCCGCGGCCATAGCCGACGTAGCCGGGCGGAGAGCCTTTCAACTGCGACACCGTGTGCGATTCCTGGTACTCCGACATGTTGATCGTCGTAAGCGCACCTTGCCCACCGAACAGCAGGTCGGCCAGAGCCAGCGCCGTTTCGGTCTTGCCGACGCCCGATGGCCCGGTGAGCAGGAAGACGCCGAGCGGCGCATGCTCGTTCTTGAGTCCAGCTTTCGCGGTACGCAGGCTTTCGGCCAGTGCAGCCAACGCGTCGTCCTGTGCGACCACGCGCGTGGCGAGCTGAGCTTCGAGCGCGAGCAGGCTCCGCAGTTCATCCTCGACCAGATTGCCGACCGGTACGCCGGTCCATTCGGCGACCACGCGCGCGATCGCCTGGGCGTCGACGTCGGCGAAGATCAACGGCGCCTTGCCCTGCACGCTGGCGAGCGCGTGGCGTGCGTGCGCCAGCGACGCGTCGCCGCGCTTGGATGGATCGAGGTCGCGTTGTTCGTGCAGCGCCTGAACGAGCTTGCACTCCTGCTCATAGCGCGCGTGCAAATCAGCCAGCGTTGCCTTCGCGTTTGCGAGCGCTGCGTCAAGCGCGGCTCGGCGTGCGTCCGCACCGTCGATACCGGCTTGCTGATCGGCTTCGAGCATGTCGACTTCCAGTTCCAGCGCGGAGACCGCGGCCCGTGCTCGCTGCAGCTCCGCCGGCGGGGATTCCAGACCCATGCGTACGCGGGCGGCGGCCGTATCGATCAGGTCGACCGCCTTGTCCGGCAACTGCCGCGCGGGAATGTAGCGGCGCGAGAGCTTGACCGCGGCGACGAGCGCCTCATCCCTGATGTGCACATTATGGTATGTCGCGTATCGGCTCTTGAGCCCTCGTAGCATCAGGCACGCTGTGTCGTCGTCGGGCTCATCGACCTTGATCATCTGGAAACGGCGCTCGAGCGCGGCGTCGCGCTCGAAGTATTCCTTGTACTCGGACCACGTAGTGGCCGCGATCGTGCGCAGCTCGCCGCGCGCGAGCGCGGGCTTGAGCAGGTTCGCTGCGTCGGCGCCGCCGGCGGCATTGCCCGCGCCGATCAGCGTGTGCGCTTCGTCGATGAACAGCAGGATCGGCACGGGCGACGCCTGCACTTCGTCGATCACGTTCTTCAGGCGCTGCTCGAATTCGCCCTTCACGCCGGCGCCGGCCTGCAGCAAACCCAGGTCCAGCGTGAGGATGCGTACATTTCGAATCACGTTCGGCACGCTTCCCTCTGCGACGCGCAGCGCGAGGCCTTCGACGAGCGCGGTCTTGCCGACGCCGGGCTCGCCGACGAGGATCGGATTGTTCTTGCGCCGCCGCGCGAGCACGTCGACCATCTGCTGGATCTCGCGATCGCGGCCGAACACCGGATCGATCCGGCCGTTGTGGGCCTTGTCGGTCAGGTCGATCGCGAAGCGGGCGAGTGCGTCGCTCTCGGTCGTCCGTCGGGGCGAATGGGTTTCGGTAGTCGTGGGCACGCCCGCACGCGCATCGTTAGACATCGCCGTGACCGGCTCGCCGGCATCGGCTTCGTGTCCGTCGAGCCTGCTTTCGCAGGAGCGGTGCGCGAGACGCGGCAGGAGCCGCTCAATCTGTGCGCTGCTGACCGACAGCAGCGGCCATGCATTCTGAGCGCGCAACACGTGCGGCGCGTCGACGATCGCTTGCAACAGGTTACCTGACCGGATCGACGCATCGTCACCCTCGGGCGATGCGCGAAGCCACGCGTCCTGCAGCATTGTTGCCAGTTGCGGCGAAAGCGCCGGCTTGCCGCGCAGGTTGCGGGGCAGGTGCTCGATCGCGGCGATCAGCGCATTCCAGACGGCATCGATGTCGATCCCGTAGTGTCGGAGGACCGCCGAAATGTCGCCGTCGCCTGCCTCGATCAGCTTCAGCAGCCAGTGTTCGACGGTGATTTCGTCCGAAAGCCGACCCTGGCATAGGCTCGCGGCCGCCTCGAGTGTTTTCGCGCAGTGCGGATTGAGCTGGCGGAGCAAGTGAGTGGTGTCTCGCAGAGTCATGACAGGGCGGTCGGGATTGGGGCGGCGGCAGCCGTTGGGCGCGCCACCCGCGGATATAAAAAGGCCAGCCTGAATCGGTCAGGCCGGCAAGGAACCGCCAGGGAGCCAGTCGGTTCCGACCATTCGGTCAGGATCAGGAACGCTCGCTCCACGTATCCTTGTGGATGATGTTGCCGTCCTTGTACGACCAGGTGATCGTCTCGTAGCGCAACTCAACGTTCTCGAGGTGGTTGTGCTTCTCGTAGTCCGGGTTCTTGATGTCGTGCATCACCGGATTCACGGCGACGACCTTCACGTTGTCGAGCTTGGTGTTGAAGTACTCCTTTTCCTTGCCCGCGTCATCGATCTTGTACCACTTGATCTCAACCGACTTCAGCGTCTGGCCGCTTGTTACCGCCTTGTACAGGTACGGCGTCGACGCGTCGGTTTCCTTGGTCAGCGTGATCGGTTTGTGTACGCGCGTCCCAGTCAGCTTGCCCGTGTTGCCATCGGTCGGGATGTGCACGCCGTGACCGAATTCGACGAGCTCGACGCTGCCTTCGCGGCCCTGAACCGTCACCGATCCCTTGATGTCGGCGCCACCGTCGTCCTTGAGCCACATATATGCCGGAATTGCCATCTTTCACTCCATTTTTCGTACTACTACCAATACCCGGAGTCAGTCCCCGAGCCTCAGAATCCCGAAGTGGTTTGCTCCGGGGGTAAAACTGTTTCTATTTGCCGACGTCCGGGATCAGCGTGATCTCGACGCGTCGGTTTCGCGCGCGCCCGTCGGGCGTGTCGTTGTCCGCTATCGGCCGCGTCACGCCGTAGCCCTGGATGGCGAACTGCGTGGCCGGAATACCAGACGCGTCAATCAGCCAGTCGCGCACGGCTTGCGCGCGCGCCGTCGAAAGCTTGAGGTTGCTATCCGGATTGCCGACGTTGTCGGTGTAGCCCGCGACGAGAATCCGTTTGTCGGGATGCGCCTTGATCATGTCGAGCGCGCCGACCATCGCGCGCGTGGTGCCAGACTTCAGTCGGGACTTGCCGCTGTCGAACAGCGACATGCTGTCCAGCGTGACGACGGCGGGCGGCGGCGGGGCGGGGGGCGGTTCGTAGGAGGCGATCGCGTCGTTCAGCGCCGGCATCACGTGCATGCCCCGGTACATGCCAAACGATAGGCGCAGCGGAACACCCGTGCGCGCATACAAGTCGAGCCGGTCGCGATCGGCGATGAGGACCTTCAATGCGTCGCGCTTCGCGGCATCGTGCGCGGCCGGGGTCATCGAATACCGATCGAGATCGGTGCTGATACGCGTCAGCAACGCCTCATTATTTTTTGCGGCGCCCCAGAAGGCGACAGCGGCCGTACACGCCAGCAACGCGAGCGCATGAGCGATGGCCGCCATGCGTGGCGATATCCAATGCCGGTGAGGCATCGCCTCGATCAACGGTTGCGGCAGCGGCCACGGCAGTGGCGAGGCGCTGGCATCGGCCCGCATCACCCGGGTCTGCATCTCGACGTCACGTTCCCAAGGGTTCCCCGTTCCGCTCTCGGGGCCGCAGTCGATCCAGCCGGCGCCAAACAGTGTCGAGGGCGTCGCCGGATGATGACGATCCGTCAGTGCGCCGATCACGACCCGCTGCGTCCATCCGATGATCGATGCGAGGGCCGCGGTGCGAACCGCCGTGGTCTGTTCTCCGGCCGAGTGCTGCATCTCGTTCTCGGCGGCACGGATCACCGGTTCGAAACGGCCCGCGTCCACCAGGCGCGTAGCGGAGGACACCCCGTACCACTGCGGTATCGCGGGACTGACGCGGCCGGTCGTAAGCCGCTGATAGATCGCAACATACCCGGGCAATCTCACGCCGAGCATGCGCGCCGCATCGGCGAACGCCTGCCGTACGGCACGCAGCTGTTGTGTCAGCATGTCCGTTCCCGTATGCAGGGCTGGCGCGACCGTCAGCAAGACGCCGTCCGGCGCGCGTCCATCGCGCCACTGCCTGACCGCCACGGCCAGCCGTGGCAGATCCTGCACGCGGTCGACGCGCAGCCAGATCCCGCCGTCGCCGACGTGCGCATGTCGTGCCTCTCCAGCTCGGTTGAACAGCGCCGACAAGCCGTCGCCCGTCACGAGCACCAACGGCATGCGCGTGCGCAGTTTGACGGGGATCTCCGCGGTCGCCTCACCGAGCGCCGCCAGGATGTGTGCGTTTTGCTCACGCACGCGGAACAACTGGTGGCTGCGCCACCCGATGAGCGCGACAGCAACGAGCCCGATGATCGCCGTGAGCGTCCAGACCATGCCGCGCTCGAGCGGCAGCACAAGCCAGATCAACGCAAGCGCCGACGCGGTCGCGAACACGGTCATTACTCGGAACGGGTAGCCGAGCCCCTCGTGAGGATGGTCGGGTGCCGGCGCCGATGTCGCGGACAGGACAGGCAGGTCGGATTTCACGGCCGGGCGACCTTTGCGGATACGAGTTGCGCAACCTGCATGTCGAGCCCCGTGGCCCATGCGCCCCAGACGATCGCCGCGGCTACGCAAGCGAAACCCGCGATCGCCCACGGGGACAGCCGGTAGAACCAGTCGGACAGGCGCAGGCCGGCGCGATCGGTGATGAACGGCCGGTCCGACGATGGGCGGAGCTTGTTCAACCGGGCATCCAACGAATCGATCAGCGCCGCGCGCTTTGCTTCCCCCTCGAGCGCATCACGGGCGTAGCGGCCGACGAAACCGCACCCGAGGATGGCCGAATAACACTCGAGCAGATCGGTCTGCGGCGGTGTTTCTCGCATGCGCTCCTCGAGCCGGTCGAACACGCGCTCGCCGGCATCGTGCAGATCGAAGCGCTCGACCTGCAACGGCTTCCCGGCCCATTCGGACCTTACATCGAGCGGCAGATGCCGCAGCGCCACCTCGTCGAGCAAGCCGCATTGCGCGATCAGCGCCTCATTGCGTACGTCGTCCGGATAACCGCGCTGCTGCAGCGCGGTCGAGAATTGGTTGATGAGCTGTCCGCAGTGTTCGCGCAATTCGTCCGCATCGCGCGTCCGGCCGCCCGGCGCAAGCGTCGTGACGAGCAGCGCCGTATTGCTCAGCAGGTCCCGGATACCGCTACCCGGCACGCGGCCTGCGCCAGGCGCTTCCAGCGGGAGGGCCGCTTCACTACGGCCAGAAGTCAGGGCGTTCATGAGCGAAGCACCGCGTAGAGTTCGAGCGAGGCGTCGGGCACGGACGCCGGCAGGTAGATCTGACAGGCGCGCGCAGCGAGCATCCGGGCATGCGCCGGATCGTTCGAATCGAGCGCGAAATACTGGTTGTCGAGCCGCACCGGAATCGCGGCCGGTACACGCTGTACGGCCTTGAGCGGAATGCCGAGCAGCGCGGAATTGACGATGTGTTCGACTTCGTCCGGCGCGCCGATCTTGCAGAGCCGCGGGAACTGCTCGACGAGCGTGAAGGCGGGTGTCGGCGCATTGACCGACAGGTACCAGTCGGCAGCGTCTTCGACGATCCGCTCGTCGAGGAACTGCCCGGTCCACGTCGTCGGGCTCTGGCGGGTGAGGCCGATCGGCACGACGCGCGACGGAATGATCGCGTCGAGCAGGTCGCGAATCATCGCTTCGAGCTTCGTGAACACTTTGTCGGCACGCGCGTGGTCGTACGCCGGAATGTCCGTGAGATCAGACGAAGTCGAGAAGGTCATCAGCGCGCTGGCCAGTTGCGCGAGCGTGGCGTACAGGTGCTCCGGCGATCGGCCGGGGTGGGTGGCGAACAACCTCAGTTGCGGCCAGGCGGCATGGATGCAGTGAAGCAGCCAGAAGAGCTGCACATCGGCGACACCGTATTCGGCGACCTGATCGATGCGCTCGCTGCGGCGCGCGCCGAGCGCGAGGCTCTTGGCATGCAGGATGTCCGCCAGGCGATTGATGCGCTCAAGGTGCAGTGGATGACTGCCGAGCGTCAGGCACGGCGGCACGAACCGCTGATCGATCTGGAACTGGCCATTTGTTCCTCGCGTAAGCCGTGCGATCGCGCAAACCGTGTCGTCCGCATGCGACTCGAAGTCGAACAGCAGGCGCACAGCGTGGCGCTCGGCCGCGATCTCCGTTTCTCCCGTCCCGTTCAGGTCCGTGACCTTGACGAACTCCCGGTACGAGCGGCGTGGGCGCGCGAGTGTGGCCTCGTCGAAGCGGCAGTTGTTGCCGTTCGCATTCGGCAGTGCGAGCGCGGCGAGCACGACAACGCTCTGCTGATCGGCGGGGACGCCTTGAGTCAGATCGCGCGCGGAAGGCAGCGGATCGGCGAGGGTCGTATCGATCGGCGTGCCGTCCGTAAACCGAAGCTTGAGTCGCGTGAGCTTGATGCGGCCAGTGGCCAGCGCTTCCTCGTCGACCTCGACGCCCAGTGTGCCCCACGGTTGCGCGAGCGCAGCCGTCGCGAATTGATGGAGCGCAAATTCGGCCCAACGCTGCTGCTGTTGGAAATGCTGCTGCGTCAGGATGAGCCCCTCGTGGAACAGCGGTTTATCGATCCGCATGAGTATGGTCTGTTTGTTCGTTATCGGGTCAAGGGCGTAAGCCTATACATGATCTTCATCGCGTAGTGAAATAGCCAAGTAGTTTGGTTTACTAATTGGAGTCGTGGCGGCGGGTGAGGCGGAAAAACAGTGAAGGCACATTTGTTTGGATTTTTCTTATTGAGATTACGGAATTATTGCCATTTTGAGATAGTGGTGTGGGCGTTGCCTGACGGGCATAAGTTGCGATGTGAAATACCGAGATAATTGATCGCTGGTGCGATTTCGCTAGGATTTGTCTGAATTGATGTTGATAAACGTTAAATATAAAAAATTAGACACGTAATTTGACGTTTTATTGAGATTTTATTTAGAGGCGAATACGCAACAGGCTTTGACGTGTGCCGTGTTTCCCATGTATAAGTCCCGTTCGATTTCGCCGTACGAACGGAGACCACACGATGAATAATCGATCGGGACACACCCTGCATCAGGTGCTTGGCACACGTGCGCAAGGTGGCGACCACGTCGATATCGTGCCGGATGCGATGTGCGTCTGCGCCGTGCTCTACCATTAACAATTAAGGATTGCAAATGGATAGCTTCCAGAGAGAAATTCCGAAAAGTCGCGTTTCAATTACCTTGGATCTGCATACGGGCGGCGCCCAGAAGAAGATCGAGCTGCCGCTGAAGCTGCTCGTGGCTGGCGACTTCAGCGCGGGCCGCGAGCAGGCGCCGCTGGCCGAGCGCAAGAAGGTCAACATCGACAAGAACAACTTCGATGCGGTCCTGGCGGACTATGCGCCCGATCTCAAGATCGCCGCGGAGAACACCCTGGCCGGCGATGGCTCGGAATTGCCGGTAAATCTGTCGTTCCGCTCGATGAAGGACTTCGAGCCGGAACAGGTTGCGCGCCAGATCCCGGAACTGCAGGCGATGTTGGCGATGCGAAATCTGATGCGCGATTTGAAGAGCAACCTGCTCGACAACGGCACGTTCCGCCGCGAGTTCGAGAAGATCCTGAAGGACAAGCGCCTGTCTGACAAGCTGCGCGGCGAGTTGTCGCAGATCGCGACGGCAGCGACGCAACCGGAAGGCCATGCCTGAACGCGGCCGGCCCAAGCGAGCCTTTACCGCATTCCGCAACCAGATCGCTTTACATACGCAGACAGGACAAGCAATGAAACAGAACGAATCCCGTCAGGGGGCAGCTGAGACCGTTGTGCTCGAGAACGACAGCGTCTACGCCGCGCTGTGCAACAAGATCAACCTGAAGACGGTCGCCGAGGCGCGTCCGCTCGAAGCGTTCCGAGATAACGACACGCTGTCGGAGGCATCGGCCGACGAACGCGTCGCGCGCGGCATGGGCGCGCTGCTCAACCTGATCGCGAAGGAAAGCAAGCCGGTCGACCGTCTCGACAAGTCGTTACTCGATTTCCACATCGGTCAGCTCGACCGGCAGATCAGCCGCCAGCTCGACGCCGTGATGCATACGCCGGAATTCCAGGCGCTCGAGGGGCGTTGGCGCGGTCTCAAGATGCTCGTGTCACGCACGGACTTCCGCAAGAACGCGCGTATCGAAGTGCTGGACGTATCGAAGGATGCACTGCAACGCGATTTCGAGGACACGCCGGAACTGATCCAGAGCGGCCTGTATCGCCTGACGTACATCGAGGAATACGACACGCCGGGCGGCCAGCCGATCAGCGCGATGATCAGCGACTTCGAGTTCGAGAACTCGCCGATGGACGTGGCGCTCCTGCGCAACATCTCGAAGGTGGCGGCCGCCGCGCACATGCCGTTTATCGGCTCGGTCGGCGCAGCGTTTTTCGGCAAGCAGTCGATGGAGGAAGTGGCGGCCATTCAGGACATCGGCAATTACTTCGATCGCGCCGAGTACATCAAGTGGAAGAGCTTCCGCGACACCGATGACGCACGCTATGTCGGCCTGACGATGCCGCGCGTGCTGGGGCGCCTGCCGTACGGCAAGGACACGACGCCGGTGCGCGCGTTCAACTACGACGAAGCCGTGAAGGGCCCGGACCACGACAAGTACCTGTGGGTCAACGCCTCCTTCGCGTTCGCGGCCAACATGGTGCGCAGCTTCGTGAACAACGGCTGGTGCGTGCAGATCCGCGGCCCGCAGGCTGGCGGCAAGGTCGAGGACCTGCCGGTCCACCTGTACGACCTCGGCACCGGCGTGCAGCCGAAGATCCCGACGGAAGTGCTGATTCCGGAGACGCGCGAGTTCGAGTTCGCGAATCTGGGCTTCATTCCGCTGTCGTTCTACAAGAACCACGACTTCGCGTGCTTCTTTTCGGCCAGCTCGACGCAAAAGCCCGCGCTGTACGAGACCAAGGAAGCGACGGCCAACAGCCGCATCAACGCACGCCTGCCGTACATCTTCCTGCTGTCGCGGATTGCCCACTATCTGAAGCTGATCCAGCGCGAGAACATCGGCACGACCAAGGATCGGCGTCTGCTCGAGCTCGAGCTGAACAGCTGGATCAAGGGTCTCGTGACCGAGATGAAGGATCCGGGCGACGAGCTGCAGGCCTCGCACCCGCTGCGCGACGCGAAGGTGACAGTCGAGGACATCGAGGACAACCCGGGTTTCTTCCGTATCAAGCTCTTCATCATCCCGCACTTCCAGGTAGAGGGTATGGACATCGGGCTGTCGCTGGTGTCGCAGATGCCGAAGGCCAAGAGCTGATTTGACGTTTGTCGCATGAGCCGCCGGGGCCGTCATGGCCCGGCGTTGTTGTCCGTCCCTCTCGCGCGTTTATGAGAATTCCTGCATGTCGATGATCCTGCCTACCCAGTCTTATGAATTGAAGCTGGCGCCACATCCGGCGCCAACGTCCGTCCTCAAGTTCGCGGGGCGGGATGCCGTGAGCGAGCTGTATCGCTACGACATCGAGTTCACGAGCCCGATGGCCGGTATTCCGATGGATCAGATGGTCGGTCGCCCGGCAAAATTCATCATCGCCCCGGTCGATCCGAACATGGACTATCTGCGCAGGATGTTCGGCGAGCGGGCGGCGCAATTCAGCAAGATGCCGCCGGCGTACACGATCCACGGCGTTATCACGGAGTTCGATGAGCTCGGCACCTCGGCGGACGAGACGCACTATCGGGTCCGGCTCGAGCCGACGCTCGCCGATCTGAATCGGGGCGTGACGAGCCGGCTGTTCCAGAAGCAGTCGGTCGAGGAGATCGTGACCGATACCCTACGCCATTACGGCTACCGGGCCGGCGTCGACTTCCAGTTCCAGCTACGCGGGAAGTACAAGCGGCACGAATACATCACCCAGTATCACGAGACCACGTTCGCCTTTATCCGGCGCCTGTGCGCGGAAGAGGGAATCTGGTTTCGCTGGGAGCAGAAGAAGGATCACGCGGTGCTGGTGTTCGGCGATGATCTCGATGCGTACGCGCGCAAGCAGCGTACCGTGTCGTATCGGCGCGACTCGGGGCTGGAGAGCGCCGGCCGGGACGCGATCAAGACGCTCGAGAAGCGGACCCGGCGCGTGCCTGAAGCCGTGCGGCTGCACGATTACAACCACCGGCAGGCCGGTGTGTCGCTGCTCGTCGAGGAAAACGCCGCGCGAGCGGACAAGTCGACGAACGGCATCGACTATCGCTGGGGCGAGCATTACGAGACGCCGGAGGAAGGTCAGCAGATCGCCCGTCGGCGCCACGAGGAGTATCTAGCCGCGCAGATCACCTTCAACGGCACGGGCAATCCGTTCTGGCTCGAAGCGGGCGAGGTGATGCGCGTCGACCCGGTTCAGGCCGATGCGAAGCACGGGATCTTCATCACGTCGGTCGAATCGCGCGGCGGGCGCAGCGACGCGTATTGGGTGAGCTTCGAGGGAATTGCGTCGGACCGGGTCTGGCGTACGCCGATGGCCTCGATCGAGCGACCGGCTATCGACGGCATCCTGCCGGCCCGCATTACGTCACCGGGCGACTACAAGTACGCGTACCTGACCGAGCAGGGCTGGTACGTGATCAAGCTACCGTTCGACCTCGATGAGTGGAGTCCGGGTGGCACGAGCCGGCCGGTGCGGTTCGCGAAGCCGTATAGCGGCGACAACTATGGGCATCATTTCCCGCTGATCGACGGGGCGGAGGTGGCGATCGTCTTTACGGACGGCCATCCGGATCGGCCCGTGATTATCGGCGCGATGCACGACAGCCTGCATCCGGATCTCGTCAACAACCTGAATCACACCCGGAACCTGATCCGCACGGCCGCGCAGAACGAGTTGCGGATGGAGGATAAGGAAGGCGTCGAGCATATTCATCTGACGACGCCGTTTCAGACCAGTGAGCTCAATCTCGGGCACATGGTCGATGGGGAGCGCAAGGAGCGAGGCCGAGGTGCCGAGCTTCGCTCAGACGGCCACGTCGCCGTGCGCGGCGCGAAGGGGATGCTGTTCAGTGCCGAGGCACAACCTGGCGCGTCTGGTCAACAACTCGCCATGCAGGACGGAGATGCAACGTTTGAGCAGGCTATACAAATCCTGCGCTCCCTCAATGACACCGCGAATGCTGCGAAGGCGCTTCAGGCCGAAGTCGAGCAGCAGCGCACCCTGATCGAACAGAAGCTGAGCAATCTTCAGAAGTCGGTCATCGTCGCAACCGCACCGGAGGGCGTCGGTATCGCCAGCGGTCAGCACGTGCAGGTCGCCGCTCGCAGGCAGATGTTTGTGACTGCCGGTGAGGGGCTCGACATCGGCGTCATGAAGCGCATCACGATGGCCGCCGGCGAAGCGCTTTCCTTTTTTGCGGCAAAGCTGGGCATCCGGATCCTAGCAGCGAAGGGGAAGGTACAGGTTCAGGCCCAGGGCGATGGGATGGAACTGATGTCGCTGCAGAATCTTGTGGCGAGTTCATCAGATGGCGAGGTGATCGTCACGGGTCGCAAGGGTGTCACGATCGGCGACGGGGCGGGAGCATACATCAAGCTCTCGGGCGGCAAGATCATCCTCGGCAGTCCAGCCGGAGAAATTGAGCTCAAGGGCAACCTGAAAATCGACGACCCGGACGGCGGCAGTTTCAAATTTCCGACGTGGTCCGACGTGCCACTCAACGACGTGAAGAACGCCACGAACTTCGGATTCTCTGAATAAGCTCATCCATGACAACTCAACCCGCACCGAAGAAACCGCAAGCGCCTACGCCGGCACCAGCCAAGCTGAAGTCACTGCCGTTCGCGTTTCCGTTCCTGCGCAAGGGGCAGGGCCAGTCCAAGGCCTCCGCGCAGTTCACGGACGAGCATGAGATCTATCGGCTGCTAGCCGAGCATGAGCCGGCTGGCACGTATCTCGTGGGCCGCAAAGGCATGTGGCACGGTGGAATTCACGTCACGGAAGCGGGCGCCGGACAGTCGCTGGATCTCGAGGCGGGATTGCGTTGCATTGCCGACGGCGTACTGATCGCGTATCGCGCCGACAAGACATATCCACTCAGTGAGATAGCCGCGATCGGGAGCGAATCGCCCGATCAGGCACCGTACAGTACCGGCTTTGCTCTAGTGCGGCACACGATGGAATTTCCGCGGGGCAGGAAGCTGACGTTCTACAGCCTGTACATGCACCTGATGTCGTACGAGGACTACGCGAACTTCCCGAAGCGCGACAAGCCATCATACTGGCCGCGGCAATGGCGAGTGACACAGTACGCGCAGGATAAGCCATCGTCTGGTCGAAACGGGCAGGTTCCCGATTCGGCGCAGCAGGGACTGCGCGTTCGCAAGACTCCGAACGGCACTCCGATTGGCATTCTGCCCCAGGGGGCCACCGTTGGCATCGGGAAGATCGAGACGAAGCACGGAAAGCGGTGGGGGCAGTTGACGGCTCTTCACGGAACATCACTGTATCCGCAAGAAGCAGGCGGATACGTCGAGCCGTCAAGTGCAATTGATCAGTGGGTCTATCTCGGTCAGGAAAACGGTGGGCCGGTTGTCGAGGAGACTATCCAGGACTCGATTTTCGATCGGGTGGTTGTGGTGACGGACCAAACCAAGCCAGGCGACACACCCGGCATTCCGATCAAAGCGGGTGAGTTGGTCGGTCACCTTGGTCGATACGACTCGCTGAACCAACGCACGTCTGGAACCCGGATGGCGCATATCGAAGTGTTTTGCGACGACAGTATCCAATCGTTTCTCGAACAAGGCCGGGCATGGGTCAACGAGCATGGAGCGCATAAAGAGGACTGGGCGGCATTGGGCCTGCCATCCGAGCCAACAATCCTGCGGATCGCGCCAGGCACGGTGCTGTATCAACGTACCCAGAATAACAAGTTCGTTCCAGGCGCTGATCCGCAGTCGAGAAAGACGGACGCGGTTCAGGTGTATTCGCTCGCCGAACTGGCGCGTGACCCGAAGCGACGAATCCCCGAGCCGCATCCGAATCCTAATCCGGGTTACCCGGTGAACTGGTGGCACGTCGACGGCGTGAATGCACAAGGTCAACCAATCGACGGCTGGGTGTGCGACTTCAATCATGCAAGTGGGCGGGTGACGCGGGAATTCGCGCAGAAGTGGATCGACTTCGAGTGTATAGAGGATACCCATGATCCGGCGCATACGATCTTTGCGACAACCCCAAAGTGGGTCGACTGTGAGCGCGGCGCCAATGTTGCCGACATCGCTTCGCGTTCGAATCTCAGCCCGTTGATGCTCAAGGTGTACGACACCCTGTTCACGAGAGGGGATGGCAAGCGGGCGGCTAACGAACTATGCACGCTGGCGCAGGCCGGGCGCGGGGGATATCCGTGGTTGATGCAGGCCGCGTCCCGACTGATCGTCAAGCACGAGAGCGAGTGGGCGAACCCGTCGAAATGGACGCAGCTGATCGCCGAGCTGGAGAAGCACACGGGATCCAAGCCTCAACATGGGGAAGAGCAGAAGCGGATCGAGAAGCTCGCGTGGTGGAATGACGTGGCAGCGGGCGTTTCAGATTTTCCGACACAGGATGTTTACCACATCAATCCAATTGGGCTTGTTGAAAATTTCGCAGTTGAATGTGATTGCAAGGTCCGCTTTGAAAAAGTATCAAAGATCGTTTTGGCTAACGAGGGGGGATATGTAAACGATCCCGATGACTCTGGAGGGGCGACCAACAAAGGTATTGCATGGGCTACGTGGCAAGCTTATGCCAAGGAAGATATTGGGGTAGAGCCTACGCTAGAGAATCTGATAGCGCTGACCGATGATCAAGCGAAAACGATATATCTGAAACGATACTGGGAGCCTCGCGGCTTTTGTGGCATACCCAACGAAAAAACCGCTCTAAATATATATGACTGGACGATAACATCCGGTCGAGCAATTAAAAAAATTCAGGAAATGCTAACGTCGGAATATTCAATCGAAATCGCGCAAAATAACAAAATGTCAAAAGACTTTGTGCATAAAATAAATTCGATCGAGGACCAAAGCGAGCTTGTGAAAAAAATTGGCGTAATCCGCAAGCAATACTATACATCGCTTGCGTACGATAAAGAGGGGAAGCCAAACAAAAATTACAAGTTTCTGGATGGGTGGATAAAAAGAGTTGATCGTTGCCTGAATTATAAGTGATAGATGTCATGGGTAAAATTAAGATTTCGGTTATTCTTTGCGTATTTTTGGCGATCTCAATCAACGGGGTGGCGTCACCGATTGATTCATTTTCCGGAGAGTGGGACTGGGTTGATGCGCCAGACACAATGACATTTTCAATTGATTTGACGCAGAATGGCACCAAACTCTACGGGCAATATTGTGCGGTAGCTCAAAATGGAAACAAGGTGGACTGCGATGGGAAAGCAGATGCCAATATCAATGGAATTGTTGATATTGCGGGACGATCGGCGATCGTCAATTTCTCATCTTTCTTCGGGGCGAGAAATGGAAAGGCGAGTTTAAATATCAGTAATGGAAGGCTTGTGTGGCATATTGTGAAAATCCCGGCCGACGGGGAGTTTTATGCTCCAAAAAAAGCCATCCTGGTGTCTCATTCATCGGTCAAGTCTAATTATCTGGCAGAAAATGTTGCCCACTGCTCCGTCGGAAACATAAAGAAGAATGTCTTCGATGCATCGGTGCTTGCAAAGAACTCATGGGTGTCCATTGAGAATGGCACTGCGGAATATCCGATTATTCTTGATTTTTATCGACCAACAAAATATGGGTGTAAAAAAACTGAATTTGCACGATATTCTGTTGAGGGAGGGGCGCCGACAGTCGAATCGATATTTTTTATGCCGCTTCATGGTCGTGTAAATGTATTCTCCATTGTTGCGTGGGATATAAGCAGTCGCGGTGATGGCACTTATGGGCGACTCTATCAGGTGTACGCCTATTTTTTTGATGAAGATGGCATGCTGGTTGAAAATAAGCATGTTTCTGAAGATGACTCAATGACTGGGATTGATGGATACTCCCAGGGCGTAGAGTCAAAATTTCGATATAGAACGGCTTCCGATGTTAAGAAATACTGGCGCAGCCGACGGGAATAGATTCGTAGGATGCGGCGAGGCTTCAAATGATTCATAGATCCCTATTTTTGTTCTTGACCGTGCTGTCTGCCCACGTTGAGGCCCAGGTGAGTGTACCCGAAGAATCGAATGCTTTGCAGTACACCAATCGCGAGCAAAATTCCTACCGAACGCTTCGATTTAAGCGGCAAGATGGCACGATTTTTACCCCTTTCGATGAGGGATTGAGATTTTACGAGCCTGATGCGAACAGCTTGTCGCCGGACAAACAGTACTCGATCGTTAATTTTTCTGCAGAAGGAGATCTCGCTGATTCCAGCGGTGTGTCGGTGCATTCCGAGTATCTGTGTGCCTTCGTACGTATGAAGGACGGTTGCGTTGTGCATGTGGCGCAAGATGCTGTTTGTGGTGGCGAGTGGCACCCGCCTCATCAATGGTCCGTCAACATTGAGCCAATCTTCGATAATCCACCTAATGTAACCGACATCTATGCTGGTTATTCGTCGAATCACAAAAGCGGATATCAAACTTCACAGCCACCGATCCTAGCATATCTGGCGGAAGGTACCGCGTTTGACAATTTACTTGCATGCGATCCACCCAGCGCAGGGAACAGGAATGTTTATTCGAAACTATTTGCCAAATTACAGAGGGACGGAGATGCCGAAAACGCCGCCAAGCTGAATAGGATTCTGATTCTCGGCCGAAATGGCACATCTATTCACGCAGCGCCAGTTGAGTCGGGCACCTGGGTTGGACATACGGTGATTTCAAAGAAGGCATATCTGTATGCAATGCCCGAGAAATCATCAGTTACTAGAGCATATCTTGTGCAAGGTGATTTGGTATTGTTGAATGAATCTAGCTTGTCGAGGGGATTTGTGGTTTCAAGGTATCGTCAGAAGAGTGGAAATATTATAGAGCGATGGATTCGCTGTGAGGATGTAAGTGTGTGCTCTGCGGGAAATTGAATCGTCTAGTTTCGATTTTCTTGGAAATATTTTTTGAGGTCCGTGATGTTCCGTTGGGTTGTGACGTAAATCCAGCGTGAGAGCTGGGTCGGATATATGTTCGTCATGAAATGAAGCGAAGAAATTATTATAAGTTTGAATCTCGCTATGCTAATTTGAGGTGTCGGGTCGAATTGGCCTTTTTTCTGGGTGTTGCTAAAAGTGTCGGTGGTGTGGCGGATTATGGAATTGTCTATTCGGATTGGAAGGCGGTAAGCGGTGGCGAAATTTTGGTGTCCAGAGCTGATTGCGGGCGGCAATGTTGTCCCATATTTTGTTGATTGTTAAACAATTGGGTGGCGGTTTTTTCGTCAAAGCATTCTGGGCTCGATTTGCATGGAAACTTTTGGCATGAAATGCGGAAGTGTGGTGCCGCACGCAATATCAATTAAAAGATGATAGTCAATGAAAAATCTCGTATATGAAGGTGACGCAACGAGTCATGGCGGCAAGATTCTGACCGGCTCGGATCGTATCAAGGTAAAGGGGCGACGGGCCGCCCGTGTTGGCGACAAGGTCTCATGTCCGATCCACGGCGATAATGAAATCGCCGAAGGCAGCAGCAGGATGAAGGATGGCACGACGCCGCTATCGCGCGACGGCGATCACACGCGGTGTGGTGCGGAACTCATTGCGTCGACCGGCGGGGCACGGGTCCGGTAAGCGATGCCTGTTGATTTCAATCGCGTGCCGCCGCGAGTGGTGGTGCCGCCTCCGCCTCGGGTTTCGATGATCGTATGGACGATCCTGCTGGTGCTTGTCATGGGTGCGGGAGCGGGGCTGACGATCATGCTCTGGCCCCCGGGTCGACCAACCAACACGCTGTGGTTCTGGTTTTGCGTTGTGGGTTACCCCTTTCTGGCTTGGGCTTTTGGGCTGTTCGCATGGCTCGGGTACGGGTACGCCTGCCGGAATCAGGCGCTTGCGACGAACCGCGTCAGCGACGAAGCGGAGCAAGCCTGCCATGCATTGGCGGCCAGACCGCTGGCGATACTGGGCCATGCCTGGTGCTTCACCGCGAACGATGCGGAGAACGCGCTTGACGGTATCTTGAACGGCACCGAACTGTCAACGCTACGGCCAAGCAGTGCTGTCGCGGATAGCGACGTCCATGCACGTTGGCTCGACATTCCCGATCAGCCTTTTTATCCGGGGAACGAACTCGCTGAACATGCGCGTCATCATGCAGTGGGCATGTGGTTGCTTGAACGCTTGATCGACGCTCTGCTGCCACAGCTCAGCGCGCTTCCACCACGAACACGGCTTCAGATCGAGCTTCAGCACCGGTCAAGAGTGAAACCGGAGATCGTCGAGGCTCGGATACGGGAATTGATCGCGGAACGGGCCCCTGTCTTAACGGTCGACCTGAAGCCCGGAGAGCACACATCGTCGCTCTTTCGAGCGGACGCGTGGCTTGACAATCGAGCCGTCAATACGGTCCACCTGCTCATTGCCGTTGAGCTTCGCGATGCCATCAGTACCGTCCTGTCAGGTGGCGTCGCAGAGGCGGGCGTGGCCCTGCTCGTGGGAAGTCCGCGCCTCGTTTCACAGGCGAATCCCGCCGGGCTACGGTTGCATCGTCCTGCCAAGGACTCGCTAGATGCCGCCGCACGAACGGTCGGGCTGGCTGCCCGTTGGGGGTACGCGTTGCGCGATTGTCCGCGCACAGTGTGGGCACACGGCCTGACCGATGACGGCGTCGGTGCGGTTCGGCGAGCCACATCATTTCCGGACGAGACCCGTTGGAACCTGATCGAGACGTCCGTGGGCGATTGTTCTGGCGCGGGACCGTGGCTGGCTGTCGCCCTTGCCACGGAAAATGCCCGCACAACGGGTGACTCGCAAATGGTGCTGTGTGGAGAAGATCAAGACCTGATCGCCCTCGTGTGCAGAAAACAAACATGAACGACAACAAGACTTTACCTGCGGGCCTCTTCATTGCCATTGCCGCCGCCATCGTGTTCCTCGCGCTTGGTATCGCAGTATGGGTGGAAGGCCCTCGTTACGGGTGGTCTCGCGACACGCGGATCATCATCGAGTTTTCGCTGTGTTTTATCGTGGTAGTGGTGGTCCTGCTGGTTAAGTACTTCGAGGGCGTACTGCTCTGGATCGCGTCGCTGGGGGCTTCCCGCTGGTTTGCTAGATATGACGCCGGCAAGCGCGCCGCAACTGCTAAACCCGACGGTCAGGACCAACCGCTCGAACATGCCGACCGGGCTGCAGCGCTGCGCGATGCGCTACAGGATCGCAACGGCTGGCGCTGGCGCTACCGGGATCGCTGGGTGCTGGTTGCCGGCGACGAACCGCTCGTCAAGCGCCTGGCACCAGGCCTCGCCGACGCCGGCTACGCGATCACAGGCGACACCGTCCTGCTCTACGCGAAACAAACGAGCAACACGCTCGACGCAGAATGGCTCGACCAGATCCGCCGCCTGCGCCGTCGCCGCCCGGTCGACGCGATCGTCGCGGTGACGCGTAACCGCAGCACGGCCCATGCGCCGTTCGACGCCGACAATCTCTCGCAGCGGCTCGCCCGTCACGCACGCGCACTGCATTGGGCCGCGCCCGCATATCTGCTCAACGTCACGGATTTCGGCGACGAAACGTCGAGTCCCGACGAAGCGATCGGCTTCACGTGGGTGAACGCGTGCATCAAGGCCGACGAGATCGACGCTTCGTTGGGCGACCTCGCCTACAACCTCGCGGACGTGGGCGTCGTGCGTTTGACGAAGGATGCGGGTGACCGCTATCCCGCCGAGCTGTCGCGGCATATTTCGGATCTGCGCGTCGCGTTGTCGGGATTGGTGCTGCAAACCGCCCAGTCCCGCGTCTGGCGGCACACGGTTCACGGCGTCCTGTTCGCCCCGTTGTTCAAGGCGCGGGAACTGGCCCCCCCGGCATCTGGCGCCCCGGAAGACGACGAGGTGCCACTCGGCCCGCAACATCGAACGATCTGGCAGATGGTCGCCGAGCACAGTCGCAAGATCCACGGCCGCCGGGTCGGCTTCTCGCTGTCGACGACGGCCGCGTGGCTCACCACGACCCTGATCGGTTTGTGGATCGTCGGCACGATGGTGTCGGGCTTCACGAACCGCGCGACGATTCAGGCCGCAGGGGACACGCTCACGAAGCTGTCGGGAACGCAGGATCGCACCCAGGCGATGTTGACGCTGGACCGTCTCGACAAGCAGATCGACACGCTCGAAGTCCATCGGCGCGACGGCGCGCCCTGGCTGACCCGTTTCGGCCTGAACCGCGACGGCGCGCTGCTCGACGCACTATGGCCGCGCTACGCCAACGTGGCGAGCCGCATCCTCGTTGCACCGATCCGTCAGAAGCTCGAGGAACGCCTCCATCAGCTCGCGTCCCTGTCAGACGCTGAGATCGCCAGCGGCGGGAATGCGCAGGTACAGGCCGCCTACGACACTCTGAAGGCCTACCTAATGCTCGCGAAGCCCGAACGCGCTGTCGCGTCATTCCTGACACCGCAGCTCGCTGCAACGGCGGCTCCCGTGCGACCGGGCAACTCGCCGCTATCGTCGGGCGCCTGGGAAGACCTGCGCCAGCACACGATTGCCTTCTTTGCGGACCATTTGGGCCGCGGTGGATTGCCGGCAATCACCCCGGATCTCGGCCTCGTTGCTTCGACCCGCCAGACGGTCATCGGCGTGCGCGGCATCCAGAACTCGACCGACGCTGTGTACCAGCAGATCCTCGACGACGCGAAGGCCAAATATCCGCCCGTGTCGCTCGCGACACTGCTAGGCGATACGACCAGCCGCGGCCTGTTCAACACGACGGCGACGGTCCCGGGCGTGTTCACGCGCGCCGCGTGGGACGAACGGATCGCGAAGGCGATCGACGAAGCGAGCGAGCGGCAAAACGCTGCGGGTGACTGGGTGTTATCCGACGTCAAGACTACCCAGGCCACCCCGTCGACCTTGAAAGCCGACCTGCGCCAGCGTTACTTCGACGACTACGCGCGCGCCTGGGCGCTGTTCCTCAACGGCCTGCGCTGGCAACCCGCCGCAACGCTGTCGGCCACGGCCGACCAGCTGACGTTGTTGGGCGACCCACAACGTTCGCCGCTCGTCGCGCTGATGAACGCAGTCGTCTACCAGGCCGGCACGGGCGCGAATGCGCAGTCGCTGGCCGACAACCTGATCAACAAGGCGCAGCAACTTGTCGGAGGCAGCGAGAAGGACCCGTCGAAGCAGGCTCAGCCGCAGCTTGCGCCGCTTGCCACGGTTTTCGGCCCGATCTTGCGCCTGACCGGCAGTGATCTGGTGTCAGGTGCGCCAGGCAACGGCAAAGCCGCCGCGCAGCTCGCCGCGACTGGAGACCTGAGTCTCGCGCGCTACCTCGAGCGGGTCACTGCGATGCGGCTCAAGGCGTCGCAGATCGTTTCCGGCGCCGATCCGGACGCGATGGCGCGTCTGGCAGCGCAGTCGGTGCTGCAGGGCAAGACATCCGATATCGCCGACAGCCGCGACTACGCAAGCCGGTTGGCCGCCAGCCTGGGCGAGCAGTGGTCGGGGTTCGGCGAACTGTTCCGCGCGCCGTTCGATCAGTCGTGGCAGGTCGTCGTGCAGCCGGCCGCCGCGAGCCTGAACGAGATCTGGCGCACCGCGATTCTGGCCGACTGGAACAGGGCATTCGGCGGCCGCTATCCGTTCGCCGACTCCGACAACGATGCGTCGTTACCCGAAATGGCGCGCTTCATGCGCCCGGACAACGGCGTGATCACGCAGTTCGTCATGACGCAGCTGGCCGGCGTCATCGAGCGGCAGGGCGACCGGTGGGTGGCCGCGCAGGGCGCCGACCACGGCGCGCTGACGATCGATCCGGGCTTCCTCGCCAGCCTGAACAAGCTCACGCGAATCTCGACGGTGCTGTTCCCGTCCGGCGACGCGCGCGTGCGCTATGAGTTGCAGGCGGTGCCGACACCGGGCGTCACCGACATGCGGTTCGTGCTGTCCGGACGCGAATTGCACTACTTCAACCAGAAGCAGGAGTGGACGCCGTTCGAGTGGCCGGGCCAGTCGCTGGAAAACCTGTCGCACATCGAATGGCAGACCGAGCAGGGCGGCTTGCGTACCGCGCTGGATTCGCAGGGCCGATTCGGCCTGATCCGGCTGCTGGAGCGTGCGAAGGTGTCGCAGCAGGACGGCGCGCGCTATCTGCTGACCTGGACGCCGGATACGAGCCAAGGCATTCCGCTCAGGGTGCAGCTACGCAGCGAGACGGGCGCGGGGCCGCTGGACGTGCTGCAGTTGCGCAACTTCACGCTACCGAAGCGAATCTTCGTGACAGGCTCGACAAAATCGGGACTGAAGCTTTCGTCCAGCAATCCACCGCCGTTACCGGCATCGATGATCGCGGCGGCGAAGCACGCCGCGGTGCCCTTGCCGCGTGGCACGTTTTCGGAGGTCGAATAATGCTGGGTGGACTGTTCAAGAGCCTCTTTCCGGCGCGCGACGACGCCGAGCAACTCGTGCGTGCACGGCTCGACACATGGAGTGCATGGTTGCAGCCGCTTGCCGGCGAGGGCGGGGTCGGCCGCGATCCCGGCTACGAGGACGTATTCTTCGCGCTTCGGGAAGAAACGCAAAAGCTTTCCGGTATCGATGACGGACTGATCGTCCGATCCTGCGAACAGCTGCTCAAGGAAACCGGCAAGGATCTGCGTCTGGCGGGCTACCACGCGTTTGCGCGGTTGCGGCAGGACGGCCCCGCCGGTTTCGCGGACGGACTCGAGCTGGCGGCCGCGCTCGTCGACCGGTTCGGAGAAGCGGTGCTGCCCGCGCGCGCCGAGGCAAAGAAGGGCGCGCTCGAAATGCTGGCCACCGCGCGCGTGCTCGAGCTGCTGGAAAGCCGCGGCGAGTTCGCGCCCGCCGATCTCGAGCGGGCGCTCGCCGCGCTCGATGTGCTGGTCGCCATCACCGGCGCGTGGCCAGACGCAGCGCGCCCGAACCTGCAGCCGCTCGTCTCTCGTTTCGAGCGCAATGGCGAAGCGCCGCGCAGCATGGAAACCGAGACGGTTGCGTCGACAACCACAACCGCGTCGACGACGTCCGGCGCGATAGCGTCGACACGCGATTTGCTGGATCAGGCGCGCACGATGGCGGTGTGGCTGCGCAGCCAGGAGAACGGCTACCTGCCGTCGGTGCGGCTCGTACGCAGCATCCGCTGGGACACGCTGCACGAGGTGCCGCCGGCGGACGCAGCATCGCATACGCGGCTCGTACCACCACGTGGTGAACTGAGGCAGCAGATGAAACGGCTCGTGCTGCAGAAGCAGTGGCACGAACTGCTCGAACGCGTCGAAGGCGCGTTCATGGAAGGCGTCAATCACCTGTGGTTCGACCTGCAGTACTTCCAGCATGTCGCACTCGACCACGTCGGTGCGCCGTACAGCACATGGCGCGAACTGCTGCGCGCGGACTTCGCGCTGTTCCTCGAACGCTTGCCGGGCATCGAGCGGCTGGCGTTCAACGACGGCACACCGTTCGCCGACGACACGACGCTCGAATGGATCGCGCGGCACGCGGTTGTGCGAGACCTCGAAGCGGGTGAGGCCGTCGTCCCGCTGCCCGTATCGGCCGACAGCGAGGGCGATGCCGCCGGCGACTGGCCGGAAATCGAGGCGCAGGCGCGCGACGCGACCGCGCGTGAAGGCGTCGAGGCCGCATTCGCGTGGCTCGAAGCGCTGCCGGGCGTGAAGACCGAACGCCACCGCTATCTGCAACGGCTCGTGATGGCGCGTGTTGCCGATCATGCCGGCCGTCCTGATACGGCGCTCGCGCTGCTTGCCGAGCTCGATACGTCATCCCGGGCGCTGCCGCTGATGCTCTGGGAGCCGGCGCTCGTGTTCGAGGTCAAGCAACAGCTCGTTCGTGCATTGAAAGCGATGAGCAACCGCAAGGACGCCGACAAACCGGCACTTGCGCGCCGCATCGGCGAACTGCAGGCGGAACTGACCGTGCTGGACCCGGCGCGCGCCCTGACCCTCTCATAAGAACGAAGATCAATGCAAAACGACGACCCGATCCTGCGCTACTACGAAGCGGAAATGCGCTATCTGCGCGAGTCCGGCAAGGAATTCGCGAAGGCACATCCCGATCGCGCACGCCTGCTCAACCTCGATCGCGTCGGCGATCGCGACCCCTATGTCGAGCGGCTTTTCGAAGGCTTTGCATTCCTGACCGGCCGGCTTCGGCAGAAGCTCGACGACGAACTGCCGGAACTCACCGAAGGGCTCGTGAGCCTGCTCTGGCCGCATTATCTGCGGATGATTCCGTCGCTGTCGGTGGTCGAACTGATCCCGCTCGCGGAAAAGCTTCAGAAGACCGAGGTGGTGCCGGCCGGCGTGCCGGTGCGTGCCGCGCCGATTGCCGTGCCGCCTGCACCCGGTGCCGAGGGCACGGCACCGAGAACCGTGCAGTGCCTGTACCGAACCACGCAGGCTGTCGCGCTACAACCGGTCGCCATTACGCACGCCGGACCGTTCGTCCGTTACGACGGACGGTCGGTGATCCGGCTTGGCTTTGCGCTGGACGGCTCGGCACTTCGCAAGGAAACGGATTTGTCGCGGCTGCGCCTGCACCTGAATGCGGATCTGCCGACCGCGTTCGCGATGCATCTCGCGCTCACGCGGCAGGTCGATGCGATCCAGTGGCGCATTCCGGAAGTCCGCGACGGCGAAGCGGTGCCGCTCGCCGGCGTGACGATCGAGCCGGCCGGTTTCTCGGCCGAAGAGCGGTTGTGGCCCAAGGCCGATGCGGCCTTTTCCGGCTATCAGATGCTGCTCGAATACTTCACGTTCCGCGAGAAATTTCTGTTCGTCGACCTGTGCGGACTGGACATCGCGAAGCTGCCCGAAAGTTCGACCCGCTTCGAGCTGGAGATCGTACTGACGCATGCCTATCCGTCGGACCAGCGCTTCACCGCGGAGAACGTGCGACTGTTCTGCTCGCCCGTGATCAACCTGTTCGAGCTGGACGCGGAGCCGATCGAGATCGACCATCACGAAACTGAATATCGCGTGGTGCCGGCCGGCCATCAAGGCGAGCACGTCGAAACCTATTCGGTCGACGCGATCGCGACGTTCGATCACGACTCGGCCGAACGCTACGAATATGTGCCGTTCGCGACGTTCCGGCACCGCGGCGGCATGCTGCGACACGAGGCGCCGGAGCGCTATTTCCATACGCGCGTGCGACCGGGGGTGTCGGGGCTGCATGAAACCTGGGTGATTCTCGGCGGACACGCGTGGGAGACGATGGACACGCTGCCGGAAGAAAGCCTGTCGCTGCGCGTGACGGGAACGAATGGCCTGTTGCCGCGCAAGGGGCTGCGTGAAGCCAGTCTCAACGAGCTCGCGGCCAGCACGCCGAACGTCGCGGGCGTGCGCAATCTCGTGTCGCCGACGCTGCCGCTGTATCCGCCGACGGAGGACCGCTTCCAGTGGCGCGTGCTGTCGCATCTTGCGCCGAATTTTCTGTCGATGATGAACGCGGAAGTGCTGCGCGGGGCGCTCGCGCTGTATGACTGGACCGACGATGAGCTGAACCGCCGGCGGCTGGCGGGCATTCTGTGGGTTTCGCAGGAATTGCTCGAGGAAGTAACCGGCGGCTCGGTCGAGCGCGGCGTACTGATCGAGGTGACGCTCGATTCGCATGCGTTCGCGGGCGAGGGTGACGTGATGCTGTTCGGCGAGTTGCTGCATCGCTTCTTTGCACAATACGCGGAGATCAACCTGTTCACGAAGCTGTCGATCATCAGCCTGCCGTCGCAGGCCCGGACCGTGTGGCCGCGCAGCAAGGCGCAACGGGCGCCGCTATGAAGCCGCACGCCCCGCAGGAAGTCCCCTTGGGGGACGCGTTGCCGAATCTCGAGCCGCTGGTCGCGTCGCTGCTGGCCCGCGCGCCACGCATGAACTTCATGCAGCTTTGCAGGCTGCTCGAGGTGCGGGTGCCTGACTTGCCGGGCTTGGGCACGCAGGACACGGCCGAGCATGAGCGCGTGCGCTTCCGGCCGCGGCCGCGCGTCGGCTTTCCGGCGGGAGAAATCTCGGCGGTAGAGTTTGACGACGAGCGTCCCGATGCGCCGCCGACCGTACGCACGACGTTCATGGGCCTGTATGGTGTCGACGCGGCGATGCCGCCGCACATGATCGACGAGATCGTGTTGCGCGAGGAGGGGCATGAGGTCGTCGAAGCGTTTCTTGACCAGTTCAATCATCGGTACGTCACGCTGCTGTACCGCGCGTGGAAGAAATACCGCTATCCGGAAAGCTTCCGCCCGGGCGGCAGCGACGCGCATTCGCGCAACCTGCTGTGCCTGGCCGGCTTTGGGTGGGGCGACAAGCCGCGGCGCGCCGGCCTGCCGGATTCGCGATTGCTCGCGCTGCTGGGGCTGCTGATCCAGCACACGCGCACGCCCGAAGGTCTGACCGGCGTCATCGCACTGGCCGTACCCGGTATCGAGGTGCGCGTCGACGAGTTCTTTCCAGTGGCTATGCGCGTCGGACAAGCGCAGCCGCTGACGTCGGCCGGCCAGTTTGCCGGTTCATCGGAAGAGGGCAGGCGCTGGGGCCTCGGGGGCGGCTACGTGCTGGGCAAACGGATGGCCTATCGCAGTCGCGCGGTGCGTGTGACGCTACGGCCAGCGGATGCGCAGCAGGCCCGCGATCTCCTGCCTGGCGCGTGGCTGCATCGTGAGTTGATGGCGTTCGTGCAGTTGTATGTCGGCGTCAAGGCCGACGTGCACCTGCGCATGCAATTGTCGTCACGTCATGCGCCGCAACCGACGATCGGTCCGGCACATGCCGATCAGGCGCCGCGCCTCGGCTGGACGACCGTGCTGCCCGCCGACGAAGAGCGCGTGATCAACATCGCGCTCGGCGTCTATGAAGCGTTTCCTGCGCCCGGGACCAATCCACACCTGACACAACATGTTTGACCAGAGAAGACCATGACTATCCGCTTCGCCGTTTCAACCCTTGCATCCGTTCTGCTGCTGTCGGCATGCGGCGCATGGCAAACCGTCTCCGATGCCTCGTCGAGCGCCTACCGCACTGTCTTCTTCAAGCAGGTCAAGGTGCTCAACATCGATTTGTCGGCCCGCGAGGCGTTGAATCCGGACGACGCCGGCCGCCCGACGTCGGTTGCGGTGCGCGTGTATCAGTTGAAGGACCGCAAGATGTTCGATGGCGCGTCCTACAACGACCTGCTGAAGAACGATCGGACAATGCTTGTGCAGGATCTGCAGGCCAACATGGCGACGGTCCTGAATCCGGGCGCGGCCGCGAGCCTCTCGCAGCCGATGCAGGTCGATACGAAGTATGTCGCGATCGTTGCGTTCTACCGCAACCCTGGAAGCGGCGATGACTGGAAGGTCGTGATCGAGAAGAAGAAGCTCGACGCAGACAAGCCGTTGAAGCTCGAACTGGTCGATCAGCTTCTGCTTTCTGCCGGGGCATCTGAGAATGCATCCCGGTGATCAATTGCATGTGAACGGCAATCAGGTGGCGACGACGGACGTGAAACTGGCCGTGGCGCAACGTTGTCCGTGACAGGTTCGGCACCGCATGGCGTGCCCGCCATGACGCCGCACCGTCAAAACGACGGCAACCCCGGCGGATTCGTCTCCGCGCGCGCAACCGCCTCGCTCTGCAACCCCCAGCGCGCCAGCGCCTGCCCGTAGCGGCCGTTGCCGATCAGCGCATTCGTCGCGAGCGTCAGCGCCGGCGCGAGCCCGCTGCCGCGACGCGTCGCGATCGCGACATCCGCATTCGCCGGCCAGCCCGCGTTGACGACGCCGACCCGACGAATCCTGCCGTCGCGCGCGGCCTCGTAAGCCAGCGACGCGTTGGGGTTCAGCTCGGCGTCGGCGCGGCCCGACAGCAACGCGACGCGGGCTGCCGCATCGTCGTCGAAATAGAGCAGTTCGGTCGCCTTCAGCCCTTGCGCGACGTTGCGTCGGCTCCATTCGAGGAGGATGCGCTCCTGGCTCGTGCCCGCACCCGTGATGACGCGCAGGCCCGCGACGTCCTTGGGCTCGGCAATCTTCGCGATCAGGCTCGCGGTGCGCACGTAGAAGCCGTGCAGCCCGAGCCGATAGGTCGTGAAATCGTATTTCTCCTTGCGCTTCTCGGTCACGCCGACGTTCGAGATCACGGCGTCGTACTTGCCCGACGTGAGCCCGAGCGGCCAGTCGGCCCACGCGATCGGCACCAGCACCAGCGTGCGGCCGAGCGCGTCCGCGACGAGCTGCGCATAGTCGGGATCGGCGCCCACGACCGTGCGCGCGTCGGTCGCATAGGTCGACACCGGCGGTGCGTGCGGCGAAATCGCAACCGTGAACGCGCCGTCGCGTACCCAGCGGTAGTTGCCGGCCGCGCGAATCGCCGCATCGTCGCGCGACGCGCGGATCCGGCCGGCCTGGCGCGGATCGAGATCGGCGGTCGCGGCCGCGTGCCACCGGAGGCCGGCGGCGGCCGCGAGCGCGGCGGTGATGAACTGGCGTCGGTCGATCATCGTCGGGTGCCTCGGAAGTCGTGAGCGGCGCGCATCAGAGCACCCGCGACAGGAACGCGCGCGTGCGCGGATGGGCCGGCGCGTCGAGCACGACGGCGGGCGGGCCCGACTCGACGATGCGGCCGCGCTCCATGAACAGCACGTTGTCCGCGACCTCGCGCGCGAAGCCGATCTCGTGCGTGACGATCACGAGCGTGGTGCCCGAGCGCGCCAGTTCCTTGATCACGTCGAGCACTTCGTTGACCAGTTCGGGATCGAGCGCCGACGTCGGCTCGTCGAACAGCAGCACCTTCGGGCGCAACGCGAGCGCCCGCGCGATCGCGACGCGCTGTTGCTGGCCGCCGGACAGCTGGCGCGGGTAGGCATCGGCCTTGTCCGCGAGGCCGACGCGCGCGAGCAGCGTGCGCGCGGTGCGCTCGGCGGCCTCGCGCGTGACGCCGCCGACGGCGACCGGCGCCTCGACCAGGTTCTCGAGCACCGTCAGATGCGGAAACAGGTTGAAGTTCTGGAACACCATTCCGACCGCCGTGCGCCGCTTCAGCACGTCGCGCTCCTTCAGCTCGTGCAGCACGTCGCCGTCGCGCCGATAGCCGATCAGCTCGCCGTCGATGTCGATGAAGCCGTCGTCGACGCGTTCGAGATGGTTGATCGTGCGCAGCAGCGTCGACTTGCCCGAGCCGGACGGCCCGACGATCACCGTCACGCTGCCGCGCGGCGCGACGAACGACACGTTGTCGAGCACGCGCTGCATGCCGAACTGCTTCGACACGTTGTGCACGGCGACCTCGCCGCCGGTGCGCGGCACTGGCTCAGCGTTGCCCCGAAACGTCGCATCGGCCGTCGCGCTGTGTGTCGCCGCACGCCGCCGCAGCGCACCGATGCGCGCCAGCACGAACGTCAGCGCCGACGGCGGCGGATTGCGCAGCGCACCGCGCGCATAGTGGCGCTCGACCTGCACCTGGATCGCGGACAGCACGGTCAGGATGATCAGGTACCAGACGGTCGCGACCATCAGCAGCGGAATCACTTCCAGATTGCGGCGATAGATCACCTGCACCGTGTAGAACAGTTCGGGCATCGCGAGCACGTAGACCATCGACGTGCCTTTCGCGAGCGTGATCAGGTCGTTGAACGCGGTCGGCAGGATCGCGCGCATCGCCTGCGGCAACACGATGCGCGTGGTCTGGCGGCCGCGCGGCAGGCCGAGCGCGGCGGCCGCTTCGAGCTGCCCCTGGTCGACCGCGAGAATACCGCCGCGAATCACTTCCGCGGAAAACGCCGCGTGGTTCAGCGTGAGGCCGAGCACGGCGGCAAGGAACGGGCTGATCAGGTCGGTGGTCGGCGTGTCGAACCACACGATGTCGGTGAACGGCACGCCGAGCCGCACGTGTTCGTACAGGTAACCGAGATTGTTCAGGATCAGCAGCAGCACGATCAGCGGAATCGAGCGGAACAGCCAGACGAACGTCCACGCGCTCGCGGCGAGCAGGCGCGAGCGCGACAGCCGGGCCAGCGCGACGAGCGCGCCGAGCGCGAAGCCGAACACCGCGCCGAGCAGCGTCAGCACCAGCGTGCGCGCGAGCCCGGACAGCACCGGCGGCGACAGGAACCATTCGGCGAACACCGGCCAGCCCCATTGCGGGTTGCCGAGAATCGAATGCAGCGCGAGCGCGATCAGCACGAGCGCGAGCACAGTGCCGACCGTGCGCGACCGGTGCCGGGCCGGCACGATGCGCGGGCGCGTGCCGGCGTCGCGGGCGGGGGCGGAAGTGAGCGGCGGCAGTGCGCCGCCGAGATGGGTCGTGTCGCTCATGTCGGTGAGGGTCCTCGATCGGGTTGGCCGGATGCGCCGCGCGAGGCGGCGCGCGGGCGTCAGGCGTGCGCTTCGGCCGCGTCGCCCTGTTTGCGCACCGCGCCGGGCGCCGCATGGCGGCTCGCCTTGCGCGGCAGGCCGAGGTGGTCGCGCAGCGTGCTGCCCGGCAGGTCGCGGCGGTAGCGGCCGCGCGCCTCGAGCACCGGAATCACGAGTTCGACGAAGTCGTCGACGCCCTGGGCCTGCACCGGAAAGCCGAGGATGAAGCCGTCGCCGGCTCCGGCGTCGTGCCAGCGGATCAGCTCGTCGGCGACGTGCTCGGCCGTGCCGATGAAGTTCGGGCGCGGCGTCGCGACGGCGAGTGCCGTCTCGCGCAGCGTGAGGTGCTTGCGCTTCGCGTCGGCCTTGATCCGGTCGGTGGTCGAGCGGAAGCTGTTGCGGCCGATATCGCCGAGTTCGGGGAACGGTGCGTCGAGCGCGTACTGCGTGAAATCGTGGTGATCGAAATAGCGGCCGAGATACGCGAGCGCCTCGTCGATCGTCAGCAGGTCGCGGATCGCCTGGTACTTGTCTTCGGCCTCGGCGGCCGTTCGGCCGACGATCGGCCCGACGCCGGGGAAGATCTTCACGTCGCCCGGCTGCCGCCCGTGCTCGACCGCGCTTTGCTTCACGCGCCGCGTGAACGCGGCCGTTTCGTCGAGCGACGGCGAATGCGTGAACACGGCGTCCGCGTACTTGCCTGCGAGCCCGATGCCGGTGTCGGACGAGCCGGCCTGGAAGATCACCGGCTGCCCCTGCGGCGAGCGCTGGATGTTCAGCGGGCCGGCAACGTGGAAGAAGCGGCCGTGATGATCGAGCGTATGGAGCTTGTCGCGATCGAAGAAGCGCCCGCTCGCGCGATCGCGCACGAACGCGTCGTCGTCCCAGCTGTCCCACAGCCCCTGCACGACGTCGAGGTATTCGTCGGCGATTTCGTAGCGCAGTTCGTGATCGGGATGCGCCTTGCCGAAATTCTTCGCGGTGCCTTCGAGCGGCGTCGTGACGACGTTCCAGCCCGCGCGCCCGCCGCTGATCGCGTCGAGCGACGCGAGCTGGCGCGCGACCGTGAACGGCTCGCTGTACGACGTCGAGATCGTGCCCGCGAGGCCGATCTTCTTCGTCGCGACCGCGAGCGCCGACAGCACGGTGAGCGGCTCGAAGCGGTTCAGGAAGTGCGGGATCGACTTCTCGTTGATGTAGAGGCCGTCCGCGACGAACGCGAACGCGATGCCGGCGGCTTCCGCCTTGCGCGCGATGCCGATCGCGAAGTCGAGGTTGATGCTCGCGTCCGGCGGGTTGCTCGGATGCCGCCACGCGTTCATGTGGCTGCCTGCGCCTTGCAGCATCAGGCCGAAGGGAATCGATCGTCGGGTCGTCATGGGAGCGTCACGCGTTCTGGTCGGAGGAAGGGAAACGTTCGGCGGCGAGGGCCGCCTGCACGGGCGTGATCGACTGCGCGCCGCCGAGCCATTCGGCCGACGCGAGCCGCGCCGCGTAGTCGGTCACCGGCGAGTCGATCACGAATGCATCGACGCCGAGCCGCCGGCTCAGCGCGTCGAGCGCGCGGTGCACGCGCTCGGGCGTGTCAGCCAGCACGGTCGGGCGCAGCTCGTCGATCCGGTAGTCGGACGCGCCGCTCTGCCGCGCGAATTCGGCGGCGGCCTGCGCGCTCGCCAGATTGAAGCTCTGGCCACCGGCGAATTGCAGCTTGAAGATCTTCAGCGGCCCGATCAGTTGCTCGGCTTCGTCGCGGGTCGGCGCGGCGACGGCGTACAGCGCGACGATCGGGCGTGTGCCGCCCGCGTCGCGGTACGCGGCCAGCGAGCGTTCGAGGTTCGCGTCGTCGCCGTTGAAGTGTCCCGCGTAGCAGAAGCGCCAGCCGTGGCGGGCGGCGAGCGCGCCGCTGTCGGGCGAGCCGCCGAGCAGGATGCGTTCGGGCGCTTGCGGCGGCACCGGCATCGCGACCGCGCCGGCGAGCGGATGATCCTCGGCGACGCCCCAGCCGAGGAACGCGTCGAGTTCCGCGAGCTGGCCCGCGAAGTCGGGCTTCTTCGCCTTGTCGTGAAACCACTGCAGCGCGCGCGTGGTCAGCGGCAATCCGCCGGGCGCCTTGCCGATGCCGAGATCGACGCGGCCCGGCCCGAGCGCGGCGAGCAGCTTGAACGACTCGGCGACCTTGAACGGGCTGTAGTGCTGCAGCATCACGCCGCCCGAGCCGACGCGAATGCGCGACGTGTGCGCGAGCAGGTGCGCGACGACGATCTCGGGCGCGGAGCTCGCGAAGCCCGGCGCGCCGTGATGCTCGGCGACCCAGAAGCGCTCGTAGCCGAGCTGTTCGGCGCGCCGTGCGAGGGTCGTCGTGAAGCGCAGCGCGTCGGCGGCGGTCGCCCCGTCGGCGATCGGGCTTTTGTCCAGCAATGAAAGCGAATAAGACATGGTGTCGGCGTTCCTGCGAGGGCGTGGACGGGCGGCGCTCAGCTCTTCGGCAAGCCCGGCGGATTCGTGCGCGACTGGTCGATCGCTTCGGAGGCGAGGTTCCAGCGGTCGAGGATCTGCTGATAGCGGCCGTTCCGGATCAGCCCGTTCAGCGCGACCGTCAGCGGCTCGGCGAGCCCGCTGCCGCGGCGCGTCGCGATCGCGATGTCGGCCGTGCGCGGCCAGCCGCCGCTGATCGCGCCGACGAGGCGCGTCTTGCCCTGCTGCGCGCTCTGGTAGGCGAGCACCGAGTTCACGCTGAACACGGCATCGGCGCGGCCCGACTGCACGGCGACGATGCGCATCGCCTGGTCGTCGTAGTACTGGACCTGCACGGGCTTCAGGCCGTGCGCGACGTTCTCGCGATCCCACGCGAGCAGGATCTTTTCCTGGTTGGTGCCGGCATCGGTGACGATGCGCAGCCCCGCGACGTCCTTCGGCTCGCGGATCGACTGGATCTTGCTGTCGTTGCGCACGTAGAAGCCGACCTGGTCCTTGCGGTAGGTCGAGAAATCGAACTTCTGCTTGCGCTCCTCGGTGACGGTGACGTTCGAGATCACCGCGTCGACTTTCCCCGATTCGAGCGCGAGCGGCCAGTCGGCCCATGCGAGCGGGACGATCTTCAGCTTGCGGCCTAGGCTGTCGGACACGAGCTGGCCGACGTCCGCGTCGAAGCCGATCACCGTGCGCGCGTCGGTCGCATACGAGCTGATCGGCGGCAGGCTCGGCGCGACGCCGATCGTCAGCGTGCCGGCTTCGGCGAACCTGAACGACGCGGGCACCGCGCGCTCGACGGCCGCATCGGCCGCACCGCGCGGGCGGCCACGTTGCTCGGGGCTGAGGTCGAAGGTCGCGGCGGCCGCGGCGATCGCGGTCACGCCGATCAGCGCGGCGGCCAGCGTGCGGAGCGCACGCGGCGTGAAGGGTACGGCTCGTTGCATGGATGTGTCCTGTCGTTTCGTGTCTTGGGGAACGGAAGAGCGGAATCGGGTGGCGCGGGGCGTTCAGCGCGGCAGCACGGTTTCGGGAAGCGGCGCCCACAGGTCGGCGAGCGTCGACGTGCGCGACGGATCGGCGAGATCCTTGCCGAAGCGCAGGTGGAAATACGCTTCCGGATCGATCGACGAATCGAACAGCCGCGTATAGCCGGTGCGGTCGTACAGCGCCCACGCTTCGGGCTGGCGAAAGCCGGTGGTCAGGTACACGCGTCGATAGCCCTGCTGCGCGGCGCGCAGTTCGAGCGCATCGACGATCAGGCGCGCGAGCCCCTGGCGGCGCAGGTCTGCGCGGGTCCAGATGCGTTTGAGTTCGGCGGTCTGCGCGTCGTAGCGCTTGAATGCGCCGCCGCCGATCGTTTCGCCGTCGCGCAGCAGCAGCACGAACGCGCCTTCGGGCGGCGCGAACAGCTCGGCCGGGTAGCGCGCGAGTTCGTCGCGTGCGGACGCGCGGCTGTCGGGGCGATACGCGTCGTAGCGCGTCGCGTATTCGTCGATCAGCGCGTCGACCAGCGGCTGGGCGCGGACGTCGAGCGGTGTCGTGTCGATGAGGCGGTCGTTCGTGGCCATGGGCATCGCGAAGGGCGCGCGATGCGGACGTTCCTGGCGGGGGCCTGCCACGCGGCCCGTCCGGTCTGCTCCGTTATCGCGACGCGGTTGTCGTGATGACGGCGGCCGCGGTGCTTCCTGCGCTGCATCCGGCGTGCCGCCGCCGTTTCGAACACGTTAGCGGCGCGGCCGGCAAAGACGAACGAAGCAATTTCGATAAGGATTTCGCGGGGAGCGTCAGAAGGCTTGCAGGGGGAGTGGGGTGGGGGGCGCACGCGTCGAATGTTCGTCGCATGCGCAATGCCGGAGGGGCGTATGGCTAGGCTGCGCGTACTTCCGCGAGCAGATCCGGATGACGATCCAGAATCTTGAGCAACTTCACGAGGGCAAGCGGCGGGTTCGTCTTGCCGGTTTCGTAGCGCGAGAAAGCATTGACGCCGCCACCGAATATCTCGGCCGCCTCGCGTTGATCCAGCATCAGCTTCTTGCGCACCTTCGCGATGAACTTCGGGTCGACGATGGTCGAATTTACTTGCTTGTTGAACTCGCCGATCGCTTCACCGAGCCGGGTTGCCTCGTCGATATCCAGCACCGATTCGCCGCAGGCCGGACAGAAGTCGCCGGTTATATCGCGAACGACGGTCGAGCGACCCTTGTATGTGTAAGGGATGTCTCGTGTATCGCGGACCAGTTTCGCGCCACCGCACGCAGGACACTTCATTTTCATCGCTCCTTGAACGACACGATCAGCACGTCGTCGATCACGGTCAGTTTCAGATCAGCTTGCAATGAGGCGCGTTCTTTTCCATCCGCGATCCTAACCAAAAGAGTTAATTTGTCAAGTTGGTTAATGGCGAACGCATGCGGTCCGCCATCCTTGGCAGACTGCACGGAAAAGATACGGGTCGGTAACTCGGCCTATCGGCCAACGCGCGGAGGCGTCGACGCCTCCGCCAGCTGAAACAGGCAATCGCCGCGCCGCACCTGCGCGGGCACGCGCTTGCACACCACTTCGCCGTCGCCGTTGAAGCGGTGCAGCACCGGTTCGCGCAGCGGCGTATCGGGGAAGTGCACCCACGCGGCCGGCTGGCCGGCCTTCACCTGATCGCCGAGTTCGACGAGCGGTTCGTACAGCCCGCGCTCGTACGCGTAGACGAAGTGGCGATCGCCGTCGACACGCAGGAAGCGCGTGACGGTCGGCGGCGCGTCGGGCACGAGCGCGCCGTGCAGCAGGCCGATATGGCCGAGGTAGTGCAGCAGCCCGTGGCGGCCGAGCCGGATCAGCGACGGATCGGCCATCCCCGCGCCGCCGAGTTCGGTCACGATCGAGATCGCGCCCTGCCGGCGCGCGGCCGATGCCGAGTGCACCGGGTTCGGCGCGTGCAGCAGCGCGTTCGGCAGCCCGAACGCGACGAGCAGGCCGTTGAGCTTCGCGGCCTCGTCGTCGTCGAGCGGGTCGATCGCGAGCATGTTGCCGCCCTGGTACAGCAGCGAACTGCCGCCCGAATGCAGGTCGACCAGATACTGCGCGCGCGACAGCAGCGCATGCTCGATGTAATGCGCGATCATCTGCGTCGGCGTGCCGGCCGGGTCGCCGGGGAAGCTGCGATTCAGGTTGCCCTCGTCGAGCGGCGACACGCGCAAGCCGGCGTCGGCCGCGGGGAAGTTCGCCATCGGCAGCAGAATCAACTGCCCGCTGACCATCTCCGGATCGATCTCGCGCATCAGCTGCGACACGATGATCTGGCCTTCGTATTCGTCGCCGTGATTGCCGGCCATCACGAGCGCGACCGGGCCGTCGCCGTTGCGGATCGACGCGATCGGGATCGGCAGCCAGCCGTATGCGGAGCGATGCACGGAATGCGGCAGGCGCAGATAGCCCGCATGCTTGCCTTGCGCATCGAGATCGATTTCGCAGTGGATGGGATTTCGGTGGGAGGAGGAGGCGGTCATGGCGGCATCGTTCGATGAACGGAATCTGCCATCTTATCGGGAAACGACCGCCGCGCGGCGTGCGCGGTGCGGGCAATGCCAGACGCCGTCAACCGGCCCGCGTGCGAACCCGCGACATACGCAACCCGAGCAGCCGCACGCGATGTTGCAACGCTGAAACGCATGCCGGCGCGCGGCCGCCCGCGCATGCCGTGCGGCGCGTCGGCCCCTTGTCGCGACGGGGCCGGCGCGCGCGATCGCGTCAGCGACCGGAGGTTTCAGCTTCGATACGGCCTTCTTCCCACAGCGCCCAGAAACGGCTGCCGGCGCGATACGGATTCGCGCGTCGCGCCGCGTGATCGGTGACGCCCTGGCGATATGCGCCGTACAGCGTCAGCGGCGGATTGTCGACGCACGCGGCTTCACGCGCGGCGGGCGCGCGGTGCTCGGAAACGAGCCGTCGGATCAGCGAGGCGCCGTCGATCACGTCCAGTTGATCGCTCGCTTCCGCATGGCTGAGGACTTCGACGGTATTCATGTTTGGGCTCCCTGACATCCTGTTTCCCAGTCAAGGAGCAATAAGGGTGCCAGCGATGAAATACCGTGCGCCGCCCCGATCGTGCGGGCTTCTGCGGCGAACGTGACATGCAGCGCGGGCCGATGTTACGGAACACGTCACGTGACACGGGCGCGCGCGGCGGAACACCTGCGCGTATGCGCGGAGTCACGCGAAGCGTTTCGGGAATGAATCGCGGGAAGCGAAGGGACGCGCGGAGGCCGCCGGCGTCAACGCGAACGGCGCGCGCTCAGCTCGTGGTCGCGGGCGTCACGCGGCTGCTTCCGGCCGAATAGAAGCGGTAGATTCCCTTGCCGGCCGACTTCGCGTCGTACAGCGCGCTGTCGGCCTGGCGGATCAGTTCGTCGGGGGAGCCGTGCCCGTCGTCGAGCGCGATGCCGATGCTGATCCCGAAGCTGACGGTCTCGCCGATCGACAACGTGTACGGCGCCGAGATCTGCCGGATGATCCGCGCGGCGAGGAGCGAGCAGGCGTGCATCGTGGTGGCGTCGAGCGCGACGACGAACTCGTCGCCGCCGATCCGCGCCGCCAGCTCGCCGGGCGGCAGCGTCTTGCCGAGCCGCTCGGCGACCTGCGTGAGCACTTCATCGCCGGCCTGGTGGCCGAACCGGTCGTTGATTGCCTTGAAGCCGTCGAGGTCGAGATACATGACGGCGAGCGTGGCGCTCGGCAGGCGCGGCCGGTGCGCGAGCATCCGCTTGAGTTGCGCATGCAGTTCGTGGCGGTTCGGCAAACCCGTCAGCGCGTCGTGTCGCGCGAGGTGCCGAATGTGCTGCTCGCTGCGGCGGCGCGTGGTGACGTCCTCGACGATGATCACCGCGTTGCCGTCCGGCACGCGATGGCGCGTCAGTTCCAGCTGCCGGCCGTCGGCGAGCGTGATGTCGAGCGGCACCGGTTCGTCATGGTTCAGCCAGACGTCGCATTGCGCGGCAAGACCTGCGCCGTCGGAATCGGTCACCGCGTTCGCGCCGAGCGCCGCGACGACGTCGGGCAGCGGCGTGTCGAGCATGATCTCGCGCGGCGAGCCGAACAATTGCGCGGTGCGGCGGTTCGCGACGATCACGCGGCTCTCGCCGTCGATCATGCACAGGCCGTGCGGCATGTAGGTGAGGGCGGCGTCGAAGCGCGCGACGAGCTCGGCGTTGCGCTGGCGCGCGGCGATCAGCGCGACCAGCACGCGGTAATGACGCTGGACGACCGTGCGCATGGCCGCGAGATAGATCGCGAGCGGCGGCAGCAGCAGCCAGGCGCCGGGCCGGTCGACCAGCACCGCGCCGAGGCCGATCGGCAGGACGCCGAGCGTGACCTGGGTCATCGCGAGCCGGGGCAGCGCCGAATTGCGCGACGCGATTCCGCCGAACACGCCGCCCGCGACCATCACCGACAGCGTGCCAAGCTCGGCGTCGGGCGCCTCCACGCAGCCCATCACGCCGAGGCCGAGCACGAAGCACGCGGCGAGCGACACGGGCGCATAGCGCAGCGCCCAGTATTCGGCGCGATCGTCGCCGGCGGCACGGCGCACGGCATACGCGCGCGCGATCGCGAGCCGCGCGGCGAGCAGGCCGACGTCGACGACGAGCCACACGAAACACCAGAGTTGTTGCAGCCGGATCAGCGCGATCGCCGCGACGAACGCGCTTGCGAGGCCGGACAGCGCCATCGGGCGCACGTCCTCGAACAGCGTGACGAGCATCGACGGGCGCAGCGCGGCCGTCACGCGGTGATTGCCGCAGGGGGGAGTGGCGAGAACGGCATTCAGGAGGCTTGCCTTGACTGCCATGGCTATTTTGACCTCGACACGATGCGGCGCATTGCCGGCCGCCCCGCACGGCACGTGGCGGAGTGACCGGCGAGCCGGATGCGCACGACATTACCATGAAACGTCGGCCGCGCGCGCCTTGCGCATTCGCCGACGCGGGGGCAGGCGTCGTTGCCCGCAGGACGATCTCGGGCGGCCGCCCGCGGACTGGTTTCAGCGCGCCGCACATGGCGGCGATCAGCTCATGGCGATCGATGCGCCCGCCGTGACACCGCCCAATCGCGCCCGTATGTCGCCCGCGACCGGACGCCGCAGCCCGTCTGAATCTCGTTATAAGAAATTCAATAAGTAATTCATGCGGAAAATACTATAGGCGATATATCGAAAACAATGCCAGAATGCGCGCCGCTCCGAACGCCGCGACACCCGATCGCCGTCCGAGCCGCATCAGGAGGTTCCCCCCACATGAAAAACCACGGCCTGTCACGGCGGGGTTTTCTGAAAGCCAGCGTGCTGGCGGGCGTCGCGGTCTACGTCGCGCCCATCGGCAGCCGCGCGTTCGCGGCGCTCTTCGAAGAAAAACTCCTCACCCCCGTCAAATGGGATAGCGTCACCGGCATCCCCCAATTCCGCATCGACGGCATCGCGAAGGTCACGGGCTCGAAAGTGTTCGCCCGTGACGTGCGCGCAGCCGACATGCCGCACTGGCCGCAGCAGCAGTCGCACGCGCTGATCCTCCGCGCCACGCAGGCCGACCGCATCTACGAAGGCTTCGACCTGTCGCTGCTCGGCGACGAGCTGAAGCCGGACCGCGTGGTCACGGCCGACGATCTCGCACGCGACGGCGTCGCGTTCCCGACGTTCTACGGCGACGACATGCTGTTGCCGGCCGGCAAGACCCCCGCGTATCTCGGCCATGCGGTCGCGATCCTCATCTATCACGACTTCGCGCGCTTCCGCTTCGCGAAGAACGCGCTCAAGTTCCGCGACGACGTGATCCGCTACGGCGCGGTCACGGGCCCGCTCGAGCGCGATCCGTGGGGCACGTTCCGCTACGTGCGGGTGGGCGGCAAGACGGCTTACGACGACGATGTCTATTCGAGCCTGAAGGATGCGCCGATCTTCCCGAGCATGATGCGCAAGCACCTGCCGGTCTGGCCGGACGGCAAGGAGCACGGCAGGCTCGACGAGCAGGGGATGTTCCTGGCCGGCCGGATCGCCGCCGAGCTCGATCGTCCGTCGGCCGACTGGCTCGTGTTCGATCGCGAGTACAGCACGCAGTCGGTCGATACCGCCGCGCTCGAACCCGACAACGCGAACTGCTGGTACGACGCCGCGACGCAGTCGATGCACCTCGTCGTGCCGACCCAGTCGCCGCTCGAAGTGGCGGAGAACGCGGCCGCGATGGTCGCGAAATGCCGCTTCCCGGTGAAGAAGCTGTTCGTGCATCCGTGCTACACGGTCGGCTACGGCTCGAAGGATCACTGCAACGTGCCGTTCTACGGCCTCGTCTGCGCGCTGTACGCGGACGGCCGCCCGGTGCGGTTCGCGAACGACCGCTACGAGCAGTTCCAGACGTCGCTGAAGCGCCACGCGTTCAAGATGCATTACCGGATCGCGGTCGATCGCAACACGGGCCTCATGCAGTCGTTCAAGGGCGACTTCGAGGCGAACGGCGGCGGGCGCTCGAACTTTTCGCCGTCGGTGGCGATGGTCGGCGCGACGGCCGCGCAATCGATCTACTACTTCCCGAAGAGCGACCTGGCTGCGGTCGCAATCGCGTCGCGCGCGATCGACGCCGGCTCCGCGCGCGGCTACGGCACGCTGCAGAGCATGGCCGCGACCGAGATGGCGGTCGACGAGATCGCCGCGCAACTGAACCTCGATCCGATCGAGTTCCGCCTGCGCAACGCGCTGCGCTCGGGGATGAAGAACACGCAGGGCGCGATTCCCGCCGGCGCGCTGCGCGTCGACGAAGTGCTGGAACGCGCGAGGCAGCATCCGCTGTGGACGCGCCGTGCGGCGCGCAAGGCCGAATTCGAGGCGGTGAACCCGGGCAAGCGCTACGGCGTCGGCTTCGCGTGCGTGCAGAAGGATTTCGGCACGGGTGCCGAGGCATCGTTCGCGAAGGTCGAATTCGACGAGAACGGCAAGGTGTCGCTGCATCACACGGCGGCCGAGATCGGCACGGGGATGTCGACGTCGCAGGCCGTCGCGGTCGCGAAGTGGCTCGGCCGCCCGGCGACCGAGGTGCGCGTTGCCGTGACCGAATGGCCCGATCTGCCGGTCGAGACGAGCGGCGATCCGTACCTGATGTCGCAGGCCGACCAGGACCGGCTGAGCGCGAATCCGCGCTGGTCGCCGGGCTATGCGTCGCCGTCGAGCGCGACGAACTCCGCGTACTACTTCACGCACAGCACGCGCGAAGCCGCGCGCGCGGTGTTCCGCTACGGGCTGTGGCCGGCCGCGATGTCGATCTGGACGCGCGGTCTCGGCGGCGGCCAGGCCGCGCCGTACACGATCCGCATCGAGGACGCGCGCTGGGTCGACGGCAAGCTGACCGCCGACGGCCTCGAGCCGCTGACGTTCGAGCAGCTCGCGAAGCAGGCGCATGCGCTCGGCCTGCCGACCGGCGCCGTCGTGCACGTGTTCAACCGCTGGCAATGGACCGACGCGGAGTTCGACGTGGGCGGCGCGGTCGATCGTCTGCCGATCGACGGGTTGTCGCTGCGGGTCGGCGCGCCGAAGACCGGCGACGACGGCCCGATGCCGGGCACCGCCGCGCCGGCCGGCGCGACCGCGATGCACGGCACGCTGGCGCCGACCGCGAACGGCTATCGCGTGCTGGACCGCAAGCGCGTGTTCATCCCGCCGACGAGCCGCAACAACGCGGCCGTCACGTACTACACGGCGGTGGGCACGCTCGTCGAGCTGGCCGTGCACGAAGCGACCGGCAAGGTCGAGCTGCTCACGCATCACTCGATCATGGAGTGCGGCAACCAGATCTCGCCGCAACTCGTGTCGGGCCAGTTGCAGGGCGGCCTCGCGATGGGCATCGGCCATGCGCTGCACGAATACCTGCCGCTTTACGAAGACGGCCCCGGCAACGGCACGTGGAACTTCAACCGCTACCAGCTGCCGCGCGCGACCGACGTCGCCGTGTGGTCGCAGACGGGCGACATCCTGCCGCCGCTGTCCGAGACCGATCCGCCGAAGGGTGTCGCCGAGGTGGTGATGATTCCCGTCGTCGGCGCGATCGTGAACGGCATCGCGCACGCGATCGGCCATCGTTTCACCGACTTGCCGGTGACCCCGCAAAAGATTCAGGAGGTGCTCGCATGACGACCGCCCAAACCGCCGCGTCGGCCGCGAGCGCCAGCGCGGCCGCGACCGGCGCATCCGCGCCGAATGCGGCTTCGGCCGCCCCGGCATCGGCACCCGCTGCCGCACCGGCCGCCGTCGAACGTTCGCTCGTCCGCTTTCGGCAGAAACCGCTGTCGGTGAACATCAACGGCAAGTCCGTCGGCCCGATGCAGGTGCCCGAAGGGCTGATGATGATCGAGTTCCTGCACGAGTATGTGGGCCTCACCGGTTCGCGGCTCGGCTGCGGGCAGGGCATCTGCCACGCGTGCGTCGTGATCGTCGACAAGCCGGACGGCACGAGCGAGGAAATGCGCACGTGCATCACCGGCGCGCACTTCTTCCACGGCCGTTCGATCCGCACGATCGAAGGCCACGCGAAGCGCAACGAAGCCGGCGAAGTGGTGGAGCTGTCGCCGATCCAGCAGAAGTTCCTCGAGCACTTCAGCTTCCAGTGCGGCTACTGCACGCCGGGCTTCGTCAACGCGGCGACGGTGCTGATCGAACGCCTGAAGCGCGAGCCGGTCGCGAAGGCCGACGTCGAGCGCACGATCACCGACGCGCTGAACGCGCACATCTGCCGCTGCACCGGTTACGTCCGCTACTACGAAGCCGTGAAGGACGTGATTTTGACGACGCCGGGACTCGTGAAGGACGCCGCATGAAACGCACATTCGCCCATCGTGCCGCGCGGGCCGCGGGCCTGCCCGCACTCGCGGCCGCCTGCGCGCTGCTGCTCGCCGCCTGCGGCGGCCATGATGCGCCGGCCTCGAACGCGGCTTCCGGCGCGCCCGGCGCCGACCAGATCGCGCGCGGCCGCTATCTCGTCAAGGCCGCGGACTGCGCGGCGTGCCACACCGCGAAGGACGGCGCGCCGTTCGCCGGCGGTGCGCCGCTCGAATCGCCGTTCGGCACGTTCTACGGTTCGAACATCACGCCCGACAAGGATCACGGGATCGGCGGCTGGAGCGCGGACGACTTCTACGCCGCGCTGCACGACGGCAAGGCCCCGGGCAAGCGTCTGTATCCGTCGATGCCATACACGTCGTACCGGCAGCTCACGCGCGCCGATACCGACGCGATGTACGCGTACCTGAAGACGGTGAAGCCGGTCGCGCAGGAAAACCGCGCGCACGAACTCAAGTTCCCGTACAACCTGCGCTTCGGCATGGCGTTCTGGGACATGGTGTTCCTGAAGGACAGCCTGCCCGACGCATCGACCGGCCGGTCCGCCGACTGGCAGCGCGGCCGCTATCTGGCAGGCGCGCTCGGCCACTGCGCGGAATGCCACACGCCGCGTGCGTTCACGGGGCAGCTCGACGGCGCGAAGCCGTTCGCGGGCGCCGCGCTCGGCCGCGTGGCCGCGCCGGACATCACGCCGGCCGGCCTCGCCGCGCGCGGCTGGACGGGCACCGACCTGCAGACGTTCTTCGGCGTCGGCATCGCGCCGCAAGGCTCGGCGTTCGGCGAAATGTATCCGGTCGTGCATCTGAGCACGCAATACATGACGAAGGACGATCTGCGCGCGCTGTCCGTGTACCTGCTCGGCGATACGCCGCCGGCGCCGCAGCCGGTGAAGCCGGTGTCGGCCGATGCCGTGCAGCTCGCGGCCGGCCGCTCGGTGTATCTCGCGGTGTGCGCGGGCTGTCACGGTTTCGACGGCGAAGGCAAGCCGCACGTGGCGGTGCCGATGAACGGCAATTCGACGCTGCGTCAGGGCGATGCGCGCAACCTGCTGGTCGCGATGCTCGACGGCATCGACGAGCAGAAGTTCGCCGGCTTCGAGAACCTCCAGCCGATGCCGGGTTTCGCGCACACGCTGAGCGACGACGAACTCGCACAGCTCGCGAATTACCTGCGCGCGACGTGGGGCGGCCAGCCCGCGAGCGTCACGCCGGCCGACGTGAAGGCCATGCGTCGGTAAGTCGTGCGACGAAGCGGGGCGTCGCGCGCGAGGCGGCCGGTTTCCGGCTGCGCGCGTGCGTGACGCCCCGCTCGAGTCTTTCCGGCGGCGCTTCAGTAGCCGCCGCCCCCTCCGCCGCCACCGCCACCTCCGCTGCCGCCCGCGCCGCCATACCGGCTCATGCCGGGGCCTTGCGACATGCCGCCACCCGACGACGCACATCCGGCCGACAGCACCAGCATCAGCGCCGCGAGCAGCGCCGCGGCCAATCTTGCGGAACTCATTTCACTCTCCTTTCGCCGAGAAGGCCGCGCGGCAGGGCGGTTCGCGTGAACCGGCGACCGCGCGATGACGAAACGTTTCCGGCGGGCGGTTTATTCCATGCTTTTTGCGTTCGGCACAGGGCGAAACGGAGCGGCGCACGCGTTCGCACGCGCACGCTGCCGGGGCGCGGCGCGCCCCCCGCAGATTCGCTACGTCACGGGATGCGTAGCCGGAATGCCGCCGTCGCGGCGGCCTCCGGTCAACGATAGACGAGATCGGCGCGGCGGTTCTGCGCCCACGAATCCTCGTCGTGACCGAGCGCGACGGGCTTTTCCTTGCCGAGGCTGACCGCTTCGAGTTGCGAGGCCTGCACGCCCAGCGTTTCGAGCGCGCCCATCACCGCTTGCGACCGGCGTTGGCCGAGCGCGAGGTTGTATTCGGACGTCCCGCGTTCGTCGGTGTTGCCCTGGATCAGCACGCGGCGCGACGGGTGGCTGCGCAGGTAGTCGGCGTGCGCCTGCAGCAGCGTCTGGTATTCCGGCTTCACGGAGTACTGGTCGAAATCGAAGTAGACGCTGCGCTTCGCGAGCGGGCTGTTCGGATTGTTGAGATCGTCGGCCGCCACCGTCGCGACGGCTTCGCTCGATTGCGCCGGCGCCATCTCGGCATTCTCGGGCGTTTTCGCCGCGTGGTGACAACCCGCCAGCAGCGCGAAGGCTGCCATGACCGCAAATCGGTTCGTTTTGCTCATCGTGCGTCTCCTGCGGTTGACTGCGAGGAAAGCGTGGTGCGCGCGAACTGCCGCGTCACGCATCCGGCGAGACGGCGCGAAAGTGCCGGCTTCCGTGCGCGATGCGCTTTCGTAAGCCGGCGATGCGCCATATGAAAGATTGTCTCGGCCGGAACGCCGAAGCACGGCGCCGCTGCAACTAGATTAGGAAAAATGTCACAGCGTGACCAGTTTCTCTCATTTTTCACACGGGAACGACGCAGGACGCATTCTTGCTTGCGCGGAAACCGCGGGATACGCGGCGATGCGTGATGTGCCATGCCGGTGCGGGCGTGTCACGCATCGCGGGGCATCAGAACTTGTGCCGCAACCCGAGCGCGACCACCAGCTGGTTGCTGTTGGCTGAAGGCGTCATCGTCCAGACGGTCGCGTTGAACGCGGGATTGCCGTTGCCGCCGCTCACGCTTTGATAGACGGCTTCGAGATACGCGTCCGTGCGTTTCGAGAACGCGTAGTCGGCCTGCGTGACCACGTGGTTCCATTTCGGGCGCGTCTGGCCCGTGCGCGTGTCGAAACGGCCCATCGTATACGTGTACGCGGCGGCCACGCTGAATGCCGGCGTGACGAAGTAGCGGCCATCGACCGAGAAGTTGTCGAAGACGAGCGATTCGCCCTTCAGCGGAGTGATGCCGCTGCCCTGAAGCACGCCGCTCACGCCGTCGGTGGCCGAGTGCGACCACGCGGCGCCGACCGAATGCGGGCCGAACGCATAGCGGCCGGCCATGGCCCAGATCTGCTGGTTGCCGCCCGTGATCGTCGCCGAGCCGTCGACCGTGCTCAATGCGCCGTCCGGATTCGGCGCATTGCGGTCGCGGCTGATCTTCAGGTAGCCGGCGCCGAGCTTCAGCGGCCCGTTCGCATACCCGAGCCCCGCGCTCCACACGGCGTTGTTCGAGAACGCGCCGGCCGTGTTCGAGAATCCGAACATCGCGCCGAACGTCAGCCCGCGATACGTCGGGCTCGTGTACTTCACCGCGTGGTTGATGCGCAGGTTGCGGTTCGAGTCGTCGTTGTCGTACGGATGCACTGCGAGGTTGCCGCCCCAGCCGGGGCCCGACGCGCCGAGCGGCGTCACGAAATCGAGGATCAGGTCGTACTGGCGGCCGAACGTGAGCGTGCCGGCCGTGCGCGAGCTTACGCCGAGCCACGCCTGACGGCCGAACATGTCGACGCCTTTTTGCGACAGCTTGCCCGTCGTGCCAGAAAAGCCGTTCTCGAGCGTGAAGACCGCCGCCATCCCGCCGCCGAGATCCTCGCGGCCGCGCAGCCCCCAGCGCGACGCGTTCAACGCGCCGCTCGTCAGCCCGACGCTGCCGCTGCCGGGCGAACCGGCGCCTTGCGTACGCTGGTTGGTCGCGTAGGTGATCGACGTATCGATCAGGCCGTACAGCGTCACGTTGCTCTGCGCGTGCGCGACGCACGGAATCAGGCCGACCGCGCAGGCGGCGAGCACGGCCCCCGGGAGTGTGGCGGTGCGACGGCCGCGGCGGACGGCATGCGGCGTGGCAACGCGCGCGTTGGCGGGCTGGATGGTTTTATAGGAATGCATAGGATTTTTTATCGTTGGTCTCCGGCCCGATCGCCGGTGGGTCGCGTCGGCGCGCCGGCCGACGGATCGAGCGGCCATTATTGGAGATCGCGCGACCGTCGATTAAGGCGCTGCACAGGAAAGGTCCTCTGCGAAATCGCGTGGAATCGCGGCGGTTCGACGCAGGGTGTTTTCGTCGAATCGGCACGGAATGGAACCATCGCGTGTGCGGAAGGATTCGGCATTTACGAGGCGGTTCAGCGTGAGCGTCGGCATTTTCAGGAGCTGGCCGCGTGATGTTGCAGCGCGCAAGGTCGTGCATTGCCGCGTTGCCGGTGGGAGGTGGCATGTATTTCTGACGTCGCGCGCAGCGACCAGCAAAATTTTCCGCTCGAAACGGCAAGGGCCGAATCGCCGCGTCGGGTTCATTGCGTTCGTAGCAGGCGCCTTCCCGCGCCGCCGCAACCCGGCCGGCGACTACGTAATGCGGGACTTTTTCACGCGCGGCCGTTCTGCACAATGGACTATTGCGCGTGGCCCGCCTGCCGCTGTGCCGGCACGTCACGCATGCCGCGGGAGAACGGATATGGTGTTGATGGCTGTGGGCGGGGGCGGACCGGTGAACGTGCCGCAGCCGCAGAATGACGACGATCCGGCACCGACGAACGGGGCCGGCAGCGCTCCGCCGGCCCAGACGGCGGAACAGCAGGCCCTCGCGGCCGCACAGGCCGAGACGCAGCGCCTGCTGCAGCTCGCGCAGGCCGAAATGGCGGCGCTCAAGCGTCTGCACGACCAGGGCGCGTCGCAGGCCGATCTCGACAACCAGGTGAAGAAGGCCGAAGCCGCATGGGGCTCGGTGCAGGCGGCCGTCGAGAACCAGATGCGCGTCGCGGCCGACGGCGGCGGCGACACGAACAAGGCGATCGCGGGCGTGGCCTCGGATCTGCGCAATGCGTCGCCGAACGATCCGGTGCTCGGCTCGGTGCTCGACGATGCGCAAAAGGCGGTGTCGGCCGAATCCGTGCCCGAGCGGGCGACCAACGTGAAGGCGTTCCAGTTCGCGGTGGCGATGCAGAAGGATCAGGACGCGAACGCCGACGTGCAGCGCTACAACGCGTTGCCGGGCGGCATCCGGCGCGCCGATCCCGACGCCGGCGCGCAATTGCGCCAGGCGGCCACCACGGCCGACACGAACGCCAACGACGCCTACACGGCGCTCACCACCGCGTTGCGCCACGAATACAGCACGTCGGCCGCGACGCTGCGCCTGAACGACGCGAAGGCCGACTATGCGGCGTGGCAGAAGGAGCCCGGCGGATTGCGCCGCGCCGACGAGGCCGACATCACGCAGGCGTTGTCGCAGGCGCAGAGCCAGTACGACAAGGTCGTGACGGGCGGCGACGACACCGCGCTGACCTACGTGACGGCCGACGAGCAGAAGCAGGTCGTCGCGTCCGTGAAGCAGAATCACGACGGCATGTGGTACACCGGCCTCGTCGACGCGCTGGGCGAGGAGAGCCAGCTCAAGCGCACGATCGCGACGATCAATCCCGACGATCCGTCGCTGTCGCCGCAGATGAAACAGCTCGCGCAGTCCGACCCGGTCACGTTCGCGCTGATGCAGGACACGGGTGTGACCGTCGATCCGAACGATCCGAAGCTGTCGTCGCAGGAGAAGCTCCTCGCTCAGCAGAATCCGCTCGCCGAGGCGTTCGTCAAGCTGACGGGTATCAAGGTCGGCACGGACGGCCTGAGCGACGCCGACGCCAACGCACTGAACGCGCAGATCAACCAGGCGGGCGGCGTGTTTGCCTACGCGATGGCGAAGGCTCAGGCGGACAAGAACAACCCCGGTTACCAGAAGATCCAGACGCTGCTTGCGGCGGCGCCCGAGGTGCGGCTGCAGTACACGAAGCAGCAGGTCGCGCGGCTGATGGAGAATCCGGGCAGCAATCCGGGCGCGGCGCTTCAGGTGCTGAAGACCAACATGAACGCGTCGTTCTCGCTGGACGAACGCCAGACGCTGTGGACGCAGGCGGGCCAGCCGCATTTCAACGCGAACTTCATCCATTCGCAGATCGATCCGCTGATGCAGAAGCCCGATTCGCAAGCGACGGACCAGGCCAGCATGCAGGCACGTGTCGACGGCCGGATGAATGCCGACAAGGCCGGCAAGTGGATGCAGGACATCCTCGCCAATGCGCCGCCCGAATTTGCGGGCGTCGTGCTCGATACCGTCGAGAAGGATTTCGGCAACAAGTGGACGCAGTCGAACACGGGCAGGCCGCAGCCATACGGCGATGGCATCGAGTTCTACAAGGGCCTCAGCACGGCGGTCGGGCTCGCCGATCAGCAGCCGACCGCGAGCGGCGTGCCGGTGCATCGCGAGGACGACGTCGCGAGCTGGCTGCTCGACGCCAACGGCAACGCGAAGACGATGATCTATACGTTGCGCGGCGGCGACGCCGGCTACGGGTTCGACGGTGTGCGGCAGGCGCTGTCGTCGGGCGTCGACCCGACGTTGTCGAAGGCGCTGCTGTCGAAGATGCAGAACGACGACCGGTTCCGTTCGGGCTTCGCGAACGACTTCCAGCTGCGTTACGACCAGGGCACGAAGAATGCCCAGGACAAGCAGAACAAGGACACCGCCAACGCCAGCTACAAGCTGTTCCAGGCCGATCCGGACAAGCAGTTGAAGGCGTATTTCGACGACTTCCAGAAGCACTTCGACGACAAGTCCTATACGTTCACCACCGGCTCCAATCAGATGACGAACTTCGTCGGCGCCGGGCTCGGAATTCAGCCGGACGACCCGGGCGTGACGCCGACCGACCGGAACGACGTGCCGTCGATGGCGATGCTCGAGCAACTGATCGTCGGCAACGGGCAGTTGCCGAGCGGCACGGCGGTTAACAGTCAGTCGCTGTACGCGAGGAATTCGGCCGCGACGCAGATGATCCAGACCGTCGTCGATCAGATCCGCAAGGTCGGCGGCGACCACGCGGTCGTGTCGCTGGTGCCGATCTACTACGTGTCGAAAGGGACCGGCACCGCGCCGAGCGCGCTGTTCAAGGTGCAGGTGGAGGGGCATCCGGACCAGTACAAGCTGATCGACGATCGCGGCTGGAAGTACGACTCCGTCGACGACTATCAGCACAACAACGCGCTGTCCGACGACGGCAAGCTGTACGTGCCGAAAAGCCTGACGAACGGTCCGGCATCCGGCGGTTTCTCGCAATACCAGCCGATCGACGCGCACAAGACGGAGTGGTACCAGCACGCCGAACACATCCTCGAAATGGGCGCCGGCATTCTTGCCGCGGCCGGCGGCGTCGTGCTGGTCGCGAGCGGCATCGGGGCGCCGGTCGGCGGCCTGATGCTCGGCGCCGCGTGGACGGCCGTCGGCGCGGGCATGGCCGTCGGCGTGCCTGCCGCGATCGGCGACCTGAAGAACCTGAGCGATCACGGCCAGTCGATCGGCTTCGGCAACGAACAGGCGCGCGGCGACTGGATCAGCCTGATCGGCAGCGGCGCGGGCATCGCCGGCGGCGGGCTCGGCGTGGCGGCGAAGTCGCTCGCGGAGGCATCGTCGCTGTTGCGCACGACGGGGCGGGTCTCCGACCTGTTGACGGTCGCATCGCGCGGCGACGGCGCCGCGGCCGACGTGGCAGGCCTCGGCCGTTTCACGCAGGAAGCCGACGCGTTCCAGTCGCTCGCGCAGACGACGGGCAAGACCGCCGGCGTATTCAATGTCACGGGCGGCGTGATCGGCGGCTACCAGATGGCCGATCAGAGCGTGTCGCTGGTCAAGAACTGGGACGCGATGTCCGATTCCGATCGCGCGCAGCAATTGCTCAACCTCGGCATCGGCATCGCGCAGATGGGGCTCGGCTCGCACACGCTGATGGAGCGGCCGATTCGCGCGATCACGAAGACGCCCGCACCGTCGACGATGTCGCGGCCGGTCGCGATCAACGTCGTCGATACGTTGTACGGCAACGGGCTGGCGAACCAGCGTCTCGCGGTCGGCGAGATCGGCAATCCGTGGCAGCACGCGGAGGAGCAGGCGAACAGCTTCGGCGAACCGATCGACGACGGCGGCGCGGTCGCGCCGGCCGACAAGGGGCTGCGGGCGCGCATCGCGTCGTGGTTTCGCGCGCACCGCATGCAGGGCACGCCGGACGACGCCGCGATCGTGCCGCGGCTCGCGCCCGACGGCGAAGCGACGCCGGCCGTCGCCGATGCGTTGGCTGGCGACGCCGCATCGACGGCCAGGGCCGGCATGCCGGCAAACGGCGCGCATCCGGCGTCCTGGGAGATCCCCGCGCATGTGGCGGCCGATCCGGCGATGCTGAGCGAGGTGGTCGGTGGAATCATCGAGAGCGGCAACCGGCTCGAGGACGTCGAGTACTACGTGTACGCGCTGGAGGACCCGGAAGGTAACGTACGCAACCCCGAGGAAGACGGGCTACCCGCGACCGAAAAGGGCAACATCGTCGACGACCTGAGCGCGGCGCGGGCGGACCAGCGGCGCGCGAACGCGGCCGACGATGCAAAGGCGCGGGCGGCGGTTGCGCCCGACGAAGGCGGCACGATCGGCGTGACGCGCTACACGACGTATCACGACGCGCTGATGGTCGGCGCCGACGGCGTGGCGGGCGGCCGCTACCGGATCGCGCTGGTCGATCACGGGGCGCTCGCCGCGGACGGCTCGGTGCCGCCCGAAGCGGTGGTCGGCCACGTCGGGCTGACCGACGCCGGCGATGCGTTCATGCTGTCGATGAACGATGCGTACGACCGCACGCTGCGTGTCGTATACCCGCGCGGCTTCGATCCGCAGAAGCCGTTGATTCGCTACGAGGGCGGCCGGCGCGTCGACGTGATCAACGCGCCATTCGGCATGCGCGAAACGCAGTGGGCCGCGTATCCGCGCCGCGAAGCCGACCTCGCGATCTATTCGGACAACCCGAGCCAGCCCGAGAACCGGCTGCCGGCGGGCGAGCGGCCGTTGATGCCGGTGCCGCCCGGCTACTTCGCCGTGTACGCGCATGCATGGGCCGACGCCTTCGCGAGCGCGACCGGCAAGGCGATGAGCGCCGAAGACATGGCCGCGCTGATTCGCCAGAGCGGCTGGGACGGCAAGTCGCCGGTCATTCTTTATGCGTGCGGCGCCGGCACGCGCGTGAGTCCGCTCGCGCAATTGCTCGCGAACGTGCTGGGCGTGGACGTGTACGGCGCAAGCGGTTTCGTCGCATGGCGTTCGCCGCGCTATCGGGCCGACGGCAGCCCCGACTCCGGCTATACGGGCGGTATCCTGATCGAGCCCGGCGCGCCCGATCAGGCCGGCGTGCCGGACCATTCGGTCAGCGGCGAACCGCGTACGTACCGGTTCTCGCCGGCGCTGGCGGTCATCGACCAGGGGGCGCATCCGGTCAACTGGAGCAGCGTCGCGCCGCGCCCGGTATCGAACCAGTGGGGCGGCAGCGCCACCACGGGCGATGCGCGCGTGCCGATCGGCGTGTACGTGTGGCGCCTGTTGACGAAGCGCGGCTCGATCATCAATCCGCGCAGCGGCCGGTCGGCCAGCGCGCTCGAGATGACGCACGCGCTGGAAGAGCTGGCGTGGAAAGGCTATACGCCGGGCACGCCGATCGCGCTGGAGGGGCCGCACAGCGGCGCCAATCCCGAGTTGCTGCAGGAATTCGCGGATCTGATCCAGGCGCCGGTATTCGGCCGGCTGGGCGACGACGACGCGGCCGGATGGCGGCGCGCGCTGCCCAATCCGGGCCGCCGGCTTGCGCGCTTCGAGATCGAGCCCGACGTGAACGGGAAGTTCTCGCCGGGCGGCGCGCAGCCGGTCCGGATCAATCCTCTGGAACTGCGGCCCGTGCCGGGTTCCAACGTCGTGAACCTGCTCGGCCACGCGACCGCGCGCCAGTTCCTGAAGGTGTCGGGGTTCGACATCGCCGAGTCGCACGGCACGGCGCCGCGCGACGTGACCCTGGACAGCGCGGCCGCCGTCACGGAAGGCGGCAAGACGATTTCGCCGCGGCAATTCGCGCGCAAGCTGCTCGACGATCCGGCCTATACGGAAGGCAACGGCGTGCTGCTGACGGGCTGCTATCTCGGCGCCGGCGGCTATTCGTTCGCGCAGGAGCTCGCGTACGAACTGCAGGTGCCCGTGATCGCGTCGATCACGTCCAACTCCGTGCGCGGCACCGGTGCGCTGGAACTGCATCCGATCGACGACAAGATCATCTTGCCGGCAAACGATCCCGACGTCGCGACTCGGCTTTATCTGCATCTGCCCGAGGCGCCCGACGCGAGCGATCCGCCGATGGTGTTCGCCCAGCGTGGCGAACCGGCGGCGCGCACGGCCGTGCAGAACGACGCGCCGGTCGAGCCGGTGCATCCGATCGACGCGCAGATCGATCCGGACTCGGACAGCGGCCGACGCGGCGTCGGCGGTCCGCAAGGCGAGGGCGGACGCCAGGGCGTGACGCCGGGGGGGCCCGCGCATCCGCGGCTCGCTCCGGATGCGGAACCCGGCGAACCGCCTGTCTACGAGACGACTCCGCTCGTCGAAGTCGGGCCGGGGCAGATCTTTACGGCGGACGAATGGGCCGCGCGCGTCGAGCAGGTCGCCGAAGCCGAGGCCGACGACGGCCTGTCGGGGAAAACGCAGAAAATCTATCCGAAGACCAGCCGCGTCTATACGGACCGCCGGATCGCCAACGACGGCGTCATCACGACGACGGTTCATGGTCAGTCGGTGCTGCAGCCCGGGTTCGACGACGTGACCGGCGTCGACGCGACGCAACACCCCGAGTTCCTGCGTCCGGCCGATACGCTGCTGATGCCGCACGACGATCCGCTCCATCCGATCGGCGCGCGCGGGCTGATGTCGCCGCCCGGCCATCACGTCGTGTTCGGCCACGGGATATCGGCGGACGCGATGCTGGGCCCCGAAGGCCGTCCGCTCACGCCGGACGAGGTGGCCGAGCGCGTGGCGCCGCATCTCGAACCGGGGCAGGACGTCACGTTGTATTCGTGCTTCGGCGGATCGAACAAGCACGATCCGTTGCGCATCGCGCCCGGGCAAGTACGGGCGGCCAGCACGACCTTCGCGGCGGCGCTCGCGCAGCGCCTGTCCGAGCTGACCGGACGGCCGACATCGGTCTGGGCGCCGCCGGACATCCTGCTCGTCGAGCCCGACGGTTCGACCACGGTACGCGGCACGCGACTGACCGGCCAGGTCGACAAGGATCGTCTGCCGATGCAAAGCTTCCGCGGCGATCCGGCTCGCGCGGGCCGGCCGGCGCTCCCCGCGGGCCGCGACGCGGAGCCGGCCGCGACGACCGCCCGTACCGCGTCGCGTCCGCTCGGCGATCCGCCGCCGCGCCCGACGGTGCCGCGCGTGGCCGATCCGACGTTTGCCGACCCCGACTACGATTTCACCGCGATTCCGGACGACACGTTCGAATCGGTCACGCTCGATCATCCGTTCCGCACCGCGCTGGCCGACCGGCCCGGCGTGATCGGCGACGCGGCGCGCGTGACGCAACCCGGCGGCACGGTGAGCCAGCGCTGGCCGAGCTACTTCCTCGACGGCCCCGAGCCGACCCGCGTGATCGACGGGGTGATGCAGGCGTTCGACGCCGCCGGGCTGACCCACCTGCGCGTGGACTTCGTGACGCGCGACGGCAGCATCGAACTCGGCAGCGGCACCGATTTCGGCGCGCTCGATCCAGAGGACGGCTGGTTCCGGTTCAGCGGCACGGTGCCCGATGCACCGGCTACCGCCGCCACGCACGCGCCGGCACGTTCGGCGGCCGATGCCCGACTCGCGTTGCCGGAAGGCGCGCGGACGGTCGCGCACGGCGATCTCGGGCAGGCAATCGATGCCGCGCATACCGGCCCACGGAACCACGCCTACGTGCAAACCGACGCGTTGCCGGACGGCACCGCGTTCGCACGGGGCGACCTGACGCCGCAGGAGCGCGTCGCGGCCAGCGCAGCCGCGAACCTCGCCGCGGTCGAGGGCGCGGCACCGACCGACGTGGTGCTGCTGTCGGCGCTCGGCCACGATACGGCTCGCGCGCTGCGCATCACCACGCCCGATGGCGGCGAACTGGTCAAGCCGGCCGGCGTCGACATGTACGTCGTGCGTACCCGCGACGCGGCGACCGGCGAGGTGTCGTACCGGCTCGTCGGCATCGATCGCTCGGGCTTGCCGGAAGGCTATACGGCCGTCCACGCGGGCGGCATGCGTGCGGTCGGGGCGACCGACGGCCGCCCGACCTGGCCGACGATCGGCCACGCGGGGCCGGCGGCCGGCCGCCTTGCGGGTACGGCCGGCGAATCGTCCGGCGAATCGTCCGGCGCGGCGGCGCCTGCCGCCGTATCCGGTCATGCGAACCCGCCGGCCGTGCCGGAGGGCGCCGCGGTGGCCGAAGCGAGCGATCCGCAGGCCATTGCCGCGACGTGGCTCGACAGCCTCGGCCGGCGCACGCTCACGCGCGTCGACGGCCGGCGCGCGCCGACGCTCGACGGGTTGGGGCGCCAGCTCGGCCCGAACGCGCACGTGCTGATCACCGCGCATACCGACGCGCCCGCCGCCGACGCCGAACACGCGGCGCCGGCGTTCGTCGCGGTGCTCGAGACCGACGAGCACGGCGCGCTCGGCCCCGTGCGGATGCTGGACGGCAAGCGCGTGCCGCGCGCGCTGCGCAAGGCGCTCGTGAAGACCGGCAGCAGCGGGCGCACGGCACGCCGTCAGTTCGATTTCTTCGTGTCGCCGGTCGCGCACGACGAGCTGATGCAGTTCGGCGGCGCATCGAAGATCGAGACGCGGGACGGCAAGTCGTCGTGGTCCGTGACCGCGTCGGGGCATCCGGTCGACACCGCGCTCGCCGCGGACGTGGCGAAACTGCACGACGCACCGGGTTTCAAGCGGCCGCGTCAGGCCGTGCGTGCCGTCGAGGGAGAGCAGCGCTGGATTCACGTGGTCGAAGACGAGACGGGCAAGGTGCTCGGCTACGCGGAGCGCAACACGAACCACGAATGGAAGTACTACGAGAAGGCGCCGCTCGGCGATACCGAGATTCCCGAGCAGGATCTGCGCACGGTGTTCCGGCGACGGCGCAGGGGCGGCATTCCGGTCCTGCGCTCACCGCGACGCGGCATCCGGTTCGTCGTCAGCGACGTCAAGCCGGAAACCGTCGATCGAATCGGCGGCTTCCGGCCGGCGAAGGAAGCCACCGCGGCAGAGAAACCGCCGCACCGTTCGCTCGGCGATCTTTTCCAGTCGAAGGTGCCGCTTCGCCGGCCGCTCACACAGGCGGAGCAGGGGAGTGAAAGCAACACGGCAACGCGGCCGCCGGTCGATCCGCATTTGCTGCCGTCGAGCACATCCGCGCTCAACGCGGTCGATTTCAGCGGCAACAGCGTGCCGCACCTGCTGACCGCGATCCGGAACGGTGCGGTCGACGGCAACCAGCACGTGATCTACGTGTTCAGGACGGACGGCGCCGTGGCCGAGGCGCTCGACGATCCGGTCGGCGTGATCGCCGCGCGCAACGGCGAGATGCGGTGGTTCGACACGGTCCGGCACGCCAACAACCCGAATCATCAGGGCGTGCCGCTCGACGAAATGCCGATCGGCAACGACCGGTTCGGCACGGACGTGCATTTCCTGCTCACGCAACTGCCGCCGCGCGCGTTCATGCGGAGTGCGCGGCCGACGCGTGTCGCGGCGCTCGAGGCGCGCGCGAAGGCGCTGCGCGAGCAGTTGACCGACGCGGAAGCGCGTGGCCAGCATTCGGCGCCGTTCAGGGCGCTCGCGGCCCGGACGCGGCACGGTTACAACGAGGTGCTGAACGACTTGCAGCGCTTGCGGCGCAGCGGCACCGCACCCGCGCCGCTGTCGATCGAGCCGTACCAGCCCGGGCTGTCGTCGTCGACCGTCGTCGCGTTCAACCTGCGCAACGGTGCCGCGAAGACCGAGCACTATTTCGCGACGCACGACCAGATCGAGGCCTACAACAAGCAGGCGCAGCGCGCCGGCAACGTGAATCTCGTGCTGAAGGGCGAGCCGCAGGCCGTGATGGTCGACCCGGGCATGTGGCGCACGCTGCTCAACAAGCTGTATGTCGGGCGCGACGTGTCGACGTCGGCGTCGCGCTTCCTGCCGGTGCCGGGCAAGCTGCGCGCGCGCACCCGGCGCTTGGGCGCGGCCACCGTCGCCGATCAGCGGATCCGGTATTTCTTCACGCGCTCGAGCGAAGCGTTGCAGGACCGCATGGTGCCGATGGCACGTTCGCTGTCGCTGAGCGACGATCCGGCGCTGATGCGCAAGATCGTCGAGCAATACGGCGGTGTGACGCCGGTCGTCACGCTCGTGGTCGATCCGCATCTGCTCGCGGCCGTGCTCGGCAAGGCGCACGATCCGGATTTCCTGCGCGCGGTGAAGGCGCTCGGCGACCAGAAGCACGCCGTGTTCGACGGCGAGAACGGGATGATTCATCCGGCGCCCGGCACGGACGGGACGGCGCTCGCGCTCGATCATCTCGAACATCTGAATCGCTGGCTCGACGAGGCGGCGCGCACCGGCTTCGCGATCCGACTCGAAACGGCGCCGTCGCGCGCGCTCGTGTCCGGCACCGACTACCGGTACCAGTCGGGCACCAACGACGCATACCACGACTACGTGCGCGTCATGACGGCGCTCGAGAAATGGTCGAACGAACATCCCGACACGACCGCGCCCAACGTGATGGTCACGTTCCACGGCTGGGACGCGGTGCCCGAATCGGTGCCGGGCGCAGGGCACGAGAAGCTGTTGCGCGCCGTGCTCGAGCGCGAGGGGCTCGAATGGGTCCACGTCGGGCTGTCGCTCGGCACGCACGGCGCCGACTTCATCGGCAACCAGGACCTGACCGGCGCGCTCGCGAAACTGATCGTCGAGAACCGCGCGCGACCGGAAATCATCGATCGCCTGCACGGTGCCGATGCGCTCACGCGCGTGTTCGAGCGCGTCGACCGGCAGACGCTGGCGAACCAGCATCAGCTGCTGTTCGCGGAGGTCGAGCGGATCGGTGCCGCGCAAGGGATGACGCCCGCCGAAGTGGCCGCGCTGCGCAAGAAGCTCTACGAAGGCAACACGACCGTGTGGCTGAACCAGGCGCGCAAGGCGACGATCGAGCATGCGACCGAACACTGGAAGGGCGACGGCAACGGGCCCGGCAACAAGACGGAGAAGGGCGCGCGCACGTTCGCCGCACGCTGGCTGAAGCAATACGGCGACAGCGTGCCCGACCGCGTGACCACGCGCGCGCAGCCATCCGCCGCGGACCCGGCCGAGCACTGGCGCGCGGTCGTGCGCGATCCCGCGCTGATCAACGATGGCACCAAGCCGATCGGTACAAGCCGGCGGGAGACCGCACAGCTCGCCAAGGTCGAGATTCCCGACGCGAAGCGCGCGCAGGCGGAGCTGCACGCACTGCGCGTGCACGACGAGCCGATCGGCACGACCCGACGCCCGCCGTCGCGACGGCGGATTGCCGGCGAAATGACCACGGCCACGCTGACCGGCGGGACCGCCGCGGGTGCGCTCGTCGCGACGGGCAACGAATTCGTGGGCACCGCGACGAATTCGCTGTACGCCGGCCTGCGGGTCGGTCGCGTGTTCCAGGCGCTGCATCACGGCGCGGTCGCCAGCCTGAAGAACGGCGATCCGCGCGCGTTCGATCGGGCCGTCGACCGCCTCGTGCGCGGGCTGCAGAGGCAACTCAAGGCGAACGGGTTCGACGCCGCCGCGCGCGGCACGCAGCTCGAACAGATTGCACACGAGGGCAAGGCCGCCGCCGCGCAGCTGCGCGCGCTCAACGAGGACGGGACGCTGTCGTTCGACGAAACCGCGACGCACACGCAGGCGATCGCTGCCGACATGCTCGCGCAGATGCAGGGCGTGGTCGGCGGGACGTCGCTGAAACTGCTGCACCACGGCAGCCCGCGGCACTCGGTCGGCCGGGTCGGGCGGCTGCTCGCCCTGGGAGGGTACGGCGGCTCGATCACGATCAACGGCGCCAAGTTCCTCCATGGCGACGGGCTGGCCGGCGGGCAGGCCTTGGGCGGGATCATCAGCGCCATCTCTACCGGCATCGTCTACAAGGGTGGTTCGCGCGGCGTGAATGCGGAGAATCGCAGTCAGCTGGCGCGGATCGCGAGCGCGACCGGCGACTACGTGACATCGGCCGTCGGTCTGGCTAGCGGTATTCACGGCGCAATGGCCGCGCATACGTTCGGCGAGGGGATGACCGGCATGCTCGGTGCAATGTCCGGCGCGCTGCTGGGTGCCGGGCGTCTGCATACGCAATTCCCGAATGCCACGCCGTGGCTCGCGCGCTTGCCGACCGGCATCGCGCTGTTCCCGGTGGCGATCTTCGGGATCATGCAGGGGTACGGCGTGATCTCGGCGTTGACGGGAGCGGACGACAAGAACAAGCATCCTGGTTCCGGTCCGTCGCTGTCGCCGACGCCGACGCCTTCGGGTTCCAGCAGCACGACGCCGACGCCCGGGGCCTCGCTCTCACCGACGCCGGGGGCGACGACGGCGCCGGCGGCTCAGCCGAGTCCGTCCGCGTCATCGACGCCGAATGCGCAGCCGTCGGGGACACCGTCCTCACCCGCGCAGCCGTCGACGGGTTCGCCGAGCCCGACGCCAACACCGCTGACGGTGAACGTCGTCGCCGGCGATTCGTTGTGGACCATTGCGGAAACTCACGAAGGATCGTTGCTTGCCGCCGCTCGCATACCGGCCGACGAACAGCAGCGGATGTCGGACGGTCAGCGGATCAATGTCGCGTTGAACGAGATCCTGCAGCTCAACCGGAATCTGGCGAGCAATCCGGGGGAGATCAATCCGGGGCAGCAGGTGATTGTCGGGTGAAGGGGCGGTTGGAACGCGGGTGGTGTCTTGCCGTCGCACGGCGCATATGCGGTCGCTGTCGACGTGGGAGCCACAAGCCAGCCTCCGTCATCAGATTCCTGACCGTTTCATTGGCGAGCCGGATGTCGTGGGCTTCCCAGCTTCTCGCAAGCCAATGTCGGTCCGAAATCGGCGTAGCGATCGCGGATGATCGACAGCGCACGTTGGGCCAACTCCAAATCCAGTCGCTCGATCTGCCGGACCGTCAGACCTTCAGACGGTCGAGTTCTTGCATGTTCAATGTCACCAGAGCTGTTCGGTACATCGCCAGCTCCATGATCTGACGGGGAGCCGGCAAGCTTACCGAGGCCCAAACGCGACATTTTTATTTAGCGGAAACGCGACATCTGAACTTGGGACCTACACCAAAATTATCGATAATTCACCTTATGTCAAATATTGACCAGCCACACTTGGCGTTAGCTCCTCCGCCCACGGCGAACTGCCTTAAACGCTAATGCAATAGCATCCATGTTGGCATTGCACGCATTGATTCCATTGATCCACCAGTCCATTCCCTCCTTCTCTATAACGCTCTTCTTCAATCGAGAATTCCAGGCAACTCCTTTGGAAAAATATCCAGACAGGTAAAGGTTGATTCGCCAGACAAGCTGTGGGTTGGAATAAATAGTTGCGTCCTCCAAATCCCTCCTGTGACCCGGCAATTCCTGATGTTTGATCCCGTTTCTGTAATAGATCCCAGTCTTCCAGTAAGAAACTTCCTCGAATTCGATTTCCTCTGCAGCCGACTGCCCCGGCGAATACTCTGGATTCCTCGCAAGAATCGGCCACTTGACCTCACCGAAATGACGATTAAAATCGAGTGCGGCATGTACAGGATTGAATAGCCTATTCGAGATCGAAAAATCTCGATTTAAAATTTCCTCCTCGGTTATAGAAAAATCTCGACTAAAATCGCCAAAAACCTCAATCCATGGTGACGGCTCACTGCGGATTATGCGAGCCAAAACAAATCCCCACGCATCACCCGACAGAGCAGGAACGCCAAGAACATCACCCGGATTAATATTTAAAAGAGCCACGTCAACTACCTCCACAACCATTTATGCCAAGCCCATCGGCCTTCGCGTCGTAATGACTCTTGTGCGATTTCCCCCTGTCATCCTGTCGATTTTTTTTGATTGGGTTGATATCATTGCCGGGAAACCCTGTCTTGGTGCCATACAATTCACTATATGCCTGCTCAAACCCCTTGGATTGGGTGTAAGTAAGCATTCCCTCAACACCAATCTCCAATGGTCTAATCTCAGTTCCAGCATTTGCCCGATACCTGCCATTTTCGCTTCTATGTCCAGCTAGACGATCCCGTAGAGACTGCTTTGTGTGCCCCACATAGTAAGGCGCATCAGCTCCAGGCTCGAATAGCCCGTATACGGTGTATCCGCGCTCATTTAGAGGTGTAAGCTCCAATCCATACGGATCAATCCAGTTAAAGACGTTAGGTGCGTATTGATATAGATTGAGTCCACCATCTAGGCCAATCGGATCCTCACTGATAAAGATTCCGGTATCGGGATCGTAGTATCGATACCGGTTGAAGTGGAGCCCCGTTTCAGCGTCATGATACTGTCCTTGCAGCCTGATCGGCTGCTCATTCCACGAAGCCCCTAAACGCTCAACGCATTCCGCCGGGCAATACTCCCAGACGCAATTCCCGACAGCATCGTGCATCCGCTGAGGCGCTCCGTTGGGATCATTCTGGTAAAAATACGCCGCTCCCGAGCTCTGTGCCAACTGTCCCGCTGCCTGCGCGGAGGCCCCGTGCTCGGGCAGATCGCAATGCACCGCCGCAAACGGCCGGAATGTGCCCGGATAATTGACCCATTCATACACGCGACGTGACGGGGGGGCAGCGACCACTTCGGCTAAGTCCCGTGAAGCCGGCTGCACTACGCCCACCCTGTCGCCCTCGTCCGAGGCCGCATTGCCAGTTACGTGATCGCCCGTCGTGTACTCGCCCACGAGCGCGTCGCCATCCCAGAAAAAGTGGCTGACGCGTGGCGATTCCCGGTTCGCACCGCCAGCGGTCCCGGCATACACAACCTTGCGCACCCGCCGCATGAACACATCGTATTCATACTGTGCGTGGATGCGAACTTGACTGCCCGGTACTGCTGCAACAGTCGGCCGCACCGCCATCGCTTCGGCCAGTTGCCCGGCCGCATCCCAGCACAAGGTCAGATCCTGCCCGGCTTCCTGCTTGCGGATCAGGTTGCCCGCGCGGTCGTACGCGTAGTAGCAGCCGTCGTATTCGCCTTCGCGCACCCAGGTACCGGTCTGCGTCGTCTCATCCGCGCCCGCCGTGCGGCGCTCCCGGATGTGCGTTTTCAGCAAATCGCCCGCAGGGTCGTGCAGGTAGCGGCGCAGCCGGCCCGTAGGGTCGGTATGCGCGACCACCCGGCCCACAGGGTCGTACCGGAAGTGCTCGATGCCGTTGCGCGAATCGCGCTTCTCCACCAACTCGCCATTCGCGTCGTATGCATATTCACTTGCGAACAGCACACCGGTGCCGCTCAGCAGCGTTTGTTTTGCCACTTGCCCGCCCGCTTCATACGACAGCTCGCGCCGCAACGCTCCGCTCAATTGCTCGACGCAAACCTGACCGATCGCATCGCGTTCAAGGACGATCGGCACAGCATCATCGATCTGGATCGACGTCACGGCATCCAACGCGTCATATTCATAGCGAACGGAATATTCGACCACGTCACTGCCGGCAACGAGCCGAGTTCTGCGTTCGATCCGGTTGCCGGTTGCATCATAGGTGCTCGCGATCGTGAAATCGTCGCCCTGTCGCTCCTCGATCACCCGCCCCAATTCGTCGTAGCGGAACTCGACGCGACTCGAGGGGTTCTCAGCGAGCACGAGGTCACCCTGCCGGTCAAATACGAAACGGTCGATCCGCACGCCTTCGGCGTGTGCCGGGGCCGGCACGCGCTTTTCGACGATCCGGCCCAGCCGGTCGTAACGGTACTCGATGGTCTGCCCGAGCGGGTCCGTACTGGCGTACAGATTGCCCGCCGCGCCGTACTGGTAACGTCGCGTCTGTCCCCAGTAATCCGTCTCCGCTGTAACCCGGCCCAACGCATCGCGCTCGAGCACGTAGAGTTCACCGCGTTCATTGACCACGCCGATCAATTGCTCCTCGGAGTCATACCTGTATTCGATGGCGGTGCCATCCGGCGCGAGCCGCCGGCTTACCTGTCCGAGCGCCGAGTACGCCATCTGCGTTATATGCCCGGCCGGATCCCGATAGCGCACGAGATTGCCGTCGGGATCATACGTACAATGGATTTCCTGCCCACCCGGCTCGGTCGCGCGGGTCAGACTGCCGTTAAGGTCGTATTCATAGTGGCTGACCTGCCCGAGCGCATTGACGGTCTTGACCAGGTTTCCGAGCGAGTCATGTGTGTACTGCGTGCGGTGGCCAAGCGCGTCAGTCAACACCGCTAGATGACCATCGCGGTCGTAATCGAATCGCGTGATCGCACCGCGTGGCCCTATATGCGCGACGATCTGTCCATGCGTGTCATAGGAATAGCGTGAGGTCGTCTGCGCCGGCGTCGTCTGCGTGAGCAGATTGCCGTGCTCGTCCCATTCATACCGCCACTGCCGGCCTCCCGGCGCAGTTGCGCAGACCGGCCGGTGATCCCGGTTGTACGTAGTGTGCACCGCACTGCCATCCGGCAGTATCTGCCTCAGCAGGTTCCCGTACTGGTCATATTCCCATGCAGTCGTCCGCCCCCCCGGATCGGTTTCGGCATTCGTGCGCCCCTGTGCGTCGTACCGGTAACTGGTCACGCCGCACAGCGGATCGACCCTGGTCAACGGCATGCCTCGCTCGTTCAACTGCAGGACGGTGGTGTGGCCGAGCGAATTGGTGACGCGCGTTTCCATCCGCTTCCGATCGTAGGCGAAGCGATAATCGAGGAGTCCCTTGTCTCCCCACGCGTGATCGACGCGCCACGTGCCGTCGTCATGCTGCTGGTAACTGTAGTGGAACGACACACCTCGCGCACTGGTATGGCGCACCATCCGGTGGCCGTCCGCGTATGCGAAATAGTGTGGGTGCGCCATCGCGTCGATTGCAGCGGTCAGGTTTCGCTCACAGTCATGCTCGTAACTGACGAGCGGATGCGCACGGCCGCCCGTGTCGATCAGGGTCAGCGAGGTAAGCAATCCGGTGTCCGCTCTTCGGCCAACGCCGCATTCGACCACGCGCCCTGTCGCCTCATCTCGCTTCCATTCGACGACGCGCCTCAGGCTACCGTCACGTTCACGCTCGAACCCCCACGCGTTGCCGCTGAGATCCGCCATCCGATCGATGAGCAGTATGAGGCGCATGTCATCGTGAAGTGCGTCGACAGCGCGTTGCCACTGTGCGAGCCGCGCGTACTCGTATTCAACGCCAGCGCGGGCACGCAGCACGAGTCGGCCATCCCGCCAGTACAGCGCGTGCCCATACTGCAAGTCATACACCCGTGCCGGCCACCCCTCTTCTTTCGGTATGACGTCGAAAGCCGTCGCATGGTCCGGAAAGTATGCCGCCGCGCCAATCGATCCTTCGTGCCGCATCAGTTCGAGCCGGATGTCGGCCGGGGTCTGCCAGCCCACGCCGGCAGCGCCCGCGCACCGGTCGCGACTCGCGTAATATCGGTCCCATCTGAGCGGCAGCCGTCCTGGCACCGTAAAATCCCGCTGCTGTACCACCACATCGCCGGTGGTCATATCCACCGGATCGGCTCCCAGCACATTACAACGCAGGAAACCGGGTTTCAAATGCAGCTTGTCCGCAAGCCTTTTAGCCCATTCGCTACCCCGAAAGGCCTTGAACAGCCCCATCGCCAGCGCAGCCATATTCATGATCGGCGGCCCACCCACTAGCACAGGCCGCCCTGCCGGAATCGGCAGCATGACCGAACTCGGCATCGACGGATAGGTTCGCTCCGTGTGCGCGCCATTGTGCGGCGGCGGCTCCATGCCAACCGACCAGCAACTCAGCGCCTGCAACGCCATGTACGACATCGGATCGTTGTTCGCGAGCACGGTCTTGCTGCCCATGAACGATTCCCCGTCGTTCGACGGTTCGAAGTCCTCCGCAGGAGGCGGCGCAAACGATTCGCCGAGCGGAAAATGCAACCCCGGAACGTGATACGCATGTGTGCCGGCCGTGGCACGCATCATCCCGTTCACGAAAATCGGCCTGCCGCTGCTGCCCCCCGATCCGACGTTCGAGCCAAGATCGTTACTGATGCGGTTCTCGATCTCGTCGGCCTCTTTCGCGAGCTTCATCCCCTTCGCTATAGTGGGGTCGTTCTTGAGGTCCGGCAGCTTTCCGCCGCCCATCAAGTCATTGAGCTGTTCATTGACCTGCTCGTTTGCTTCATCGGCCAGGTGTTCCAAGGCCTTCACATCTTCGGGATGATCTTCGATGTATTCGGTCACCTTGTCCTGCACGATCATCATCGCAATGCAACCGGCCACGGCCTTTGCCGCTTGAACGTACTCCCGCAGATCGAGGATGAACCCGACATGAGGATGCGGCAGGAACACCGGTGGCGTACCCGGTGTGACCAGTACCGAATGAACGTCAACGCCGACGACGGGGTCGAGATGCTTGACGGCCGGGAGTGCCATGGTTTCGGCCCCCGCTCAACGCCCACCACGCAACGCCGCGACCTTCTCGCTAAGCGCATTGCGCCGCCGGTCCTGCACACCCAACTGCAAAACCATCCACTCCACAACCATCGGCAGATTACTGTTCGCCCGCATCGGCTCGTCGATCATCAACCCTGCATCGAGCGCATTGAACCCGGCTTCCAGCGCATGCTCGCGCTCCCCTGCCCGCTCCCAGCATACGGCGCTCATGCGCCATGCTTCGACCGTCATCAGCCCGTCCATCGCAGCCAAGGTCGACGCCGCCGCACGCTCATAGCAATACGCCGAATGCGCGTAGTCCTTGTGCGTCAAATGCACGCTCGCCTCGCCGAACAGCCCGTTCGCAACCAGCTTGTGCCCTGCCGGATGCCCGGCTTCAACTGCGCGCATCCCGCTGCTGGCTGCGCTCCGATACGCATCGATCGCGCGCGCCCGATCGCGCCACTTCAGATACGCGGCACCGGCAATCAGATGCACGACAACACACTGATCGAACCACTGCTCACGCTCGGCAACCCTCAGCGCCGCCGCACGTAGTTCCTCCAGCCGAGCCGGATTACCGCTTTCGATGATCTCGGTCAGCAACACGAAATGCCGTCGAAATTCACCGCTCGGCCCGCGCTCGCCCGATTCCGCCAGCAATTCGCGCGGCACGCTCGCCATCGAGTATTTGCCGTGCACGACCCGCACCACGGCACGATGCCGTTGCATCAACGCAGCAAACGGCGCGATATCCGTACGCGGCACGACAAAACGCACGCGCTCGGCAAGCTGCGGCGCGACCGCAATGATCGACAGCAAATCGTCGAGCCATCGCACCCATGCCGTGTCATCCCGCACTTTGGCCGGTTCCAGCACGAATACCATCGCCGGAAAAACGTCCGGATGGTGCTGCATCAGGCTGTCGGCAACCGCGAACAGATACAGCAACGGATCCTTGTCATCGTCGTACGGCGCTTGCCAATCGGCCCGCACCCCATGCGCATCGGATCCTTCACGCCGGCTGTCATAGAACGCAATGAGTTCGTCCGTCAGCGCCTTCGCATAACTCGCTTCACTAATGAACGACGCGCGCATCGTCCTGACCGCACACGACGTCTCGTCCTGAACCTGAAAATAGAGCCGCACGAGTTCCGCATCCGTCTCGTCGGTCTGCCAGATCATCAATCGCGCATCCTGCTCTTTTGCGAAACTCATCCAGTCCGTATGCGCATCCATGAACCTGCGTTCTATCGGATTGGTCGGCTGCCAGTTCTGCATTCGTGCGAGCCTCCGTTATGGATTCAGTTTCAGGATCGTCCCTTCGACCGTATGCTCGACCGACGCAGACGACGTCACCTTCTTGCTGTTGACGGTGTGGCTTTCGGTGCCAGCCGACGCGACGTTGACGCCCTGGATCGTGATCGTTCCGTCGCGCTTCATCACGATGCTGGACATCCCGCAGACGAGCGAAAGCTGATCTCCGGCGTTGACGAGCACCTGATGCTGCACGTTCGTCGTATGGTTCGCGCCGACGTTGACGGTGTGCTCACCGCCGACCGTGTGCGTATGGGCGTTGGCAATCGTCGATGTACGTGCACCGATTTCCTCGGTATGCGACGACGCAACCAGCGTCTTCATGTCTTGCGACGTCGTTTGATACATCTGTCCGACATTCAGCGTCTTGCCTTCGCCGATCGTTTCAGTCTTGGCTTTCGCAACCGTCTCGGTATGTATTCCGCCAATGGTCGCGTCGCGATTCGCCGCGATCGTCACGGTTTCGTTCTTGCCGACCGTTCGCGTCCGGTTTCCCCCCACCCCATGCGTCTCGTCCACCCCGATCTGCGCGACCCGGTTCTGCCCGATATTCACGGTCTCGTTCTTCCCGACGCTCCGTTGCCGGTTGTTCTTCACCTGCATCGTTTCGTCGTTCCCGACGGTATGCGTATGGTTGTTCCCGACGGAAAGTGTGTGATCGGCCTCCGTCTCCGCATCGAAATTCCTTTCAGCATGCATCCACAACTGCTCGGCGCCCTTCTTGTCCTCGAACCGAAACGCATTCGCATGCTCGGTGGTCCCGCCCGGCGACGACCTCGACAACAACCCGCTTTGGGTCGCACTGCCTGGCAGCCCCCACGGCGGCATCTTCTCGCCGTTGTAAACGCGCCCCGTCACGATCGGCTCATCCGGATCGCCGTTGAGAAAATCGACGACCACCTCATCGCCGACACGCGGAATCTGCACGCCTCCGAATCCACCCCCGGCCCAAGGACTCGACACTCGAACCCAGCATGACGAATCCTGATTGCTCTGCCCATACCGGTCCCAGCGAAACTGCAGCTTCACTCGCCCATACTGATCGGTCCAGATTTCCTCCCCCGGCGGCCCGACCACGGTAGCCGTCTGCGGCCCGTTCGTCCGCGGCCGCGGCGTTTCACGCGGCGATCGGTAAGGCAGGCTCGACGGCTGCACGAGCATCATCGTTCGATGCACGACAGCCTCCGCGCCCTGATCGCTCGCATACGCGTTCTCCTGGAAACGGTACCAACACCGCACGATCAGGTACTCGCGGTTCTGATCGGCACGCGGGCAATGCGCAAGCGTGAACAGATAGCCCGGCGCGGCGCCGCGCACGTCGGTATCCGCACTCGCCCGCTCATGTTCGGCCTGCTGCTCCTCGAGCCGCACGCGGCTGTAATGCGCACCAGGCGCATCGTCGCGATACCCGCCCGGCCATTCGAACGACGCGAAGCTGTCGTGATCATGACCGCGCGGATCGACCTTCTGCGCGGAAAGATCGGCGCGCGGCTTCGTATAGTCGTAGTCGGTCGTCTGATGCTTGCCGACGCTCACCGCCTGCGCGGGCAGCCAGCCGTCGATGTGTTCCTCGTCGGCGATCGCGGTGCGATCCTGCGCGATGTACGGGATCGTTTCGTAGCCGGGCAACGCGACGTGCGACGACATCGCGTCGCACAGCACGAGCGTGTGATTGTCGGCCGCGTGCCGGAAATAAAAATAGATGCCCTCGAACTCCATCAATCGCATCACGAACGCGGCGTCGGTCTCGTTGTATTGCACGCAGAACTCACGCGGCACGTACGCATCGGTCAGCTTGTTTTCGATGGGGAAGCCGTAAGGCGCGAGCACTTCCTGCACGATGTCGGGCACGGTGCGGTTCTGGAAGATCCGGCAATCTGAGCGACGCGTCGCGAGCCACAGCCACGGCCGCACGACCAGTTCGTAACCGTAGTGCCGCTCGGCACGCCGGCCGGCCAGCGTCGCGCGCGCGACGATCCCGTTCAGATAGCGCGTCGACAGGTCCTGCTGCTCGATCCGCACGGTCACGGGCTTGCCGAGCATGTCCTTCAGCGACAGGCTGTGGCTGTCAGCCAGCGCCTCGATCCGGAATTCGAACAGGCGGCCGAGTTCGTCGCTGCCGTCGAGCGTGTGGAACTTCAGGTCGTCGCCGTGCGGGCTGTCGAGTGTGAATACGCGATTCACGTCGTTCCCTCCTCGTCGAACCGGTAAGCGAATTCGCCGCCGGCGGCGCTCACCTCGATCGACGTCAGCGCGCGACCTTCGAGCGTGGCTTCGAGGATCGCGCGGCCGATGCGCGGCATCACGGTATGCGTGAGGATCGCGTCGACCATGCGCCCGCCGGATTCGATCGTCCTGCAGCGCGCGACGATCAGCGCGGTCGCCGAATCGGTGCAGCGCAGCCGGATCCCGTGATGTTGGTCGATCCGCTTCTCGAAGCGCCGCAACTGCAACTCGACGATGCGCGCGAGCGTCGCATCGGTCAGCGGGTAGTACGGCACGACGGTCAACCGGCCGAGCAGCGCGGCGGGGAACACGTCGAGCAGCGGCGCGCGCAGCGCATCGGCAAGCGTCTGCATGTCGGGCAGGCGCTCGGGGTCGCGGCACAGCTGCATCACGCGATCGGCGCCGACGTTCGACGTCAGCAAAATCACGGTATGCCGGAAATCGATGTCGCGCCCCTCGCCATCTTCCATCCAGCCCTTGTCGAACACCTGGAAGAAAATCTCGTGCACGTCGCGATGCGCCTTCTCGATCTCGTCGAGCAGCACGACGCTGTACGGCCGCCGCCGCACGGCCTCGGTGAGCACCCCGCCCTGCCCGTAGCCGACGTAGCCGGGCGGCGCGCCCTTCAGCGTCGATACCGTGTGCGCCTCCTGGAATTCGCTCATGTTGATCGTGATCGCGTTGCGCTCGCCGCCGTACAACGTGTCGGCCAGCGCGAGCGCGGTCTCGGTCTTGCCGACGCCGGACGGCCCGCACAGCAGGAACACGCCGTGCGGTTTGGTCGGGTCGTCGAGCTTCGCACGTGCGGTCTGAATCCGTTCGGCGATCAGTTCGACCGCATGGTGCTGGCCGACGACGCGTTCGCCGAGCGTCTCGGCGAGCTTGAGCACGGCCTGCGTCTCGTCGCGCACCATCCGCCCGAGCGGGATGCCGGTCCAGTCGGCGACGACGGCGGCGACCGCATGCGTGTCGACGGCGGGCAGCACGAGCGGTGCGTCGCCTTGCATCTCTGCCAGCGCCTGCTGTGCGACAGCGAGGCGCGACAGGACATCGGCGCGTGCGTCGCCGGTGAGCGCGCGCGACGGCGCGTCGTCGAGCAGCGCGGCGCGCGATTCGACGATCGAGGCCAACGCGTCGCGCTCGGCTTGCCAGCGCGTATCGAGCCGATCGAGCTCCGTCTGTACGGCGGCAAGCTCGGCATCGATCGCGTCGCGCCGCGCGGTGTCGCCGGTGCCGAGCGCGCACTCGCGCGCGATCCGTTCCCGCTCGACGCGCAGGCCGTCGATGCGTCGGCGCGCATCCTCGATCGGCGCGGGCACCGCGTGCTGGCTGACGGCGACGCGCGCGCAGGCCGTGTCGAGCAGGCTGATCGCCTTGTCCGGCAACTGCCGCGCGGGAATATACCGATGCGACAACGTCACGGCGGCCTGCAGCGCGTCGTCGAGCACCAGCACGCGGTGGTGCGCTTCGAGCTTCGCGGCGAGACCGCGCAGCATCGTCACGGCGGCGGCCTCTTCGGGTTCGAGCACGTGGACGAGCTGGAAGCGCCGCGTCAGCGCGGGATCCTTCTCGATGTACTGCTTGTACTCGGACCAGGTGGTCGCGCCGATGGTGCGCAGCAGGCCGCGCGCGAGCGCCGGTTTCAGCAGGTTCGCGGCGTCGCCGGTGCCGGCCGCCCCGCCCGCGCCGACGAGCGTATGGACTTCGTCGACGAAGAGGATCGTCGGCCGCTCGGACGACATCGCTTCGTCGATCACGCCGCGCAGGCGGCTCTCGAATTCGCCCTTCACGCTCGCGCCGGCCTGCAGCAGCCCGATGTCGAGCAGGTACAGCGCGACGTCTCGCAGAGACGGCGGCACGTCCCCGGCGGCGATGCGCAGCGCGAAGCCTTCCGCGACGGCGGTCTTGCCGACGCCGGCCTCGCCGACCAGCAGCGGGTTGTTCTGCCGGCGCCGCAGCAGGATGTCGACGATCTGGCGGATCTCCGCGTCGCGCCCGACGACGGGGTCGATCTCGCCTGCCCGCGCACGGGCGGTCAGGTCGACGGCGAAGCGCGCCAGGGCCGCGCCTTCCGCGCCTTCCGCGACTGGCGCACCGCGCATCGCGGCGTCGCCGGAGCCGGTACCCGAGCCCGAATCGGCACGCGCGGCCGGTTGCGCCTCGGGCGAACCGTCGACAATCGATGCGAGTTCGTCGGCGAGCACGTCGGGCACGATGCGCTCGAACTCGCGTGCGATCGCATACAACACGTTGCGCAACTGCGGCGTCTTCAGGATCGCGAGCAGCAGGACCGCGCCGCGAATCCGCGTCGCGTCGTATTTCAAGGTCGCATAGACCCACGCGCGTTCGACCGCGTCGTCGATGTGCACGGACAGGTCCGACACCGATCCCGCGCCACGCGGCAGCCGATCGAGCGACGCGACGAGCCCGCGCTCGATCGCGGCCTCGTCGATCTCGAACCGGCGCAACACGCGCTGCAGGTCGCCGTCGGGCCGCTGCAGAAGCTGCTTGATCCAGTGCGCGAGCTCCACGTACGGATTGCCGCGCAGCCGGCAGAATCCGGTCGCCTGCTCGAGCGTTTCGTAGAGGAGCGGGTTGAGCTTTCCGAACAGGTTGACGCGGCCGATATCGGACATGACGGTTCCCGTTTAGGCGGTTTCGCGATGAGGGACGGCGCCGGTGCGCGGCGGCCCGCCACGGCGCGCGTCGTAACGGACGACGAGATCGCGCGCGGGCCCCGCGTCGAGCCGCTGCCCGAGCCACGCAGTACGGCCGAGGCCCTGCGGCGCGCCGAGCGCGATCGCGGGCACCGCGTCGGCCGCCAGTTCGAGCTGAACGTCCCAGTCGAACTCGATGCCGACGTATTCGCGCACCCAGTGCGCGAGCTGCCGCGCGTGCGGGCCGCCCGGCAGGAAGCGCCGGTACGCGTCGAGCGACAGCGGCCCGAGCACGATCCGGAAATGAGACTGCGCGTCGCGCACCGCGATGCCGAGCGCGACGCCGCCGACGCGCAGGGTCGGCCGCGTCGCACGGATCACGCAGCGCTGCGTGCGCTCGATCGCGACCCAGCGCGGCACGTGCTCGACGATGCGCGCGTCGACGCCGAAATGGCTGCTCAGGATCTGCACGAGCCCTTCCGGGTTGCGCGTGTGCCGCACGAGATGACCCGCGTGGAAATAAAGCGCATGCGGCGCGAGCGTGTCGGCGGCCGTGCGTTCCGCATCGGCCTGCGCGGCCGGCCGGTCGTCATGCGCGGCGCGCCCGATGAGGCTCGCGACATACGCGTCGAACCGCGCGCGCCCGGGACGATCGAGGCTCGCCGTCGGTTGCGCGTCGGCCCATGCGCGGTAGAACAGCAGAATCAGCCGGTGATGAAACAGGTCCGCGAATGCGGCGAACGTCGGGTCGTCGTGCTGGGCCGCGCGCTCGTGCGCGTATTCGGTCAGGTGGGTCGGCAGCGGACCGTTCGGTCCGAACAACCCGAAACCGTGGATCGCGATGCGCGGCCGCGTGGCGCCGCCGTCCCCATCGTATGCGCCGGCCACCATCGACGCCGCGAACGCGAGCGACGGCTGTTGCCCGAGCCGCACCGGTTCGTCGCGCGGCCGCGCGGCATGGCCGAGCGGTGCGCGGCCGGACGACAGCGCATCGAGCCAGCGCAACGCCTGGAACAGGTCGTAGCCATGCGGCGCGGCGCGCAGTCGCGCCCACCACGCATCGCGGCGGGCGGATTCGACGGCCGATCGAGCGTCGGGTGGCGTGCCGTGCTTCATATCGCGGGCCGCCGGCCGATGCGCGCGGGCCAGTGCGCGAGCGTGCCGCGTTGCACGCTGGTCAGCACGCATTCGGCGAACGCATTGATCGAAACATGCCGCGCGAAGAACTGTTCGAGCACCGCGCCGAGCAGGAACGGGCTGTCGCCGGAAAACGCATGATCGTCGACGGTCACGTCGACCTGCACGCCGCGTCCGAACATCAGCGGGCCGAGCGCCGGCAGCCGCCGGAACACCGGCGAGAACGCGACGCGCCGCACGCCGTCGATCTGCCGGCGCATCGCGGCATCGGCCGGGTCGGCGTGCAGGCCGAGCAGCTCGCGTAGCGCATGTGCGCCCTCGTCGTCGTCGAGATCGGTCAGCGTTTGCCGGGCGAGCCCGATATGACGGACGAGCCGCCAGGCCGTCTGCGCATCGGCGATCGGCGGGCGCGGGCGCGACGGGCCGCGAATCGCGACGATGCGCTCGACGGGCGCCGAAATGCGCAGCGTGAACGCGTTCGCATCGCCCGGCGGCAGCAGCAGCGCGAGATCGCGGTTCGTGCAGAGCGTGTCGACGGACAGATAGCGCATCGTCTCGTCGTACGGCGCGCACTGACTGTCGACGAGCGACACGTAGGTTTCGCTGCCGACGTAGCCGGTGCGCGTGCCGTTCGCGCGTGCCTGCGCGGACACCAGCCGAGGCTCGCGCCGTACCGTGTAGTACGCGCCGTAGTTGCCGTCGTCGCGCGCGAACGACGCATGAAACGGCCGGAATTCGCGCGACTGGCCATCGTCGCGCTGCTCGCTCGCGAGCCGCTGCACGGCATAGACCTCGTGATCGAGCGGCCGGCTGCGGTCGACGACGACATGATGCTCGCGTGCGCCCGGCTGCAACAGGATCCGGTCGCCGCGACGTGCGAACAGGTTCACGGCCGGTGTGCAGTTCAGCGCCAGATGCCGCGCATCGACGGCCGCTTCGAGCGCGGCGTCGTGGCGATCGAACAGCACGGTCAGCTCGCATTCGTCGCCGGTGGCGCGCGCGAGCGCGGCGCGCAGCCCGCCGATACTGAAGAACAGGAAGCGCGCCGGAAACGCGAAATACTCGCGCAGCAGCCGGTAGCCGTGGAAACTGCGCCCGTCGTCGGGCAGGATCGCCTGCGCCGGATCGAAGCCCTCATGGACGATCGCATCGGCGTCGAGCGTATGCAGCCAGCGCGGCGGCTGCCCCGGATCGTGGCAGACAGCGCCGAGCGCATGCGCGGCGATCAGTTCGAGCAGGTGCAGCGCGTCGCGTTCCGGGCCCGCGAGATGAAAGGTCAGTTGCTCGAGCGGCAGTTGCGACAGCCTGGCGCCGCCGCGCGCCTTGAGCCGGATGCGCAGCGCGCCGCGCACGTCCTGGCGCGCTGGCACGGCGCCGCGCGGCAGCCATGACGGCGCGCCGGTGACGGCCGCATCGGTCAGCTCGAGCGGCCACAGCGTCAGGTCGTGCGCGGTACGGAATTCACATGCGGTCTGCTCGGACGCGGCGGGCCGCGCGCGCAGCGCGGTGCCGGCCGGCAGCCGCCAGCCCTGTGCGAGGCTGCCTTCGTTGAGCATCGGCGCGAACCGCACGATCGCCATCGACGGCAATGGCGCGAGATAGCCCGGATACACCGCGTCCAGCAGCGCCTGCGTGAAGCGCGGAAACTCGGCGTCCATCTTCAGCTGCACGCGCGCGGTGAGAAAACTGAAGCCTTCGAGCAGCCGTTCGACGTACGGATCGGGCGGCCCGGATTCGGTGAGCCGCAGCCGCGCGGCGACCTTCGGAAATTGCTGCGCGAATTCGTCGCCGAGCTCGCGCAGGTACACGAGCTCGCGGTTGTAGTAGTCGAGCAGGCGCGTATCCATCGTGTCAGTTTCCCGCCGCGGACCGCAGCGACATCGCACCCGTCTCGAGATCGAGGTCGGAGCGCAGCACGAATTCGACCGGATGCGGGATCGACCACAGCGTGCCGCGAATCTCGAACAGCAGCACGTTGTGACGCCGTTCGCCGGCGCGCCCGTCCGATGCATCGGCGATGCTGCGGACCTCGACGCTGTCCGGCGCGATGCGTGGCTCGAAGCGCACGATCGCGTCGCGGATCGACGCCTCGACCGACATCCGCTCGACGCCCGACATCGGCTTGCCGACGAGCGGCCGCATCCCGTAGTTGAGCACCGAGGCCTGCGCATGCGCGAATGCGGCCCAGTCGACGAAGCCGTCCTCGGCATTGCGCGTATTGAGCAGCCACGCGAGATCGCGCAGCACGGCCGCACGCAGGCGCTCGGCGCCGATCCCTTGCGTGCCGGGCGGATCGGCCGTGCGCTGCGGCGCGTCGTCGGTCAGCCGGTCGAGCAGCGCGGGCTGCAGCCGGTCGCGCACTCCGGCGTGGCGGCCGGCGCGGGCTTGCGGGTCGTCCATCGTCATCGCTCCGCCGTCACATCTCGGTGTTTTCCTTGATGTTCCAGCCGACCGACACCTCGGCGCCCTTGCCGCCGTTGTCGTTCTGCTGCCAGTACTGCTTCTTCACCTTCGCGGCCTGGAAGCCGTAGTGCATCATCAGCCGGTCGGCCGCGTCGCCGGGGTCGATGCCCGCGACCTGCGCGGACGTGACGAGCACTTCCTGCAGCGTCACGCGCATGAACTCGACCTGCGTGCCGCCGGTCTTGCACGCGGAGATCTCGACCTTCGGCAAATGCTTGCCGCTCGCGCAGTTCTTGACGATTGCCGGCGCGCCCTTGTCCATGTACGCGGCCACGACGAGATCGTTGAAACTCGCCTTGCCCGCGTTGCCGCCGCTGCCGCTCGCCATCGCGCCCGGCTGGCTCGCGCCCCACGTGAACGATTCGATGTCGGTCCAGCCCTTGTGCTGCGCGTCCGCCGATTCGCCGGTCACGCCGTCCACCTTCATAAACATTGCCACGCCCATTGCCGTCTCCGTTTCGGTGCGAAATCACGTTGAATGCCGTATCGAATGCCGCGTGCCGCTCACTCGTTCGCCGCCTTCGCCGAAGGCAGCCGCGAGATGAGCCGCAGCGACACGGTGAGCCCTTCGAGCTGGTAATGCGGTCGCAGGAAGAATTTCGACGTGTAGTAGCCGGGGTTGTCCTCGACCTCGTCGACGACCACCTGCGCGGCCGCCAGCGGCTTGCGCGCCTTGGTTTCCTGGGACGAGTTCACGGGGTCGCCGTCGACGTAGTTCATGATCCAGTCGTTGAGCCAGCGCTCCATGTCGTCGCGCTCGCGGAACGAGCCGATCTTGTCGCGCACGATGCATTTCAGGTAGTGCGCGAAGCGGCAGCACGCGAACAGGTAAGGCAGGCGGCCGGACAACCGCGCGTTCGCGGTCGCGTCGGGGTCGTGATACTCGGCCGGCTGGTACAGCGACTGCGCGCCGATGAACGCCGCGAAATCCGAGTTCTTCCGGTGCACGAACGGCATGAAGCCGTTCTTCGCGAGCTCGGCTTCGCGGCGGTCGCTGATGGCGATCTCGGTCGGGCATTTCTGGTCGACGCCGCCGTCGTCGGTCGGGAACGTATGGCTCGGCAGCCCTTCGACCGCCCCGCCCGACTCGACGCCGCGAATCGACGAGCACCAGCCGTACAACTTGAACGAGCGGTTGATGTTCGCGGCCATCGCGTAAGCCGAGTTCGCCCACGTGTAGCGGTCGTGATTCGCGGCGTCGGTGTCTTCCTCGAAGTCGAATTCGTCGACCGGATTGGTGCGCGCGCCATACGGCAGCCGCGCGAGAAAACGCGGCATCGCGAGGCCCACGTAGCGCGAATCCTCCGACTGCCGCAGGCTGCGCCAGCCCGCGTATTCGGTGTTCTGGAAGATCTTGGTGAGGTCGCGCGGGTTCGACAGCTCCTGCCACGAATCCATCTGCATCAGTTCCGGCGACGCGCCCGCGATGAACGGCGCGTGCGCGGCCGCCGCGATCTTCGACAGCTCGCCGAGCATCTCGACGTCCGGCGGGCTGTGATTGAAGTAGAAGTCGCCGACGAGGCAGCCGAACGGCTCGCCGCCGAACTGCCCGTATTCCTCCTCGTAGATCTTGCGGAACAGCGGGCTCTGGTCCCATGCGACACCCTTGTAGCGCTTGAGCATCCGCGCGACCTCGTTGCGCGACGCCGGCAAGGCCTTGATCTTCAGCAGCTCGTCGGTCTCGGTGTGCGTGACGAGGTAATGCAGGCCGCGCCATGCACCTTCGAGCGTCTGGAATTCGTCGTGATGCAGGATCTGGTTGATCTGCTCGGACAGCTTCCGGTCGATCTCCGCGATGATCTGCTTCACGCTGCCGTATGCGTCGGTCGTCATGCCGACCGTATGTTCGAGCGCCTGTTGCGCGAGCGTGCGCACCGCGCGCTCGACCGACTCGCGCGCCTCGGCGGTCTTCGGCTTGAACTCCTTCTGCAGCAGCGCGGCGAACTCGCCGTGCGCGACGGCCGGCTGCGCGGCGTCGCGGGTGTTGCGAGCTTCTGCGCGGGACTGGACGGGGTCATTCATCGCGGGCCTCCGGTTGGGTCGCGTCGCCGGCCTGCGCATCGGCGCGCGGTTCGCGCACGAGCGTCTTCAGCAGGTCGGGATCGTTGATCGCGCGCTCGATCAGTTGCTCGGCGCCGTGCTTGCCGTCCATGTACGACAGCAGGTTCGACAGCTCGGTGCGCGCATCCAGCAGCCGGCGCAGCGCGTCGACGTTGCGCGCGATCGCCGCCGGCGAGAAATCGTCGATCTGCTCGAACGTCATGTCGACGTTGAGCATCCCTTCGCCCGTCAGCGTGTTGGGCACCTGGAACGCGACGCGCGGCGCGACCGACTTCATCCGTTCGTCGAAGTTGTCGACGTCGATCTCGAGGAATTTGCGCTCCGGTAAATCGGGCAGCGGCTCGGCACGCTTGCCCGCCAGGTCCGCGATGACGCCCATCACGAACGGCAGCTGCACCTTGCGCTCGGCGCCGTAGGTCTCGACGTCGTACTCGATCTGCACGCGCGGCGCCCGATTGCGCGCGATGAACTTCTGTCCGCTGCCTGCCGCCTTCGTTCTGTCCGTCATCGTCCGCTCCTTCACATCGATCAGATTGCGTGTACGTCGCCGCCGCCGGGCGGCTTGCCTCATTCGCTCCGCTCGCCGCTCAGCAGGTCCAGCTTCGGCAGGCTCTCCGGAGCGAGATCCCGGATGATTTCGTAGAAGTCGAGCGCGAGCAGCCGCTGCGCACGCCGCAGCAGCAGCGGCGCCGGGTGGCTCGGCTCGTGCAGTTCGAAATAGCGGCACATCTTGTCGATGCCGAGCCGCACGTCGTCGCGGCTCGCGACCTCGGCATCGCGCCAGGCCTGCCCGTTCGGCAACGCGGCCGGCGTGGACGCGCCGTGCGCGGCGCCGGATGCGGCCGGCGCCGCCGGAATCGAACCGTCCGCTGGCCGTGCCGCGTGCATCGGCTCCGGCTCCGGCTCCGGCATTTCGTGCATGATCCGTTGCAACGCCTTTTCCGTGTCGCTTGCATCGGGCGACCATTCACTGCCGAGCCGGTCCGTGACGTGCGCGCGGATCGCATTCAGCGCGCCCAGCACCGCGCGCACCGCGTCGATCGGCACGCGGCCGTCGTCGCGTGCGGTCGACAGCGCGGCGACCAGGCCGTCGCGGCTGACTGCGGCCGGGCCGCCCGTTTCGTCGCGGCCGTCGAGCGCGCGTTCGGCGTCGCGCACGCTCGGGCCGCCGTCGAACAGCGGCTGGCGCCGCGCCGCGCGCGCGCATTCGTGCGCGCCGGCGACATCGGCGAGCGCGTTCATCCGCAATGTCGGATCCGGTTCGCCATCGGCGTCGAGGCACGGATGCAGGTCGTCCCACCAGCGCCCGATCAGACCGGCGACGACCGCGAGCCCGTCCGCGTAGCCCGGAATGCCGTGCTGCTCGGTCCAGCTGCGCGCGAGATACGCGGCGACACGCAAGTCCTTCGTCCGCTCGCCCAGCGCGAGCGCAAGGCGCTCGACCGCGCGCCAGTCGGGCGTCTCGGCCGGAATCACGGTGTCGCCGTATTGCTGCTCGGCGCGCGGTGTCGCCCGCTCCTGAAGCTGCAGGAAGTCGGCGTCGTATTCGAGGTTCGGACCGCACGGGGCTTCGGGCGAGACCTCCGCCAGCAGCCGGCCGATCAACTCGGCGCGCGGCGTCGCGGCCGGCAAACCGGGCGACGGCGGGGACAATGCGGCGGCAGCCAGCGCCGCCTGGCTGACGTCATTCGAATGCATAGTCGATGTTGACCGGTTTGCTGCCGAAGTCGATCGCCACGGTGCGGTGCAACGGCGGCAGCGAGCCGTTGCGGATCTCGATCTGATAGACGCCCGGTGTCAGCAACACCGAGCGCAGCGGCGGGCTCGCGCCACGTCGTGCGCCGTTCACGTACACGTCGCCCCACGGACGCACGTTGAAACGGACCTGGACGGTTTCCTGTTTCGGCGGGCGCTGCTCGACGGCCGGCGCGTTGATCGCGGCAACGGCCGTCGCCGCTTCCGATGGCGACGCCGGCGCGGGCACCGGTGCGGTCGACGGCGGCGCAGCGGCCTCCGACGGCGGCACGTTGACCACGCGCTCCGATGTGTCGAGGCTGCCGGCCGGCGCGATGGTCGCGCTCGAACCGGCTTGCGACGGCGTGACGCCGGCGATGTCCGTGGCGGTCGTCGCGACCTGCGGCGCGGGAATGGCCGCCCCCGCAGCGGGCGTGCTGGCCGGCGCGGCGGCCAGCGAGGGAGGCGGCACCTGCGCGGACGATCCGGCCGGCAGGCTCGACGGCGGCACGACGATCGGCGTCGGGCCGCGCTGCGCGAGCATCGCGTCCGACGCCGCGCCCGAGGACGCAACGCCCGCCAGCGGCAGGCTTGCCCCCGCTTCCGGTTCGCCCGCGACTTTCGCGGGACGCGACAGATAGGTCGCGGCGATGCCAACGACGATCATTGCTGCCAGCGCGCCACCCACGTAGATCTTCGTGCGCCGGTTGCCCGCCGCGATGAACGATGGGCGGCGCGGCGGGTGGATCGGAGGCGATGCACCCGGCGACGGCGTGGATGTGGAGGCGCCAGCAGCGCCAGCAGCGCCAGCAGCGCCAGCAGCGCCAGCAGCGCCAGCAGCGCCAGCAATCGGCACTGCCGTTCCGTTCAGGTTTCCTGTATCCGTTGCACGGCCCTGCCCGCTGTCCGCCCCGGCGCTTCCCGATCGCACGCCGGCATCCTCACGCGCCTCGGGCGTCGAAGCCGACCGCTCGTCGTTCGCCTCTTCCTTTGCACGCCCCTCATCACCTTCACGCCCGTCGGATCGCCCGGTTTTCGCGGAAGTCGACGCCTGCGATACGGATGACGAAGCAGTTGCAGACGTGGGCGAAGTCGATGAATGCAGGGCTTGCGCAGCCGCCGTCGACGCCAAAGGCCCGCGATCGTTCGGCTTGTCGCCAGCCCCGGCGGACGCGGTAGACGGCGTATCGGAAGTGCTCGTCGGGCCTTCAGGCCGCTCAGGTTGCGACGACCGCACACCCGGTGTTGCATCGCCCGACGCCGCTGCCGCCCCCAAAACACCGGAAGCCACCTTCCCTGCTCCGCCGCCGCCGGCATCGGCGGCCGGCGACACAACTGCCGCACCATACCCGCCGCCCGTGCGGTCGAGATCGCGCAACCCGAGTTCCGCCGCGAACGCCGCGACCGACTCCGGCCGATCCGGGATCCGCAACTGCAACGCGTGATCGATCGCCGCGAGGAACGCCGGGCTGTACACCTCGCCGGCCGGCAACTCGCGCGACGCGAGCGGCCGGTACGTGTCCTTGATGCTGCGCACGACGGCCGCGGGCGGCAGTTCACCTGTGATCAACGCGTGCATCACCGCGCCGAGCGCGTAGAGATCGGTCCACGGCCCCTGGCTGAACGCGGGGTCGTCGGTGTATTGCTCGATCGGCGCGTAACCGGGCTTGATCATCATCGCGCCGTCGTCGACGAGATCGCCGATCCGCTTGCGCGCCGCGCCGAAGTCGAGCAGGATCGCGCTGCCGTTCGGGCGGATCAGCACGTTGTCGAGCGCGACGTCGCGATGGAAGCACTGCGCGCGATGCAGCGTGTCGAGCGCGCCGAGCAGCGCGCCGACGATGTTGCGCAATTGCGTCTCGCTCATCCGCACACCGCCGTCGAGCAGCTGCTTGAGCGTGCGCCCCTCGTAGAACGGCATCACCATGTATGCGGTGCCGTGGCTCTCCCAGAAATGCAGCACCTTCACGAGCCCCGGATGGTCGAATTGCGCGAGCAAGCGCGCCTCGTTGAGGAACGCGCCGCGTCCCGCGTCGAACGCCTGGGCGAACCGCTCGGAGCGCAGCGACACCGTGTAGTCGCCGCCGCGCGTCGCGAGCATCGACGGCATGTATTCCTTGATCGCGACCGCGCGCCGCAACGTGCGGTCGAACGCGCGATAGACGATGCCGAAACCGCCGATGCCCAGCACCTCGTCGAGCTGCAGCTCGCCCAGGCGATGACCGAGCGGCAGCGGCCGCACCGTGAATTCGGGCGCGTCGCCGCGGGTCGCCGTGTCGTGCTCGTTGTCTCTCGATGAAGGGTCCTTCATGTCTACCTCGCGATACCGCATCCGTATTGCCTGCGTTGCCAGCCTCCGACCGCCGACCGGCACCGTCAGCTACCGCCGAACAGCGTCAGGAACAGCGCGTTGTCGGGTGCACCTGTATGCGCATGCGTGCGCAGCGGCGAGCCGTCGGCGCGATTGGTCCACCAGAAGCTCGTCCCGCCGTGGGGATCGAAATAACCGGACAGCCCGGGCCACGCGGCGAGCGCCGGTCGTTCGGGCAGCGTTGCCGGCATCCCGTCGACAACTTCCGCCGGCGGCCCGCCGCCCGGCGCGAGCCGCACGCGGTCAAGCGTCTCCTCGAGGTCGACTGGCGCGCGCGCATGCCGAATCGCGTCGAGCAGCGCGTGGCCGATCTGCCAGTAGAACGCGTCGGCGGCGTCCGGCAGCCCGTTCCAGTAGTCGGCCGCCGGCATCGGCAGCGTGACGATCACCGGGTAGTAGCGCCCGACGCGGTCGCAGCTCGGCGCGAGACAACCTGCCTGCACGCACGACGCGCCGGCGCCCGCCGGCACCAGGAAATTCCAGACCGGCGCGACCGTGTAGTGGCGCGCGATCTCGTCCGGGCCACGCTGGCGCATCGCGGCCATCCCCTGCTGAAGCCAGCGTTCCCACCACTGCGCGAGCGCATGCGGCAGCCGGCTGTTCACGAAGTCGCCGGCGCCGGGGATCTTTCCGTACCAGGCCGGGGCGTCGCCATCGGCGCGCGTGAGCGGCGGCAGGCGGCTCATTGCTTCGGAGGGCATGTAAAGGACTCCATCTGGGGCAGCCTGAACGGATTGCGGACACTGCCCGCATTCACCTGCAGCACGAGCGGTTTGCCGTCGACGGTGAAGCGCGCGACCATCTGGTCCGACCCGCGCCCGGCCGACACGGCCGCGCGGTCGAACAGCCGGTGCAGCGCCCACGGCCCGTTGGTCGTGAAGCCGTCGGTCGCGCCGGCCTGCCCCGACACCTGCAGGCGCACCTGGTTGCTGCCGCGCGTGCCCGGCCAGTCCACCGCGCTCTGCACGAGCGGGCCGTGCGCATAACGGACGATCTGGCCGTCGACGTCGAGCACCATCTCCGTGAGCGACGGGTCCATTTCGAGCGGCTGGATCTGCACCTTCAGTTGCGCCGTGCGTGCGCCGCCGCCGAAATAGGCGTCGCGAATCACCGCGGCCTTCTCGAACGACGAAAGCATCGCGGCCGCCGCCGGATCGGCGTCCGCGTTGCGGTTCGCGAAACGCCACGGATGCGACGTCGTATCGACGATCGACTGCAGGTTCTTCTGGAAGAAATCGTCCATCAGGCCGCCCGGCGCGAACATCTGCGCGAAATCCGCCGGTGCGACGTCGCGCGACGATCCGCGCGCGAACGGATAGCGGCCCGCGATCGCCTGCCGGCAGAAATCGCCGACGTTCGCGCCGGCCCGCTGCGCGACGCTGCGCTGCTCGACGGTCGCGACGCTGCCGTTCGCGACGTTCGACAGGTCGTCGAGCACTTCGCGGAACGGCGTGGGCAGCCGACCGGCCTGCGCGCGCAGTCGCGCGGGCGCGTCGGACGGCGGCGGCTGGGCGCCGCTGCGCAGCGCATCGTCGGTGGCCGTCAGGTACGTATAGAGCGCGTCGATCGACTTCAGCACCGCGTCGAACGCCTGCGCCTGGTCACCGCTGCCCGGCGCGAACGCGCGCAGCCCGGCGAAGTGGCTGTCGACCACCTGCTCGGGGCTCGCGGGCGCCACCGCTGACGGATTCGCGTCGCTCGCGCCCTGCCCCGCGAAGATCTGCGACAGCGAACTGCGCGCCTCGTCGACCTTGTCCTGCGCGCGCGACGCGAGATTGCGCGCGCCGCCCGGCGCGTCGCCGAGCGCCGTGTCGCGTGCGAGTGCGATCATCAGCCGGGTGAGCGGCGAATCCGCCGACGACAGCGCGCGCGCGACCTGGATGCTCTGCGCGAGCGTCGCCGTGCGCTGCAGCTTGATGTCGGCGAGATGGTCGTCCCAGATCTTCAGATAGTCGTTCAGGTACAGCTGGCGGATGTCGCGCGCCCATGCGGCGGCGTCGTTCGGCCCGGGGATCTCGGACAGCCCGAGATTCAGCACCCACACCTCCTCGCGCCCGTATGCGTCGACCTCGCCCGCGAGGCGCGGCGCGAACACGTTCCGATAGCCGTTGCGCGTATACAGGCCCGGCACGCCTTCCGACAGCGGCTTGCCGCTCTGGCGGCGGAACACGAGCGACGCGTCGGGCCCCACCGCGCGCGCGACGCTGAAATCGAACGCGGACGTCGCCGGCCGCAGCGTGCGCGTGAGCTGGCGATACAGCCGCTGCGAGAACGGCACCTGCCGCAGCCGGTCGCGCACGTCGGCCACGAGCCGCTCGTTCATCGGATACGGCGACACGGCCACCCGGTTGCCGAACAGCGCGGCGAGATGCGCGCGCAGCGCCGAGCGTTCGGCCGGCGAGAAATCGGGCGGCAACGAGCGCTCCATTTCCAGATCGACGACGGCCTGCACGAACGCGGGATCGTAATGCGCGCTGTCGTACAGCATCAGGTAGGCCTTCAGCGCCGCATACGCGTAGTCGGTTTCGTCCGGCCGCGCATCGCTCAGCGCGGCCTCCATCCGGCGCGCGGCGATCGGCAGCAGCACGTCGTCGAGCGCGCGCCGGTACACGGCGTCGACGGCCTCGTCGATCTTCTCGCCCTGAAACAGCCCCCAGCGGTACGCGAGCGGCGGATGCGAGCGGTCGACGCCGCCGGCATTCGCGAGCCCGCCGAGCGCATCGAGCACCGGCAGCAGCCGCGCGATGTCGGCCGCATCCGAGAACTTCGCACCGGCGATCTGCGCATCGACGGCGGGCACCTGCTGCGCGATCCGGTCGAGATACGCGCGATTGTTCGCATAGCTGCGCAGCCAGGCGGCCAGCACGACCACGCTCGCGAGCGCGAGGAGCGCATAGCCGGCGATCTGCAACACGCGCCGCTTCTGATGCCAGCGCAGGTCGCTGCCGGCGAGCGCGGCTTCGCGGAAGATGTGCTCCTGCAGCAACGACTTCAAGAAGAAGCTGCGCCCGGTCGAGCCGACCTGGGCAACCGGCGGCACGCCCTCGATCTTCAGGAAGCGCTTGATGCCGCTCATCACGCGGTCGAACGCGGTGCCTTCCTGCGTGCCGCTCGTCAGGTACACGCCGCGCAACATCGGCATCGGCTCGAAGCTCGACACGGAAAACACTTCGGCGACGAACTGGCCGAGCATGTCCTGCAAGTCGGCGACCTGCTGCGGCAGCAGGTACGCCATCTCGCGCTGGCGCGCGTCGGTCTGTGTGGCGAGCAGCTCGGGCAGCCCGTCGTTCAGCCGCTGGTGCAGCAGCCGGTATTCGCGGTCGAAGTCGGCACGCAGGTCGAAGCCCGGCGCCTCGCTTTGCGCGAGCGGGAACGTGAAACCCCACACCTGCGCGCATTCCGCGCGGCCGAAGCCGCCGAAATACTCGGCGAAGCCGGCCAGCAGGTCGGCCTTCGTCACGAGCAGGTAGACGGGAAACCGGATGCCGAGCTGCGCCCGCAGCTCGAGCAGCCGCTTGCGCAGCACCATCGCGTGCTGCGTGCGCTCGGCTTCCGACGCGCCGACCAGGTCGGCGACGCTGATCGTCAGCATCGCGCCGTTCAGCGGCTGGCGCGTGCGGTACTTCTTCAGCAGTTCGACGAAGCCTTTCCACTCGGCTTCGTCGAGTGCGCGGTTGCCTTCATGGGTCGTGTAGCGGCCGGCCGTGTCGATCAGCACCGCGTCGTTCGTGAACCACCAGTCGCAGTGCCGGGTGCCGCCCACACCGCGAATCGCGGCACGGCCGAACTGCTCGGCGAGCGGAAAACTGAGCCCGGAATTGACGAGCGCGGTCGTCTTGCCCGAGCCTGGCGCGCCGATGAACACGTACCACGGCAACTGGTACAGATACTGGCGCGACATCCGGTCGAACCAACGCGCCAACCCCTTGCGCGCGGTGTCCGCCTGCCCGAAGCGGACCTTCTTCAGCAGCGCCGCGGCCTCGTCGAAGCGGCTGCGCAGCTCGTCGAGCTGGGCCTTGGCCGGGTCGTCGGCGTTCGCCGGCCCGGGCGCGGCCTCGCGCAACTGGTTCAGCAACTGCGCGTTCAAGCGGCTTGCGTGCCAGCTTCGCCACGCCACGCGTGCGCCCCACGCGGCGAACAGCACCGCGATCGTCGCCGCGCGCGCCCAGCCGCTTTCGAGCGGGCGGATCTCGGCGAACGCGAACAGCGGCCCGGCGAGCCACACGAAACACGCGAGCACGACGAGACCGGCGAAGGTCCAGATCTCCCGCGACGGCAACGGCCGGACGAAACGCGCGACAGCCTGGTTCATGTCAGTGCGCTCCCTGCGTCGCGCCGACGGCGGCACTGCCGGGCGCCGGCAGCAGCGTGATCTCGACGCGCCGGTTCAGCGCGCGGTTCGCGGGCGTATCGTTCGGCGCGACCGGATCGAGCGTGCCGCGCCCCTCGGCCGCGAGTCGCTCCGGATGGTCGAGGCGCGCGGCGATCATGCCGCGCACGGCCTCCGCGCGCTCGCGCGACAGGTCCCAGTTCGACGCGAAACGTGCCGTGTGCACCGGCGTGTCGTCGGTATAGCCGGTCACGCGCACGTTGCCGGGCACCTGCTCGAGCGCATCCGCGACGCGTGCGAGCACCGGCGCGTAACGGTCGATCACCGACGTCGAGCCGGACTTGAACAGCCCGTCGCCGCGCAGCACGATCACGCTGCGATCGGCGTCGTCGCGCACCGACACGAGGCCGGCCGCGATCTCCGGCGCCAGGAACTTCGCGACGCGCGGCGCCGCCGGGCGCGGCGGTGCCTGAGCAGGCTGCAGCTTCGGCACGTGCAGCGCGTCGATCGACGCGAACAGCCGGTCCGAATGCCCGGCCAGCGCGATGCGCAGCCCGACGAACACGCCGAAGCCGATCAGCAGCGCAAGCGCCACGCAGACCCAGAGCGGCACGACGAAGCGACGCGACACGTCGCGCGTGACGACGTCGCGCCAGTGCGGCGACAGCGCGGGCTCGAATTCGCCGCGCACCGAGCGGATCGTGTGAGCCAGTTGCCAGCGCAGCGCGTCGAGCTCCGCATGACCGTTGTCGAGCACCCGATAGCGGCCCTCGAAGCCGAGCGCGAGACAGAAATACAGCAGCTCCAGCAGGTCGAGGTGCTGGCGCGGCTGCTGGGACAGGCGTTCGAGCAGGTGGAAGAACTTCTCGCCGCCCCAGGTTTCGTTGTGGAACGACACGAGCAGGCTGTGCGACGACCACACGCTGCCGCCCCACGGCGTCAGCGCGGCTGCTTCGTCGAGCGCCGTGCACAGGCAGTAGCGCGCGCCGATGATCGCCTCGGACGGCACGCCGGCTTCCTGCGCGCGAGCCTCGAACTGACGGATCTCGACGACGAGGTGCTCGCGCAGCCATGCCGGATTCGGATGATGGACGGTCGAGCGGATCTGGGGCACGAGATTGAGCAGCGGGTTGGCTGCCGCGACGAGCGGATTCGTGCCGCTGGCGGCCCAGCGGCCGGGGCGCGGCTGCGTGGCCGTCGGCCCGGCCGCGCCGGACGCGGCCGATGGATGCATGCCGCCCGGATTCGGCGGCACGAACCCGCCTGCGCCGGCGGAAATCGAATCGGAGGAAGAATTCATCGCGCTGCCCCGCCCTCACCCGCGAATCGCCCAGAACTCCATCGAGAGCCCCGGAAATTCGCCGGCGAAATGAAATGCGAGACCGCCGGAGCGCGCCAGCTGCTTCCACAGGTCGCTGCCCTTGTCGATCTCGAAGTACGTATGACCCGCGTGATACGGGATCTGCCGCGGCGCGACCGGCAACTGGCGCATCGTGATGCCCGGCAGCTGCAACTGCACCAGGTCGCGGATCCGCTCAACCGGGCCGAGCTTCGCCTGCGCCGGAAACCGCGCGCGCAGGCTGTCGGCCGGCACGTCCGCGCGCACGGCCAGCACGAAGCCGGCCGTGTCGCGCAGCGCGGGATCGGCGAGCGTCGCGACCCGGATGCCGTTGCCCGCGTCGCGCAGCTCGATCTGGATCGCGTTTTGCTCCAGCACCGTCGACAGCGACCGGCGCAGCTCCGTCATCAATTCGGCGAAGCTCGTGCGCAGGTCGTCGTGCACGTAGACCGCGAGCGATTGCGGGCGCCGGCCGGCCGCCGTGAACGTGCTGAGGTCGCATGCGAGCTTCAGCCAGTCGCGGAACAGCGCCTCCGGATGCGTCGCGACGTCCTGTTGCGCGTGCCAGGTCAGCGCCAGATAGCGGTTCACCAGTTGCAGCAGCAGGAAATCCGCGACTTCCGATACGCCGCCGCGCCCCGGCTCCGACAGGCGCTCGGCCAGCGCGTCGCTGCGCTGCGTCAGCAATCCGTGCAGCTCGCGCGTGTATGCCAGCAACGCCGCGTCGTGCTGCGCGACCAGACGCGGCGGAATGTAGCCGTCGTCGACGAGCAGTCGCGCGTCGGTGCGCCGCTCGACGATCCGCACGACGCCGAGCGCATGCCAGTCGCCGGTCAGCTCGGTGTCCAGCATCAGCCGGACGTTCAGGCGCCCCGTTTGCAGCAGTGCGGGGCCGAGCGCGACCGCGTTCGCATCGGCCACTTCGTATTCGCGAACGACGTAGCGCGCGACGTCCGCGCCGCCGTTGCCGCTTGCGTTCCCGCCGAACGACACCTCCTCGCCGCCGCCGCGCCACAACGGCAGCGCGAGCACGACGAGCTGGTCCTTCGCATCCGGTGGCACGTCGAGCGGCTCGGGCAGATCGTCGGGATGCGACAGGTCGAACGGCGTGCCGTCGCGCATCACGCCCGCCGCCGCGCGTAGCGCGACCTTGCCGAGCGCGAGCTGCTCCCGGTCGATCTCGAGCGTGTCGAAGCCCCAGTAGAAGCCCTGCAGCGGCAGGCAGCGCAGCGCGACGTAGCGCTCCCAGTGCCGTTCGAGCTGCTGGAAATGCTGCGGCCGAAGGAACATCCCTTCGGTCCACACCACGCGCTGGCGCAGTGCGGCGACCGGCGTCGCGGACATCGTCGGTTCGGTCATGGGCGCCCCCGCGTGTCGTTCAGCGCGAGACCGCCGTTCCTCACCGCGATCGACAGCTTCAGCTCGCCGGGCGACGTCTGCCAGAACTTGTATACGTTGAGCTGCTTCGCGCGCGGTAGCGGCACCGTGAGGCGCCAGCGGTTCTTGTCGAGCATCCGGTATTCGGCGATCACGCCGACCGCGCCGGCCTCGACGTTGCCGCGGTAATGCAGCGTGCGCGACTCGCCCGGGCGCAGGATCACGCGATCGGTGCCGAGCAGGTCCGCGCCGAGGATGTTCTCGGGCTTGTCCTGCAGCGAGAAGAAGTCGGCGCCGTCGAACGCCGATGCCGCGCGCAGCTGGAACACCTTCAGCACGATCGGCGAAGGCTTGCGGTTGAGGTCCGGATTGACGTCGGGCGCCACGTCGACGGTGATCGCATACGGCACCGCGGCGGCACGCTCGGTGGCGCCGCATCCGGGCAACAGCAATGCACATCCCAATACGATGAACCCGCTCGACCGCCGGCGCATATTTCATCCTCGCAGCGCAATAATTCCCCCGTCGATTTCCGTACGCGAAACCGACACCTCTAATTAAAAGGGGACAATTAATTGACCGGTAATTATGTGACTTGCATATCCTTCCGCTTAAATTTCACTCGGCAATTTATTCTTGCAAAAAGACGGGTCAAATCGCCAATTGCTGAACGAGATCGAAATTGGGGAAATGGCAATGAATTGGATTGATTTCTGTCATTTTGAAAAGGCGCGTTAATCCGACCGGTTCGCCACGGCGGCCCGGTTCTATTGCAGGTTCACTTGCGGTATGGACGTTGAACCCAAGCCTGACGGCCGTCGGCGGTCGGTGGCTACGCCCTGCGGGTCGTGTCACGCTGTTTGCGTTGCCCGAACGGAGGGCCGGCTTTTCCGATCATTGACCGGTGCCGGGCAAACAACTGACGAATCCCAAAAAGCACAGCGAACTATAGAATCGATTTTATGGATTAACAAGTCGAAAACCCGGAATCGATTTGAGTGGAAACTCGGGCGCAATTTCCAAAATGAAACAAAACGTAACGGCGACATCGCCCGCCCTGATTGGCACTAGAATCCAACAGCGCTTGTGCACCACCCTCCAATAACGCAAATATTTCATTTCAGAATGAAAGGCCGCTCATCGATCGTGATTTTCCTCGGCGCCTTGCTGCTGGGAATCGGCGGGTGCAGCACGTCCCCCACGCAATCGGCGGCGCGCGCCGCGGTCGACAGCGCGCGCGCGGCGTACGGCGCCGGCGACTACGGACGCACGATCGCGGTCCTGAGCCGAGCGAAGGAGATCGACGGGGCCGATACCGACACGCAGGTCACCGCGCACAAGCTGCTCGCGTTCAGCTATTGCGTGACGAACCGCATCGCGCAGTGCCGCGCCGAGTTCTCGAAGATTCTCGACCTCAACCCGCGCTTCGACTTGTCCCCCGCCGAGAAGGGACATCCGATCTGGGGGCCCGCGTTCGAGTTCGCGCGTCGCAGGCATGCGTCGTCATCTTGACCGAACCGGAATCCCCGCCAGCGTTTCCTTACCGAGCGACGTATGACATGCAACTGATCGTGATCGAACATGCCGGCGAGCCGGTCGAAAGCGACACCTACGACGCCGTCGTGTTCCACCCGCCCGGCGGCACCATCGGCCGGGCAACCGACAACCATCTCGTGCTGCGCGACGACACCCGGCAGATTTCCCGGCTGCAGGCCCTGCTGCAGGTCGGTGACGATGCGTGCCTGCTGAAGAACCTGAGCAGCGTGTCGACGATCGAGGTGAACCGCGAGCCCGTCGGCTATGCACAGGAGCGCCCGCTCAATACCGGCGACATCATCCGCATCGGGCCGTACGTGCTGCGTGCCGAGCGTGACGACGGACATGACGCGCCGGTCGTCGACATGCCGACCGCCTCCAGCGCGAGCGCCGACCCGCGAGGCACGTCGGGAACCGCCGCACACGCGCACGTCGACGCGAAGACGACCGGCAACCGGTTGTGGGGCCTGCTGCAGGATCGCCTCGCTCCGCGCGGCAAGGCAGCGGACGCCGGAACGCGATCCGGCACGGCGGCGCGCAGGGAGGCGGCGCAGCCCGCGAGCCGCGCCGCGCCGGCCGCGCCGTCGCCACGCGACCTGAATCAGTTGTCGACCGACCCGCTCGACTTGTTTGTACAGTCGTCGCCCGATATCGGTGGATCGGGTTCGGCGTCTCCGTCCGAACGCGGCGAGGCGGATCGCGGCGCGTCGTCGTCCGCGACACAAGCCGATCATGCGCCCGAGTGGACGCAGCACGTACGTGTGCAACCGGCGACGGCGCATGCCGAGCCACGTCCCGTCGACGAGCCTGCACCGCAGGCGAACCGCGTGCCGACGCCCGACGAATTGCTGAACGCATTCTTCGAAGGCGCCGGACTCGATACCGCCGCCGAGTCGCATCAATGGTCGGCCGAACAGCTGTACATCGCGGGGCAGTTGCTGGCGCTGTTCGCGAACGGCACGGTCGAGCTGCTGTCGTCGCGCAGCATCCTGAAGCGGGAGGTGAAGGCGCACATGACGATGCTGCTCGATCGCGAGAACAATCCGCTGAAGCTGCTGCCGGACGGCGGCGCCGTGCTGCGCCAGATGTTCGGGCTGCCGCTGCCCGGCTTCATGTCGCCGCAGAGCGCGGTCAGCGACGCGTTCCAGGATCTGCACGCGCACCAGATCGGCATGGTCGCCGGCATGCGCGCCGCGCTGATGGACCTGCTGACGCGCTTTTCGCCGCAACGGCTGCGTGAGCGCGACGATGCGATGCGCTGGTACGAGAAGCGCGTGCCCGCGCTGTACAAGGCGAGGATGTGGGACCGCTACGCGGCGACGCATCGCGACACGGTGTTCGCGATCGAAGACGATTTCGCGTCGGTGTTCGGCAAGGCGTTTCTCGCCGCGTACGACGCGGAGGTGGAAAGCTATCGCGGCAGCAGCCGGCATTGAGCGGCGGGCGTCGTATGCCCAGTGGTCGGCGGGAACGACCGCCATTCCCGGCCGAAGCCGACCGCCAGCGACGCAGAAACAACAAGGCCGGGCAGAACGCCCGGCCTTCGGCAACGCTACCCCGCGTGCGCACCGCACAACGGGCGGCACGCGCGTGGTCGAACGGTCGTCAGACCGCCATCACCGTCACCGACTTCGTGACGAGATACGGCTCCAGCGCTTCCGGCCCGCCTTCCGATCCGTAACCCGAATCCTTCACGCCGCCGAACGGCATTTCCGGCCACGGCGTCGCGGGCTGGTTGATCCACAGCATCCCGACTTCGAGACGCTGCGTCAGCAGGTGCACGTTCGCGAACGAGCGCGTGAACGCATAGCCGGCCAGCCCGAACGGCAGACGGTTCGCTTCGGCGATCGCGTCCTCGAGCTTGTCGAAACCGCGGATCGCCGCGACCGGGCCGAACGGCTCGTTGTTGAACACGTCCGCTTCGAGCGGCACGTTCGCGATCACGGTCGGCGCGAAGAAGTTGCCTTCCGAGCCGATCCGTTCGCCGCCGGTCTCGATGCTCGCGCCGACCTTGCGCGCGTTCTCGACGACCGACGCCATCGCAGTCAGCCGGCGAGGATTCGCCAGCGCGCCGAGCGTCGTGCCTTCCTCGAGGCCGTTGCCGATCTTCAGCCCCTGCGCATGCTGGACCAGCGCGCGCGTGAATTCGTCGCGAATGCTGTTGTGCACGAGGAAACGCGTCGGCGAAATGCACACCTGGCCGGCGTTGCGGAACTTCGCGCCACCGGCGGCCTTCACCGCCAGCGCGACGTCCGCGTCCTCGGCGACGATCACCGGCGCGTGGCCGCCCAGTTCCATCGTCGCGCGCTTCATGTGCTGGCCCGCGAGCGCCGCGAGCTGCTTGCCGACCGGCGTCGAACCCGTGAACGTCACCTTGCGGATCACCGGGTGCGGAATCAGGTACGACGAGATTTCCGCCGGATCGCCGTACACGAGACCGATCACACCGGCCGGCACACCCGCGTCGACGAACGCGCGCAGCAGCGCGGCCGGCGACGCCGGGGTTTCTTCCGGCGCCTTCACGAGGAACGAGCAGCCGGTCGTGAGCGCGGCGCTCAGTTTGCGCACGACCTGGTTGACCGGGAAATTCCACGGCGTGAACGCCGCGACCGGACCGACCGGCTCCTTCACGACGGTCTGCTGCGCGCCGAGATTGCGCGGCGGGACGATCCGGCCGTACACGCGGCGGCCTTCGTCCGCGAACCATTCGATGATGTCGGCTGCCGACAGCACCTCGACACGCGCTTCCGTCAGCGGCTTGCCCTGCTCCTGCGTCATCAGCTGCGCGATCGTGTCGGCGCGCTCGCGCACCAGCGCGGCCGCCTTGCGCATCGTCGCCGCGCGCTCGTGCGCGGGCACCTTGCGCCATGCTTCGAAACCGCGCTGCGCCGCGGCCAGCGCGCGGTCGAGATCGGCGATGCCCGCGTGGGCCACCTTGCCGATCGTCTTGCCGGTCGCCGGGTTCACGACGTCGATCGTCTTGCCGCTCGCGGCGTCGACCCACTCGCCGTCGATCAGCAGTTGTGTATCCGTATAAGTCACGTTAGCCATCCAGACACCCCAGTTTTGCGTCGATAAAACGCGCGCTGCCGCGTACGGCCGCACGCCGGTTGACAGAAAGCACCATGTTGCCGGGCGCCCTGCCCCCGGCAACCTTCGACGACGCGCACGCGGCACGCATGCCCGTCGTCATCCGCCACGTTCGGCCGCGCTCAGCGCGCGGCCGCCGTCGCCTTGCGGAGTTTCGCGACGTCCGCCGCCTGCACGGCCGGCGCGCCGTTGTTCCAGCCGGCGCGCATGAACGTCAGCACGTCGGCGATCTGCTGGTCGTTCAGCTGGTTCGCGAACGCCGGCATCGGATACGCGGACGGCACGCCGCCGATCACAAGCGACTCGCTGCCGTTCAACGTCACGTTGATCAGCGACGATGCATCGGCCTCGAGCACGTTCGGATTGCCCGCGAGCGGCGCGAGCAGCGGCGCGTAGCCGCGACCGTCCGCGCCATGGCAATTCATGCAGAAAGCGTTATACACCTTTGCGCCCGGATCGTTCGCCGGCCGGCCCAACGCGACCTGCGTCGGTTTCGGGTCGTAACGGTAAGGCGGCGCGCCCGTGCCGCCCGCCGCCGGCAGCGATTTCAAATAGCGCGAGATCGCCGCGAGATCCTCGTCGGTCAGCTCCTGCGTGCTGTGGTTGATCACGCTGACCATCGAGCCGAACGCGGTCGCATGCTGGTTCGCGCCGGTCTTCAGGAACTGCGCGACATCCGCATCGTTCCAGCGGCCGAGCCCCGTATTGTGCTCGCCGGTCAGGTTCGACGCGAACCAGTTGTCGATCGGCGCGCCCGACAGGAACGCCGCCCCGCTTTCGTCCAGCGCCTTCTCCTGGAAGCCGACGCCGCGCGGCGTATGGCACGATCCGCAATGCCCGAGCCCCTGCACGAGGTACGCGCCGCGGTTCCACGTCGCGTCCTTCGCCGGCTTGTCGGTGTACGGCGTCGTGTCGAGGAACACCGCGTTCCACAGCGCCAGCGGCCAGCGCATGTTGAGCGGCCACGGAATGTCGGACGCGCGGTTCGCCTGCTTCACCGGCTCGACGCCGTGCATGAAGTACGCGTAAAGCGCCTTCACGTCGTCGTCGCGCAGCTTTGCGTACGACGGATACGGCATCGCCGGATACAGGTGATGGCCGTCCTTCGCGACACCCGAGCGCAGCGCGCCCGCGAACTCGGCCTCCGTATAGCCGCCGATGCCCGTGTCCGGGTCGGGCGTGATGTTGGTCGTGTAGATCGCGCCCATCGGCGTGACCATCTTCAGGCCGCCGGCGAACGGCGCGCCGCGCGGCGCGGTGTGGCACGCCACGCAATCGCCGGCCTTCGCGAGATACGCGCCGCGTGCGACCAGCGCGCTGTCGGCGGGCGCCGTTTGCGCGGCATGCGCCGCCGTGCCGGCCATCAACGCGGACAGCGCGATCAACGATGCGCCGAGCGTGCGAGCGGCGCGATTCAGACTGTTCGGGGTGAGGTTTCGCATGATGTGTCTCTCCCCTCAAGCCGTCTTCAGCTGGTTGCCGACCGGGAGCTTGCGCAGCCGCGTGCCGGTCGCCGCGAAGATCGCGTTCGACAGTGCCGCCGCGGTCGCGGCGGTGCCCGGTTCGCCGATTCCGCCCGGCGCCTCGGCGCTCTTCACGAGATGCACATCGATCGGCGGCGTCTCGTTGATGCGCATCATCCGGTAGTCGGTGAAGTTGCTCTGCACGACGCGGCCGTCCTCGATCGTGATCTCGCCATACAGCGCGCCCGTGATCCCGAAGATGATGCCGCCCTGCACCTGCGCCTCGATCGTGCCCGGATTCACGGCCATCCCGCAGTCGACCGCGCACACGGCACGCTTGACCTGCACTTCGCCGCCCTCCACCGCGACGTCGATGACGATCGAGAAGAAGCTGCCGAACGCGTGCATCACCGACACGCCGCGGCCTTGCCCCTTCGGCAGCGGCGAGCCCCATCCGGCGGCCTTCGTCGCGACGTCGAGCACGTTCAGCGCGCGCGGCGTCTTGCCGAGCAGCGCGCGGCGGTACTGCACGGGATCGGTCTTGGTCTGCGCGGCCAGTTCGTCGATGAAGCTCTCGACGACGAAGGTGCTGCGCGTCGGGCCGACGCCGCGCCAGAACGCGGTCGGCACGTGACGCGGCTCCTGCCGCACGTAATCGATCAACTGGTTCGGCAGGTCGTACGGCAGGTCGGTCGCGACTTCGACCGCGTCGGGGTCGACGCCATCCTTGAACGCGGGCGGCGCGAAGCGCGCGAGGATCGACGAACCGACGATCCGGTGCTGCCACGCGACCGGCTTGCCGTTCGCGTCGAGGCCGGCCGAAATCCGGTCGTAGTAATACGGCCGATACATGTCGTGCTGGATGTCTTCCTCGCGGGTCCACACGACCTTCACCGGCGCATTGACCTGCTTGGCGATCTTCACGGCCTGGCCGATCATGTCCGTTTCGAGCCGCCGGCCGAAGCCGCCGCCGAGCAGATGGTTGTGCACGACGATCTTTTCCGGCGGAAAGCCCGTGAGCTGCTGCACCGTGTCGCGCGCGCGCGTCGGCACCTGCGTGCCGACCCAGATCTCGCAGCCGTCGGCGCGCACGTGCACCGTGCAATTCACCGGCTCCATCGTTGCGTGCGCAAGGAGCGGCTGTTCGTAGACGGCGTCGATGCGCGTCTTCGCATTCGCGAACGCGTGGCCGACGTCGCCGTCCTTGCGCGCGACCGCGCCCTTTCCGTTCGCGGCGGCCTGCGCGAGATCGGCGACGATGTCCCTGGTCGACACCTTCGCGCCCGCACCTTCGTTCCACTTCACGACGAGCGCCGACGCGCCGCGCTTCGCGGCCCACGTGTGATCGCCGACCACCGCGACCGCGTTGTCCGCGCGCACGATCTGGCGTACGCCCGGAATCTTCCGCGCGGCCGACTCGTCGACGCTCGCGACCGTGCCGCCGAACACCGGGCTGTTCACGATCACCGCGTACAGCATGCCGGGCAGACGCACGTCGAGCCCGAACTGCGCGGTGCCGTCGACCTTCTCGGGCGAATCGAGCCGCTTCACCGGCTTGCCGATCAGCTTGAAATCGGCCGGCTGCTTCAGCGCGACGTCCTTCGGCACCGGCAGCTTCGACGCGGCGTCCGCGAGCTGGCCGTACGATGCGCGCCGGCCGCTCGGGGTGTGCCGCACTTCGCCGTTTTCCGCCCGGCAGGTGGCCGGATCGACGTTCCATTGCTTCGCCGCCGCGGAAACCAGCAGCGTGCGCGCGGTCGCGCCCGCGCGGCGCAGCGGTTCCCACGCGTAGCGCACCGACGTCGAGCCGCCCGTCAACTGGCCGCCGAGCAGCGGATCGAGGAACAGCTTCTCGTTGGGCGGCGCGTGGTCGAGCGTGACGTTCGACAGCGGCACTTCGAGTTCCTCGGCGATCAGCATCGGCAGCGCCGTGTAGACGCCTTGCCCCATCTCGACCTTCGGCATCACCAGCGTGACCTTGCCGCTGCGGTCGATCTGCACGAACGCGTTCGGCGCGAATACGCCGGCGCGCGCACTTTCGTCCGCATCGCCGCCGATCACCGAGCGCCGTGCGTCATCGCCCGCCGCCGGCAGACTGAAACCAAGCAGCAAGCCGCCGCCCGCCGCCGCGCCGAGCGACATGCCCGCCTTCAGAAACGAACGGCGCGACACGCCCGCGCTGACGGCCTTCCCTGCTTCGATGAGTCCTCGCGACATGTCACGCCCCCTTCGCAGCTTGCTTGACGGCCGCGCGAATCCGGTTGTACGTGCCGCAGCGGCAGATGTTGCCGGCCATCGCCGCGTCGATGTCGGCGTCGCTCGGGTTCGGATTCGACGCGATCAGCGCCGTGGCCGCCATCACCTGCCCGGACTGGCAGTAGCCGCACTGGACGACGTCGAGCTCGCGCCACGCTTGCTGAACCTTCTGGCCGGCCGGCGTCGCACCGACGGCTTCGATCGTCGTGATCCTGCGGCCCGCGACGGCCGCGACCGGCAGCACGCACGAGCGCGCGGCGACGCCGTCGAGATGGACGGTGCACGCGCCGCATTGCGCGATCCCGCAGCCGAATTTCGTGCCGGTCAGACCCACGACGTCACGCAGGACCCACAGCAGGGGCATGTCGTCGGGGGCGTCGACCGTGCGGTTCTCGCCGTTGATATTGAGGGTGACCATTCAGACTCCGGGGCCGATGTATTGGGGAAGCGGCGCGAACGATGCACCGCGTTGTCGTTGTCATTGCCGCCGCGTCATGCGTGACGGCTGCCGCGCGGCCGGGGCGGGAGCAAACCGCGACGACGGTGCTGCGTCGTTACTCGGCCACGTCGATGCCCGACAGCACCTTGATGACGGGCGGCGCCGCGAACCAGTCGGCCGACTTCACGCGGAATTCGGCGAAATACGGGCTGGCGAGGTGCGCGTCGAACGCGGCCTGGTCGTCGTAGATCTCGTACAGGTGCAGGTTCGGCGAACCGTCCTGCTCGCGGAACAGGTCGTAGCGCCGGTTGCCCGACTCGACGCGCGTCTTGGCGACCATGCTGCGCAATTCGGCCTCGGCGGCCTGCGCGTGTTCGGGTTTCAGGAACAGGGAAGCAATCACGTGAAGCGCCATCTTGTCACTCCTTTCGAAACGGAATCGAGCATGCCACAAGCCGGCGTCTCGCGACGCCAGCGTGCAATCGTTGTGTGTCGTCCTGCGCCGGCGTCAGGCCAGTTCGTCCGGGCCCACGCGCACGACGACCTTGCCGAAATTCTTGCCGGCGAGCAAGCCGATCAGTGCTTGCGGTGCGTCAGCCAGGTCGGGGACCACATCCTCAAGCGTCTTCACCTTGCCCTGCGCGACCCACTCAGTCATCTCCTTCAGGAACGACGCATAACCGGTCGCATAGTGATCCAGAATGATGAACCCCTGCATCCGGATGCGCTTGCGCAGGATCGTGCCCATCAACGCCGGCACGCGGTCGCGGCCGCTCGATACCGCGGTGTCGTCGTACGCCGCGTCGTTGTAATGCGCGATGATTCCGCACACCGGCACGCGCGCATGCTCGTTGAGCAGCGGCCACACCGCGTCGAACACGGCACCGCCGACGTTCTCGAAATAGACGTCGATGCCGTTCGGGCAAGCGTCCTTCAGCCGGGCGGCAAATTGCGGATCGCGGTGATCGACGCACTCGTCGAAGCCGAGCGTGCCCTTCACGTACGCGACCTTGTCGGCGCCGCCCGCGACGCCGACCACGCGGCAGCCCTTCAGCTTCGCGATCTGGCCGACCACCGCGCCGACGGCCCCGCTCGCGGCGGCCACGACCACGGTTTCGCCGGCCTTCGGCTCGCCGATCGTCAGCAGTCCGGTGTATGCGGTGAACCCCGGCATGCCGAGCACGCCGAGCGCATACGACGGATGCGGGAAGTCGCGGCCGAGCGGAATGAGGTCGCTGCCGTCGGACAGCGAATAGTCCTGCCAGCCGCCGCCGGCAACGACCAGGTCGCCTTCGCGATACGCGGGCAGGTTCGACGCCACGACACGGCTGATCGTGCCGCCGACCATCACGTCGCCGAGTTCGACCGGCGGTGCGTACGACGGCGCGTCGCTCATCCGGCCGCGCATGTACGGGTCGAGCGACAGCCAGACCGTGCGCAACAGCACCTGGCCTGCGCCGGGCGCCGGCACGTCGCCGGTCTCGGTACGGAAGTCGTTCGGGGTGGGCGCGCCGACCGGGCGCGCGTTCAGGATGATTCTGCGGTTTGCTGCCTTGCTTTGCGGCATGGGAACCTCCGTCAACAGGAAGGGACGTGCACCGGGCACGATCGGATCAACTTGGACAACCGTGATGCGTGAGGCCGCGGGCCGTGCCGGCCAATCGGCCGGCGGCGCCGCAGCTTCGCGGGTAAAGCAACGGGATTACAGCGTAAGTAGACCAGTCGTCTAGCATTCGTTCAAAAAACAAGGCGCGCCTGCGCGCGCCCACGTTACGACTGCGCTCCATCTGGCTCGAAGGACGGCAGGTTCAGCATCCGCCGTGTTTCGAGCATCGCGCGTTCGAGCGGTTTGCGATTCCGGTGAATCTTCTCCAGCAGCGTCGCACCCAGCCACAGCTCGTAAAGGATCGCGGCCGTATGCGCCGGATCGTCGACGCCGCTCAGCGAACCGTCTGCCAGCCCGGCCTCGATCCCGCCCGCGAGCCGCTCGATGATCTGGCCGGTGCCGCGCCGTAGCACCGCGCGCATCGCCTCCGACAGATCGGACACTTCCGCGCCGAGCTTCACCGCGAGGCACTTGCCTTCCGGATCGTCCGCGCACTGCGTGTGCAGCCAGTTGCCCCAGTACGTCATCAGGCGCTGCGCGCCCGTGCCGGCCTGATGGCCGAGCAGGTTGTCGAGATGCGCGAGATAGCCTTCGAAATACGATTCGAGCAGCGCCTCGCCGAACGCCTCTTTCGAGCCGAAGTAATGGTAGAACGAGCCCTTCGGGATGCCCGCCGCGGCGAGAATCTCGTTCAGACCGACCGCCGAGAACCCCTTGTGGAGCATGATCGGCTTCGCGATATTCAGGATGTGCTGGCGGACTTCCGCGCCTGAAGATGCATTCATGATGGCGTATCTTAGCAACGATTAGACCGGTCGTCTAGTAACGTCGAGCCGGCAAGTTGAGCGGCACTTTACCCGAATCGCGCCGCGCCGCGGATGCGTTGCTGCCGCACCGTGGCGTCCATGTCACGCGGGTTTGGGAATGCGCTTCCTGGCGACCGGTTTCGCCGCGCGCAGGCTGCCACCCGCCGGACGACCGGGCACCCTGCGCACGGGCGGGCGTGATGCGCGTTCGGCACGCAATGCGTCGAGCTCGCCGACATACGCGACATTGGCCGCGCGGGCGCCGTCGAGCTGGCCTTCGAGCACGCCGCAGCGGTGCTGTGCGTCGGCCAATTGCGCCTGCAGCGCCGCGAGATCCTTGCGGTGCTGCATATCGCGCTGTTCAGCGCGCGTCGCGGCCGCGTCGAGCTCCTTTTGAACGCGCGCGGCCGCGAGCCGTTCGCGGTCGATCTCCTGAAGCGCCCGCTTCTCCGATGCACGCAAGCGTTCCTCCGCCCGGCCCGCGTCGTCGCGTAACCGGTCGAGCTGCGACGTGAAATCGGCGCGCGCCTGCGCCAGCGCACGATCGGCGTCCGCATTGTCGGACTTCAACCGTTCGACTTCCGCCTGCAGCGCGCGGCGCGATGCTTCGTCGGCCGCCCTTGCCTGCTCGAGCTCCTGGATGCGCACCTGGGCCGCCAGCAACGCGTTCGTGCGGTGCTCCAGCGCGGTTTCGGTGCGGGACAGGTCAGCCTGCGATGCAGCGACTTCCGCCTTCGCCGCCGCCCGTTCAGCTTCGACTTCGGCGCGCAGTGCATCGAGCGCTGCGGCGGCATCGGTCGTCGAGCGGCTCCACAACGCGGCGACGAGCTCGCCGGCCGCAGCCTGCAGGTCGGCCGGCAGGTCGGGATGCTCGATGCGCACCCGGCTCTTCTCCCGCAACTCCGCCCAGAACTCGCCGAGAACCGCCGTCGGCGTGCTCATGCTGCCTTTGCGCACGAGCTGGTAGAGGCGGTTCGCGGTGGGCGTGATGCCGAAGCGGAAGAACATCAATGCGCAGACCTCGCGATACAGCTCGCGGGTTTTCGGGAAATCGCCCTTCAGGCGGTCGATTTCGGCGATCAGGCGGGAGTCGTCGGCGGTGAGGTCGGGCATGGGGGGTTGAGTTAGTTGTTTCGTGAATAATATAACGTAAACCGTCAAATATCCAATCATCCGCCTCTTTTGGTTTGACATTATTTCTATAATGTTGATGTTTTGCGGACGCGCTTCGTTATTTCCGAATGTCGCCTGGATGGCCCCATCAATTTTCTGGCAAGCCTGAGCCGCGGATGCTCTGCTTTGATTACGGCGGGGACTGGGGAGCTAATGGTCGACCTGCTCACCGACGTACCGGTTGGGTGGCAGGCTTGCCATCTTGGAGAAGCGTCGTGAGATCACTACAAAATGGAAGCGCATTACCGCGAACACGGCGGATGACATCACGCACTCCATGACGCATGAGCGAGCGGTATCGTGCGGAACGCGACAAACATCTATCGTTGCTGCGACGGCAAGGTTGAGCTTTCAGGCGAGGCGGATTCTCTTGTCTGATGGGCGAAGTCGCCGGGCGGCAATGGTCGGTTCGCCACGTCAAGTGCCTCGGCGCACGTCAGGCCGAACGTCTGCAATACCATCGCCGCGGCTCGCTCGGGGAACCTGCCCTCGTCCCCCATCGGTTTTCGCGCCGCGCCCGCAGCCGCGTCGGCCGCGTAGGACTCCGCCGCGATCACCGCCAGGATCGTTCCCATCGTCGCAAGCACGCTCATGAACAGATCGCCGACGACAAAGCGGCGTGCCGAGATTCCTCGCTCGCCGTCCCGCCGCAAACGCTGGCCCAGCCCCTGGCCAAGCGCGCGCGCCGAAAATCCTTCCCGCATCAGGAACCGCGCCCAGAGCCGCTCGCGGCGCGCGCGTATCAGCGTGTGACGCACGCAGACGGAAACGACCTCGGCAGGATCCGACAATCCGCTCGTCAGACGCTCGAGTCCATCCGCGAAATCGTCGAACACCCACTCCGTCAGCGCGGCGAAGATGCCGTCCTTCGATTCGAAGTGGTAGTAAAACGAGCCGAACCCCACATCCGCCGCCTCGGTGATCTCGCTGATCGCCACATTGTCCCTGCCCTTTTCCGCCATCAGGCTGAACGCCGCCTGCAGCAAGCGCATGCGCGTCGCCTGCTTGCGCCGGGCGCCGCGCGGCTGGCGATGTTCCGCTTCGCCCGCTGATGCGTTCGAGCAGCGGTGCCGGACCGGTGCGTCGTCCATGAGCGCGCCTCCCTTTTTCGAAAGATTTTTTTGCATGGCGCAATTCTAGATTTTTCTCTCATACTTGACAATATTATCAGTTATGAGTCTAATCTCGGAAATCGCAGAACCGGTTCCGGCCCAGACGCCGTCCGACCCTCGCTAGCGAGCGTTGGCGACGGGTATGGCCACGTCGGCGTAAGCGCGTCTATCGCCAGGCGGCGCCGCGTCATGTTGGCAAATGGAATGGTCTGCACCCGGAACATTGGAGTCCTGATTGATCGTCCGGCGTACCGCCGCGGAGACGCTCGCGTACGTCTGCATAAACCAGGGCGGCCCGTCGTGGTCGCCGAACGCTTCTTAGTTGACCCTCACTTGTCTTGGAAACATCGTGAAATCACCCGGTCCTGACGCGCGGACTTCAACGCGCCCGTTTCTGACACGCTTCGCATCGCCGGTTCGGCGAGCCCCAATCGCGTTCGCGTGCTGTGCGATTCTCCTCACGGCCTGCCACTCGCACGAGGCCCCCGCGCCCGAACTGCAGCCGGTCGTCGCGCTGCCGGTTCATGCGGACGACGGCGCGGTGCAGCGTGCGCTACCCGCACAGGTTCAGGCGCGATATTCGACGCCGCTGTCGTTTCGGGTCGGCGGCAAGCTCGTCGAGCGGCGCGTGCGCATCGGCGACACCGTCAAGGCCGGCCAGACCCTTGCGATGCTCGATCCGGCGGATCTGCACAACACGCTGCTGAACGCACGCGCCCAGCTCGATGCCGCCGAGCATCGCGTTGCCTATGCGAAGCAGCAGCTGGATCGCGACCGCGCCCAGGCTCAGGCCAACCTGATCGCACCCGCGCAACTCGAGACGACGCAGGACGCGTATGCATCGGCGGTCGCGCAACGCGATTCCGCCCTTGCGCAAATGGCGCTCGCGGGCGATCACCTGCGCTACGCGACGCTGAGTGCGGATCACGACGGCGTCATCACGTCGGAAGACGCGGATACCGGGCAGAACGTCGAACCCGGCCAGGCGGTGTTTCATCTGGACTGGAGCGGGGACCTCGACATCGTCTGTGACGTCTCTGAGCGCGACCTGCGCGATCTCGCGGTCGGCCGCACCGCACACGTCAGCCTGACGGCATTGCCGGGCAAGGTGCTGGACGCACGCGTGCGCGAAGTCGCGGCGGCCGCCGATCCGCAAAGCCGCACCTGGCGCGTGAAGCTGACGCTGCTCGCACCGGGGCCGGACGTGCGCTCCGGGATGACAGCCAGCATCACGTTCGACGGCGCCGCCGACATCGCCGCGGACCACGCGATCACGCTGCCGGCCACCGCGCTCTTTCATCGCGGCGACGCGCCGGCCGTCTGGGTCGTCCGCAAGGGCAGCGACACGCTGGAGCTGCGCCCGGTGTCGGTCGGACGCTACGACGAACGCACGATCACCGTCACGTCGGGGCTCGCGGACAACGAACGTGTCGTGATGCAAGGCGTTCATACGGTCAGTACCGGCCAGCACGTCCGCGTCGTGCCGCCGCTGCATGCGGAGGACTTCGCGTCATGAATGCTCCGGAACATCGCCCCTCGACCGACGGCGCGCTCGGAACCGGCGCGGCATCGCACGACGACGGCCGTTTCAACCTCTCCGCATGGGCGCTGAAGCATCAGCAACTGGTGATCTTCCTCATCGGCCTCGCGACGATCTTCGGCGTGATCGGCTATACGCGCCTCGCACAATCGGAGGACCCGCCGTTCACGTTCCGCACCATGGTGATCCAGACCTACTGGCCCGGCGCCACGGCGCGCGAGGTGCAGGAACAGGTCACCGACCGGATCGGTCGCCAGCTCCAGGCCGCGCCGTACGTCGACAACATCAAGAGTTATTCGCGGCCCGGCGAGTCGATGATCTTCTTCGCGATGAAGGATTCGGCGCCGGTCGACCAGGTGCCGGAAACCTGGTACCAGGTGCGCAAGAAAGTCGGCGACATCCGTGCAACGCTGCCCAAGGGCGTCGTCGGCCCGTTCTTCAACGACGAATTCGGTGACGTCTACACCAACATCTATGCGCTCGAAGGCGACGGCTACTCGCCTGCGCAACTGCACGACTACGCGGACAAGCTGCGCACCGTGCTGCTGCGCGTGCCGGGCGTCGCGAAGGTCGACTACTTCGGCGATCCCGCCCAGCACGTGTTCGTCGAAATCTCGAATGCGCAGCTGACACGCCTCGCCATCACACCGCAGCAGCTCGCGCAGGCCATCGACGCGCAAAACGCCGTCGCCCCGGTCGGCACGATCACGACGGCCGACGATCGCGTGTTCGTGCGACCGAGCGGTGCATTCAAGGACACGCAGGCGCTCGCCGACATGCTCGTCACGGTGAACGGCCGGACGTTCCGGCTCGGCGACGTCGCAAAGGTCACGCGCGGTTACGACGACCCGCCGGTCACGCAGATGCGTACGAATGGTCACGCGGTGCTCGGCATCGGTGTGACGATGCAGAAAGGCGGTGACGTGATCGACCTCGGCAAGGCGCTCGATGCGAAGGCGGCCGAGTTGCAGGCCGGCTTGCCGGCCGGTCTGAAGTTGACCGCGGTGTCGAGCATGCCGCATGCGGTCAAGCATTCGGTGGACGACTTCGTCGAAGCGGTCGGCGAAGCCGTCGCGATCGTGCTCGTCGTCAGCCTCGTGTCGCTCGGCTTGCGCACCGGCATGGTCGTCGTCATCACGATTCCGATCGTGCTCGCCGTGACGGCGCTGTGCATGCACGCGTTCGGCATCGGCCTCGACAAGGTGTCGCTCGGCACGCTGGTCCTCGCGCTCGGGCTGCTCGTGGACGATGCGATCATCGCCGTCGAGATGATGGCGGTGAAACTCGAGCAGGGCTGGAGCCGTGCACACGCCGCGGCATTCGCTTACACGAGCACGGCGTTCCCGATGCTCACGGGGACGCTCGTCACCGTGTCGGGCTTCCTGCCGATCGCACTCGCGAAATCGAGCACCGGCGAATACACGCGCTCGATCTTCGAGGTATCGGCGATCTCGCTGATCGTGTCCTGGTTCGCGGCCGTCGTGCTGGTGCCGCTGCTCGGCTACCACATGCTGCCCGAGCACGCGCATCGCGACGGTCACGCGCATGGCGACGAGGTGTACGACACGGGCTTCTACCGCCGGCTGTCCGGCTGGATCTCGGTCTGCATCGAGCGCCGCTGGGTGGTGCTCGGCGTCACCGCCGTGCTGTTCGCGATCGCGATGGCCGCGTTCTCGCGCGTGCCGCAACAATTCTTCCCGAATTCCGAGCGGCCCGAACTGCTCGTCGACATGCGCTTGCCGGAAGGCGCGTCGTTCGATGCGACGCTACGTGAAGCAAAGCGGCTCGAAAAGGTGCTCGACGGCCGGCCTGAAATCGGCCATGTCGTCGACTTCGTCGGCACCGGTGCACCGCGCTTCTATCTGCCGCTCGATCAACAGCTCCAGCAGCCGAACTTCGCTCAATTCGTGATCACGGCCAAGGATGTCGAGGCGCGCGAGCGGCTGTCGCATTGGCTCGAAACGACGCTCGCAAGCCGCTTCCCGACCGTGCGCACGCGCGTCGCGCGGCTCGAGAACGGGCCGCCCGTCGGCTTCCCGATCAAGTTCCGGGTGAGCGGCGACGACATCGCCACCGTCCGCGGCATCGCCGAAAAAGTGGCGGACAAGGTCCGCGCCGACGCCCGCACACGCAACGTGCAATTCGACTGGGACGAACCGGCCGAGCGGTCGGTCTCGTTCGAGATCGACCAACTCAAGGCACGCCAGCTCGGCGTGACGTCAGAGGACGTGTCGGGTTTCCTTGCGATGACGCTGTCCGGCTACACCGTCACGCAGTATCGCGAGCGCGACAAGCTCATCGACGTCGATCTGCGCGCGCCAAGGAGCGAACGCATCGATCCGTCGAGGCTCGCCGGCCTGGCGATCCCGACGCCGCACGGTCCGGTGCCGCTCGGCACGATCGGCCATGTGCGCGACACGCTCGAATATGGCGTGATCTGGGAACGCGACCGCCAGCCGACGGTCACCGTGCAAGCTGACGTGCGCGGCGAAGCGCCGAGCATCGGCGTGACGCGCGACCTCGACGCCGCGCTGGCGACGCTGCGCGCGACGCTGCCGGCCGGTTACCGGATCGAGGTCGGCGGCGCGGCCGAGGAAAGCATGAAGGGCCAGACGTCGATCAATGCGCAGATGCCGCTCATGATCGTCGCGGTGCTGACGCTGCTGATGATCCAGCTCAAGCGCTTCTCGCGCACCTTCATCGTCGTGCTGACGGCACCGCTCGGCCTGATCGGCGTCGTGGCCGCACTGCTGCTGTTCGGCAAGCCGTTCGGCTTCGTCGCGCTGCTCGGCGTGATCGCGATGTTCGGGATCATCATGCGCAATTCAGTGATCCTGATCGATCAGATCGACCAGGACATCGCAGCCGGGCAGCCACGCTTCGCCGCGATCGTAGGTGCGACCGTGCGCCGCTTCCGGCCGATCATGCTGACCGCCGCCGCCGCCGTGTTCGCGCTGATTCCGCTGTTGCGTTCCGGCTTCTTCGGCCCGATGGCCACCGCGCTGATGGGCGGCATCACGATCGCGACGGTGCTGACCATCTTCTTCCTGCCGGCGCTCTACGCGACCTGCTTCAAGGTGCGCGCCGACGAACGCGAGTCGCGCGCAATGGACGTCGCGTCCTCGGAGACATGCTGATGAAACTCTCTCGTATCACATCGGTGCTGGCCGCCAGCACGGCGCTTGGCCTGGGCGGCTGTGCGATGGCCCCGGACAGCACGCCGCCCGCGATGCCGTCGCCGGCGCACTACGGTGCGACGCCTCAGGCGCCGCGCACCGCCGAGGCGGCCGGCGTCGCGCAGCAATTCGACGTCGGCGCCGCGCCCGTCCCGCAATGGTGGCGCCTGTATCGCTCCAGCGTGCTCGACGCGCTGGTCGATGAAGGCCTGCGCGCGAACCCGACGCTGGCCGCGACGGAAAAGACGCTCGCCGCCGCGCAGGAGGAACTGCGCGCACAGATCGGCGCGTCGACCCTGCCGTCGATCGACGCGAACGCGCAGGTAGCCCGCACGCGCACGCCGGACATCTCCGGCGCAGGCGCGCAAAGCCTGCGCTACAACGTATTCGTCGGACAACTGCAGGCGCATTACACCTTCGACCTGTTCGGCGCCACGCGATACGCGAACGAAGCGAGCGCCGCACGCGTCGACGTGCGCGGTTGCGAGCTCGAAGCGGCAAGGCGTGCGCTGGCGGCCAACATCGTCGGCACCGCCATCCGCGCCGCGACGCTCGACCGCCAGATCCTGCTGACGGAGCGCCTCGTCGCAGTCGCCGAGGCATCCGCACTCGAAGACCAGCAGCGTTACGCGTTCGGTGCGGTATCCCACGTGCAGGCGCTGGCGTCGACGCAGGGCGCGGCGTCGCTTGCCGCGACGCTGCCGCCGCTGCGCCAGCAACGCGCGAGCGCGGTTCACGCGCTGGCGATCCTGCTGGGCCGCACGCCCGACGCGCCGCCACCGGTCCCGTCCTTCACCGGGCTGACGCTGCCGGAACATGTGCCCGTGGCGGTGCCCTCCGACCTGCTGAAGGCACGTCCGGACATCCGCGCGGCCGCGGCAGCCGTGAAGGCGGCATCGGCGGACGTCGGCGAGGCGACCGCCCAGCTGTTCCCAAGCCTGTCGCTCACCGCGACGATGGGACGCGGCGGCTTCAGCTGGCCGGCGCTGTTGTCGGGTGCGGGCGGGCTGTGGGCCGTCGGCGCCGGGCTGTCGCAACCGATCTTCCACGGCGGCGCATTGCTGGCGCACCGGCGGGCGTCGCGCGATGCGTACGACGCCGCAGTGCTGCAGTACAAGGCGGCGGTGCTGTCCGCATTCGGTGACGTCGCGGATTCGCTCGCCGCGCTGGACAACGACGCGCAAGCGCTGGCCGCGAACGAACTCGCGGCGCGCGCCGCAGGCGAGGCGTTCCAGGAAACGACGCAACGCCGCACGCTGGGTGCCGTTCCGATGTCCGCGCAACGATCGAGCGAGCAGACCTATTTGAACGCGGAGCTCGATGCGGTGCGTGCCGCGAGCCGCCGGATGACCGATACGGCGGCGCTGCTGCAGGCAATGGGCGAACTGCCGCCCGGCGCCGGCACGACGGTCGCGGCCCGGCAGTAGCCGTTGATTGCATCCGCGGACCGGCCCGCGCCTTCGGGCCGCACCGGTCCGCAATCCCGAAGCCCGAAGCCCGGCGCACCGTGCATCGCGCGGTGCCGGCCTTCGTTACCCGCATGATTGATTCCCGATGAAATCCGACAACCTGGTCGCCTGCCACGAATGCGACCTGCTGCTTCAGCGTCCGCCACGCCTGCGCGCACTGACGGCACACTGCCCGAGATGCCGCGCGCGCGTGAGCGGTGCGGCGCACGGCCGCCGCGCCCTCGACCGGATGTGCGCGTTGACGGTTGCCGCGCTAGCGACGTGTTGCATCGCGCAGGCCTTCCCGATCGTCGCGCTCGATGCTGCCGGCATTGCGTCGCACGCGACGCTCGCCGACGCGGTTCGCGCGCTATGGTCGAACGATCAACCGCTGGTGGCTGCGCTCGTGTTCTGCACGACGATGCTGTTTCCGATACTCGAGCTGGCCGCATGGCTGTACCTGCTCGTGCCGTTGCGTGCGGGCCGCGTACCGCGCCAGTTCGCGCCGGTGCTGCGCGCCATTCACCGATTGCGGCCGTGGAGCATGGTCGAGGTGCTGATGCTCGGCGTGCTCATCACGATCGTCAAACTGATGAGCCTCGCACACGTACTTGCCGGGCCTGCGCTATTCGCGTTCGCCGGGCTTACCGTGATGCTCTGCGTGCTGTCGACGATCGAACCGGCCCGACTGTGGGAGGCACGCGACGAACTCGACGCTCTGCAGCCGGGCGACACCGACCATACGAAGCCACCCCGCCCCGACGTGACGCGACATGCGTCGCCCCGGACAACCGAAAGCAGCGGATCGGCGGGCATGACGGCGCGCACCGCGGGATTGATCGCCTGTCACCACTGCGCGCGCGTGCAGCCGGTCCACGCGTGCGGCCAGCGCTGCACGCGCTGCGGTTCGCCGCTGCACGCACGCCGCCCGCGCAGCGCCGCCCGCACCGGCGCGCTCGTCGCCGCCGCCGCCCTGCTTTACATCCCGGCGAACCTGTTGCCGGTCATGCACGCGACCTCGCTCGGCCGAGCCGAGGACGACACGATCCTCGGCGGCGTCGCGTACTTCTGGACGTCCGGCGACTGGCTGCTCGCCGCGATCGTGTTCATCGCGAGTGTGCTCGTGCCGATGCTCAAGCTCGCGATCCTCGCATTTCAGGCGGTCGCCGCCCATCGCGGCGTGCAATGGCGGCCGCTCGAACGAGCGCGGCTGCATCGCCTGGTCGAGCGCGTGGGCCGCTGGTCGATGCTCGACGTATTCGTCGTCGCGCTCACGATCGCACTCGTGCATTTCGGCTCGTTCGCCGACATCACACCCGGCCCCGGCGCGCTCGCGTTCGGCGCCGTGGTCGTGCTGACCATGTGTGCGTCGATGCAGTTCGATCCGCGGCTCATCTGGGACGGTGCGCCGCGCGCGGCCGCCGCCCACCCCTAACCCTGAACCGGCTCAAGCACCCGCTTTCTCGCGAATTCCAACACGATGTTTCCGTTCGATTTTCCTCCCCCTGAGATCCGGCCGCGCAGCCGCTGGATTCCGTCTCTCGTCTGGATCGTGCCGCTCGTGTGCGCGCTGATCGGGCTGTCGCTCGTGATCCGGACCGTTGCCGCGACCGGCCCGACGATCACGGTCACGTTCGCCAACGCCGAAGGCCTCGAAGCCGGCAAGACCAAGGTCCGCTACAAGGACGTCGATATCGGCTCCGTCCAGACCATTACGCTCACGCCCGACTTCAAGCGCGTGATCGTCAGCATTCAACTGACGCGCGATGCCGCACGCTTCGCGAACCGCGACACGCGCTTCTGGGTCGTCCGACCGCGCGTCGGTGCCACCGGCATTTCCGGCCTCGGCACGCTGCTGTCCGGCGCATTCATCGGCGCGGATCTCGGCCGCTCGCCGCAGAAGCAGACAGAGTTCACCGGCCTCGAAACGCCACCTGCCGTCACCGCGGACCAGCAGGGCCGACGCTATGTGCTGCACGGCGACTCGCTGGGCTCGATCGACATCGGTTCGCCCGTGTTCTATCGGCATCTGCAGGTCGGTCAGGTCGTCGGCTTCTCGCTCGACAAGGACGGTACCGGCGTCGACGTGCAGGCGTTCGTGAAGGCGCCCTACGACAAGTACGTCGGCGTCAATACGCGCTGGTGGCACGCAAGCGGCGTGGATCTGCGGCTCGATTCGAGCGGCCTGAAACTCAACACGCAGTCGCTGGCGACGGTGATCGTCGGCGGTCTCGCGTTTCAGTCTCCGCCTGGACAAGCGGACGCGCCGCAGGCCGCCGACAATGCACCGTTCCGGCTCGCCCCCGACGAAGCCGACGCGATGCGCGACCCAGACGGCACGCCGCTGATGGTCGTCATGCGCTTCGACCAGTCGCTGCGCGGGCTGTCGGTCGGCGCGCCGGTCGATCTGCGGGGCATCGTGCTCGGTCAGGTCACGAACATTGGCATCGAGTACAACGAACACTCGCGCAACTTCAGCATGAAGGTCACGATGGCGCTGTATCCGTCGCGACTGAGCCGGCACAGCGATACGGCGCTTCCCGCGCCCGATACGGCCGGCGGCCACGAACTGATCGAGCACCTGGTGGTCCAGGGGCTGCGCGGGCAGTTGCGCACGGGCAGCCTGCTGACCGGTCAGCTCTACGTAGCGCTCGACATGTTCCCGAAGGCGCCGCGCGCGACCGTTGACGCGCGCCGTGCGCCGGTCGAGCTACCGACCGTGCCCAATACGCTCGACGAACTGCAGGTGCAGATCGCCGACATCGCGCGCAAGCTCGATCAGGTTCCGTTCGACCGGATCGGCAACAATCTGAACGGCGCGCTGGCGCATGCGAACCAGTTGTTCGGCCACCTCGACGAGCAGGTCGTGCCGCAGGCGCGTGACACGCTCGCCGCCGCGCAACGCACATTCAATGCGGCCGAGTCGACGTTGCGGCAGGATTCGCCGATGCAGTCGGACGTGCATGAGGCGATGCAGTCGCTCACGCATACGCTGCAGTCGTTGAACGCGCTCGCGGACTATCTGGAGCGTCATCCCGAATCGCTGCTGTTCGGTAACAAGGGGGATCACCAATGAAAGCGCGTTCTTTTGATCGGCTTCGCATGTCGGCGCGCATCGCGACGTGCGTCGCACTCGCGGCGCTGAGTTCGTGCGGTTCGCCGCCGGTGCATTTCCATACCCTCGCTGTGGCAGACGATGCGGGTGTCGAGGCCATCGCCGCACATCCCGCATGGCTGATCGACATTCAGGCCGTGCACGTCGCGGCGCCGGCGGACGGCAACCGGCTCGTCGTGCAGCGCGGCCCCCAGCGGGCCGACATCCTGGAGCAGGAGCGCTGGGCCGCGCCGCTCGGCGACGAGATGCGCGGCGGACTGTCGACACGCATCGCGTCCGTGCTCGGCACGATCGATGTTCACCGAGTCGCACACCCGGACGGCACGCCCGTCTACCGGGTCGCGGTTGACATGCAGCATGTCGAGTCGTGGCCGGCGTCGCACGTGTTGCTCGATGCCGCCTGGAGCGTGAATTCCGCGGCCGGACAGCCGGCGCTGACGTGCCGCAGCATCGTTCGGGCCGATACGTCGGCGGGCTACGATGCACTCGTCGACGCGTATCGCCGCGCGCTCGATTCGCTCGCGCTCCGGATCGCCGCGGGGATCCGGGCGGAAGTCTCGCATGTTGCGCCGCCTGCCGGGTGCCGCACGTGAACACTCGAATTTCCGTCAACATGGACAACGCAGGATGAAACGCACGCGCCTCACTCGCGAGCAACGCAGGCTCGACACCCGCGAACGGCTCATCGCCACCGCTCGCGCGCTGTTCATCGCGAAAGGCTTTGCCGATACGAGTGTCGAACATATCGCAGAGGGCGCCGGCTACACGCGCGGCGCGTTCTATGCACACTTCGAACACAAGCGCGAACCGTTGATCGAGATCCTTCGCCGTGACCATGATCGAATGATCAAGAGGCTTCGGCTGGCGGCGCCGGAAGGCGACGGTTACTGCACCGTCGCCGCCGCCGCGGATATCGCCGCCGGTTGGGAATGTTTCCCGCTGTGGGTCGAGGTGTATCTGTACGCCCTGCGCGATGCCGGATTCCGGCAGATCATGGACAGCATGCACGCCGAACGGGTCGCGCCACCGAACGCGGCAAGCGGCGCGGCGGGCCCCTCCGACCGCATGTCATCGTCGGACGAACTGGCGGCGGTGCTCGGCGTCACGCTGTTGCGTACAGGCGCCCGGCGCGACGAGCCGATGTAGTACGCCGCGATGTGCATGCCCTGCTGCCCGTCTTCGACACGCGCCGGCTGGACGTTGCCCGACTGGCTAATCGACCCGATCAACTGATGGGTACCGCATGAGCACTCCGGGTGGCGTGGGCACCGCCTGCGCCACCCCGTTGCGTCACTCTGCAGTCTCGGCCGCTTCCACGACCGGCAGCGGCCGGCTTGCGATCTTCTCGGCTTCCGCACGCTTGAGCCCCAGCGTATGCAGGAGCATCGCAGCCGTGCGCTCCGGAAAATGCTCTCCGCTGAAGCCGAGTTCCTTGAGAACACCGGCCGCCGGCGCGCCCGGAGCGACGAAATTAAGCTCGGCGGCAATCGCGGTCAGCACCGTACCGCCAACCGAAAGGAAGCCGATGAATGGGTCCGCGACCACGAAACGCTTCTCGGCGATACCGCGCTCCATGTCCCGCAGCAGGCGTTGACCCAGGCCAAGCGTCAGGACGCGCGCCGAAAAGCCCTCGCGTATCAGGAAGTGTCCCCATACCGGCTCACGCCGCGCACGTATCAGCGTATGTCGCACCGAGACGGAAATGATTTCCGCCGGGTCGGACAAGCCGCTGGCCAGGCGATCGAGTGAATCCGCGAACTCCTCGAATACCGATTCCACGAGGGTCGCGTAGATCGCCTCCTTCGATTCGAAGTGGTTGTAGAACGAGCCAAAGCCGACGTCGGCGGCCTCGGTGATTTCATTGATGGCGACGCCTTCCATGCCCTTCTCCGCCATCAGTCTGAGCGCGGCGTCCAACAGGCGGGCGCGGGTCTCCCGCTTGCGGCGCGCGCCACGCGGCTCACGCTCTTCGGCGACCGCTGGACTGGATGCTTCCGGAGCGGAGCGCTTTGAAGTCCGGCGACTCGGTGTATTCGTCATGACGTTTCCGATGCTTGTTCGTGCCCAAGTATAGATTCAAATGTCTACATTGACAAAATTATCATCTATGACTTTAATGTCACCAATGGTGGCTGACAAACCCTCACGAACCGATCGAACGACGAATGGAGATACGGTGGAGACACAACTGCACACGGGCGCCCGCGCGTCCATTGACAACAACTCGCGCGCCTCAACGGAGCATGCGCTGCCGTTGGCGCTCGACATACTGATCGCAGGATTCGAGGCAGTCGGCGCCGCAGTGGCCAATCGGCAGCCCCGTCACGAAGTCGACGTCTCGATCGTCGCCCCACGCGCGATCGCACGCGGCGACGAAGCGCTGCGGACTCCCGGCATCTGCGACGAGGCGCCCCGCCTCCATGCGAAATCGACGATCGACTTCGCCATATTCACGGGCCGGCCAGTCACGCCGTGCCGCGATTCAGTTGCATGCCTGCCGTCGCGCGGCAAGCCCCTCGGTGCGACGGCGTGTGCCTTCGCGAGCGTCATTCGATCTGCCTGATTGTCATCCGCCATGAAACTGACCACGACACAACCGGCTCGCCACCCTCATCCCACAACGAAGGCATCGGCGCTCGCCTATTTGATCTTCGATCGCCCCGATCTCGGCGAGGCAGAGCATTTTCTCAATGACTTCGGTCTCCGAACTGTTCTGCGGGACGACACGCAATTGCTGCTGCGCGGAACGGGCGACGCACACTTCTGTTATGTCGTTCGCCACGCGCCGAAAGCCCGCTTCGTAGGCTTCGGATTGCGGGTCGACAGTCGTGCCGACCTGGAGGCGCTCGCCAAAGTCCCTGGCGCATCGGAGATCGAGGCGTCGGATTGGCCAGGCGGCGGCCTTCGGGTGCGGCTCGTCGATCCGTCGGGGTTTCGGGTCGATGCGATTGCTGGCCAGACACGGGCCGACACGTTGCCGCATCGTGCTCCGCTCCCATTCAACTCGGTCGACGCGCCCGTCCGGATCAACGAGACGCAGCGGCCACCCGCAAACGCACCCGAGATCATTTGTCTTGGGCACGTCGTACTCGAGCTGGCCGACTTCCAGGAAACCTGCGCGTGGTACACGCGACATTTCGGGTTCATCCCCAGCGACGTCCAGGTGCTGCCGGACGGCTCCCCTGCCGTTGCGTTCATGCGGCTCGACCTCGGCGACAGGCCGGCCGATCACCATACGCTCGCGCTCGCCCAAGGGTTCGCGCCGACTTATAGCCATAGCGCGTACGAACTGGTCGACGCCGATGCCGTCGGCATGGGCCAGCGCGTGCTTCGCGACAACGGGTGGGCGCACGCGTGGGGTATCGGCCGGCACATTCTCGGCAGCCAGATCTTCGACTATTGGCAAGACCCATGGGGCGACAAGCACGAACACTATTGCGACGGCGACCTTTTCACGGCCGACGAGCCGACGGGCGTGCATGCGGTCAGCCGCGAAGCGATGGCGCAGTGGGGCCCGACGATGCCGCGCAGCTTCACGAAGCCCCGGTTCACGCCGTCGAGCCTCGCGGCGCTGTTTCGCAACCTGCGCCGCAGTCCCGATCTGACGATCCGCAAGCTGCTGACCCTGGCGAAGCTGTTCGCCTGACCCCATCCGCCTGTTCGACTCACGAGAGACACATTCATGTCACTGCTTGTCCTGCACTTCCGGCATAACGGCCGCGCCCAATGGGGTGTGGTCGCCAACGGCGCCGTCACGCCGATTCCCGGCGACTTCGAAACGACCGCGAGCTTTCTCGCGGCGAATCCGGTCGAGCGACTCATCACGCTCGACGGATCGACTATTCCCGAGTCGGACGTGGAGTGGCTGCCGCCGGTGACCGCCAACCAGCAATTCGTTTGCCAGGGCGCGAACTATCGTCGGCACATGATCGAATCGGGCATGGATCCGGACGCGAAAAAATTCAACATGATCTTCACGAAGGCGACGAGTTGCATCGTCGCTGCCAATTCGCGGGTCGTGAAACCGCGGCACGTCCGGTTTCTCGACTACGAAATCGAGCTCGGCCTCATCCTCAAACGCGACATCACATCTCACCAGCAGATCACGGACGCGAATCTGCACGACTATGTCGCCGGCACCGTGATCGTCAACGACTATTCCGCGCGCGATGTCCAGATCCCGCAAATGCAGTTCTACAAGGGCAAGAGCTTCCGGACGTTTGGCCCGGTCGGCCCCTATCTGTGCCTGCTCGAGCGGCGTGACTTCCCGAAGCTGAAGGCGCTCGACCTGACGCTGACCGTCAACGGCGCGGTGCGTCAGCAGGACTCGACATCGAACCTCGTCTATGGCCCGGCGGAAACGTTGACCGAGTTGTCGGGCGTGCACGATCTTCACGCCGGCGATCTGCTCGCGACCGGCACGCCGGCTGGCTGCGCACTCAGCATCCCATCGCCGCTCAAGCAGCGCGCTGTCGCGCTTTTCCCCGAATCCGTCAAATGGAAGATGTTCATGAAGGTGCAGGCAGGACGCGCGCAGTATCTGAAAGCCGGAGATATCGTCGAAGCCCGGATCGCGAGCCGCGACGGAACGATCGATCTGGGCGTACAACGTAACGAAATCGTGGACGAAGCAGCATGAACGGCATCGCGACCCGAGACGACGTACTGGCGATCGAAGCGCAGGGCCTTCCGCGCGACCTTCCGACCAGCACGTACGAGATGATCTGCGCCGGTGCGGCCATCGATCCGTCCGCCCCTGCCCTCTCCTTTTTCATGACCGCCGACGCGCACCGCGACGCGGAGTGCTGGACCTATCGCGAGCTGGTGCGTGACATCACGCGCACGGCCAACATGTTCGCGCGCATCGGCGTGAATTCGCAGTCGGTGATCGCCTATTTGTTGCCCAATCTGCCCGAAACGCATTTCGTGATCTGGGGCGGACAGGCGACCGGCATCGTATGCGCGATCAATCCGCTGCTTGAACGCGAAGCGATCGCCAATCTGCTCAAAGCGGCCGGTGCCAGCGTGCTCGTCACGCTCGCGCCGTTTCCCGGGATCGATCTCTGGAAAAAAGTCGCGGATATTCTTCAGGATGTCGAACCGCTGCGGCATCTCGTGCTGGTCAATCTGGCCGATCGCGTGCGGGGCACGGCGCAGTCGGCGGTACGCACGCTCCAGCATGACGCGTGTATGCAGCTTTACGGCGATGGCGGTTTGCGCAGCGCCGTGCCTGCACACATCCGGATCCACGACTTCGGTACGGCAATCGCGCGGGAACCCGGCGCAGCGCTCGACAATGCGCGCCGCATTCAACCTGGCGACATGTCCTCTTACTTCTGTACCGGTGGAACCACCGGGTTGCCGAAAATCGCGATGCGCAGTCACGGCAACGAAGTGGCGAACGCATGGAGCGCCGCGCGGTTCTTCGGCGACAGTATCGGCCCCGGCAAAACGACTTTCTGCGGCTTGCCGCTCTTTCACGTCAATGCTGCGATGGTGACCGGCCTGCTGCCTTTCTCGCGCGGCGCCCATGTCGTGCTCGGCACACCGCAGGGTTACCGGGGCGACGGCGTCGTCAGACGTTTCTGGGAAATCGTCGAACATCATCACATCAATTTCTTCAGTGGCGTCCCGACACTTTATGCTTCGCTGCTCGACATTCCTGTCGACGATCATGTTGTCGACTCGCTCGAATACGGCCTGTGCGGTGCCGCGCCGATGCCGGTCGGCGTCTTCAGGGCCTTCCAGGAAAAAACGGGCATCCGGATTCTCGAAGGTTACGGCCTGACCGAAGGAACGTGCGTGAGCAGCGTCAACCCGACGACCGGCGAGCGCCGGCTGGGATCGATCGGGCTGCGCATTCCCTTCCAGGCGATGAAAGCTGTCGTCGTGGACGACGCGGGACGGTATCTGCGCGACTGCGCGGCCAACGAAGAGGGGCTTCTGGTCATCTCCGGGCCGAACGTCTTCACCGGCTACACACATCCCAACCAGAACAAGGCCCTCTGGCTCGATCTCGGCGATGGCAAGCGCTGGCTCAACACCGGCGACCTCGGCCGTTGCGACGTCGACGGGTACTTTTGGCTGACCGGCCGCAAGAAGGATTTGATCATCCGCGGCGGACACAATATCGACCCGGCGACGATCGAGGAACCGCTGCATCGGCACCCGGCGGTCCAGATCGCCGCGGCAATCGGGCGCCCCGATGCGTATGCCGGTGAATTGCCGGTCGCCTACGTTCAACTCAAGCCGGGCATGACCGCTACCGAGCACGATCTGGAGGTGTTCATGCAGCGGGAGATCGCTGAACGCGCCGCCCTGCCCAAGCATGTCCGAATCGTCGAATCGATCCCGCTCACAGGCGTTGGCAAGATATTCAAGCCGGAACTCAAGCGCCGCGAGACGGGTGACGCGATACGCGCCGCATTGGACCAAGGCGGAGCCCCAGGCGCATCGGTCGACGTCACGACCAACGAGTCCGGCGGAATGTCGGTCTCGGTCGAGCTGAACGATCCGGCGCACGAGGCCCCGGCACGCTTTGTACTGGGCCGATTTCCGTTTGCGTTCTCGATTTCGATCACCGCGAGGCCGATACGGTCGGCTGGATCGACAGCGACAGATCTGCGGTGACTCAGGAGCGCCACTAGCCGCGACAACACGAATTCATAAAGCGGCTTGTCATGATCAATCAGTTATCCAAATTAGTTTTTATTCATGAATCGGATCGAGACAGAGGAGACACATGATGAATTTCAGGCGAATGACGAATTTCGCAGGCGTGGCGGTTTTTGTCTGCACAACTGCACTTGTCGACAATGTGGATGCACAGACGGCCGGAAGCATCACCACATCGGTTGGATGGCTACACATATCGCCACAGGGCAACGCAACCCCGCTGACCGTGGAAAGTGTCGGTGGCGTAACGGTGAATCAGCAAATGGCGGGCACCGGGGCGCATGCCAGCTCGACGGATACGATGGGAATCACCACCGAGTACTACGTCACCGACAACATTGGTGTCGCCATGCTGTTTGGACTGCCACTGACAGTCAATCTGGTCGGTGACGGGACGTTGCAGAAGTACGGAACCCTCGGCACGACAAGGCCGATGCCGCCCGCCATCGAACTTCGATATCACCTGTTTTCAGCTGAATCGAAATTCCGTCCGTACGTAGGACTTGGTGTCAACTACACGTGGTTCACCCAGGTTCGGGCGACCAATCGCCAGTTCGTCTCCGACAGCTTCGGGCCGGGCGGCTCAGCGCGCGCGACACTCAGTTCATCGTGGAACCCGGTGTTCGAGCTCGGGGCGAGTTACGCGATGACCAAACACTGGTCGGTCGGTGCTTCCGTCGGCTACATGCCGGTGAAGACCCACCTCACGTTATACGGACAGACCGCGACCGGGACGCAGATCGTTTCCACATCGACGCTCCGACTCAATCCCGTCAACGTGTTCCTGAACGTCGCTTATACGTTCTAGCGCGTGCGACCCGATGCCAGCCCCTTGCATGGAAGCAACACTTTGGATCGAACGATGAAACGACAGGCTCTCAAGACCATTCTTTTTGCATTGCCCAAGGTCCTGGACCTGACGGCGCGCCGCTTCCCCGCCTATCGCGATCGCCTCAAGGAGCGCAATCTCGTCGCGTGGATCGGGCTCATGGATCAAAGCATCGGTCGCGCCATCGAGTTCAGGAATGGCCGCATTCGGTCGCGCGCCGGCAAGCATGCGCGGCCCGATGTACGCATGGCCTTCAAGGACGTCGCCACCGCCCTGAAGTTCCTTTCCCCGAACCCGGACCAGGGCGAGATCGTCCACGCCGCCAAGAATTTCAAGGTGGTCACCGAGGGCGAGGACGAACTGCTGGTGTGGCTCATGCAAACCCTGAGCATGATGCGCACCGTCGGCCTGACGATGGGCACGCCCATGCGCGACGGCACGCGGCGCTACACCACCTGTACCAATGGCGGGCCGCTGTTCGTCTATGTCAAGGATGGCCGCATCGTCCGCGTGACCCCCATCGAGCTGGACGACACCGACGCATCAAGCTGGGTAATCGAGGCACGTGGACGCCGCTTCAGCCCGCCACGGCGTGGTTTGGTCGCACCCCACGCGTTGACCCTCAAGTCGCTCGTCTACTCGGACAAGCGCATCCTTCACCCGATGAAACGCGTCGACTTCGACCCTGACGGCGAGCGCAATCCGCAGAACCGCGGCAAGTCCGGCTATGTGCGTATCAGCTGGGACGAGGCCCTGGACATCGTCGCCAAGGAAATCAACCGGCAGAAACGTGTTCACGGTCCCGGTTCCATCACGTTCCCGATGTCGTCCCACCATCAGTGGGGTAACGTCGGCTACTACCTCAGCGCGCTGACGCGCTTCGCCAACCTGATCGGCTTCACCCGGGTCGCCGCGAATCCGGACAGTTGGGAAGGCTGGTACTGGGGCGCCATGCATCATTTCGGCAACTCGATGCGCGTCGGCGTGCCCGCCGGCTATGGCGGCCTCGAGGATGGCCTCAAGGAGGCCGAAATGATCGTCTTCTGGTCCTGCGACCCCGAAAGTACCAACGGGGCCTATGCCGGATTCGAAGGAACGCCGCGCCGCCTGTGGGCCAAGGAGCTCGGCATCGAGTTCGTTCACATCGACCCGCACTGCAATCCGACCGCCCAGCTGCTGGGCGGCCGCTGGATCCCGATCCGGCCGCAAACCGATGCCGCCCTGGCTACCGCCATCATGTACGTCTGGACCGTGGAGGGCCTGTACGACAAGGATTACGTCGCGACGCGCACGACCGGCTTCGACGATTGGAAAGCCTATCTTCTGGGCGAGACCGACGGTACCCCGAAGACTCCCGAGTGGCAGGAGAGCGAGACCGGCGTGCCGGCCAAGGACGTTCGTGCGCTTGCGCGCCTGTGGGGCAGGAAGAAGGTGCATCTCGCCGTCGGGATGACCGGCGCGGGATTCGGTGGCGCGGGCCGCGGGGCGACCGGGGCGCAATGGGCGCGCTGCATGATCATGATGATGTCCATGCAGGGCTGGGGCAAGCCGGGAGTGAATTTCGGCTGCCTGGAAATCGGTGTTCCGCACGACCTCCAGTTCTACTTCCCCGGCTACGCGGACGGCGGAATTTCAGGCGATCTGGCGTGGACCGCCAATGCGGTGGACAACTACCAGCGCATGCCACACATCCTGACCATGAATCCCGTCAAGCAGATGGTGCCGCGACAGCAGATGCCCGATGCGATTCTCAACGGTCACGCCACCGGTTATCTCTGGGACGGCATGTCCCAGGAAGCCCAGTTCGCGCCATTCACCTACCCGATGCCCGGTTATTCGCCGATACACATGATCTATCGCTACGGCGGATCCGCGTTCAGTACCGTGACGAATGCCGGACGCTGGACGGAGGCCTACCGGCACTCGAGCATCGAGTTCGTCGTCAATCAGTCCATCTGGATGGAAGGCGAAGCCCAGTTCGCGGACATCATCCTGCCCGCGTGCACGTCGCTTGAGCGCTGGGACATCGGGGAATGGGCGAATTCGGGTGGCTACGCCCTCCACGGTTATGGGACGGTCAACCATCGCATGCTGACGCTGCAGCACAAATGCATCGAGCCCTTGGGCGAGTCCCGCTCCGACTACGACATTTTCACCGCGATCCTGACCCGGCTGGGCCTGGGTGGCATTTTCACCGAAGGGTGTGGCGATCTCGACTGGGTCAAGCGCGTCTTCGATTCGTCGGATCTGCCCGATCACATTTCGTGGCGCGCATTTTGCCGCAAGGGCTACTTCGTCGTGCCGCCCGAAAAGCCCGAGCTGCGCCATCCCGTCGACATGCGTTGGTATGCGGAAGGCAGGAAGAAGGACCTGCCGGAACCTCATCCGCTGCCGTCGCAGTTCTCGAAACAGTTCGGCAAGGGCCTGCAGACGCCGAGCGGCAAACTGGAGTTCGTGCCCGAGTTGCTGAAGCGACACACCGCGGACAATCCGGAGCGACCACCGCTCAACCGATATATCCCCTCCTGGGAGGGGCCACGCTCGGACCTGGCCCGGCGTTACCCGCTTCAATTGATCGCCACCCACAGCCGCTACAGCTTTCATACCTATTGTGACGGAAAGAATTCCGCCGTTAATGGCATCGAGGATCATCGCGCGCTGATCGCGGGACACCGATTCTGGCTCCTGAGACTCAATCCGGCTGACGCCGCTGTTCGACGCATTGCCCATCGCGATCTCGTCAAAGTACACAACGACCGCGGCGCTGTGATCTGTGCGGCCGATGTCTCGCCCTTGGTGAACGCCGGAGTGGTGAAATCGTACGAGGCGAGCGCTGAATTTCAGTTGATCGAAATCGATGGCGAGCAAGTCGAGATCGGCGGTTGCATGAACATGCTTACCCCCGACCGGCCGCAGACCTCCGGCACCAGCAGCATGAGCCCGAATTCCTGCCTGGTGCAGGTCGAGAAATGGCGCGGTGCCGAGGCTTTCATGCTCGGTCGCGCAGCGTGAGGAATTTCAAATGAGCAAGTGGAACCTGATTATCAATGTCGGCCGTTGCGAGAACTGCCAGAACTGCGTGATCGCCGCGCGGGACGAGCACGTCGGCAATGACTTCCCCGGTTACGCCGCACCCGCTGCGGCCAGCGCCGAGAGCCCGATCCGCATCCTGCGGCGTGTACAGGGTGCCTCGCACATGATCGAGACCACTTATCTGCCGGTCATGTGCAACCACTGCGACGACGCGCCCTGCATGCGTGTGGGCGGTAGCGCCATTCGCAAGCGCGCCGATGGCATCGTCATCATCGATCCGGACAAGGCACGAGGCCGAAAAGACATCGTGAAGGCGTGCCCCTACAAGGCGATCGTCTGGAACGAAGAACTGCAACTGCCTCAGATCTGGATCTTCGATGCGCATTTGCTCGACCAGGGGTGGTCCCGTCCGCGTTGCCAGCAGTCGTGCCCCACCGATGTTTTCGAGACGGTCAAGCTCGATGACGCGGCGATGGCCCAAAAGGCCCGGCGCGAGGGACTCAAGGTATTGCGGCCCAACCTGAGCACAAAGCCCCGCGTGTGGTACAGCGGCCTTGAGCGCTGGGAAACGTGCTTCGTCGGCGGAAGTGTCAGCGCCCAGGCAGGGGACGTGGTCGAGTGTGTCGCGGGTGCGGTCGTCGCCTTATATGGAGGCAAACGGCAGGTGGCCGAAACCGTCTCGGACGCCTTCGGCGATTTCCGGTTCGACGGCCTCGCCAAGGGTAGCGGCCTCTACCGAGTCAAGATCCGACATGCCCTCGGCATCGCTTGGCGCGAGTGCGAATTGGGCGAAAGCGCCTACCTGGGCGAGATCAGGCTCAGTCAATCGACAAACGCGGTGGCGGTCGAGTGCTCATGAGCCGACCAAGGCTGGCCGCCGTCATCGTGCTGCACATGGCGCGCGAAACCGGCTCGACACGGCTCGAAGCGCGCGGCTGGCATGCGCGCGGCTGGCCGCGCTCGCGATCGGTGCGATCGTGATCCGGACGGGCGTCGGATGCATCCGGCGCGGTTGCGTGCAATGACCGGCATTGCCGGCGTGGACGACATGCCGCCCCGATCAACCGAGCGGCACCACGCTCCCGAGCAGAATCCGCACGAGCGTCGCCTGGCGCGTCACGCCCGTCTTCGAGAAGATCGCGCGCAGGTGCGTGCGTGCCGTGTTCTTGCTGATCCCCGACTCCTCCGCCGCCTCCTCGAGCGTCAGCCCGTTCGTCAGCAGTAGCGCGAGCGACGTCTCGGCCGGCGTCAGGTCGAACAGCTTGCGGATGATTTCCTGCGCGCCCTGCGGCTTGCGGTCGGGGTCGCGCAGGAACAGCGTGACGGCCGGCCGGCGCTTGTTGTCCTCCGACCAGTCGGACAGCAGCACGGTGCGCACCAGCAGCCCGAGACGCGGCTTGTCGAAACTGCGCGTGATCGGCATCGCCTCGACGGTCGCTGCCGCCGTGCCGTGATGTCCCATCACCGCGTGGCGGATCAGCCGCTTGAGCGTGCGGTTCTCCTGCGCATCGGTCGCCTCGATCGTGCCGCGCGCAATCGTCAGACCGTTGTTCTGCTTCAGGATCTCGTCGGCGACGCTGTTCATGTCGATGATCGTGCCGTTCTCGTCGAGCGTGATCGTGCCGATCTGCATCCGGTTGATGGCGTTCGCGTAGATCGACCGCTCGACCTCGGCCGTGTCGAGCCGCGAATGGAGCTCGACCGCGCGCTTCAGATGCGGCAGCAGCAGCGCGCAGATCGCCTTGTCGCGCGCGGAGAACTGCTTCGACGCATGGTTGCGGCACACGCGGAACCGGCACTCGACGCCCGACGGCGTGCGCAGGTCCGCGCCGAGGATGTAGCGCACGTCCTGCGGCTTCAGGAACTGCTTGTACAACTCGCTCGACAGCCAGCCCGTGTCGCCGAACACGTCGTCGACCGTGACCACGCGATCGGCCGGCAGGCCGACGAACGGATCGAGCGAATAGTAGTAGTTGTTGTACGACGCCTCGCCGTCACCCGGCACGACCGGGCCGTACTCCGACGCGTGCACGGACAGCGGCGCGCGGCGGTCGCTCGCGGCCGCGCGCAAGATCAGCGTCACGTAGTTGGCCTGCAGCAACCGGCGAACCAGCTCGAGCGCCCCCGCCCACGGCGGCGTTTCCAACGGTCCCTGGTAGATGCGCGCCATCAGCTCGCTGAAATCCGCGACGCCGATGTCGGCCTCCTCGCTTGTTGACTGGCTCTCTTGCGGAGCCCATCTCGTCTCCATCAGCACGCTCCATCCTCCATGCAACTTGTGGTCGGTGCGATTCATCCGCGCCGCCATGATTAAGACGCGTCTTAATTCCGGCGTCATCGGGACATTCACTGAATGGTGAGCTTTGGCCAATCGGACGCGCGAACCATCGTCCGATCGGATGATGTGGCGCCCTGCCCGCTGCGCTGGAATGCCCGTCAGGCCGTGCCGACAAGCGTCCGGCGCGGGCTCAGGGAAAACCGCGATGCGGGTTTACCTGATTCAGACCGGATCCGATTCAGACAGGAGTTCCAATGCCGCTCGACCCTCAGGCGCAGGCGCTGCTCGCCGCGCTCGCCCAAGCGCCCGCGATCGATTTCGATCAACTGACCGTGCCCGCGTACCGCGCGAGCCTCGCCGGCGGCAGCGCGTTCGCGCCCGGCGACGCGATTGCCGCCGAGGAGGACTGGCAGATCCCGGCACCGGGTCGTCAGTTGTCCGCTCGGCTGTATCGGCCCGATGCCGACGGGCCGTTGCCGCTGACCGTGTTTTTCCACGGCGGCGGCTTCGTCGCGTGCGGTATCGACTCGCACGCGAACCTGTGCCGCAGTCTTGCCGCACGGGCGCGCACGCTCGTGCTGTCGGTCGATTACCGGCTCGCGCCCGAAGCGCGCTTCCCGGCGGCCGCGCAGGACGCATGCGATGCCGTGCGCTGGGCCGCCGCCAGTGCGCGCGATCTCGGTGCGCGCGCCGGTGCGATCGCTGTGGCCGGCGATAGCGCCGGCGGCAACCTGGCCGCGGTCGCCGCATTGCAGTTGCGCGGCTCGGGCATCGCGATCGCGCACCAGTTGCTGCTGTATCCGGTCGTCGATTGCGCGACCGAGCATCCGTCATACGAATCGCTCGGCGAAGGCTATTTCCTGACGGCGGACGCGATGCGCTGGTTCAAGCGCCAGTATTTCGACGACGACGCCGACCGCGCATCGCCGCTCGCGAGCCCGCTCGTCGTGGCGGATCTGTCGGGCGCGGCGCCGGCCACGATCGTGAGCGCGGAATTCGATCCGTTGCGCGACGAGGCCGAAGCGTACGCATTGCGTCTCGCGCAGGCCGGCACGCCGGTCTCGCTCGTGCGCTGGCCGGGCCAGTTGCACGGCTTCGCGAGCATGCTCGGCGCGGTCGACGCGGCCGATCGCGCGCTGACCTTCGGCGCCGATGCGCTGCGCCGCGCATTCGACGCGACGGAGGTGCAATGACGCTCGCCAGCACGTTGGAAATCGTCGACGAGCTGCGCGCGGGACGGATGGTCCTGCTCGTCGACGAAGAGGATCGCGAAAACGAAGGCGACCTCGTGATCGCGGCCGATCACGTGACGCCCGACGCGATCAACTTCATGGCGCGCTTCGGGCGCGGGCTGATCTGCCTGACGCTGACCGGCGAGCGTTGCGAGCAATTGCGCCTGCCGCCGATGGCCGATCGCAACGGCACGCCGTTCGGCACTGCGTTCACCGTCAGCATCGAGGCGGCCGAAGGCGTGACGACCGGGATTTCCGCAGCCGATCGCGCGCGGACGATCCGCGCGGCGGTCCGCGCAGGCGCGCGCCCCGACGATCTCGTGCAGCCCGGCCACGTGTTTCCGATCGCCGCGCGCCCGGGCGGCGTGCTGGTGCGCGCGGGGCACACCGAGGCCGGCTGCGATCTCGCGGCGCTTGCCGGGCTCACGCCCGCGTCGGTAATCTGCGAGGTGATGAACGACGATGGCACGATGGCGCGGCTGCCCGAACTGAAGACGTTCGCCGCGCATCACGGGCTGAAGATCGGCACGATCGCGGACCTGATCCATTACCGCCGCGAGCACGAGTCGCTCGTCGAACGTGTCGGCGAACGGCCGCTGCATACGCCGTGGGGCCGATTCCGCGCGATCGAATATCGCGACACCGTGCACGGCGCGCCGCATCTCGCGCTGGTGCGAGGCGAGCCCGATCCGTCGACGCCCGTGCTGACGCGCGTGCACGAATGCCACTCGTTGCTCGACCTGCTCGACGCGGAGCCGTCCGCGCATTCCTGGCCGCTGCACGCGGCGCTGCAGCGGATCGATGCGGCCGGCTGCGGCGTCGCGGTGCTGCTCGACTGCGACATGCGCGGCGACGCGATGCGAACGCCCGCCGGCCACGCCCGCCGCGACGGCCGCGTGACGGGGATCGGATCGCAGATCCTGCGCGACCTCGGCGTACGGCGGTTGAACGTGCTGTCGAGCCCGTTCCGGCTGCCGGCGCTGTCGGGGCACGACCTGGAAATCATGGCGTTCATCCCGCTCGGCGACGACGATCCGGAAAGCGCGCGCGCCGCCCACGCCAGCCCGCTGCGAGCGGCGTGATACCGAGCGGACGAGCGCGCTGCCCTTTCATCGACCGCGGGTTTCCGCCTGACAGGCTATCGTTTGTTTTTGTGAATTACAGTCTAAAGTTTGTATTTTGACGATACATACCATAGACTGTATTTTTCGATTACAAGCGATCGCCTGTCATTTCGCGGAGAGCCCATGGCATTCCCAGTCCAGACCTTGAGCCAGTTGCGCCCGATCCTCGTCGGCTTCCGGAAGTCGGCGGGGCTCACGCAGGCGCAGCTCGCCGCCCGCCTCGGCGTGACGCAACAGTCGTACGCGCAGCTCGAAGCCAATCCGTCCGCGGTCAGCATCGAACGGCTTTTCAAGGTGCTGAACGTGCTCGGCGTTCGCCTGACGCTCGTGCCGGGCACCCCGGACGACACAGCGGCGCCCGAGGACACCAAGCCTGCGCTCAAGCGCGCACCGGCCGCGCGCGGCCGGTCATCCGGCTCGTCTGGTTCGTCGGATGTGCCGGCCCGCCCGCCGGCCGCCGCGAAGGCTCCATCCGCCGCCGCGCGGAAACGGCCTGCCGCGGCGACACCGGGCAAGTCCCGGAACCCCACGCGGGAGGACTGGTGACGATGGCCCGCCGCCCCCGCCATGACCGCCTCGACCTCTGGATGAACGGCATCCCGGTCGGATACTGGGAAGTCCGGCGCGGCGTCGAGCGCCTCATCTATCTGCCGGCGTGGGTCGACGATCCGCAAGGCCGTCCGCTGTCGCTGTCATTGCCGTTCACGCCGGGCAACCAGCCGCATCAGGGCGCGATCGTCGCCGATTACTTCGACAACCTGCTGCCGGACAGCCAGCCGATCCGCCGCCGCATCGCGCAGCGCTACCGGCTCGGGTCGACGGCGCCGTTCGAACTGCTCGCGTCGATCGGCCGCGATTGCGTCGGGGCGCTGCAGTTGCTGCCACCCGACGAAACCCCGGTCGACCTCGAATCGATCGACGGCACCGCGCTCGACGACGCGGCCGTGGCCGACGTGCTGCGCCACGCGACCGCCGCGCCGCTGCCCGGCCACGCGGAGCCGGACGGCGAGCTGCGCCTCTCGATCGCCGGCGCGCAGGAAAAGACCGCGCTGCTGCGCGACGGCAAGCGCTGGCTGCTGCCGGCGGGCAGCACGCCGACCACGCATATCTTCAAGCTGCCGCTGGGGCGTGTCGGAAACATGCAGGCCGACATGCGCACGTCGGTCGAGAACGAATGGCTGTGCTCGAAGATCGTCGCCGCGTACGGCCTGCCCGTCGCCGCGTGCGACATCGGCCGGTTCGACGACCAGAAGGCGCTGATCGTCGAGCGCTTCGACCGCCGCCCGTCCCGCGACGGCACGTGGATCCTGCGGCTGCCGCAGGAGGACATGTGCCAGGCGACCGGCACGCCGTCGGGCGCCAAATACGAATCCGACGGCGGCCCGGGCATCGCGACAATCATGGGCATCCTTGCGAATTCCGCCGATGCCGCGCAGGACCGGAGGAATTTCTTCGTCACGCAGCTCGTGTTCTGGGTGCTCGCGGCCATCGACGGCCACGCGAAGAATTTCAGCATCGCGCACCTGCCGGGCAATACGTATCGCAGCACGCCGCTGTACGACGTGCTGTCCGCGCATCCGATCATCGGCACGCGACGCAACCAGCTGCCGCCGCGACGCGCACGGCTCGCGATGGCCGTGTGCGGGAAGAATCGCCATTACGTGATCGGCGACATCCAGCCGCGTCACTGGATCGCGCAAGGCGCGCGCGTCGGTCTGACCGAACACGACGTGCGCGCGGCCATGGCCGACGTGGCCGCGCGCACCGAACCGGCGATCGCCGCCGTCGCGTCGCGGATTCCGGCGGATTTCCCGGCGGACGTGGCCGATGCGATCTTCGACGGGATGCGTCGTCAGGCGCGCAAGCTGGGCACGGCCGAGTAGGCGGTGCGGGCACGGCCGCGGCGGCGGGTCGTCCACGTGGACGATGCAGCCCCGCGCCGACTCAGCACAATGGTCGCCGTGCCCATTCCCGACGCCCGCCCGACATGGAACCCGTCACGCTCGATACCGCATTCAGCCCGCTGCAGATCGGCCCGCTGACGCTGCGCAACCGCCTGATCAAATCCGCGACCAACGAAGGGATGACGCCGAACGGCGTGCCGTCGCGCGCGCTCGTCGGGTTTCACGAGCGCATCGCCGCAGGCGGCGCCGCGCTGACGACCGTCGCGTACTGTGCGGTCAGCGACGACGGCCGCACGTTCGTCGACCAGGCGCGGCTCGATGCGCCGACGGTCCGGCAATTCCGCGCGCTGACCGACGCGGTCCATCGTCACGGCGCGGCGGCGTCCGCGCAGATCACGCATGGCGGCTCCTTCACGTTCCTGCCGTCGCTGTCGACGAAACGGCCGTTGAGCGCATCGGGCGGCTTCAACAAGGTCGGCGTGATGAGCGGCCGTTTCCTGAAGCAGGCGATGACGCGCGACCAGATGACCGCGATCGCCGACGAATTCGCCCGGGCGGCGCGACATGCGCGCGACGCGGGCTTCGACGCGGTCGAGATCCACATGGGGCATGGTTATCTGCTGAGCCAGTTCCTGTCGCCGCTGTACAACTGTCGTCGCGACGCGTACGGCGGCGATGCGGCGCGCCGCGCGGCGTTTCCCGTCGAGGTGCTGGGCCGCGTGCTCGACGCGGTCGGCCGCGATCTTGCCGTGGTCTGCAAGATCGGCGTGACCGAAGGCGTGCGCGGCGGCGGAACCGCCGACGACGCGTGCGAAATCGCGCGGCGGCTCGAGGCCGAGGGCGCGCATCTGCTCGTGCTGAGCGGCGGGATGAACGTCGAGTCGGTGTGGCAACTGTTCGGCAGCCCGCTGCCCGGCGATGCGCGCGCGAACGCCGACAACGCGATCGTGCGCGCCGCGATGGCGCTGCAGAAGCTCACCGAGCCGAAGATGGGCGCGTTTCGGGAGATGTATTTCCTCGAACATTCGAAGCAGGTGCGCGCGGCCGTCCGGATGCCGCTCGCATATCTCGGCGGGGTGCGTTCCCGCGAGAACGTCGCGCTGGCGATGCGCCAAGGATTCGACGCGGTGGCGCTTGCCCGCGCGCTCGTGTTCGAGCCGGATTTCGTGAACGGCCTGCACGACGGCCGGCTCGCGCAGTCGGGCTGCACGTCATGCAACCGCTGCGTCGTGTCGATGTACACGCCGGGCGGCACCGCGTGCGTGCTCAAGGCGCCGAACGACCCGGCGCCGAACCGCGTGCCGGCCGTGGGCGCTTGAGGTTACGCGGCGGCTGATTCCGCGGTCACGATCCTGCGCCTGCCGCTCAGCCGGCGTCGCGGGCGCGGGCCAGCGCCGCGAGGTTCCCTTCCCCGAATCCGTGGTGCCCCTGCCGCTGCACGATCTCGAAGAAGATCTCGCCGGGCCGGCGCTTCACGAAGGTCTGGAAGAACAGGCGCGGCACGCCGTCGCTGCCGATCTCGCCGTCGACCAGCACCGCACGGCGGCGCAGCGCGTCGAGATCGACGCCGTGCCCCGGCAGCCGCGCATCGACTTCGTCGTAATAGCGCGCAGGCGGTTCGATGAATTCGACACCGTTCGCACGCAGCGCATCGACGCTCGCCAGGATGTCGTCGGTCGCGAGCGCAACGTGCTGGACGCCTTCGCCCGGGTGGTCGGGCAGATACGCGTGCATCAGCTCGGTGCGCCGCGTGCCTTCCTCGTAGACCGGAATCCGCACCGCGCCGCACGGCGACACCATCACGCGCGATTCTTCCGACACATGCCAGTGCGCGTCGATTTCATGGATTTCGCGGAAGTGCAGCAGGTCGTGATAGAAGTCCAGCCACTCGCGCATGCGCCCCGCGCCGACCGTCTGCGTGAAGTGATCGACCTGCTGCAGGCCCGTGCCGACGCACTCGACATCGGTATGCGCGGTCGCGATGTCGATCGGCCGGAAATCGATGTCGAAGATCGAGATGTCGCCGACGCCGCCGCGCTGGCCGTCCCGCCCGCGCCAGCGGTCGACGAAATAAAGGTGCGAATCGCCGATCCCCTGGATCGCGGGAATCTTCAGCTCGCCGACCCCGATCCGCTCGCCCTCGAACGCCCACGCGCCGAGCTCGATCGCACGCTCGAACGCGCGGCGCGCGCTCGCCACGCGCAGCCCGATCGCGCAGACGCCCATCCCGTATTCCTCCGCATAGCGCGCGGCGAACGAATCGGGTTCGGCATTGATCAGGAACTGCATCTGTCCCTGCCGGTACAGCGTGACGTTCTTGCTCACATGGCGCGCGATCGCCTTGAACCCGAGCTGCTCGAAACGTTGCGCGAGCGCGTCCGGCACCGGCGCCGCGAACTCGACGAATTCGAGTCCGGCCATCCCGAGCGGATTGGCGGCCGGATCGGCAACGGGCGGCGTATCGCTGGACAGGGGGTGGGAATTGCCGGGCATTCCAGTCTCCGGAGGCATGCGGTCGATGGGGATGACGCCCGGCTCGCGCGGCACGCCCGGCCGATGTGACGGCCGGACATCCGCCCGATTCGGACGAGGTTTTGATGGTCCCGATTTTAACCAGATCGTTCACGGCGGCACACCCTGGCTGAACGGGATATGGGTGTCGCGCCTAGTGCAAACCCGGAAAGCGTTCGATAATCGCACACGACTGAACGATAATCGCGCATTTTGGCCGATCGGCCAATTGCCGCCGTGCGGCGTGCGCCCTATTCTCCGTTCACTCATCGACTTCAATGCAGCATCGGACGCGGCGCCGCCACGATTCCACGATGCGCCGTGCCAGGAGACATCGCCATGACCCCAACCTTCGACACCCTCGACGCCGCCGTCGGCACCCGCGCGCGCAGCCAGGCGCGCAAGGCCGCGATCGGCAGCTTCGTCGGCGCCGTCGTCGACTGGTACGACTTCCTGCTGTACGGGATCGTCGCCGCACTCGTCTTCAATTCCGAATTCTTTCCGAAAGTCAGCCCGACCATGGGCACGCTCGCGGCGTTCGCGACCTTCGGCGTCGGCTTCCTGTTCCGCCCGCTCGGCGGCGTCGTGTTCGGCCATTACGGCGACCGGCTCGGCCGCAAGCGGATGCTCGTGCTGACCGTCATGCTGATGGGGCTGTCGACCGTCGCGATCGGCCTGCTGCCGAGCTTCGCGACGATCGGCTGGTGGGCGCCCGTGTTGCTGGTGCTGATGCGTGCGATCCAGGGCTTCGCCGTCGGCGGCGAATGGGGCGGCGCGGCGCTGATGGCCGTCGAGAGCGCGCCGAAGCAGAAGAAGGCGTTCTACAGCAGCGGCGTGCAGGTCGGCTACGGCGTCGGCCTCGTGCTGGCGACGGGGATCGTGTCGATCCTGAGCCATACGCTCGGCGAGGCCGCGTTCAAGTCGTGGGGCTGGCGCCTGCCGTTCGTGTTCAGCATCGTGCTGGTGCTGATCGGGCTGTGGGTCCGCAAGAGCATGGACGAGTCGCAGGAGTTCGTCGAGAAGGTCGAGCACGGCAACCGCAAGCTCCGCCTGCCGGTGCTGGAAGCGCTGACGCGCCATCCGAAGGCGTTCCTGCTGATCGTCGCGCTGCGGCTCGCCGAGCTGTTCACGATGTATATCGTCACTGCGTTCGCGCTCAGCTATTCGACGTCGAACCTCGGGATGTCACGCGACCTGTTCCTGAACATCGGCCTGCTGGTCGGCGCGGTGAGCTGCGTGACGATCCCGTGCTTCGCGTGGCTCGCCGACCGCTTCGGCCTGCGCCGCATCTACCTGATCGGCGCGCTGATCGGTCTCGCGTCGGCGGTGCCGTTCTTCGTCGCGCTGGAATCGCGCTCGATCGCGTGGATCGTGGTCTTCTCGATCCTGCTGGCGAACGCCGCGCACGACATGGTCGTGAGCGTCCAGCAGCCGCTCTTCACCGAGCTGTTCGGCGCGGAATACCGCTACAGCGGCGCGGGCGTCGGCTATCAGTTCGCGAGCGTCGTCGGCGGCGGGTTCACGCCGTTCATCGCGGTGGCGCTGGTCAGCATGGCCGGCGGATCGTGGCACCTCGTCGCCGGCTATCTCGCGGTGGGCTGCCTGATCTCGCTGGTGGTCGCCGCGCGGATGCGGGCGGCGCAGTGAGGCCATGACCGGATGGCCGGCCGCGATGCGCGCCGGCCATTTCCGCACCGGCTGCCGTCCCCGGCCGAGCAAGGGGATCGCGCCCCGCCCAACGTCAAACACGGTCAATCCCGCGGGCAGAAGCCCTTTTTCCCCTCTGAACATTCCACGCCACCCGCCGACCAATGGCATCATATGGGCCTACGTCAGTCACAGATACGCCCCCATATCATGTCGAATCTCATCGTCCACGGCGGCACTCCGCTGCGCGGGGACATCAAGCCTTCCGCGAACAAGAACGCCGTCCTGCCGATTCTGTGCGCCACCCTGTTGACCGATCAGCCGCTGCGCCTCGTCGGCGTGCCTGACATCACCGACGTGCGCAAGATCCTCGACATCTTCCGCACGCTCGGCAGCGACGTGTCGGTCGACTTCGCGACAGGCATTCTCGATCTCCACCATCGCAACACGACGTTCGACCCGGCCGTGCACCGCCTGCCCGAGGCGATGCGCTCGTCGATCATGCTGATTCCGCCGCTGCTCGCGCGCTTCGGCGTCGCGCGCCTCGAGAACGACGTGAAGGGCTGCACGCTCGGCGTGCGCGAAATCGATCCGCACGTCGAAGTGTTCGAGCGCTTCGGCGCGCACATCCAGCGCACGCCCGATTCGCTGATCGTCCGTGCCGACGGCCCGCTGACCGCCAACGATCACTGGCTCGACTACGCATCGGTGACCACCACCGAAAACTTCGCGCTGTGTGCGACGGCGGCAGGTGGCACGTCCACGCTGATGAATGCGGCGTCCGAGCCGCACGTGCAGGAGTTCTGCCAGTTCCTCGCGATGATCGGCGTCGCGATCGAAGGCATCGGCACGTCGCGCCTGTGCGTGACGGGCGGCGGCAAGCTCGGCGGCGGCGAATTCCGCTTCGCGGAGGATTTCCACGAAATCGCGACGTTCCTCGCGCTCGGCGCGATCACGGGCGGCGACATCACCGTGCGCAACTCGTCGCCGGAGCATTTCCCGCTGATCGACCGCACATTCGCGAAGTTCGGCGTGACCGTCACGCACCGCGACGGCTGGTCGCGCGCGGAACGCGACGGCCCGCTGCGCGTGCGGCGGCCGTTCACGCAGAACATCCTGACCAAGGTCGAAGCCGCGCCGTGGCCGTACCTGCCGGTCGACCTGCTGCCGATCTTCATCGCGCTCGGCGTGCGCGCGGAAGGCAGCGCGATGTTCTGGAACAAGGTCTACGACGGCGCGCTCGGCTGGTCCGGCGAACTGTCGAAGTTCGGCGCGCACGTGCTGCTGTCCGACCCGCACCGGCTGATCACGTTCGGCGGGCTGCAACTGACGCCGGCGCGCGTCGAGAGCCCGTACATCATCCGCGTCGCGATCGCGCTGCTGATGGTGGCCGCCAGCATCGAAGGGCGCTCCGAAATCATGAACGCGCTGCCGATCCGCCGCGCGCACCCGCACTTCGTCGAAAACCTGCGTTCGGTCGGGGCGAACGTCGAGTGGACGAGCAGCGAGTAACGTCGATCCGGATGCGGCGTGGACGATGTCCGCGCCGCGTATCCTGCCTCCCCCGCATTCACCGGACGCCCCCTGGCGAACAAGGACAGCGGCCACCGGTTCTGACCGGCCGTACCGTCGCCGCCCGGCACATTCCCCCTCTTCGTCGCCCATCGCACGTCCGTCGATCGCTTTCGCACGCTGTTGGACTGCGCGATAATCGCGCATTCCCGCGCGAACACCGCGCGCCCACCCGTGCGCCACCGACGATGAAAAAGCCCGACCTCGACCGACGCGACTGGATTGCCGGCCTCGAAAAGGGCCTGATGATCCTCGAAGCATTCGACAGCCAGCACGCGCGGATGACGCCCACCCAGGCGGCTGCCCGCACCGGTCTCACGCGCACGGCCGCGCGACGCTACCTGCTGACGCTCGAATCGCTGGGCTACGTGTACACCGACGGCAAGCTGTACGGCCTCACGCCGCGCGTGCTGCGGGTCGGCTGGTCGTACTTCGACTCGGCGCGCCTGCCGCGCACGGTCCAGCCCTATCTGCAGCAGCTGAGCGCGTCGCTGAACGAATCGGCGTACGTGAGCGTGCTCGATGGCTGGGAACTCGTGTTCATCGCCCGCAACGGCGTGTCGCGCGTGATGACGACCGGCTTCGTGCTCGGCGCGCGCGTGCCCGCCCCGCTGACGTCGCCGGGCGTCGTGCTGCTCGCGCATCATCCGGATCGCGAGGCCGTCCGCGCGTGGCTCGACGCCACCGAACTCGCGCCGTTCACGCCGCACACCATCACCAACAAGGCACGCCTGCTCGAACAGGTCGACCACGCGCGCGACGCGGGCTTCGCGGTGATCGAGCAGCAACTGCAGGTCGGCGTGCGCGGCATCGCGGTGCCGCTGAAGAACCGTCACGGCGAAGTCGTCGCCGCGCTGAGCACGAACATGCCGATCGGTGCGGAGTCGACCGACGCGGCCGTGCGGCGCGTGCTGCCGCATCTGCAGGAAGCCGCGCTCGCGATGCTGAACGTGCTTTAGGAATTCGCGCAAGCGGGCGCACGACACCCGTCCGGCAGGTCACCCGATCCGCCACCACCTCGGCAACAGATCGCGCACCTCGCGCCGCCGGTAACGATCGTCGATCAGATGCACGACGCCCTCGTCGTGTTCGGTGCGGATGACGCGCCCGGCCGCCTGCACGACCTTCTGCAAGCCCGGGTACAGATACATGTAGTCGTATCCGTTGCCGAAACGCGCATCCATCGCGCGCCGCATCTGTTCGTTGACGTCGTTGACCTGCGGCAGCCCGAGCGTCGCGATGAACGCGCCGATCAGCCGCTCGCCGACGAGATCCACGCCCTCCGAGAACGCGCCGCCCAGCACCGCGAAGCCGACCCCGCGCCCGCCCGCGTCGAAGCGCGCGAGAAACGCGTCGCGCTCGCTTTCGGCCATGCCGGGCGCCTGGGCCCATACGGGCACGTCCGGGTGGCGCGTCTGCATCAGCGCGACGACGCGCCCGAGATAGTCGAAGCTGCTGAGAAAACCGAGGTAGTTGCCGGGCCGCGTCGCATATTGCGCGGCGATCAGGTCCACGATCGGTTCGAGCGAACGATCGCGGTCGCGCCAGCGCGTCGACACGTGGCTCGCGACGCGCACGGTCAGTTGCTCGGCACGGAACGGTCCGTCGACGTCGAGCCAGCCCGTGTCGGCCGGCAGTCCGAGCGTGTCGCGATAGAAATGAAACGGGCTCAGCGTGCCGGAAAACAGCACGGTCGCGCGTGCGGCTTCGTAGCGCGACGCGAGAAAGCCGGCCGGAATCACGTTGCGCACGCACAGCGTCGACTGGATACGGCGCCGCCGCGCGGCCGGCGCGACGCCGTCGAGCCCGGACTGGCGCGGCAGCGGCTCGCCGTGCAGCGTCGCGTCGAAGATCGACGCGCTGTCGAACGCGTCGGCGAGCACACCGAACTGGATCGCCTCGAAATGAAAGCGCAACAGCGCATCGCCGTTCGCACGCGGCGCATCGGTCAGGTGTTCGCCGATCGCCGCGACGAGGTTCTGCACGGCCGTCACGATCGGCCCCGGAATCTCCGGATACGCCGCGTAGCGCTCGGCCTGTGCGCGATTGAGCGTGCCCCACGCGCGCGCGAGCCGGTCGAACGCCTTGCGCAGTGCCGTGGGCGCGGCCTCGCGCGCGGCCGCGAACGCGAACGGGTCGAGCGATGCGCTGTACATCTTGCGGGCGCGATCGAGCAGGTTGTGCGCCTCGTCGACGAGCACGCCGACACGCCACTGGTTCTGCTGCGCGAGCGTATGCAGCATCGCGCTGCCGTCGTAGTAGTAGTTGTAGTCGCCGATCATCATGTCCGACCAGCGCGCAAGCTCCTGCGCGAGGTAGTACGGACAGACGTCATGCGCGAGGGCCGCCTCGCGCACGGTGTCGCGATCGAGCAGCCCGGCGTCGATCGCCGCGTCGCGCGCCGCCGGCAACCGATCGTAGAAGCCTTGCGCGAGCGGGCACGATTCGCCGTGACACGCGCGATCCGGATGCTCGCACGCCTTGTCGCGCGCGACGAGCTCCAGCACGCGCAGCGGCAGCGCCGGCGTGCCGGCGCCGAGCGTGGTCGCCGCTTCGAGCGCGAGCGCCCGGCCGGGCGTCTTCGCGGTCAGGAAGAACACGTGATCGAGCTCGCCCTCGCCGCACGCCTTCAGCAGCGGGAACACCGTGCCGAGCGTCTTGCCGATGCCGGTCGGCGCCTGCGCCATCAGGCAGCGTTCGTCGCGCGCCGCCCGGTAGACGGACACGGCCAGCTCGCGCTGACCGCTGCGAAATTGCCCGTGCGGAAACGTCAACGCGCGCAGCGCCGTATCGCGCGCCGCGCGATGCGCGGTCTCGCGCTCGGCCCAGCCGACGAAGCACTCGCACTGCTCGGCGAAGAACGCGGCGAGCGCGCTTGCGCCGAGCGTCTCCGTCAGCACGGTCTCGCGCTCCGACACGACGTCGAAATACACGAGCGCGACGTCGATTTCCGCGAGGCCGCGCGCGTCGCACATCAGGTGCGCATAGACCTTCGCCTGCGCCCAGTGCAGCGCGCGATGATTGGCCGGCATCGCGTCGAGGCTGCCGCGATAGGTCTTGATCTCCTCGAGCCGGTTCGCGACGGGATCGTAGCCGTCCGCGCGCCCGCGCACGGTGAGCGTGCCCCACGTGCCGGTCAGCGCGATCTCGGTTTCGTAGCGTGCGCCGCGCTTCGACGTGACGGCGCCATGACCCGCGATGCCTTCGAGCGCGGTCGGCGCGGGCGTGAAGCGCAAGTCGAGATCGCCGCGCCGCGCGGTGAACTCGCACATCGCCCGCACCGCGACGACATAGCTCATGCGGACAACCCCGCCGCCTCGTCCTGGCGGACGCCCGCGCCCGCCCATTCGACATCGACGACGCGCACCGGCATGCCGTGCGCGATGCAGTACGCGAGCCAGCGCGTCTGGTTGTCCTGCAGCCGGTCGCCGGGGCCCTTCACCTCGATCAGTTCATAGCGCCGCTCGCCGGGCCAGAAACGGACGAGGTCGGGCAGCCCCGAGCGATTGCCGCGGATATCGGCGAGCAGGCGCGTGAACCACAGCCGCAGGTGCTCGGCCGGCAGGCATGCCAGCGCCTCGTCGAGCAGTTCGTCGGTCAGCACGCCCCAGAACACGAACGGCGATTGCAGCCCCGTCTTCGTCGCGTAGTGCCGGCGGATCGTGTCGCGGTACGCACCCGAATCGAGTTGCGCGAAACACGCGGCGAATGCGTCGGTGCGGCGTACCGCGAAATCGGGCGCGTGCAGGTCGGCCGGGCCGCGCTGAAACGGGTGAAAGAACGCGCCGGGCACGGCCGCGAACACGGGCTCCCAGCACAGCAACCCGAACAACGAATTGATCAGCGTGTTCTCGACGTAGTGAACCGGCGCGTCGGGCCGTGCAAGGTGGTCGCGCACCGCGTATTCGACGCTGACGAATGCGTCGGGGCGCGCGAGCACGAGCGTCTCGCGCGGCACGTCCGGCGCGCTGCCCGCGCGTTCGACCCGCTGCCCGAGACGGCGCTGCAGGCGCGGCAGCATCCGCTCGACGCGCTGACGCTCCTCGTCGCTTTCGAAGGCGTTGCGCGCGTCGAGCGCCAGCGCGAGCGCATCGTCGTCGCGTCCGCAGCGTTCGAGCACGCGAATGCGCCGGTGCCGGCTGCCCGGCCACGCGCTGCGCGCATACGCGTCGAGCGCGGCGGTCCAGTCGGCGCGGCGCTCGCAGGTCTGCCCGAGCGCGAACAGCAGCTTCGCGCGGCGCGTCGCGAGCCACGGCTGTACGCAGCCGACCGCGTCGATCGCCTGCAGCAGCGCGTCGAACGGCAGGTCGTCGGGCCACGCATCGAGTGCTTCGCGGCAGGTCTGCAGCGCAAGATACGTCTCGATGTCGTCGCGCTGCTGGAACGCGCGCGACGACGGCGCGAACGGCACGCTTTCGTACTGGAACACGCCGAGATCGGCGAGCACGAATTCGCTCCAGTCCTGATGAAGATTGCCGAAGAACATCAATCGCAACCGGTCGCACAGCGCGCCGACCGTCACGCGCAGCACGCGATCGTCGGCCTGCGCGCACCAAGCGTCGAGCGGCTGCGCCACGTCATGCGCGGGCCGCAGCCGCTCGAGCCAGTCGGGTTTGCGCTCGCCCGCGTGCGCGGCGAGCGACGGGAACACCTTCAGGAGATCGGCCTTGGTCGACAGCGCGAACAGTTCGTCGAGCGTAAGCGCGGGCGCCGGATCGACCCAGCCGAGCTCGACGAGCGGCGCGGCCGCGTCGAGCGTGCTACCGATCTCGTCGTACACGAGCTTGCTCGCGCGGAAGTCGGACCCGCTGCGCATCAGCATCCGCACGAGCAACGCGCGCGACGCTTTCGGCAGCTGCGCGAAATCCCGAAGGAACGCGTGTTCGCGCGCATCGAGCAGGTCGTCGTAACGCTCGCCGAGCCACGCCAGCGCGCGTTCGAAATTGGTCAGGTAGTAAAACGCCGGGGGCGTCGGCGATGCAGGCGTCACGGGGATCGATCACTGTACGTTTGTACAGGTCGGAATCATATCAAATGTGACGAAAAATGCCGCATGCCGCGCCGCGCACGGCTGCCCCCGCCGGTCCGGTTCAGAACTGGTAATTCACCGACATGTCGAACACGCCGTTCGTCGACTGCTGCGTGACCGGGCTGCGCCTTGCACGGCCGACGAGCTGTTCGATCGCGCCGTCCATCGTCACGAACCAGTGCTTGTCGATGAACCAGACCATCGTCACGCCCGCACCGAACGACTTCATCCCCGCGCCCGACGAATAGGTCGGCAGCCCCGAACGGGCGGACGCCCCCGCGTTCACGCCGAACCAGCTGTTCATGTAGCGCGAATCGGCGAACGACACCGTCGGCCCGGCGAACCAGAAGAAGTGTTCGTTGCTGCCCGGCATCGGCATGTACGCGGAGAAATCGCCGACCCAGCCGTTCGAGCCGCCGATGCTGCGCCGGACATCCGCGCGCAGCACGAGCGGAAATTCCTTCGAGATCACGTAATCGGCCGCGAGCTTCATCACCGGCGCCGCATTGATGTTGTCGAGCCCGTTCAGGTGGTCGAGGTCGTCGGCCGAGCGGCGCCCGAGGTCATAGCCGACCGACAGGCTCACGCGCCAGTTGGGCCCGCGCAGCACGTTCGCGCCGAGCCCCTCGCCCGTCGACAGGAAGAACAGGTCGCGATAGCGCACGTCCACATTCGGGCCGCCCATCACGCGGTAGCGGTCGGAGCCCGCGTAGCGCGGCTGGAGCGTCATCGCCGCGCCGACGCTGACCTGCCACGTCGGGACCGTCGGACTGAACAGTTTCTGCAGCGGAACGCCCGCCGAGTATTGCCATTCGCCGAGCGGCGAAGGCGTCTGCGCCGACGCGTCGCGCGCACCCGCCGCTGCGAGCGCGGCGAAGGCCGACAGGCCGGACACGAACCGGCGAGCGCCGGGCGACAACAACGGGCGGGCAACGGTCATCAAGGCGGTCTCCGTCGGTTGCATGAAACGAACCAGAGGGAAAGCGCGTCGCATCCCGATCGGCTGCAACGGCAGGCAGCCGACGGCGCGAACGTAGCGTGCGCTGAATTGTGAACATCCTACGCGACGCGCGCGTAGCCGCAAAGCGCCCGTTGAGCACGGGCACTTTGCCGGTTTCCGGTACGAACGGGCGCAGGATTGCGGAATCAGAAACGCTCGACGTGATAGTCGCCGGCCAGCGCGGCCGGACTGCGCTTCGCCATCATGCGCGAGAAGCCGTCGGCGAGACGCCCGAGCGCAAGCTGCTTCTGGCTCGCGTCCCAGTGCGTGTAGGTGTCGTAGGCGGTGTCGTCGAACGACACGGTGACGGCGACCGGGCGCCCGCTCGCGCGAAAACCGATATGCAGCACGCCGCCCGGCAGCTCCTCGATGTGATAGCGCAGCGAACGCGACTCGAAATAGCGGCCCAGCACCTGGGCGATCGCGCGCTTGTCGGGCGATTGCACGTGAATGTCCATGATGGTCCTCCTTTCAGTGATCGCGCGGCCGGCCGTGGTTGGCTGCGCCCGCCCGGCATTCGCATCGGCGGCGGCTGCGACGGCGGATCGCCTTGCGGCAGCCCCGGGGGCACAGGCGGATCGAACGGATCGTCGTGCTCGGGCAGCGCCGGGTCGGGATCGACGTCGGGCGTCGGCTCGGGTCGGTGCAGCATGGATCGCATGCTCATGTCACTCCTGCGCGGCGGCTCGCGCGTGTCGATTGGCGCGGCGAGCGCACGCAACCGGTGTGCCTGCCCGGCGGCGCAACCGCGCACGCCGTCATGCGTCGTATGCCGCCATCACCAGCCACAAGGTGCGCCCTTCGGCGGCGAGCCGCACCGCGAGCGCGAACGGATCGGACGGCGCGCAGCGCGCGACCAGCGCCCGCTGCGCGCTTTCCGGCCCCGCGTAGACGGTATGGTTCAGCTCGCGGACTTCGTCCTTCCCGTCGAACACGCGCCGCTCGGGCCGATGGATCCGCGATTCACGCTTCCACGTGTCGAACCGTTCGCGCACATCGCGGAAATCGCCGCCGCACACGTTCGCGTCGTAACGTATCCTTTTCCTGGGTTCAATCATCACGATGTCCTCTCGTCCACACCGGCGGCGGGCCGCCCGCATCTGCGCCCGTCCGGCCGCCCCGACGACTGCAAGCGTCATGCCGCCCCTGCCACGCGGGCACGGCGCTTGCGGCCGTCGTACCCGTAAGGAGGTTCGATCATGACCGCATCCGCCCCCGGCAGCCGCAGCGCCGTGTCACCGGCCGCCGGCCCGCTCTCTCTGGCCGCGTCGCGCAAGCCGTCCGAAGACAAGACGGAGAAACGCATCGACGAAGGGCTCGAGGAGACATTCCCGGCCAGCGATCCGCCCGCCGTCGGCGGCGCGACCCGCATCGACCCCGGCAAGCCGTCCGGCGAACGCGACCGTCGCGCGCCCGACGCCCCGCCACCGCCCCGCGATCACGGCTGACGGCGGCACCCCGGCCCGCGATGCGCGGCAGCGTGGCGACGGGCCGGCACAACCGGAGTGAACTGATGAAACGCATTGAACGTGCATGGCACGAAGTCAGCGGCGCCGCGGGCGTCGCAGCGCTGGCCGCGATCGAGAGTGCGCTGGTCCTCGCCATCGTCGTGATGACGGGGGTCGGCCACTGAGCGCGGCACGCGGCCCGGCCACGGCTGCCGCCGTGGAAGATGTACAACCCGGCTGGCAAATTTCTCCGTGGCACGGCCGCGCAGGTCTCGCGCCTGTCGATTGAACGCGGCACGCGTCCTGCTTCCGCATCGTCTCCCTCACGAAGGAGGCGTTCATGTATCGCGTCAATGAAATCATGTCGCGCGACGTAGTGTGCGTCGCGCCCACCGACACGATTCGCCATGCAGCCGAATTGATGCAGCGCTTCGACATCGGCGTGCTGCCGGTGTGCGACGGCAGCGGGCTCGTCGCGATCGTGACGGACCGCGACCTCGCGATACGCGCGCTGTCGCACGGGCATCCACCCGATACCCCCGTGAAAGTGGTCGCATCGGCACCGGTGCAGTGGTGCGTCGAGGATGACGGCGTCGGCGACGTGCAGCAGCGGATGGCCGACATACAGCTGCACCGGATGCCGGTGCTCGACGCCAACCACCAGATCGTCGGGATGGTGTCGCTCGGCGACATCGCGACGCGCGCGGGCGGCCCGGCACGCGACGAGCTGGCGAATACGCTCGAGGATGTGTCCCTGCCGCGCCGCCGCTGAGCGGCCACCCCAACCGCGCTGCCCGCGCGCCGTATGCGCCGCGCCGCTTCGATCAGGAGAAAAGCGATGACAACGGACAGACCGTCGCGCACGCAGGCGCGCATTGTCGGCGACCGCGGCCGTTCGGCCGGCGGGCCGGGGCCGGACGTAATGGCCGCCGGCACGCTGGAAAACGATCGCGTGCTGACGATCGACGGCGATGACATCGGCAAGGTCACGAACATCATGCTCGACATCCGCTCGGGCCGGATCGCGTACGCGGTCGTGTCGTCGGGCGGATTTGCCGGGATCGGCGACAAGCTGCTCGCGGTGCCGTGGAGCGTGCTGACGCTCGACGTCGAGCGCCGCTGCTTCGTGCTGCCCGTGCCGACCGAGCAGGTGCGCGACGCCCCGGGCTTCGAGAAGGACCGCTGGCCGACGATGGCCGATCCCGCGTGGGCGGAGGCGCTGCACGCGCACTACGGCGCATCGCCGTACTGGCTGATCGAGGAAGGCGAGACGGCGCTCGACTCGCCGCCGTACGAGGCGTCGCCGGGCGGCCCCGAGAACGACACGCGGCGGCACTGATCGCGGATCAGTGCGCGGCCGCGATCGAACGCTCGAGCGCGCGCGCGGCGCCCAGATGTGCCTTCAGCGTCGGCAGCGTGTCGGCCGCGAATGCGCGAAGCTGCGGGTCGTGGCCGTTGCGCGCTTCGGCTTCGTAGAGCCTGAGCGCCGCCTCGTGCGCGTTCGATCCCGCCAGCGCGATGTACCCCTTGTCGAATGCGTCGCCATTCATGGTTCGCAGGGCCGTCAGCGCCGGATCGACCAGCATGCGCGTCTGCACGGGCAAACCTTTTTGCGCGCCGAGCCGGCGCAAATCCGCGGCGACGCGACCGTGATCGTCGATCATCCGGCGCGCGAAGGCCTTCACGTCCGGATTCGACGACCGATCGAGCGCGAGCTGGCTCGCCTGCAGTTCCGTCTTGCCGACGATGCCCGCCTTGTCGACGAATTCCGCGTCGATGCCGTTGGGCCGCCGCGTCATGTCCGCCTCGTCGGCGGTCTCGCCGGGACGGACGACGCCCGGCGCGACACGAACGGACGATGCAGGCGGCGCCTGCGCATGCGCCGGCGTGCATGCCGACCCGCAGAACGCCGCGAGCACGCCCGATACCAGCAAGCAAGCGTTGCCGGCAAACGAGATCCGCACGCTCAACGGCATGCGCCCGGCGCGCGCCGGCTTGCCGCCGGCGTCGTCGCGCCGCGTGTTGTTCGATCGCTTCATCGTGCCTCCCGGTGGGTGTTGCGGAGGCCGCCGTGCGTCAGCGGCGCCGTCCGGCGCCCGCCACGTCGACGATCACGCTGGCCAGCGTCGGCATGTCGACCGGCTTGCACAGATACGCGTCGAAGCCGGCAGCCATCACGCGGTTCCGGTCCGCCGTGCCCGCGTGCGCGGTCACCGCGACGACGGGCAGACGCCCGCTGCCGTTCTGCAAATGGCGGATGTGGTCGAGCAGCCAGAAGCCGTCGCCGTCCGGCATCGCGAGATCGGACAGCACGACGCTCGGGGGCTGCCGCGCCACCACGTCGAGCGCGTCGCGACCCGATTGTGCGGTCGACACCTGGGCGCCGAGCGTTTCGAGCGCCGCCGCGAGACTCGCGCGCGACGTCGCGTCGTCGTCGACCACCAGCACGCGCTGGCCGTCGAGCGCAACCGCCGTCGACGCGCCGCTCGGCCGCAACGGCTGGCCGGTCAGATTGTCCGCGCCCCATTCCACCGGCAGCATGACCGTCACGGTCGTGCCGCGCCCGGCGCCTTCGCTCGTGGCCGCAACCTCGCCGCCATGCAGCCGCGCGATGTTGCGCACGATCGACAGGCCGAGCCCGAGGCCGCGCTTCGGCGACGCGGACGCGCCTTCCGGCCGGTTGAACGTATCGAACAGATGCGGCAGGCGTTCCGCGGAAATGCCCTGCCCCGAATCGGCGACCGACAGCCGCACGCGCGCGCCGGCCCGGGTCAGCGACACCTTGATGTGGCCGCCCGGCGGCGTGAACTTGATCGCGTTCGACAGCAGGTTCGACAGCACCTGACGGATGCGCTCGCCGTCCGCGTAGATCACGCAGTTGGACATCGCGCACGCGGTCGACAGTTCGAGCCCGTTCGCCTCCGCGGTCGCGCCGAGCTCGCGCACCGCCTCGTTCACGACGCGCACCAGGTCGACGGGCGTGCGTTCGAGCCGCATCCGGCCCGTCGCGAGCGACGACGCGTCGAGCAGGTCGCCGACCATCCGCGACAGCGACCGCGCGCTACGATCGATCGCGTCGATCGCCTGGTGCGCGAAGCTCTGGCCCTCGGCGTTGCGCAGCACCTCGACCCAGCCGTAGATCACATTGAGCGGCGTGCGCAATTCATGCGACACGGTGGCCAGCAGTTCGTCCTTCAACCGGTTCGATTCGTCGGCCTGCACGCGCGCGTCGCGCGCACCGCGCAGCGAGCGCAGATAGCGCCGCTCGTCGCGGCGGCGTTCGCGCGCCTCGCGCAGCGTCATGGACAGGCCGGTGCAGTTGCCTTGCGCGTCGACGATCGGCGCTGCCGCGAAAGTCGCGCGAAACCGGCCGCCGTCGTGCCGCACGCACAGAACGTCGAGCGGGCCGGCGGGCGCGCGCGCGTTCGCGAACGATGCGGGAACGGGATGCAGCCGCAGCCAGCGCGGCGCGATCAGCGTCGTGACGTCGCGTCCGATCACCGCCGCGACCTCCATGCCGAAGAGGCGCCGCGCCGCCGGGTTCCAGCTCGTGATCCGCCGTGCGGCGTCGACGCCGACGATCGCGTCGGGCGATGCTTCGACCACGCGGCGCAGCAGGATGTCGTCGAGTGCGCGCGGCGCGGGCGCCGGTTCGCGGCTCGGCGTGCGTGCATCATCTCCTTCGGCATCGTCGGCCCCGCGCAGCCGGTCGCTCGCGAGCAACGGCTTGACGGCCAGCACGAGCATGCACTCGACGAAGCCGATCGCGGCGAAGACGCCGGCCCGCATGAGCAGCGCAGGCAGCGACATGTCGCGCCACCACAACGCGCCGATCACGACCGCGCTCGCGGCGGTCGCCGCCAGACCGCCGCCGAACGAAGTCAGCCAGGCCGCAGCCGCGACACCGACGTACAAAGGCAGCGGTGCAAACGGTTCGCGCATGCCGACGACGTGAATCGCCCACGCCTGCAGCGCGGACGCCAGCCCGACGGCCAGCGCGACCCATGCGCCTTGCCGAAACAGCTCGCGGGTAAAAGTTCTCATCGTTTCCCTGCATCGCCTGCGACCGTCGCTCGAAGGCATGCCGCCGAGCGGACCGGGCGAGCCTATGAACGCCGCAATGCGCGTACCTGCCGCATCGCGCCCGGCGACTTCGCGGCAAGGTCAGGTGTGCGTGCCGTCGCGCCGCGTCGCTCAACGGCCTGCCGTGCTTGCGGGGAACGCGATGGCCGATATCTTTCAATTTCTCATTCGTCGGCTGTAAAAAAGCACCGGCGGCGGCATCGTGCCCCAGCGATCGCATATTTCTTGCGTCATCGCACCGGGCATTGGAAATTTTTAAATCGCGGCACCTTCCGTGCGGTTTCGCTGTCGATGATAGATATTGCAAAGAAGGGATGCGCGGTGCCGATTTTCAAAACGGCCCGCTGACGCCTATGGCCGAATCCGCAAACCGTCCGAAGCAACGTGCCGACGCGCGCCGGCTGTCCGGCCGCTCCGCGGCGATGCGCACGCTGCTCGGCCGTATCGAGAAAATCGCTCCGACCCGCGCCAGCGTGATGATTGCCGGCGAAAGCGGGGTCGGCAAGGATATCGTCGCGCGGCGGCTGCACGACCTGAGCGCGCGACGCGACGGGCCGTTCGTCCCCGTCAACTGCGGCGCGATTCCGGCGGACATTGCCGAAGCGCAGTTGTTCGGCCACGAGAAAGGCAGCTTCACCGGCGCGATCGCGCAACGTGAAGGATTCTTCGAAGCCGCGTTCGGCGGCACGCTGCTGCTCGACGAGATCGCGGAGATGCCCGCGTCGCTGCAGGTGAAGCTGCTGCGGGCGCTCGAATCGAACACGATCGTGCGGGTCGGCGGCACCGAGTCGATTCCGCTCGACGTGCGCATCGTGTCGGCGACCCGCCACAATCCCGCCGAAGCCGTGCGCGACGGCCGGCTGCGCGAGGATCTGTTCTATCGTCTCGCCGCGTTCGCGCTGTACGTGCCGCCGCTGCGCCAGCGCAGCGGCGACGTCGAGGCGATCGCGCACGAGTTCGTCGATGTGCTCAACGTGCGGCACCACTCGCACAAGCGTCTGACCGACGCGGCGATCGCCGCGCTGCGCGCGTATTCGTGGCCCGGCAACGTGCGCGAATTGCACAACACGATCGAGCGCGCGTACATCCTCGCGGATGACGGCATCGACGTCGCGCTGCCGAAGCCGACGATGTTGCCCGACCATACATCGGACGATGCGATGGCGCTGCCGCTCGGCGCGACGCTGCACCACGCGCAGCAGCGTTTCATCGCGGCGACGCTGCAGCACTTCGACGGCAACAAGCCGCAAGCGGCGAAAGCGCTCGGCATCAGCCTGAAAACGCTCTACAACCGGCTGGCGCTGATGCGCGACGGCGGCAACGGCTGAGCGTCGCCGAGGGCGGCAACGGCTGAGCGTCGCCGAGGGCGTCGCGCGTGGCGCGCTCGACCTGCATCAACCGATGCAGGTCACGCGACCTTGAACTGCCCGACCGTCGTCGCGAGCGCGTTCGCCTGCGTCTGCAGCGCGGTCGCGGCCGCGGTCGACTGCTCGACGAGCGCCGCGTTCTGCTGCACCATTTCGTCGAGCTGCGTGACCGCGCGGTTCACTTCCTGGATGCCGCGCGTCTGCTCGTTCGCCGCGTGCGTGATCTCGGAGATGATCGTCGTCACGTTGGCGACGTTCGACACGATTTCGCGCATCGTGTCGCCGGCCTGACGCACCTGCCCCGACCCGGCCGACACGCTCGCCACCGTCGACTCGACCAGCACCTTCACCTCGCGCGCGGCCTGCGCGCTGCGTTGCGCGAGACTGCGCACTTCCTGCGCGACGACCGCGAAACCACGCCCTTGCTCGCCGGCACGCGCGGCTTCCACGGCCGCGTTCAGCGCGAGGATGTTGGTCTGGAACGCGATCCCGTCGATCACGCCGATGATGTCGCCGATCCGGCCCGACGCCTCCTCGATCTTCCCCATCGTCGACACGACGTCCGATACGACCACGCCGCCGTGCGACGCGATCCGCGACGCCGCGGCCGCCCGTTCGTCGGCCTGGCCGGCGGCGGCCGCCGACTGGCCGACCGTCGCGGTGATCTCTTCCATCGATGCGGCCGTTTGCTCGAGGCTCGCCGCCGCCGATTCGGTCCGCGACGACAGGTCCTGGTTGCCCGCGGCGATTTCGTTCGCGGCCGTGCGCACCGATTCGCTCGCATCGCGAATCTGCCGCATCACGTCGTTCAGCTTGTCGACGAAGCTGTTGAACGAGCGCGCGATGTCGGCCACCTCGTCGCGGCCTTCGGCCGGCAGGCGCTGCGTCAGGTCGCCGGTGCCCGAGCCGATCGACGCCATCGCCTGGCGCACCTGCGACAGGCGGCGGAACGCGGTTGCCGTGATCGCGCCGACGATCAGCGACGCGACGCCGACGATCACCACCAGCGTGATCAGCGACGCGGTCAGCAGCGAGCGCATCCCTGCCGTCGCTTCCGATTTGTCGAGCAGGACCAGCGCGTACCAGTCGGTGCCGGGCACGGCCTGCGCGCGCACCAGCTTCGCTTCGCCGCCCACCTGCACCTCGACCGGCGCGACGGCCGCGGCCAGCGACGCGGCGCTTACGGCGCCGAGGTCGGGCGACACGTCGGCGACCGGCTTCAGCGTGAGCTTCGCGTCCGGATGCGCGACGACATGGCCGCTGCTGTCGATCAACATCCCGAAGCTCGCGGGCGTCGGGCGGATCGACTTCACGTTCGCGATCACGCTGTCCATCGCGACGTCGGCCGCGACGACGCCCTTCAGCGCGCCGTCGCGCAGGATCGGCACCGCGAACGTGACGACCAGGTTGCCGGTGCCGGCATCGACGTACGGCGGCGTGACGACCGGCTTGCCGGCCTGTGCGGCCTGCTTGTACCACGGGCGGCCGGTCGGGTCGTAGTCGGGCGGGATGCCGGTCGGGTCGGAGAAACGGAACACCTTGTCCGCATAGCCCGCGTAGACGTTCGTGAAGCCGCCGGCCGCGGCCATCTGCTTGAACACCGGCAGCGGATCGGGCGACAGCGCGGCGTCCTGCAGCGACGCGATCATCCGGCTCCGGGTCGCGACCCAGTCGCCGATGCCGACCACGTGGCCGCTGGCGACGGATTTCAGGTTGCGGTCGATCGCATCGTCGTTGTACGCATGCGCGATGAAGTAATTGATCAGCGTGGTGGCGACGAGCGCGAATACGACGATGGCGACGCACGCTGCAAGAATGCGGGTGCGGATGGACGAGAACATGGCAACGACTCGGTAAGGGAGCGCGAACGCCCGGTGGACGGATTCACCGGGTAAACGGCATTCGCGCCGCTTACTTGAGCCTGTTGTGTCGATTCGATGAAACGTATGACGAAAAACGCCGACGGCCGCAGGGGCGTTGTCCGCAAGCTTGCGCGGGGTGGTTGCCTATGCGGCATGGCGCGTTGGCGGTGGTGGCGCCGGCGTCGTTCACAGACGGCGACTGGTATTCGTATCCGGCTCCCGGTTCGGCGTACTGGCTGGCGTGTCGCGCTCGAGGTCGTCCTGTCTGCGCATGCGTTCCCGCAAGTGGCGGATCGCGAACACGTGAATATAGTCGTGCACGCGCGCATCGGACGACAACGCACGCACTTCGTCGTCGAGCATCGTGCGCAACTGGTCGGCGCCGATCGCGCGCGCTTCGGCGACGGCCCTCAAAGCATCAAGCATATTGTCCTGTGACATCGACGGGCTCCTGACGGTCGAGGAACGAAAGGAAAAGACGACTTACCGGAAGATTAGATTAGATACTGGATCGCCGCCCGGCGTACGATGCGCCGAAGCGTGTTTGCGCGCGATCAACGGCACGTTGCGTGCCGCCGCGCCGATCCGTCGCTGGATCGGCCCGCGCGCAAGATTCGCGGCGCGCGTGGCCCGCGAACGACTGGAAGGATTGTCCACGCCTCCCCCGAGGCGCGGCATCGCCGATCGCGCGGACGACGAACCGTCGCGCGACGGCGATGCACTCGGAAACTTAGACCGTCCGAAATCCTGCGTCAAGCGACGCTCGCCGGCTGTGATTCGTCTGTTCGAATGCACCGGATCGGGGCGCCGCACATCGCGTGCCGGCCGTTCTTGTCAGCGGATTCTGATACCTCGCACGCAATGTCTGACAGCGACTTCAGCGCGCGCCGATTGGCAGCGCGGCCTGCGCGGCGGATACTGACGTCATGAACGAAGCGTTCATACCCGGTCATCGCTCAGCCGGCCGTCGAGCCGGCACGCGGGGTCGGGCGCAGGAGACCATCATGGCCCATCGCAACTTCCCGGCGCGGGACGGACAGCGGCGCACGCGCATGCTGTCCGCGCATTCCGTTCCGGTCGCAATCCGCCCGCCCGACGATCTCGACGCGTTACTCGCGCTCGCGCGCGAATCGGGCTTGCTCGTCACGCTCGACGGGCAGATCGGCCGCGAGAAATACCAGAGCGTGATGGGATCGGTGCTCGCGCTGCAGCGTTTCGCCGCCGCCCTTTGCGCGCGGGCCCGTGCCGACGCACCGGTCGTCGTCAGGCCGCGCCGCAAGGCGCGCCCCGGCTGGCCACGGCTGCGCAATCGCACGCCGGGCGGACGAGGACGGCTGCATGGCGCGCGTCGGCGCGCACGCGGATGCCACGGCGCCGGTAGTCGGCACGACCTGCGAGCGCCTCGCATCGCGTAAAAGCCGAACGCAGCCGACTCGGCACGAGGCCGCGCGATGGCTGCGAAGGCTGCCACGCCAATCGGCGGCGACCGCGTGACGGCACATCGCGTGCCGCCACACGCCGTTCCGCACGGCGACATCGACCAAAAAATACCTGCGAGGAAAGTAGTCTGCACGGGGCCAGGAAGCGGACGGGGTGAAAATCACCCCGTCCGTCATTCCAAGGCAGCCGTCGGCTGCCTACCCTCGCGCCAGAGAGTTCGTGATCGGCTGATGCGCCACGCGCTGCGTGGCACGGCGCCGGAAATCGGTTGAAATGCGAGCAACCGCGTCGGATATGCGCCCGTTCGCGCGGTTCTGGACCCGACGTATCGAATCGTCGCGCCCCAAAACAAGACAGACGGACGTTCTGTCACTATCTCATGCGAGGTGCACGGCGATTCTGATGCAGGTCAATGAAAGGCCGCTTCGCCACCATCGCGTCGCGACATTCACTCCGCGCCGCGCACGAGCAGCACCGGCACCTGCGCGAGATGCGCGATCCGGCGCGCCACGCTGCCGATCAGCCAGGCGGCGATGCCGCGCCGGCCATGCGTGCCGACCACCAGCAGTTCCGCATGCCAGTGCACCGCGTCGCGCATCAATGCATGGGCGACGTCGTCGCTGGTCGGACGGGTTTCGACGATGCCGCGCTTGGTCGGATTCCCCATTGCATGGAACAGCGGGCCGACCCGCGCCAGCGCATCCTCGCCCTCCGCGCGATACGCATCCTCGAGCGCGCGCACCGGCACGAGATCCGTCAGACGAACCGCCCGATCGACGACATAGGCCGCGTACAGCAGCGTCGTCGGCGCCGCGAAGCCAAGCCCGACGCGCACCGCATGCAGCGACGGCTCGCTGCCGTCCACGGCGAACATCAGGCGCTGCAGCGGCCCCTCCGACGGCCGCGTGTAGTCGGCGGGCACGATCAGCAGCGCGCAGCGTGCGCGCGAGGCCAGCGTGTCGGACACCGCGCCCTCGACGAGCCGCAACAGCCCATGGTGCGGATTGGCGCCGACCACGAGCACGTCGGCACGCGAGGCCGACGTATCGTTCGCGAGTGCATCGGCCACCGTGCCGCCCGTGACCGACGTATCGATGATCACCTGCTCGATCTCCGCGCCGCTCCCGGCGAACAGCGCCGCGATGCGCTCGAGCGTCGCCTGCGCCTCGCGCGTCATCTCCTCGCGTGCCGAGGTCAGCAGCGCGTCGACGCGCGGAATGTCGGGCAGCACGAGACGCGGATTGTCGATCGCGCAGACGATGCGCACCTGCATGCCGGGACGCAGCAGCGTGCGCATGTAGCGCGCGGCGGCCAGCGACTCCGGCGTCAGGTCGACGGCCAGCGAAATTCGGGCGAGCGGCGGGATGGTCGGGCTGGATGGCATGGCGAAGATCTCCTGGCGGACGCGTCGTCGCGGACGACGACCGGAGCTTCGCGCGGGCGGCGGCGCGCGGCGGACGAACGGCCGACGCGGTCGCAGGGATCGGCGGACGGCCACGCGAAGCGCGGACAAGCGATTCAGACAGCATATGTCGTCCGGCCCGCACGTGCATGATCGTAATCAATGCCCGTGCGGGCCGCGATGCGCGGCGCGCACACGCGTGGCGCGCTGCGCGGCGACTTTTGCCCTGCCCGCTTACGACTTCGTCGACGCGGGCGCGCCCGCGCGGTTCGCGTAGAACACCGCGTATGCGATGCCGAGCAGCACGATCCACGCCGGGCCGATCACGAGCGCGACACGCGTGTCCGGCGTGAATGCCATCAGCACGACGACCAGCGCGAGAAACCCGAGCGCAACGAACGAGCCGAGCGGATAGAACGGCACGCGGATCGGCAGGCGCGCGATCCTGTCGGCCGACAGCGTGCGGCGAAAGCGCATCTGCGCGATCAGGATCACGCACCACGTCCAGATCGCGCCGAACGTCGACACCGACGTCAGCCACGTGAACACCTGCTGCGGCGCCAGATAGTTGAGCAGCACGCCGATCAGCAGCAGCGCGACCGACACGGCGACGCCGTACACCGGCACGCCGTTGCGGTTCACGCGACCGAGGCTGGCCGGCGCCTGGCCCTGCTGCGCGAGGTTGTAGAGCATCCGCGCGGTGCTGAACAGGCCGCTGTTGCACGACGACAGCGCCGCGGTCAGCACGACGAAGTTGATGATGCCGGCGGCGGCCGGGATCCCGAGCCGCGAGAACGTCATCACGAACGGGCTGCCCTGCGTGCCGATCTGGTCCCACGGATAGAGCGACATGATCACGAACAGCGCGCCGATGTAGAAGATCAGCACGCGCCAGAATACCGAGTTCACCGCCTTCGTCAGCGACTTCTCCGGATTGCGCGCCTCGCCGGCGGTGAGGCCGAGCATCTCGACGCCGAGATACGCGAACATCACGATTGGCAGCGCGCCGATGACGCCGTCGATGCCGTTCGGCATGAAGCCGCCATGGGCCCACAGGTTCGAGATGCCCGTCGCGACGCCGCCGTTACCGATGCCGAATGCGATCATGAGGCCGCCGCCGACGATCATCAGCACGATCGTGACGATCTTGATTAGCGCGAACCAGAATTCGAATTCGCCGTACAGCTTGACCGCGATGAAGTTCACCGCGCCCATCGCCGTGAGCGCCGCGAGCGCCCAGATCCAGTTCGGCACGCCCGGGAACCACATGTGCATGTAGACGCCGACCGCGGTGATCTCCGCCATGCAGGTGACGATCCACACGAACCAGTAGGTCCAGCCGGTCAGGTAGCCCGCGAGCGGGCCGAGGTAGTCGCGCGCATAGCGGCTGAACGCGCCGGCGACCGGATTGGAGATCGCCATTTCGCCGAGCGCGCGCATGATCAGGAAAATGGCGATGCCGCCCAGCAGGTAGGTCAGCAGGATGGCCGGGCCGGCTGTGCGGATCGCGGTGGCCGAGCCGAGGAACAGGCCGACGCCGATCGTCGCGCCGAGCGCCATCAGGTTGATGTGTCGCTCCTCCAGCCCGCGGTGCAGCTGGTCTTCTGGTTGTTTCAAGTCCGTCTCCTGGCAGCCGCGAACGGGCCGCCGTCATTGTGGATGTCAATGCGCGGCCGTTCATGCCGATACCGGCAAACCGAAAACGAAAAATCCCGCCAGCGTTTTCCGGATAAAAAACGTTGCGGATACTGCGTCACTCCGATTGGAATCGCCGCTGATTATCGGCATTTTCCGGAACAATCCGGAAAACGGATCGGCCTTTCACGGAATACGCCCGTCTAGCCCGTGCGACGCGGCTGTGCGCGTGACGGGCAGCAACGGGATCAATCGCTTTCGGTGCGAACGAACGCGCGTCGAATGTGCGCAATCAAGCGCACGCAATATGCAGGCGGGATTATATGAATAATCGGTGGTTTCTCGCCAGCCGATTTTAGCGGGAATGCGAAGCGTGAAAGCGGAGGTGAAATCGGGATGTGCGCGGAATCCCGCGCACGATTTATTTCGACAACGTGGCCCGCACCGTATACTCGCCTGCGAGCGCCGCATGTTCCGGCCGCACGAAATACCGCGATGAATCGAGATCGGCCGGCAGCGGCTCGACCGGATAGCCGTGCTTTTCCCACGCATCGAGGCCGCCCTTCAGCGCGCGGATGTTGTGGATCATCTTCTTGCGCTGCATCTTCGCGATCAGGCGCTTGGCCGTGGCCTCGTTCGGGCACACGCAATACACGACGATCGGCCGCTTCAGCAGCTCAGGATCCAGCAGGTCCGGCGAATCGAGATCGACCGGCACCGCACCGGCGATCCGGTACGGCTCGCGTTCGCGAATCGCGCGCGGTCGCGCATCGAAGATCAGCGGCGGCTCGCTCGACGTCATCATTTCGACGAGCTGCGGCGGGGAGATGCGCACCTGCGCGAGGTAGCGGCGGAACTGCACGCGGCGCACCCAGCGGTACAGCAGGAACGTGATGAAGATCGCGAGGAACGCATCGAGGATCGTGCCGCCGCTCGCGCGCACCCACAGCACGAACTGCACGATCTGGTCATGCACGGCCGCGCCGCCGACGAGCCAGAACGCAGCCCATAGCGACGCGCCGGCCAGATCCCAGAACAGGAACACGCCGATGCCGATCGCGGTCGTGCCGAGCAGCGGCGCCGACACGAGACCGAGGCCCGGCAGGAATTTGGAAAGGACGAGCAGCGGCGCGCCGTATCTTTCGAATACGTTACGCGCGAAACGCAGCGTCGTGTCGAGCGACAGCGAGAATCGCACGAGCCCGTTCAGCAAGCGCCGGCCGCGCGTGCGGCCCATGAAGAACCACAGCGAATCGGCAAGCATCGTCGCACCGATCGCCGCCGCGAACATGCTCGTCCAGGACGCCTGCCCCATCGCCGCCATCGTACCGCCGAGAATCAGCATCGGCACGGCCGGCACCGGCACGCCGAGCTGCGTGATCAGTACGCTCGCGAACACGGCCCACGGGCCGAGCGACGAGGGAATCGCAATGGGAAAGTGCCACACGGCGGCGCTCCTGGAAGACATGCTGACCGTGCGACGGAGGCGGCCGTCGATACGGCTGGCAGCGATCGCCGCGGCACGTCCGCGGCCGATCCCGCACCATCGTGCATTCTAAACGGGTTTGGCCGGGACCGCGCGCAACGGCTACCGTTGGAGGCGGCCGCCGCACTCACGCGTCGGGGCGCTGCGCGAGCGCCGCGACGTATTCCGCGTACTCGGGGAACGCGGCGGCCAGCGCCGTCGCGTCCGCAAGCTCGAATTCAGCGAACTCGAACCCCGGCGCGACCGTGCAGCCGACGAGCGCGACATGCTCCGGCGACGCGCAGCGCGCACCGAACCAGCGCCCGGCCGGCACGACCGCCTGGAATACGGTGCCGGGGTGCGTGAGCGGGTTGCCGAGCCGGTGGATCGTCAGGCCGTCGTGCTCGTCGAGCACCCACACTTCGAGCGGATCGCCCGCGTAGAAATGCCAGACCTCGTCGGAACGGATCCGGTGCCACGACGAATACGCGCCGTCGCACAACAGGTAGTAGATCGCGGTCGACGCCGCGCGCGGCGCGCCGTCGGCCGGACGCACGACCGTGTCGGCCGCGCGGTAGGTTTCCCGGAAATAGCCGCCCTCTGGGTGCGGTTGCAGATCGAACTGGTGAATCAGGTCGGCGGCGGAGATCGGCATGGCGGATGACGTCGGTGAAGGAATGAACCGGGCACGCGGCACACGGCCCGGCCGTTCGGGAATCCCGTCGGCCGACGTCGCGTGCCGCTGCGTCGATCGCCGCGACCATGCACGCGGCGACTGGATCGCGCGCGAAACGCGGCGCGCGACGATGAAGCGAACACCGGCCGATGCTGCCAGAAGTGCGGGCCGCGATGCAACCCGCGCCACGCGGTCACACCGTAGCGATGTCGCGACGCCAGATATCGGCCGCGCGTCGATCGATGCCGCGGACGCACCGCCGCACCCGCCATCGCACCGCCATCCGCGCGGCGGCCGCCTGCCCGCCGCTCACGGCGCGACGCCGCACCGCCCCGTCACGCGGATGCCGCCGCGGCCGGCTCGTCGTGGCGCACCAGCAGCACGGGCCGGTCGGCCGCGCGCAGCAGCGATTCCGCGACGCTGCCGAGCAGCAGCCGGCGCAGGCCGTGCCGCCCGCTCGTGCCCATCACGATCAGATCGGCGCCGGCCTCGGCCGCCGTGCGCATCAGCACCGCGGCGATGTCCTCGCCGTACGCGTCGAGCGCGCGCACGGTGCCCGGCACGTTCCGCTGCGCGAGCGCCGCCTTCGCATCGTCGAGCACGGGCGTCGCCGCATCGGTTGCCGCCGCGTCGCCGTCGTGTTCGGCCGCGAAGCCCGCATCGACGTCGACGAGCTGCGGCCGGTGCTCGACGACATACGCGCACGTCACCTCGCCGCCGGACGCCGCCGCGATCCTGATCGCTTCGTTCAGCGCGAGACGCGCACTCGGGCTGCCATCGAGCCCGACGAAAATCCGCTTGTACATGGTCCACCCTCCGACCGGGCGCGCGTCGCGCATCGCGCGCACGACGCCCCCGTCACCGCAAGCCGGCCCGATGCCGGCTCGCCTGCCGAACAGTCTGCCCCACGTGCCGACACGCCGGTTGACGCGTGTCAATCGCGGCCGGGACGCCCGCTGCACCGCCCGGCTCTCTCATTTTTAGCTGACCCTATTACAAAAAACGCATAAAACGCGCACAATTTCATCTTGAAAATAGACGCCGCACGCGGCCGGTGCGATTTTTCCCGGTTATGCCGCGCCGCCCGAGTGCCACGGGCGGCCCCGACACCAGAATGGCCATCGAATGACCGCCAGTGGAACCCCGCCGCGTGACGCCCGAGGGCCCACGCGCTTCCAGATCATGTTACGCCAGCCGCTCGCGGCTGGCGTCGTTACGCTGTTCGCCGGCGCGGCGCTGTCGCTCGGCGTCGCGCTGCTCGTTCGCGAGCAGTGGCAAGGCGCCGTCCATACGCGCTTCGAGCGACGCACCACGCACGTGACGGCGATGCTGCGCCACGAGCTGCAAGCCGGCGTCGCCGTGCTCGAAAGCACGCGCGGCGCGTTCGCGCTCGCGCCGCAGATGACGCCCGAGCAATGGCGCCGCTACGCCGACACGCTCGAGCTCGACAGCGGGCGCTCGCCGATCCGGCAGTTCGGCTATGCGCCGCTGTCGCCCGCGGCGCGCAGCGCCCTCGCCGGCCACGCGCCGATGCCGGCCGGCCCGCTCGCGGTGGCGACGCTCGGCGCGCCCGCGTCGAGCTCGGCCGGCGTGCGCTTCGGCGCGCCGGATCGGGCCCCGCTCGCGCGCGCGCTGCGGACCGGCGATGTCGCACTCGGCATCCATTCGGCCGACGACGACACCTCCCGCGATGCGCGCACCCTCACACTGTTCCTGCCCGCGACGGCGTCACAGCGCACGACCGCCGCACCGGCCGGCGCCCATGAAACCGGCGCCGACGGCGTGCTGTTCGCGCAAGTGAGCCCGAATCGCCTGATCGAGCGCGCGCTCGACACGGAACGCGGGCTCGACCTGCGGATCAGCGCCGGCGACGATCCTCGGCCGATCGCGAGCGCCGAGACGACGACCGACGAGGCCTCCGCGTCGCCCGACCTGATGCGGCGCACCGACCAGTTGATTTTCGGCGGGACCGTGCTGACGCTCGCCTATTCCGCGGACGGCCGCCCGAGCGCAACCGGCGCGCAGCGCGCGGCGGGCACGGTGCTCGCGGCGGGGCTGATCGCGTCGTTCGCGTTCGCGGCACTCGTCCATGCGCTGCTGCGCGGCCGCGCCGGCACCGCCGATACGGGCGCCAGCAGCCGCGGCATCCTGAACGAGGCGCGGATGATGGGCATCATCCGTTCGTCGATGGAAGCGATCATCACGATCGACGAGAAGCAGACGGTCGTGATCTTCAACCCGATGGCCGAGCAGGTATTCGGCGTGTCGGCGATGGAGGCGATCGGCGCGCCGCTGTCGCGCTTCATCCCCGAGCGGTTTCGTGCGGCACATGCGAAGCACGTCGACCAGTTCGGCGTGACGGGCGTATCCGAGCGGCAGATGGGCCGTCAGCGCGTGCTGTTCGGGCTGCGCGGCAACGGCGAGGAATTCCCGATCGAGGCGTCGATCTCGCAGATCCGCGACGCGTCGGGCAAGCTCTATACGGTGATGTTGCGCGACATCACCGAGCGGCAGCGCGCCGAGAATGCGCTGAAGCAGTCGCGCGAGGAACTGCGCGAACTGTCGGCGAACCTGCAGAACGTGCGCGAGGAGGAAAAGACCCGCATCGCGCGCGAACTGCACGACGACCTCGGGCAGCAGCTGACCGCGCTGAAGATGGATCTGTCGGTCATCGAGCAGCAACTGCGCACGCCGAATCGTGCGCAACCCGACGACGACGTGCTGTCGCAACTGCAGGGCATGCGCCGGCTGATCGACGCGACCGTCGCGTCGGTGCGGCGCATCGCAGCCGACCTGCGCCCCGTGATGCTCGACGATCTCGGCCTCGTGCCCGCGATCGAGTGGCTGGCGAACGACTTCACGAACCGCTACGGCATCGACGTCGAACGCCGCATCGAAACGGGCGGGCTCACGTTCACCAGCACCGGGGCGACCACGCTGTTCCGGATCGTCCAGGAAGCGCTGACGAACGTCGCGCGCCATGCGGATGCGACGCGCGTCGCGCTGCGGCTCGACATCGAGGAAGGCTTCTGCGTGCTGCGCGTCGCGGACAACGGCCGCGGCGCGGCACCGGGCGGCACCGCCCACGAGGACAAGTCGTTCGGCCTGATCGGCATTCGCGAACGCGCACACATGCTGGGCGGCAGCGTGACGATCGATACCGCGCTCGCGCGCGGCTTCTCGATCACGGTCGCGTTCCCGCTCGGCACCGTTCAACAGGAAACCACCCTCACATGATCAAGGTGCTCATCGCCGACGACCATACGCTCGTGCGCGACGGTCTGCGGCACATTCTCCAGAACGCGACCGCATTCGAAGTGGCCGGCGAAGCGTGCGACGGGCCGTCGACGATCGCGCTGATTCGTTCGACGCCCGCACAGGTGCTGGTGCTCGACCTGTCGATGCCGGGCCGCAACGGCGTCGAACTGATCAAGCAGATCAAGGACGAGAAGCCCGCGCTGCGCGTGCTCGTGCTGACCATGCATGCGGAGCAGCAATACGCGGTGCGCGCGTTCCGCGCCGGCGCGTCGGGCTACCTGACCAAGGAAAGCGCGAGCGCCGAACTGGTCGGCGCTGTGACCAAGGTTGCATCGGGCGGCGTCTACGTGAGTCTCGCGATGGCCGAGCAGTTCGCGCAGAGCCTGAACGAACCGGCCGAGACGCTGCCGCACCAGCGGCTGTCCGATCGCGAATTCGACGTGTTCCGCCGGATCGCCGCCGGACAGACGCTGACCGAAATCGCACAGGCGCTGTGCGTGAGCGCGAAGACGGTCAGCACCTACAAGACCCGGATTCTGGAAAAGATGCAGATGCCGCACGAAGCGGCGCTGGTCCGCTACGCGATGCGGCACAAGCTGCTCGACGAAACGGACGACGTCTAGGCGCACCGTGCCGGCCGCACGACGTGCGGGCCGGCTGGACGTTGCACGGCCTTACTTCCCCGGCACCGGACAAGCCAGGTCGCCTTCCTCGCAGGACAGATAACCCTTCAGCGTCTCGTTGCGCGTCCTGGTCAGATCGTCGAGGCAGGTCGACACGACCATCGGATACACGCTGCCGCCTTCGGCGTTCGCGCTGGAGAAGCTGCATTCGGCGTCGCGGTAGGCGATCCACGCGCGCTGCGCGTTCACGAGTTTCTCCGCGAGCGGCTTCGCATCGCGCAGCCGTGCGGTGACGGCCTGGTAAGTGCGGTTCAGGTCCGCGTCGGATTTCTTGTACGCGCGATCGGCGCACGCCGTCATCGCCGCCTGATCCGTCGCGTCCGCACAATTCGCCTGCGCATGGGCAACGTTCGCCGTCAGCGCGAGCGCGCACAGCAGACCGGTCAAGACACGCATGGATGCTCCTGTTTGTTTTCGTTGAAGTCGTGGAACGTGATGTCGGGCTTGCCGCCGCGCCTCGGTGCGCGACTTCGCCGGCCGACGGGCGCGACTTCCGTCGCGGCCGCCGCAGCGTGGCAATGCCGACCGCGATGCTAGCGCACGCGCGATCGATTGTCAGCCCGCGCCACCCTTGCCGCGCACGCAAAAAAGCCTGCACTCGTGACGAGTGCAGGCTTTTCGGTACGGCTTTGCAGGCGGCCCGGCGGCCGCGCGGCGAACGGCTTGCTCAGTGGCCGAAGTACACCGACGAACGATCGGCTGCTGCCGGCACGCTCACGCGCTGGCCCGACTGCGACGTCGCGACCGGGTTCGAGCCGTAGCCCGTTACGTCAGCCTGCGCACCGGTGTTCTGTGCCGCGGCGATCTTTGCCTGTGCGGCCTGGATGTTTTCCGGATAGTTCATCCAGTCGTTCGGGTTGTAGCCGGCCTTTTCGAGCTGGACCAGCTCGGCACGCACTTGCGCGCGCGTCAGCGGCTGCTGGTTCGATTGGGCGAACGAGACGATCGGTGCGGCCACCAGCGCGGCCAGTGCAACTGCCTTGATCAGCGATTTCATGATGCGTTACCTCCAGATTGTTTTGTCAGGCGCTTCGGACTCGGTAGTCGTTGCGCATGAATGGAAGTCTAGGAGGCCCGGCTATCAGGGTAAATACTTAAATCGCAAATTCACTGTTGACCGAATCCGTACAATTGCCGCGCATTCGGCTGAATCATCAGAGGATTATGGCCGGATCGGAACCCAATATGCGGCAGCATGCTGCGACGTTTGCCCCGTTCAACGCATCAGCGGACCTGATCCGCATCCGTGGCTGCCATGGACAGGTCGAACAGCAACGCCTTGAGGCGAATCCGGTCGTCGGCAGCCGTTTCGTCGAACGCCGCGTGGTGAAGCGCCCAGCCCGGCACCGCCGGATCGGCATGCACCGCTCGCACCGTACCGTCGAGCGTGAGCAACGCGACGTGGTCCCCATCCGAATACGGCAACTGCACGTGCAGCGGATCGCCGGCCGCCGCGAGCGCCCGGTCGAGCGCGATCGACAGCCCGTTCAGGCTCAGATCGCGAACGATCCCGATCCCCTCCGCCTGCACCGGCCCGCCCGTGCAGCGGGCCGCGATCCGTACCTGGACGCGCGGCTCGGCGCGCGTGCGCAGCCGATCGACGAAGCCCGGCGGCGAAAGCACCATGAACGGCGCGGCCCCCGCTGCCTGCACCGCCTCGACCGTCGCACCGAAACGCGACACCGCCGACCGGCCGATCGCGACCGCCTCGACGTCGTCGCCGCGGGCAAAGTCGAGCACGACCGCCGGCTGCGGCTCGACGAACAGCGCACCCGATGCGCCGATCCCGATCAACCGGCAGCGCTGCAGCACGCGGGTCATGCCGACCCGTCGCCGGATGCCGATCGCGGCACCGGTCGACAGCCCCATGCGCGTGGCCGCCGGCACGGTATCGGATGCCGGCGCGGCGGGCTCGGCGTCATCGCGCCGGCGGACGGGCCGGAAATGATCGAACAGGAAAGCATGCTGCGCGGGATCGTGCAGCGTCGTGCCGGCGGGCAGCAGCGCGGCGCCGCCCGCATCGTAGAGATCGAAGCCGAGCGGGACGCCGGCGGAGACGTCGTCGCGCGCGAGCGCGACGTGATCGGTGATGAGCCGCATCGGAAAGGCGCGGAGCGACCGCGCGAGCTGTCGTGACAACGGTATTACGGCAGCATCGCGCGAAATCTGAACGTCTCGTTACTCCGAACCGCTGGTCGCTCCGGGTGAAACCGGCGCCGGGGCCGGCAACGGAGCCGGTACGGCCGAAGGTGCGGCCGGGGCCGAGCCGAGGCCCCCGCCGCCCGTGTTGCCCGCAGGCGTCGCGCTGCCTCCCGTCGCCGGCGGCTGCGCGGCCTGCGGTTGCGACGCGCCCGCCGACAACGCGGCGGCCGATGCCGCCACCTCGGACGCCGGAACCCACTCCTCGACGATGCCGCCGGATGCCGCCTCGGGCGCCGACGCAGCCGACGCAGCCGACGCCGCGGCGGCGTCCGCCTCCGGCTGCCGCTCGATACGCTGCGTCCGGACGGGCGCCGGCGCCTGCTTCGGCTCGGGCCCGAACCAGCCGTCGAACAGATCCGTCACGCGTTCGCGCACCGACGCGAACCAGCCGGGCGACGGCTCGGTATCGAATTTCAGCTTCGTGTCGACGATCCGGGCGCGTTGCGCGCGCTGGAAGAAATCGCCGACGATCGGCAGCGCGCTGTGCGCGCCTTGCCCCCAATAGTCGCTGCGCAGCGTCACGCGGCCGTCGTCGAAGCCGACCCACGCGCCGGCCACCAGCCCGGGCTGCATCAGGATGAACCAGCCGTCCGCGTTGTCCTGCGTGGTCCCGGTCTTGCCGGCCACGTCGCCGCGAATGCCGAAGCGCGTGCGGATGCTGCTGCCGGTGCCGCGCGTCACCACGTCGCGCATCACGCCGAGCAGCGTCTTGTCGGTCTCGGCGTCGAGCGCGCGCTCGGGCGGCGCCGGCGCGTACTCGGCGAGCACGTCGCCCTGGCGGTTCTCGATGCGCGTCACCATCTGCGGCTCGACGTACAGGCCGCCGTTCGCGATCGTCGCGTACGACGCGACCATCTCCTTCAGCGTCACCGGGCTCGTGCCGAGCGCGAGCGACGGCACGCGCTCGAGCGGGCTTTCGCGCACGCCCATGTCGCGCGCGAGCCGCGCCACCGCCGCCGGTCCGACCTTCTCCATCACCTGCGCGGTGATCCGGTTGCGCGACAGCGCGACCGCGTCGCGCAGCGTCATCGGCTTGCCCGACGGCGGCGCGTCGTCGTTCGGCCGCCAGATCTCGCCGCCCTTCAGGGGAATCTCGACTGCCTGGTCGACGAAGGTGTCGTCCGGCTTCATCCCGCTCGCGAACGCGACGCCATAGACGAACGGCTTGAAGGTCGAGCCCGGCTGACGCCGCGCCTGCGCGACGTGATCGAACGGCTCGTTCGTGAAGTCGCGGCTGCCGACCCACGCGCGAATCTGCCCGTCGCGCGGATCGATCGCGACGAAGCCGGCCTGCACGTCGGTCTTCGCCTTGCACAGCGCGCGCATGAAACCGCGGTCGGCGGCGAGTTGCTTCATCGCGACGGCATCGTTCTTGCCGGCATCCTGGGCCGCCTTGTACTCGGGCGACTCGCGCATGAAGGCGCGGAACACCTCGTTGTCGGTGCCGCAGCCGTCGCGGCCGCTCCACGCGTTGTTCGCGATGCCCTGCAACTGGTTCGCCTGTAGCGTCAGCGCCTGGGTCGCCATCTGCTGCAGCCGGGAATCGATCGTGGTGCGCACGATCAGCCCGTCCGAATAGATGTTGTAGTCGTTGCGGTCGGCCCAGCCGATCAGCCATTTGCGCAGTTGCTGCGCGAAGTGCGGCGCGGGTCCCGGCGGTTCCTTCTGGCGCTCGAAATCGATGCGCAGCGGCCGGCGCTGCAACTGCGCGAACTGCGCCGGCGACAGCTTGCCGTACTTGACCATCTGGCCGAGCACCGTGTTGCGCCGCTGCAGCGCGCGCTCGGGGTTCAGCACGGGGTTGTAATAGCTGTTGCCCTTCAGCATCCCGACGAGCGTCGCGCTGTCGAGCACGTCGAGCTCGTCGGCCGACTTGTCGAAATAGGTGCGCGCGGCCATCTCGACGCCGTACGCGTTGTACAGGAACGGCACCGTATTCAGGTAGGTCTCGAGGATCTGGTCCTTGCTGTACACGGCCTCGATCTTCAGCGCGGTGATCGCCTCCTTCACCTTGCGCGTGAGCGTCGGCGCGCGGCCGATTTCGTCCGGATACAGGTTGCGTGCGAGCTGCTGCGTGATCGTCGAGCCGCCCTGGCGGCTGCCCGAGAACGTATGGAGCGCGGCCGACGCCGTGCGCTTCCAGTCGAGGCCGTGGTGCTCGTAGAAGCGATGATCCTCGGTCGCGATCAGCGCGTCGACCATGTGCGGCGAGATCTGCTTGAGCGACACCCATTCGCGGTTCGACGGCTTGAATTCCGCCAGCACCTTGCCGTCGGCGGACAGCACCTGCGCGGGCTGGTCGACGCGCGCCTTGCGAATGTCGCCGATGCCGGGCGTGAACGGAATCAGCGCCAGCACGTACAACACGAACAGCACCGGCACGGCGGCGGCCGCGCGCAACACGCCGCGGCGCGTCGGATGACGGAGATGGTGCCAGGCACTGGCCAGGACACGCTTGACGGGCACGGCGGCCGCGGCCGCGACGGGTTGGGCGCGCGCGACCCATTTGGCACAAAGGTCACGCACTGACGACACGTTTCGGCGATTCACGCGGGTGGGGGATCTGCTGGAAAGGCTGCATCGTACCAAAACTCGCGCGGCCCACCGGCCGGCGGCCGTCCCTGGCCCGCGCGAACGGTGCCGGATCGCGCATTTTTACAACAAAAAAGGCGCGCATCCCGCAACGGGACCGCGCGCCAAACCTGGTACAACCCGGGTGCCGTGCGCCGTCGTTCAGCGCACGAGAAAACCGTAGGTCAGCGGATCGCGCTCGTCGACGATCCAGTTCGCGAACCCGCAAATATGCGCGCTGCCCTCCACTTCCGGAATCACGGCCGGGATGTCGCCGACCGTCGTCTCGCGCAGCACGCGTCCCTTGAACACCGTGCCGACGATCGACTCGTTGACGAGCGTGTCGCCGGCCGCGAGCAGGCCGCGCTGGTACAACTGCGCGACACGCCCGCCGGTGCCGGAGCCGGTCGGCGAGCGGTCGACCTCGCGATCCGCGAACACGCAGCAGTTCGCCTGCGTCGAATCCGGATGGCGCGGCGCGTTCGCGATGATCGTGCCGTAGATATGGTTGATTTCGGGGATCTCCGGATGCACGACCGGATATTTCGCGTTCGCGGCGGCCTTCACCTCGGCGCCGAAGCGGATCAGCTTTTCCACCGCCGCTTCGCGCACCGGCAGGTCGAACGGCGCGCCGTCGACGTAGAAATAGAACGCGCCGCCGTACGCGATGTCGCCGGTCACGGTGCCGAACGACGGCGTGTCGACCGACACGTCGCGCTGCCAGATGAACGACGGCACGTTGACGAAGCGCACCGGCCCCGCGTGTTCGCCGTCCCATTTCACGAATGCCTCGATGAAGCCGCACGGCGCGTCGATGCCGACGCGCGTCTCCGGCACCGTGCGCTGCACCCAGCCGAGCTCAACCGCGGCGGTCGACAGCGCGATGACGCCGTGTCCGCAATGGTCGCTGTAGCCTTCGTTGTGCACGAATATCACGCCGAAATCCGCGTTCGCCGACACCGGCTCGGTGAGGTAGCCGCCGTACATGTCGGCGTGGCCGCGCGGCTCGAACATCAGCGCCGTGCGGATCTCGTCGGCGTTCTCCTTGAGCCATGCGCGGCGCTGGACGATCGTGTCGCCGGGCAGGCGCGGCAGGCCGCTCGTGACGATACGGAAGGCTTCGCCGCCGGTGTGGACCTCGACGGTGGAAAGGGATCGGGAAATTTTCATGGGGGATCGAAGGCGTGAAGACGAAGGACGGCGCCGCGGCGCCGTCCGGTGACGGTTACTTCGCGTACGGCTCGGGCAGGCCGTTGCGGATCACGTAGACGGTGGTCGGCGCGCCCTTCAGGTCGCCGCGTTCGTCGAACGAATAGGTGCCCGCGACGCCCGCGTAGTTCGACTTCGCCAGCTGCGCGATCAGCTTCGCCTTGTCGGTGGTCGTGCCGGCCTTGACCATCGCGTCGGCAAGCAGCTTCATGCCGTCGTAGTAGTTGACGCCGTAGACCTGCGTGTCCGTGTGATAGGTGTCGTGGTATTTCTTCAGGAATTCGCGGCCGGCCGGCGTCTTCTCGAGCGCGACGCCGCCCTGCGCGCAGTAGACGATCGACGCGGCCTCGCCCGCGACCTTGCCCATGTCGGCCGAGCAGATGCCGTCGCCGCCGAGCAGCTTCGCGCGCAACCCGCGCTGCTTCATTTGCTTCGCCATCGGCGCGCCCTGCGCCGCATAACCGCCGAGGAAGATCACGTCGGGATTGCTGGCCTTGATCTTGGTGAGAATGCCGAGGAAATCGGTCGCCGACGAGTTCGTGTATTCCTGGTCGACGATCTTGATCCCGTTCGCCTTCGCGACGTTCATGAACTGCTCCGCAACGCCCTGCCCGTACGCGGTGCGATCGTCGATGACCGCGGCGGTTTTCGCGTTCAGCGTCTTCGCGGCGAAGGTCGCCATCGTGCCGCCGAGCTGTTCGTCGCTCGCGCCGATCCGGAAGATGTTCTTGAAGCCCTGCCGCGTGAGCGCCGGGTTCGACGCGACCGGCAGGATCGGCACGCCCGCGTTGCTGTACACGCGCGACGCCGGAATTGCGACGCCCGAGTTGTACGGCCCGAGCACCGCGACGACGCCCTTGTCGACCAGGTTCTGCGCGACCTGCACGCCCGCCTTCGGGTCGGCCTGGTCGTCCTCGGACACCAGCTTGAACGTGACCGTCTTGCCGGCCACCTTCACGCCGGCCTTGTTGAGCTCGTCGACGGCGAGGCGCGCGCCGTTTTCATTGTCCTTGCCGTTCGCGGCTTGCGGGCCGGTCAGCGGTGCCGAATGGCCGATCATCACGACTTCCTGCGCGTGCGCGGAAGTCAGCGCGCCGGCGGCAACGGCCACCGAGAGCGCGGTAACGAAGTGTCGCATGGTTGTCTCCTGATTGGTTTTGTGTGGAACCAATGTAGGACACAAGTGGTCCACTTGCAAGCAATTTCAAAATGATTTTTGCGCTTCTGGTCACTTTCAAGACCAGACTGACGTGATGCCCGTCATTTCGGCGTGATGTCGCGCCGCACACGAAGAATATGCTGTTCGACGTAGAAGGCGGCCGCATCGGCGTCGCCCGACACGATCGCCTCGTAGATCAGCCGGTGCTCGGACACGTAGAGCCGGATCCGGCCCGCGTCGTAGATGCCGTCGTCCTTCAGCCGCTTCCACAGCGGCTGGTCCATCGTCTTCGCAACTTCCTCGGCGATCTTCACGATCAGCGCGTCGCCGGTCATCAACGCGAGCTGCCGATGGAACAGCCGGTCGCTCTCGTTCCACAGCGCCCGCTGCTGCGGATCGTCGATGTCGGCGATGGTTTCCATCTGCGCGAGATAGCCTTCGGCGACGGGGTCGGCGCGCCCGTGCGCGGCGGCGAGGCGCGCGATCGCCGGCTCGAGGATGAGCCGCACGTCGAGCGTCGACGTCGGGCTGAAGTCGGCGTCGGGCACGCCGTGCACGTCGCCGCGCTGCGCGAGCACGTCGAGCGGCGCCGACACGACGTAGGTGCCCGAATTGCGCTTCGTGAACACCAGCCCCTCGTTCTGCAGCGCGCCGAGCGCCTCGCGCACGGCCGGCCGGCCGACCTGGAACAGCGCCGCGAGTTCGCGCTCCGACGGCAGTCTCGAATCGGCCGCATAGCGCCCCGCGCGGATCTCGTCGCGGATCTTCTCGGCGACCTGTTCGTAGATCTGCAACGGCCGGAAACCGGCTTCGAGCGATTCGGGACGTGCGGACATCATCTTGGGCTCCTGCCCGGTCGGGTGGTGGACGGGGAAACGGGTTCGCACTATACCGGAGCGATACCGGCGCCGGTGTGCGCGACGCCCATCTGGACGGATATTAGAACCAAAATCGACGGTCTGCTGGCTTTTCCGGCTTGCCTGTCGGCGCGCAACTGGTATAGATTCGATCCAGAATGACTGCCATCTCGATATTCGGCAGCCTCCGGGGCGAGCGCGCCATGCGCACGTCGTCCCCGCCCACCGACACAAACCCGACCGACACGATGACCGCTCTCTCCCGGATTCCCGCGTTCGACGCCGCCGAAACGGCCGCGCTGCTCGACTACCCCGCGCTGCTCGCCACGCTCGCACACACCGTCGCCGAATACGCGGCGGGCGAGATCGTCAGCCCCGAACGCCTGGTCGTGCCGCTGCAGGCGGGCGGCGTGATGCTGTCGATGCCGTCGAGCGCACGCGACCTCGCGAGCCACAAGCTCGTGAACGTGTGCCCCGGCAACGGCGCGCGCGGACTTCCGACGATCCTCGGCCAGGTGAGCGCATACGACGCGACGACGGGCGCGCTGCGCTTCGTGCTCGACGGCCCGACGGTCACCGGGCGCCGCACGGCAGCCATTACCGCGCTCGGCATCCAGGCGCTGCACGGCGCCGCGCCACGCGAGATCCTGCTGATCGGCACCGGCAAGCAGGCGGCCAATCACGCGGAAGCGCTCGCGGCGATCTTCCCGGACGCGCGTCTGCACGTGCGTGGCTCGCGCGCCGACAGCGCGGCCGCGTTCTGCGCCGCGCACCGCGCGCAGGCGCCGCAGCTCGTGCCCCTCGACGGCGACGCGATTCCCGACGCGATCGACGTCGTCGTCACGCTGACGACGAGCCGCACGCCCGTCTATCGCGAAGCGGCGCGCGAAGGCCGTCTCGTGGTCGGCGTCGGTGCGTTCACCGCGGATGCCGCCGAGATCGACGCCGACACCGTGCGCCACAGCCGGCTCGTCGTCGACGACCCGGCCGGCGCGCGCCACGAGGCCGGCGACCTGATCGTCGCGCAAGTCGACTGGCGGCAGGTCGCGTCGCTCGCCGACGTGCTGCGCGGCGCGTTCGAGCGCAGCGGGCCGCTGCTGTTCAAAACGGTCGGCTGCGCCGCGTGGGATCTGGCCGCGTGTCGCACGGCCCGCGACGCGCTGGACGCGCGCGCGGCCGGCTGATTCCGCGGCGGCGGCCCCCGGATTCGCCCCCCTGAGCGAGCCCCACCCGGTGTCGCCCGCACACGGCCTCGCCACTTTCCCGTACGCGTTGTAGGAAACGCCCTACAACGCGTCGCAGCGGCCTACACAAACTTCCAATTCGGCCGATTTCATTTTCGGCGGCGCAACACGATACTGCCGGCATGAATGCCAGCCTGTCGCCCGCCGTCGCACTCCGGGTGTTTCTCGTCGATCACGCCATTGCCGTCCGGCAACGGATCGCGCTGCTCGTCGGCGCGATCCGCGGCGTCGTGGTCGTCGGCGAGGCGGAAGACGGCGAGGACGCACTGACGCACATCCGCGGCAGCCACGCGGACGTCGTGATCGTCGACCTGCGGCTCGCTGACGGCAGCGGTCTCGACCTGATCGGGATGCTGTCGAAGGCTGCGCCGCGGATCGTCACGATCGTGCTGACGAACCATTCGGCGCCGGCATTCAGGGAGGCATGCGCGGCGGCGGGCGCCGACTATTTCTTCGACAAGACCGCCGAATTCGACGCCGCATGCCACGTCATCGAATCCCTGGTGCGCGCTCGTGCGCACCGCCCCTGACCGAGCCGGAGTGACTCATGTCCACAGCCACCGCCTGCGCCGCCGACCCATCCGTCGCGCCTCGGCCAACGATTCCGCTTCCCGCGATCTCACGTAACGACGGCGCGAAGCATCCCGCCGCGCGCTGCTCGGCTTGCCTGATGCGCTCGCTGTGCCTGCCGCCGCACCTGACCGCCGCCGAATACGGCCGACTGGACGCGATCATCTGTTCGACGCGCCAGGTTCGCCAGGGCGACGCGCTGTTCCGAACCGACGATCCGTTTCACAGCATCTACGCCGTGCGCGCGGGCTCGTTCAAGACCGTGATGATGCATCGCGACGGCCGCGAGCACGTGACCGGCTTCCAGATCGCCGGCGAAACGCTCGGCATGGACGGCATCGGCGGCGGCCAGCACTGCTGCGACGCGATCGCGCTCGAGGACAGCGTCGTGTGCGTCATCCCGTTCGGCGCACTCGAAGCGGCGTGCCGCGAAATGAAGCCGATGCAGCATTTCCTCTACCAGATGCTGAGCAGCGAGATCGTCCGCGAGTCGAGCCAGATGCTGCTGCTCGGCACGATGTCCGCCGAGCAGCGCGTCGCGCATTTCCTGCTGAACCTGTCGTCGCGCTTCGAGGCGCGCGGCTATTCGGCATCGGAATTCAACCTGCGGATGACGCGCGAGGAGATCGGCTGCTATCTCGGCATGAAGCTCGAGACCGTCAGCCGGATGTTCTCGCGATTCCATCGGGATTCACTCGTCGAAACGCGCGGCAAGCGCGTGCGGATCATCGACGCACAGGCACTCGCGCAGGTGTGACGCACGGCGCGTCGCGCATCATGGCGCGGTGGCGCCTGGCGTAGCCGCGTGCAGTGCGACCGCTTCGGATTCGCCCGCCTGCCATGCGGACAGTGTCTGCTCGGCCCGCGTGAACACGCGGCCAAGCACGTCGACCAGGTCGTCGCCGGTGCTGCACGGCAGCGATACCGGCGAGCGGCCGCGCGTGGTCAGTTCGAGCCGCACGTCATAGGCCAGGCCGCCGTCCATGCGCGGGCGCGATTCGATCACCAGACGGCAATCCTCCAGCCGTGCGCGGAATCGTTCCAGCCGCACCAACTGCACCCCCGCTTCTGCTTCCAGCGCGGCGGAACCCGCGAATCCGACGCAGACGATCTGCATGCCCACGCCCATGGCGCTCCTCCTGACGGGGTCGCCGCTCGTCGGCGGCGTTGCCTGTTCCTGTGTCTCCGTGCCTCGGTGTCCCGCGCGCGGCACGATCCTGCTTCACGCAGCGCGATGACGGCCGCGGCTATTACTGCCCTGGCAGCGTTGCATTCGCACCGCCATCGGCACGATGCGCTTCATACGTTGAATGTCTGCGACGCCTTCATTTCGATCCATGTCATCCCGGCCCGCAACCCTTCGATCGCCGCCTCGTGCTCGGTCGGGTACGCATGACTGTGCTCGAACGTGTGGTGAAAGCGCGCCGGCCCGTTGCCGTGCTCGACCGTCACGCGGCATCGGAATTCGCCGGATTCGCACTGCCGCGTCTCGATCTCGACCGACCAGTCGCGCTCATGAATCGTGCCTTGCAGTGTCATGCATCCTCCTGCGGAATCAGTCATCCATCCGGAAGTGACCGCTGTGCAGCAACACCGGCCGGCCGCCGATTTCGTCGAGCATCCGTCGTGCCATCGCCTCGATCGCCGACCGGTGCGCTTCGAACGCATGCAGCAAATCCCGTTCGAGCAGCGACGGCGCGCCGAAATGGTCTTCCAGCGCTTCAGCCGTGATCGCGCACTGCACGCAGCGGCCGTCGACCAGCGCCGAAAACGCGACGACCAGATCGCGTGCGCAATATTCGGGCGGTTCCGGTGGAAAGGCTATCTGCATCTGTCCGCCTGTCATCGTCGGGACGATTCATGACGTGAGCATAACGGCCCACGCCGCCGCACGCTTGACCCACGTCAACCGGCTCGCTGCGCCGCACGAGGCGGCTCACCGTCGTGCCGCCCGACGGGGTTCAGCCCGCATCCGTGACGAGCGCCGCGCCGCGCTCCGCGAGCAGTTCGCGCAGCACGCTGCGATGGCAGCGGCGCTCGTCCTCGCAGTAGCAGCCGATCGAAAACGCGCTCGTCGCCGACAGCGCGGCGAGCAGGTCCAGCACCTTCGGCGCGTCGCCATGCGCCATCTCCGCGCGGAAGTGGCGCGTGAACGCGCGCCATTCGGCGTCGGTTTCGGCGGCCTGCGCCTGCGCGACCAGCTCAGGGCTCGGCGACAGCGTCGGCAACCACACATCATAGTAGTCGCGCGATGCGAATTCCGCCTTCGGTACGCCGCGCGGCGGTCGCCGCACCGTGCCGATCCTCAGGCCCTCGCCGGCCGCGCGCGGCGTGCCGAGCCGTACGATTCGAATAGCCATGCCGCTCCTTCATCATGCGTTCGATCCGCCATCGTACCGCCGCGCCGCGGCCGCGCAAGAAAAAACCGGCTGTCTCCGCGAGGGAAACAGCCGGTTTCGGCGATGCGATTGGGCGCCCGCGGGCGCGCCGTCAGACGCCGCTCTTCAGCACCTTGCCGATCGCGTCCGCGACGATGCCGACGTTCGAATCGTTCAGCCCCGCGACGCACATGCGCCCCGAGCGCAGGATGTACACGCCGTGCACTTCGCGCAGCGCTTCGACCTGCGATTCGGTCAGGCCCGTGTACGTGAACATCCCGCGCTGTTTCACGTAACGCGTCAGCGCTTCGCCGCCGACGTGGTCGCGCAGGCCGTCGTGGATCGACTGGCGCATCCGCGCGATGCGGCGGCACATCGCGGCGAGCTCTTCTTCCCACTGCTTGCGCAGCGCGGGCGTGTTGAGCACGGTCGCCACGACCTTCGCACCGTAGGTTTGCGGGTTGCTGTAGTTCGAGCGCACCGCGCCGGCCAACTGGCCCAGCACGCGCTCCGCCGCGGCCGCATCCTCGCAGACGACGCTCAGGCCGCCGACGCGCTCGCCGTACAGCGAGAAGTTCTTCGAGAACGAGTTCGCGACGAGCGTCGGCACGCCGCGGCGCGCCAGTTCGCGCACCGCGAACGCGTCCGCGTCGAGGCCCGCGCCGAAGCCCTGATACGCCATGTCGACGAACGGCAGCAGCCCGCGCGCCTCGATCACGTCGATCAGCTTTTCCCACTGGCCTTCGTCGAGATCGACACCGGTCGGGTTATGGCAGCACGCGTGCAGCAGCACGATGCTGCGCGCCGGCAGCGCGTCGATCGCCGCGAGCATCGCGTCGAACTTCAGGCCGCCCGTCGCTTCGTCGTAGTACGGGTACGTGTTCACCGTGAAACCCGCACGCTCGAAGATGAAGCGGTGGTTTTCCCAGCTCGGATCGCTGAGCCACACCTGCGCGTCCGGGAAGTAGCGCTTCAGGAAATCGGCGCCCACCTTCAGCGCGCCCGAGCCGCCGAGCGTCTGCACGGTCGCGATGCGGCCGGCCGCGCGCGCCGGGTGATCGGCGCCGAACACGAGCGCCTGCACGGCGTCGCGATACGCGGCAAGGCCGACCATCGGCAGGTAGGGCTTCGGGCCGAGGTCGCGCTGCAGCGCGGTTTCGGCTTCGCGCACGGCACCCATCACGGGAATCCGGCCTTCGGCATCGAAATAGATGCCGATGCTCAGGTTGACCTTCTGATCGCGCGGATCTTTCTGGAAGTTCTCGTTGAGCGTCAGGATCGGATCGCCCGGGTACGCGTCGATGTGTTCGAACATGGCTATGTCGGTCTCGTTTGGAAGAATGGTCGTGATGCCCGTGTCAGCCGGCGGACGCGCCGTCGCGGATCGCGTAGCCCGCATTCTTCTGCCGGAAGCGATACCCGATCGCGAGCACCGCGAGCCATACGGGGATCAGGTACACCGACAGGCGGAGATCCGGCGTCAGGTACATCACGACGAGAATGCCGGCCATGAACGCCAGGCACAGGTAATTCGTGAAAGGATAGCCCAGACTGCGGAAGGAAGTCTGCTCTCCGGCGATGCGCTTGGCCTGGCGGAACTTCAGGTGGATCAGCGTGATCATCGCCCAGTTGATGATCAGCGCCGACACGACGAGGCCCATCAACACCTCGAACGCCTTGCCCGGCATGAAGTAGTTGACCAGCACGCACGCGCCGGTCGCGAGCGCCGACGCGCCGAGCGCGGCGAGCGGGATGCCGCGCTTGTTCACCGAGCACAGCACCTTGGGCGCGTTGCCCTGTTTCGCGAGGCCGAACAGCATCCGGCTGTTGCTGTACACGCCGCTGTTGTAGACCGACAGCGCGGCCGTCAGCACGACCACGTTCAGCACGTTGGCGACCACGTTGCTGCTCAGCGCGTGGAAGATCAGCACGAACGGGCTGCCGCCGGTGACGACCTTTTCCCACGGATACAGCGACAGCAGCACCGCCAGCGCGCCGATGTAGAAAATCAGGATGCGGTAGATCACCTGGTTGGTCGCGCGCGGAATGCTGTGCTTCGGATCGTCGGCCTCGGCCGCGGTGATGCCGATCAGCTCCAGCCCGCCGAACGAGAACATGATCGCCGCCATCGACATCACGAGCCCCGACACGCCGTTCGGGAAGAAGCCGCCGTGCTGCCACAGGTTCGCGATGCTCGCTTCGGGACCCGCATGGCCGCTCGCGAGCAGCCAGCCGCCGAAGCCGATCATCCCGACGATCGCGGCGACCTTGATGATCGAGAACCAGAATTCGGTCTCGCCGTACGATTTCACGCTCGCCAGGTTCAGGAGGTTGATCGCGACGAAAAACACCAGCGCCGACACCCAGGTCGGCACGCCGGGCCACCAGTACTGCACGTAGATCCCGACGGCCGACAGCTCGGCCATGCTGACGAGGATGTACAGCACCCAGTAGTTCCAGCCGGACAGGAAGCCGGTGAAGTGGCCGACGTACTTGTCGGCGAAGTAGCTGAACGAGCCGGCGACCGGCTCGTCGACGACCATCTCGCCGAGCTGGCGCATGATGAAGAACGCGACGACGCCGGCCACCGCGTAGCCGAGCAGCACGGACGGGCCGGCCATCTTGATCGTCTGCGCGATGCCGAGGAACAGCCCCGTGCCGAGCGCGCCGCCGAGCGCGATCAGCTGGATGTGCCGGTTCTTCAGCCCCCGCTTCAGGCCGTCCTTCTCGTTTCCAGAAACCATGTCTTCTCCATTCTGCCCGCCTCCGCCGGAAGCGGTGCGGCGCGCCTCGGTGTGCCGGGCGCTGTTTTGCTGTGCCGGCGGCCGTTCGTGGAGCCGCCGGGTTGGGGGACTGCAATCTTCGCGCGGCGACACCCGTTTCCGGTCGGCAGGCCCGCCAGACCGGCCGCCGACCGTCGCCCTCGCCCGCATTGCTGCGGGCGCACACGAAAATCCGGCGTCAGTTTAGCGTCGCGGCGGCGAAATCGGGTTGCGTAACCCGCTCATGCAAACCCTACATTATGAGATAAGATTGCATCCGGGAGACAGATGAGGAAACAAAAATGCCTGAACCGGTTCTCGATCGCATCGATCGCCACTTGCTGTCGGTGCTGCAGGAGAACGGCCGCGCGTCGAACCTCGACCTGGCGAAGGCCGTCGGCCTGTCGCCCGCGCAGACGCTGCGACGCCACCGGCGGCTGGAGGAAATCGGCGCGATCCGCCGTTACGAAACCCGTCTGTGCCCCGACACGCTCGGATTCGGCGTCACCGCGTTCGTGCACGTGACGATGGAGCGCGGGCATATCCGCGACCTGTCGAAGTTCCAGAAGCTCGTGTCGGATCTCGCGCAGATCCAGGAATGTTTCTCGGTGACGGGCGATATCGACTACGTGCTGAAGGTCGTCGCGCACGACCTGAAGGGGCTGTCCACGTTCCTGCTCGAAACGCTGATGCGGATTCCCGGCGTGAGCGGCGTGCATTCCAGCGTGTGCCTCGACGAGATCAAGTGCACGAGCGCGATGCCGGTGGAAAGCTGACACGGCGCCGCGCGACCGCCCGGGCGACGCAATGCCCGGCCGCCGCGCTCAACGCACCGCCTCGAACGCGCTGATCAGCAGCGCGCCGCCCGCGATCACCATGCATCCCGCCGCGCGACGCGGCGTCAGCCGCTCGCCGAGGTACACGCGGGCGATCAACGCCGCGAACACCACGCTCGTTTCGCGCAGCGCCGACACCGGGCCCATCGGCGCGCGATCCATCGCCCAGATCACGATCGCGTACGCAAGCGCCGCGAAAACACCGCCGCATGCGGCCTTCGCCGTTTCGCCGACATCCCGCGCGAGCCGCAGCGGCCCCGCGCGCAGCCGGTAGTACGCGGCCATCAGCAACCCCGTCAGCACGAACATCCATGCCGTATAGCCGACCGTGCTGCCGCTTTCCCGCACGCCGATCCCGTCGACCACGCTGTACGCGGCGATCGATACGCCGGTGGCGAACGCGGTCGGCAACACCTGCGTCATCCGGTGCCGCGCGCCGCGGCCCCGCTCCAGCCCGATCGCCATGATGCCGGCGCAGATCAGCACGAGCCCGCATTGCGCGCCCGCGTTCAGACGCTCGCCCGCGAACGCCGCCGCGCCCAGCGTGACGAGCAGCGGCGCGGTGCCACGCGCGACCGGATACGCGACGGTCAGATCGCCGTGCTCGTAAGCGCGCACCAGCAGCAGCGTATAGACGACGTGGATCACCGCCGACGCGACGACGCAAACCCAGCTCGCGGGCGTGATCGGCGCGGCGGCCGGCAGGAACAGCAGCGCGAACAGCCCGATCGCGATCTGCAGCACCGTGGCCGAGCGCAGCCGGTCGCCGCTGCTGCGCACGAGCGCATTCCACGCCGCATGCAGGAAGGCGGCGCACAGGACGGCAAACAGAACGGGGATCGGCACGCTGAACACTCGCTGACGGCCGGCAACGCGAAATCGTCGCCGCGAGCCAACCATCGTATGAATGCGTCACCCGATTGTCAAAAAGGAACGCGGCCCGGCATCCCGGACGAACCGGCCCGCCGTGCGCCGTCGCCCGCCCCGCGCGACATCCGCGGCCATGACCGAGCCGATCGCCGAATGTGTCGCCCGGGTTGCATCCGCTCCGTCCCTTTCCGCTTTCTTTCGCGCCGCGTCGCGCCGTAATGAAACCGATACCGCGGCGCAACCGGCGCGAAACCGCTCCGCCCCCATATCTTCATACCGAACTGTTCCAATGCCGGAGCTCTATCGCGAGCTCCGCGCCGAACCGACACGGCAACGAGGCCGCGCTCCACCGTCGAAAATTTACCTGGAGTTTCCCGATGTTCCGTCAAGCCTTGCTCGTCACCGCGTGCGCCGGCGCGGCGCTTGCGCTGTTCGCCTGCGGCGGCAGCGACGATCCCTCGTCGACGCCCGCCGTGTCGTCGCAGGATGCGCTGCAGACCGCCACGCCGATCAAACACGTCGTCGTGATCTACGGCGAGAACGTGTCGTTCGACCACTACTTCGGCACCTACCCGAACGCGTCGAACCCGTCCGGCGAACCGGCGTTCACCGCGAAGCCCGGCACGCCGACGGTCAACGGGCTGACGGGCACGCTGCTCACCGCGAACCCGAACTTCACGAACACGGCCAACGGCACCGATGCCGCGAACCCGTTCCGCCTCGACCGCACGCAAGCCGCGACCGCCGACCAGAACCACGCGTACACGGCCGAGCAGCAGGCCGAGGACAACGGCCTCGCCGACCTGTTCCCGAAATATACGGGCAAGGGCTCGTCCGGCGGCGCCGGCGCGTTCGGCACGAAGGGCCAGGTGATGGGCTACTTCGACGGCAACACCGTGACCGCGCTGTGGAACTACGCACAGCGCTTCGCGATGAGCGACAACGCGTATACGACGGTCTACGGCCCGTCGACGCCGGGCGCGCTGAACGTCGTGTCGGGCCAGACCAACGGGATGCAGATCGTCAAGACGTCGAAGCAGCCGTCGACGCTCGCCGCCACGTCGTACTACATCAACGACGGCCAGGGCGGCTTCACGATGATCAACGACGTCGACCCCGGCTACGACGTGTGCTCGAGCACAACCGACCAGGCGATGATGAGCGGCAAGAACATCGGCGACCTGCTGAACGCCGCGAAGATCACGTGGGGCGGCTTCATGGGCGGCTTCAACCTGTCGACGACCAACAGCAACGGCACGACCGGCTGTAGCCGCAGCACCGTCGCCACCGCCGTGAACGCCGCGACGGCCGACTACATCCCGCACCACAACTGGTTCCAGTACTACGCGTCGACCGCCAACCCGCAGCACACGCGGCCGAGCGCGGTCGCGGCGATCGGTTCCAGCTTCCAAGCCGACGGCAAGACGGCCGAACCGGCGAACCATCAGTACGACAGCGACGACTTCTTCGCGGCCGTGAAGGCCGGCAACTTCCCGTCGGTCAGCTTCCTGAAGGCGCCGGCCGCGCAGGACGCGCACGCGGGCTATTCGGATCCGCTCGACGAGCAGGCGTTCGTGACGAAGGTCGTCAACTTCCTGCAGCAGCAGCCGGACTGGCAGAACACGGCCGTGATCGTCACCTACGACGACTCGGACGGCTGGTACGACCACGCATACACGGCGCCGACGCATTCGTCGTCCGACGCGATCGACCAGTTGAACGGCAACGGCGCGTGCGGCTCGGGCGGCACCACCGGCGTGAACGGCGGCACGGTGAACGGCCGATGCGGTCCGGGTGTGCGCATCCCGCTCGTCGTGATCTCGCCGTACGCGAAGCAGAACTACGTCGACCACACGATGCTCGACCAGGCGTCCGTCGTGCGCTTCATCGAGGACAACTGGCTCGGCGGCCAGCGCATCGGCGGCGGTTCGTTCGATGCGACGGCTGGCGACCTGCGCGGCCTGTTCGACTTCTCGTCGAAGCCGAATACGGCGCCGCTGTATCTCGATCCGACGCAAGGGACCGTGCTGAGCGCGGCGCCGTCGATCTGACCGGCATCGCGTAACCGGCAGCAGCAGGCCGGCGCATCGTGCGCCGGCCGTTTCCGTTTGACGCGCCGCTTTCACGCGGCGCCCGACTTTCGACCGACAGCATGACCGCTCGTCCCGCGTTCCCGTCTCCCGACGCATCCGGCGCCGCCGCGCCGCGTTCCCCTGCCCGCGCGGTGCGCCGCGCGGCGTTCGCGCTCGGCGCGGCCGTACTCGGCTACGGCGCATTCGCGATCGCGTTTCCGGCCAGCACGCCGGCGGCGATCGGCGACGTCGTCGCCGACTGGACGGGCGCGAATCCGCATCCGGTCGTGCTGCAGCGCCCGGCCGCGCAGCCGCTGTCGGCCGTCGCGCAACTCGGGCGTGCGCTGTTCGCCGATCCGTCGCTGTCGGCATCCGGCAAGCAGTCGTGCGCGTCGTGCCACAGCCCCGACCATGCGTACGGGCCGCCGAACGGGCTCGACGTGCAGCCGGGCGGCCTCGCTATGACGCAGCAGGGCTACCGCCCGCCGCCGTCGCTGATGTATCTGTATCGTCAGCCGAACTTCAGCATCGGCCCCGATGCTGGCGAAAACGACGCCGCGCCGAGCGTCGCGCAGCAGGCTGCATCGGCGGCCGGGGTCGTCAAGGCGCAAAAGGTGGCCGGCGCGTCGGCCGCGCCGCAGCTCGTGCCGCAGGGCGGGATGTTCTGGGACGGCCGCGCCGATACGCTGCAGCAGCAGGCGTTCGGGCCGCTGCTGAACCCGGTCGAGATGGCGAATGCGAGCATCGACGACGTCGCGCGCAAGCTCGCGCAGTCGTCGCATCGCGCGCAGTTCGAGCAGTTGTTCGGCGCGCGCGTGTTCTCCAGCCCGCGGCTTCTGGTGTCGGAGGCGATGTTCGCGATCGCGCGCTATCAGGTCGAGGATCCGTCGTTTCATCCGTACGACAGCAAGTACGACCGCTGGCTCGAAGGCCGTGCGCGCTTGACGCAGGCCGAATTGCGCGGGCTGCGGCTCTTCAACGATCCGGACAAGGCGAATTGCGCGGGCTGCCACCTGTCGAAGCCCGGCAAGGACGGCTTGCCGCCGATGTTTACCGACTACCAGTACGAAGCGCTCGGCGCGCCGCGCAACATGGCGCTCGCGCAGAACCGCAACCCGGCGTTCCACGATCTCGGTGTGTGCGGGCCGTTCCGCGAGGATCTCAAGGACCAGACGCAGTACTGCGCGATGTTCCTGACGCCGACGCTGCGCAACGCGGCGACGCGCCACGTGTTCTTCCACAACGGCGTGTTCCACACGCTCGACCAGGTGATGGCGTTCTACAACGAGCGCAGCATCTCGCCGCAGAAGTTCTATTCGCGCGGCGCGGACGGCAAGGTCGACGAGTATGACGACATTCCGCCGAAGTACCGCGCGAACGTCGACGTGACCGATGCGCCGTTCGACCGCAAACCCGGTGACAAGCCCGCGATGACCGCGCAGGACATCAAGGATATCGAAGCGTTTCTCGGCACGCTGATCGACGCGCCGGCACGCTGAGCATCGGCGGTCCGCCGCGCGTCGTCAGCGGCGCGCGCGGATGCAGAGGAACGCCGGAGCCAGCGACAGCTCCGCATGGAGCCGCTCCGACACGGCCTTCATCTCGGGCAGCGGCTTCGGTTCGACGAACCGGTCGAGCCGCCAGCCGGCGTCGGCGAGCGCGTTCAGGATGTCGGCAAGCGGCCGGCGCCACGCTTCGACATAGGGCTTCGGTTCGCCGAAACCCGACCAGTGGAAGCCGAAACGGCTCGTATCGAAGTACGTGGCGTCCCCGCGTGTGCGCTCGTCCATCCAGTCGCGCATCGGGTGCGCCATCGAGAACACGAGCGTCCCGCCGGGCCGTGCGACGCGTCTGAATTCACGCAGCGTCGGGGCGAGGTCACGCACGTAGTCGAGCGCGAGCGAGCACAGCACCTTGTCGACCGACGCGTCGGGCAGCCACGCGAGCGGCGCCTCCAGGTCGCCCTCCACGACGTCGACCGTGAGGCCTGCGCAGCGCGTTTGCGCGAGCGCGACCATCTCGGGCGTGATGTCGAATGCGTGGACGGTCGCGCCGTGGCGCGCGAGGTGCGCGCTGCAGATGCCGGGCCCGCAGCCGGCGTCAAGCACCGTCAGGCCGTCGACGTCGCCGAGCAGTGCCATCGTTGTCGGACGCTCGTAGAGTGCGTTGTGCGCCTTGGTCGGCGCGATGTCCGCGTAGCGTTGCGCGAAGCTCGCGTAAGCGCGGCGGGCGGGAGGTTCGGTCGGGTCGGTCATGCGGCGTCCGTCGGTGGAAAGGCGGCAGGCCGATTCTGCCCGATCGGACGATGGATGGCGACCCGCCCTCGCACCGGCGTCAGGACAGGCTGTCGAGCAGCCGATACCACGCGACCCCGGCCGCGATATAGAAGCGCTGCAGCCCGTGCAATGGAATCGGCCGGATCTGCGTGACCCGGAACGGCAGCGGCAGTTGCGCATCGCCCGACAGATGCGCGGCCAGATGTTTGCCGAGCGTCGTCGCCATTGCGATACCGCGACCGTTGTAGCCGAGCGCGATCGTCACGCCCGGCGCGGGCTCGTGCACGTGCGGCAGGAAATCCGCGGTGATCGCGACGCGCCCCGCCCAGCGGTATTCGAACCGGACGCCCTTCAGTTGCGGATACAGCAGCGTCGTCGCGCGCTCGAGATGGCGCCAGTCACCCGGCGCACGCGGTTCGGCGAACGGGCCGCGGCCGCCCATCAGCAGGCGCCCGGCGGCGTCACGGCGGAAGTACAGCAGCAGACGCCGCGCATCCGATGCGACCTCGCCGCCGGAGAGGATGTCGCGACCAAGCTCCGGCGCGAGCGGTTCCGTCGCGACGATGAAACTGTTCGCGGCGATCACCGACTGGCGCAAGCCGGGCCACAGCCCGTCCGTATAGCCGTTGGTCGCGATCACGACGCGCTGAGCGGACAGCGTCGCGCCGCCCGACGTCGCGATCCGCCAGCGGCCGTCGACGCGTGTCAGCCCGACGGCGCGGGTCGAGCCGTGCACGACGGCCCCGCTCGCCTGCGCGGCGCGCACCAGGCCGCGCGTATAGCTGAGCGGCTGCACGCTGCCCGCGCGGCGATCGATCCAGCCGCCCGCATACGCATGCGTGCCGAGCCGCCGCGCGACGTCGTCGCGGCCGAGCACCTCGACCGGCGCACCGCGCGCGGCCCATTGCTGTGCCCGGCCCGCGACCGTGTCGAGCATCGCGGCGGTCGGCGCCGGCTGGATCCAGCCGTGGCGACGCGCATCGCAGTCGATCGCATGCCGCGCGATCAGGTCGAACACGGTGTCGGCCGCGCCGCCGACGATGCCGGCAAGCTGCTCGCCGGCCGTATCGCCGAACCGGCGCACCAGTTCGTCCGGGTCGTATTTCAGCCCGGGAATCACCTGCCCGCCGTTGCGGCCCGACGCGCCCCAGCCCGGCTGCGCGCCGTCGATCACGCGAACGTTCACGCCGCGCTCGGCCAGGTGAAGTGCGGTCGACAGGCCGGTGAAACCGGCGCCGACGATCGCCACGTCGCACGATACGGACGCGTCGAGCGCGGGCGTATCGGGTGCCGGCGCGGCGGTCGCCGCCCATAGCGAATCCGGCCACGGCGAGTCGGGCCATCCGGGTGCCGCGTTCGTTGCACTCATGGTCGATCCGGGTTGTCGGCGCCGTCCGACGCCAGCAGGCGGCGCAGGAATTCCAGCGTGCGGGGATGCGTCGGCTGCGTCAGCACGGCGCGCGCCGGCCCGCTTTCGCAGATGGTGCCGTCGTGCAGGAAGCACACGCGATCGGCCACCTCGCGTGCGAACGCCATCTCGTGCGTGACGACCACCATCGTCATTCCGTCGCGGGCGAGCCCCCGCATCACGCCGAGCACTTCGCCGACGAGTTCGGGGTCGAGCGCCGACGTCGGTTCGTCGAACAGGATCGCCTGCGGCTCCATCGCGAGCGCGCGTGCGATCGCGACGCGCTGCTGCTGGCCGCCCGACAGCTCCGACGGATACGCATTCATCCGGTGCGTGAGCCCGACCTTGTCGAGCAGCGCGCGGGCCTGCTCGCGCGCTTGCGCGGCCGGCCTGCGACGCACGTGCACCGGCCCTTCCATCACGTTCTCGAGCGCCGTGCGGTGCGCGAACAGGTTGAAGCGCTGGAACACCATGCCGACGCGCATCCGGAGCTCGTGGATGCGCTTCGAATGTGCGTCGACCTTCACGCCGTCGATCGTGATCGCCCCTTCGTCGTAGGTCTCGAAACCGTTGATACAGCGCAGCACGGTCGACTTGCCGGAACCGGACGGCCCGATCAGGCACACGACTTCACCCTGCTGCACGTCGAGGCTCACGCCCTTCAGCACCGCGTGTTGCTGAAACCGCTTGTGTATCGATTCGATCCTGATCATGCGCCCCTCCTCAGTGCGAGCCGCTTGCCGAGCCGGTTCACGCCGAACATCAGCGGCAGGCCGAGCGCGAGATACAGCAGCGCGACGAGCGTGTAGACGCTCATGTTCTGGAACGTCGACGACGCGATCAGCTGGCCGGCACGCGTGATTTCCGCGACCGTGATCGTCGACGCGACCGATGAATCCTTCAGCAGCATCACGAGCGTATTGCCGTACGGCGGCAGCGCGATGCGGAACGCCTGCGGCAGCACCACGCGCCGCATGATCATCGGGCCGCGCATGCCGATTGCGTGCGCGGCTTCGATCTGGCCGCGATCGATCGCCTCGATGCCGGCGCGGAAGTTCTCGGCCTGGTACGCCGAATACGCGATGCCAAGGCCGAGCACGCCCGCCTGGAACGCCGACAGTTGCACGCCGAGATCGGGCAGCACGAAGTACATGTAGAACAGCTGCACGATGATCGGCAGCCCGCGGATCACGTTGACGATCGTGCTGCCGGCCGTCGACACCGCCCGGTTGCGCGACACTTTCATCAGCGCGAGGATCAGTCCGAGCACCGAGCTGAGCACGAACGCGCATGCCGTGATCTCGACGGTGATCACCGCGCCCTTCAGCAGGATCGGCAGGAAATCGATCGCGTTCTGAAAAAACATGAGGTCTCCTATGCGACGCCCGAACGGCGCGCCGCGGTGGATGCCCGCGACGCGCGGGCGATGCCGGACGGGAATCGTGCGCCGATGCTCAGCTCATGTGCCACTTCTGCAGGATCTGCTGCAGCGTGCCGTCGCTCTTCATCTTGCGGATCGCGCCGTTGAGCTGTTCGAGCGTCGCGTTGTCGCCTTTGCGCACGATGAAGCAGACCTGCCCCTTCACCACGCTCTGGTATTCCGGCACGAGCCGCACCTGGCGATTGACGCCGTGCTCGATCTGGTAAGCGACGATCGGCTGGTCGGCGAAGCCGGCCTTGATGCGCCCGAGTGCGACGTCGCGCATGATGTCGGCGATCGAATCGTAGGTCCGGACCTCCTTGAAGATGCCCTTCTTGTTGAGCGCATCGACGAACGCGGTGCCGACCTGCGCGCCGACCACCTGCCCGTTGAAATCGTCCATCGACGTATAGCGGCCCGGATCGTCGGCCTTCACGATCAGGCCTTCGCCGAACGAGTAGACGGTGTCGGAGAAATCGACGACCTGCTGGCGCGCAGGCGTCTTCAGCATCGCGGCCGAGATGATGTCGATCTTCTGCGTGGTGAGCGACGGGATCAGCGCCGAGAACACGGTCTGCTGCACGTCGACGCGAAACCCGGCCGACTTCCCGGCCGCGGTGATCGCATCGACCATCATCCCCTGGATCGAATTGCTCTTGACGTCGAGAAACGTGAACGGCACGCCGGTGGCCGTCGCGCCGACCTTCAGCGTGGGCTCGGCCGCAACGGCGCTCGCCGAAGCCGTCGAAAGTGCGATACAGGTGGCGAAACCGGCGGCCAGTGCGCCGAACCGCTTGATGAACGAAACCATGACGTCTCCTTCTCGATTAACCCGGTGCGTCGGCCGGCCGCTGATCGACACTGCGACGATGACCCGATCTTAAAACGAATCAAAAATATCGCGAAAAGATTTTTGCATATCGATATTCGATACGATAGGATGCGATATCGAATCGATCACGCCCCTCGCCATGGAAACGTCACCCGATCAATCAAATGATCTGCTGTTCAATCAGTCGCTGGAAAAAGGGCTCAACGTGCTGCGCGCGTTCAGCGCGAAGCGGCGCACGATGACGCTGGCGGAAGTGGCCGACGCGGCAGGGATCACGAAAAGCTCCGCGCAGCGGATGGTCTATACGCTCGAGCAGCTCGGTTACATCCGCAAGCATCCGGTCACGCGGCGTTTCCAGCTCACGCCGCACGTGATGCGGATCGGCTTCAACTATCTCGCGGCCGATACGTTGATCGACGTCGCGAATCCGTTCCTGTCCGAGCTCACGAACCTGACCGGCGAGACCACCAATCTCACCGAGCCGGACGACGACGAAATGGTCTACGTCGCGCGTTTCGTATCGACGAAGTTCGTGCCGATCCACATGCCGATCGGCAGCCGTATCCCGATGTACTGCACCGGCAGCGGCCGTGCATTCCTGAGCGCGTTGCCGCCGCAGGAAGCGCGTGTGCGGCTCGACGGCATGGTGCGTACGCCGCATACGCCGCGTACGGTCACGGCGCTCGACGAACTCGTCGCATTGCTCGACGGTGCACGGCGCGAAGGCTACGCGACCAACCAGGAAGAATTGTTCATCGGGGACATGTCGATTGCCGCGCCCGTGCTCGGCAGCCAGGGGCAGCCGGTCGCGGCCGTGCACGTGGTCGCGCCGACGAGCCGCTGGACGTTCGACGATGCGCGCCGCAAGCTCGCGCCGGCGGTGATCGACTGCGCGCGCGGAATCAGCAATTCGATCCGGACGCTTGAATAGCGTCGGCGAAACGGCATACGGCGCGCCGTTGCATTGCGCAACGGCGTTTTATCGCTACTGCGACTTCGGCGAATGCTCGGTCCGATAGGTGCTGTTCGGGCGTAATACGAGCTGCTTCGCCGCGGCGTCCAGTTCCTTGCCGTGATATAGATCGATGCACTTCAGCGGCGCAGCCCGCGCGCCGCAGCCTGTGCCGAGGAGGGCTACCGGGTCGCCGTCACCGCGTGGCGACGGCCGCGGCCGCCCCCAGCCGCCCCTCCACCACCCACTGCGCGAACCGGTACGCAACCAGCGAGCCGGCCACGGCCAGCAGCATCGGCACCAGGCTGTCGTGATTCACACGCGTGAACTCGAGCAGCAGCACGACGGCCGTGATCGGCATCTGCATCGACGCGGCAAGGAACGCGGTCGCGCCGATCAGCGCGCATCCGCCGATCGACGCGCCCGGCCACGCGAGACTCCACACCCCGCCGAGCACGACGCCCAGCAGCGCGCCGTTCGCGAGCCCCGGCGTCAGGAGCCCGCCCTCCGCCCCCGCGCGCAGGCTGCCCGCCTCGATCAGCACCTTCAGCACGAGCAGCGTCGCCGCGACGCCGATCGTCAGCGTGCCGTCGAAGCCCAGTGAAGCCGGCCCCTTGCCATTGCCGAGCAGCTGCGGAAACCACATCGCGAGCACGCCGATGACCGCGAAGTTGACCAGCGCGAGCACGGGGAGCAGGCGACCCTTCGGCGCATCCGCCCGCGCGCGAGTCGTGAGCCGCACGAAGCCGTAGGCGGCAAAACCGAACAGCGGCCCGCAGACGATCGACCACGCGACCAGCGGCGCGCTCAGCGCGAACGCAGGCACCGTGTACTGATGTTCGTTGCCGAGCCCGATCCATGCGACGGCCGCCGCGATCGCCGACGTGACGACGGCCACCACCAGCGCGCGCAGTTCGAACGTGCCGAGCAGCACTTCGAGCACGAACACGGCACCGCCGAGCGGCACGTTGTAGACGGCCGCGAGGCCGGCGCCCGCGCCGCACGCGACCATCAGCCGGCAATCGGCGGGCGTGAGCCCCGCGCGATGCGCGAGCCGCCCGGCCAGCAGCGAGCCGATCTCGCGCGGCGCGACTTCGCGGCCGAGCGGCGAACCGAGCGCGACGGTGACGATCTGGAGCAACGCATGCACCGTCGTGCTGACGAACGGCATCCGCGGATCGGCGGCGCGAATAGCCCGGCGGATGCTGACGAGCGGTTGGCCGAACCGGTAAAGCGCCCACCAGCCGCCGCCCGCGACGAGCCCGCAGACGACGAGCACCGCGAGCCGGCGCAGCGGCTCGGCGCCGGTCACGCCCGTGAGGAAGCTCTCGGTCCCGACGACGTGCGCCAGGCTGTAGCCGTAGGCCAGATGCTGGATCGCGTGCAGCAGCAGCGCGAGCAGCATCCCGCCGACGCCCGCGCCGACGCCGGTCAGGACCGTGACGGCAGCCATCCGCGCGAACGGGCTGGCCGACGGCGAAGAAGAAGCGGGAGCGGACGGGAGATCGAGGCGCATGAGGTCGGCGAACGAAAATCGACAAGACGGCGCGCACCATGCACGCCGCCGTCAGGACGGAATCGTAGGCTTCGGCCTCTCATGAGACAAACGTATTTTTCTGATCAACTCATGCATTTTCCGAATGCCCGAGCGGCGGCGACTCATGGCGGTGCGCGCCGCCGCCACCCCGATCGCACTACTCCGGATACGTGATGCGCTCCGGCTCCCGCCGCATGATCACTTTCCCGTGGCGCACCGACAGCGTGGCCTTCGCCTGCCGGCGCACGGCTTCGTAGTCGCTGTCCGCGTCGAGCACGACCAGATTTGCCGGCCGTCCGACCGCGATCCCGTAGCCGTCGCCGAGATGCATCGTCGTCGCGCCGTGATCGGTCACGAAGTCGAGGCAGCGCTGCAGGTCCTGGTAGCCCATCATGTGGCAGATGTGCAGCCCGGCGTCGAGCACGCGCAGGATGTTGCCGTTGCCGAGCGGATACCACGGATCCTTGATCGAATCCTGTCCGAAACACACGTTCAGGCCCGCGCGGTCGAGTTCAGCGACGCGCGTGACGCCCCGCCGCTTCGGAAACGTGTCGAAGCGCCCCTGCAAATGGATGCTCTCGGTCGGGCACGACACGAAATTCAGGCCCGCGCGCTTCAGCAGCCGGAACAGCTTCGAGCAATACGCGTTGTCGTACGAACCCATCGCGGTCGTGTGGCTCGCCGTCACGCGCGCGCCCATCCCGCGCACGCGCGCTTCTTCTGCCAGCACTTCCAGAAAGCGCGACTGCGGATCGTCGGTCTCGTCGCAGTGCACGTCGACGAGGCAGCCGGTGCGCTCGGCCAGTTCCATCAGGAAGCGGATCGAGCTGACGCCCTGCTCGCGCGTGTTCTCGAAATGCGGAATGCCGCCGACGACGTCCGCGCCCAGCTCGATCGCCTGCTCCATCAGCGCGCGGCCGCCGTCGAACGACTCGATGCCTTCCTGCGGAAACGCGACGATCTGCAGGTCGATCAGCCCGCGCGCCTCGTCCTTCACTTCGAGCATCGCCTTCAGCGCGGCCAGCGTCGGATCGGTGACGTCGACATGGGTGCGCACGTGCTGGATGCCGTGATCGCGCAGCATGCCGATCGCCGCATGCGCGCGTGTCTTCGTGTCCGCATGCGTGATCGTCGCCTTGCGCTCGGACCAGCGCTCGATTCCCTCGAACAGCGTGCCGCTCATGTTCCAGGCCGGCTCGCCGGCCGTGAGCACCGCGTCGAGATGGATGTGCGGTTCGACGAGCGGAGCAATCGCGAGCCGGCCGCCCGCATCGACATCGCCGGCGCCGACGGCGGCCACCGGCGCGGCTTGCGCGTCGATCCGCGCGATCCTGTCGCCGTCGATGCCGATCGTGAACAGCCCGTCGCGACCGCGCAGGCGTGCATTGAAGAGGTTCATGTGGGTCCAGGCGTCATGCGGCGCCAGCGCGCCGCGTGGTGGGGAAAACCGGCTCCGGCGAAGCGTGCCGCGCTTAGTTGAAATCCTCGATCGTCAGGCCGGTGGCCGCGCGCATCTCGTCGTTCGTCACGTCGCGCACGTGCTTGCCGAACGTCCACACATGCCGGCCGGGATCGCGCGCGCGATACATGCGATCACCGTAGAACTGGTCGGCCGGCGCCTGCAGGATCTCCGCGCCGGCGGCCCGCGCGCGCTCGCAGTGCGCGTCGATGTCCGCGTCGTCGGGAAGGTGCACGTGGACGTGCTGTGTATTGCGATCGCCGATGTCTTCCGGCGACGCGATGAAGTCGGCCCATGCGCCGCCGATCATGACGAGGCCGTCGCCGAACTTCATTTCGGCATGCGCGATGTCGCCCTCCGGCGTGGTGACGACGATCGAGCGCTCGAAGCCGAATGCGCGTTCGAGCCATGCCAGCGCGGCTTTCGGGTTGCGGTAGCACAGCGCGGAACTGAACGACGGACGGCGAGGCGTGGTCATCGGATGTCTCCGGATCTCGGCATGGGTCCGCCCATTCTCCACGCGCGCGGCGCGGCAATCAACTCCCGCGCCGGTGACGCCCGTGTTGTCAATGCGCGACACGACGAACGCCGCCGGCCCCGCATCTCGCGTCGCGCCGTCGACGAAAACTCAAGCCATCCGGCCTCCGCATCGATTTGTGAACGTCATGTGACGCACTCTTGCGCAACTCGCAACGGTGCGCTCGCGCGCCGGCGGCCGCAATCGCGCGACCCCGCCCCTACACTGGCGCCGAACTTTGGTCACTCGTCCCACACGCAGGAGCAGTTACATGAACAAAACCCTGATTGCCGCCGCAGCCGCCACCGCGCTGTTCGCCCCGCTCGCGCATGCACAGAGCTCGGTCACGCTGTATGGCCTGATCGATGCCGGCATCGCGTACACGAACAACGCGGGCGGCGCATCGCTGTGGCGCATGACCAGCGGCACCGTCAACGGCAGCCGCTTCGGCCTGCGCGGCACGGAAGATCTCGGCGGCGGCGTGAAGGCGCTGTTCGTCCTCGAGAACGGCTTCAACGTCAACAACGGCGCGCTCGGCCAGGACGGCAAGCTGTTCGGCCGCCACGCGTACGTCGGCCTGACCAGCAGCGGCTACGGCACGCTGACGCTCGGCCGCCAGTACGACACGATGGTCGACTTCGTCGCGCCGCTGTCCGCGACGTCCGGCGACTTCGGCGATGCCGGCTTCGCGCACCCGTTCGACAACGACAACCTGAACCACTCGGTGCGCATCAACAACGCGGTGAAGTACACGAGCGACACGATCGCGGGCTTCAAGGTCGGCGCGCTGTACGGCTTCTCGAACTCGACGAACTTCGCCGGCAACCGTGCGTACAGCGTCGCGGCGAGCTACACGAACGGCCCGCTGAAGCTGGCCGGCGCGTACCTGCAGATGAACGGCACGAAGGGCTCGACGAGCGCGAGCCCGGGCGCGACGGACGTGGCCGAAGCGAAGAGCGTGAGCCAGGGCGGCTGGTCGGTGGGCGCGGACCGCATGCGCAGCTACGGCGGCGGCGTCAGCTACGTGTTCGGTCCGGCGACGGTCGGCTTCGTCTATACGCGTTCGCAGTACGACAACTCGGGCTCGTTCGGTTCCACCGGCCAGGTCGCGTTCAACAACTACGACGTGAACGTGCGCTACGCGGTGACGCCGGCCGTCAGCCTCGGCGCCGCATACGTGTACACGGACGCCAGCGTGTCGAACCCGGACAGCAAGCACGGCACCGATCCGAAGTGGCACCAGGTCGACCTGCAGGCGGTGTACAAGCTGTCGCGCCGCACCGATCTGTACGCGGAAGCGATGTATCAGCACGCGTCGGGCCGCGGCTACCAGGCGTTCATCAACACGTCGGGCGGCGCATCGAGCACCGCGAACCAGATCGTCGGCACGATCGGCATGCGCACGCGCTTCTGAGTTCGGCGCCGCAGTACCGCACGTCGCTCGCCCCTGCCGCGAACCTGTCTTGACGGACGGGTTCGTGCAACGCGGGCGACGTGCGTCAATGTTGTTCCATCTGGAAATCTGCTTGCCTGGAATCGGGGTTTTTGCGCCCGCGTGCGCTGCATAGACTGGCATCGATGGTTCGGATCACACATCGATCGCCGGACCGGTCTCACACCCCGCCTACAGGAGAACATCGTGAAATCGCTCGTCGTTACCGCCGCCGCTGCCGTCCTGCTTGCCGCACCGGCCCTGTCGTTCGCTCAGTCCGCCAAGTCGCCCGTCACGCGCGCGCAGGTGCTGCAGGAGCTCTACGACCTCGAATCGGTCGGCTACAACCCGTCGCTCGGCGACGCCGGCAACTATCCGGACGACATCATGGCCGCGCAGGAACGCCTGGCGGCAAAACGGCTCGCCGAACACAAGGCCGCGCATGCCGCATATGGCCCGGCCCGTGCGGGCGCAACCGAATCGGGCGTGGCCGTCAAGCCCGCGCTCTGAATGCATGACGCCACGTCGCGCCCACATGACACGTGTCCTGCGGGCGCGGCGGAGTTCGCGCGAACCGGTCCGTGACGACGGATGCGGCCGGACCGCGTGCCGTCGGGCACGCGGCCATCCTTTCACGTAGTCGCGTATTCGGCGTATTCGCCCTCAGGCGGCCTGCGGTTCCCGCTCGATCGCGTTCAGCATCTCGACGTCGTGCGCGATCATTCCCGGCACCTGCGCACGCAGCATCTCGACCCAGGTGCGCACCTTGGCGTCGACGAAGCGGCGCGACGGATACAACGCATACACGTTCATCTTCTGCAGGATGTGACCGGGCAGCACACGCACGAGCGTGCCCTCCTGCAACGCGTCGATCGCCGCGTACAGCGGCAGCATGCCGATCCCGATGCCGTCGCGAATCGCGAGCGCGAGCGATTCGGCCGTGTTGGTCTGCACCGGCCCCGCGACATGGATCTGCTCGACGCCCTCGGCGCCTTCGAGCACCCATTCGTGGGTCGGAAACGCCGGCGTGCAGAGCGTCAGGCACGCATGCGCGCCGAGATCCTGCGGCCGCGCCGGCGCGCCGTGGCGCTTCACATACTCCGGCGACGCGCACAGGATGCTGAAGGTCGAGCCGAGCAGGTGCGATACGAGCTCCGAATCGGGCAGCGACGACGCGGTCACGACCGCCATGTCGCTCGTGCCGTCGAACAGGTCGGGCATGCGCTGCGACAGCGACAGCTCGATCGATACGTCCGGATATTGCGTGTGATAGCGCGTGAGCGCGGGCATCACGTAGTGATGGCCGACGCTCGCGAAGCTGTGCATGCGCAGCACGCCGGCCGGCCGCTCGTGCGCGCAGCTCGCCTCTTCCTCGGCGCGATCGACGTCGGCGAGGATCTGGCGGCAGCGCCGCAGATAACTTTCGCCGGCCGACGTCAGCGCGAGGCGGCGCGTCGAGCGATTCATCAGACGGGTGCGCAGGCGCGCCTCGAGTTCCGACACCGCGCGCGACATCGCGCCCGTCGTCGAATTCAGCGATTGCGCGGCCGCGGTGAAACTGCCCGTCTCGACGACGCGCGTAAACACCCGCATGTTTTGTAGGGTATCCATTCCTGTGAGCCACCTGTAGCGGAGCCGCTATTTTCCTCCAGCGGATGCGACAGATTGTTACGCGCCCTGCAACTATCGTTTCCCTGCAGCTGCGTTAATGCCCGCGCGCCGCACTCCTACAATCGGCGCCTCATCAGTCGAACGGACCCGTCCGGACGCGCCGCGACACCGCACGCGCCCCCTCTTTCTTCATGAAGCCACAACCTGCGATCGAGCGACCTTCCATCGAACCGGCACGATGGAGAGCCTGGCTCGATCCGCTCGGCGGCGCCGCGCGCGACTGGGCCGCGAGCGACGGCCTGATCTGGCTGCATCTCGCCAAAACGGTGCTCGCCGCGCTGCTCGCGATGGGGATCGCGATGCGGCTCGAGATGTCGCAGCCGCGCACGGCGATGACGACCGTGTTCGTGCTGATGCAGCCGCTGTCGGGGATGGTGTTCGCGAAGAGCTTCTACCGCGTGCTCGGCACCGCGGCCGGCCTCGTCGGCGCGCTCGCGCTCGGCGGGCTGTTCGCGCAGCAGCCGGAGCTGTACATGGCCGGCATCACGCTGTGGATCGGCGGCTGCATCGCGCTCGCGGTCCGCAACCGCCATTTCCGCTGGTACGGGTTCGTGCTCGCCGGCTACACGGCCGCGCTGATCGGCCTGCCCGCGGTGATGACGCCGCAGACGCTGTTCCAGTCCGCGCTCACGCGCGCCGCGGAAGTCGCGCTCGGCATCGCGTGCTCCGGCGCGGTCAGCGCGTTGATTCTTCCCCTCAGCTCCGCGAAGGCGCTGATGCGCTCGCTGACCGCCCGTCATGTGAAGTTCGCGGCATTCGCGGCCGGCGCGCTGTCGGGCGATCTCGCACGCGGCGATTTCGAGCGGCGCTTCGCCGATTTCGTCGACGAGATCGTCGGCTTCGAGGCCAACCGCGCGTTCGCGTCGTTCGAGGATCCGCACATACGCGCGCGCAGCCGCCGGCTCGCGCGCCTGAACAGCGAGTTCATGAATGCATGCACGCGCCTGCATGCGCTGCACCAGCTCGTCAAACGCTTGCGCGCGAACCGGTCCGACGCGGTGCTCGACGCGCTCGCGCCGCACATCGATGCGCTCGCGCAGCGGGTGACCGCGTTGCGCGACGAGCGGCGGCGCGGGATCGCGTCGACCACCGGCGCGCTGCTCGAACTGCGCCGCTTTCACGGCGCGCTGCCGAAGGCCGCGCGCGCGTCGCGCCGCGAGATCGAGGATCACGCGGCCGGCGGCCTGCTCGACTTCGACACCGCGATCGAGCTGATGTATCGCTTCATCGGCGAGTATCTCGGCTATGCCGACACCAACGCGTCGCTCGATCGCGACGATCACGCGTTCGAACGCTCGGTCACGCACTACGCGGTGAAAACCAATTCGTTCTTCGTCGGCTTCACGTTCCTGCGCACGCTCGTCGCCGTCGGCGCGATGAGCGCGTTCTGGATCGCGTCCGAATGGCCGAGCGGTTCGCTCGCCGTCATCGCCACCGCGATCGCGTGCGCGCTGAGCTCGACGTCGCCGCGTGCGCCGAAGTTCGTCGCGCAGATGGGCGTCGGCGCGGCGTTTGCGACGGCCGTCGGCTATGTGTTCCTGTGCTACGTCTATCCGAACATCGACGGCTTTCCGCTGCTGTGCGCGGCGCTCGCACCGGTGCTCGGCCTCGGCGCGTTTCTCGCGATGCGTCCGGGCCTGTCCGGCTACGGAATCGGCTTCGCGGTGTTCTTCTGCCTGCTCGCCGGCCCCGACAACGCGATCGCGTATACGCCCGAGGTGCTGATCAACAACGGTTTCGCCATCGTCGTCGCGATGCTCGCGTGCTCGATCGTGTTCGCCGTGGTGTTTCCCACCCACATGCCGTGGCTCACGTCGCGCATCGCGCACGACCTGCGCCGCCAGGTCACGCTCGCATGCGAAGGCACGCGCGACGGCCTCGCCGCACGCTTCCAGTCGAGCACGCACGACCTGATGGCGCAGTTGCGCACGCTGCTCGTCAAGCGCACGCGGCAGCATCGCGACGCGCTGCGCTGGATGCTGTCGACGCTCGAGGTCGGCCATGCGGTGATCGACCTGCGCGACGAGCTGCACGGATTCTGCGAATCGAAACCGCCGCAGACGCTGCACTGGACCGCATCGATCGATGCGGTGCTGCGCGAGCTGCCGCGCTTCTTCGACGATCCGACGACGGGCCACCATGCGCGCACGCTGAAATCGGTGAATCTCGCGATCCGCGCCGCCCAGCACACGCTGCACGCGTGGTACGCGGTGCCCGACGAACGCCGCCGCATGCAGCGCATCGTCGGCTGCCTGCACTTCATCCGCAGCGCGCTGCTGGACAAGGACGCACCGTTCAATCGCCATCGTCACTGACCGTCGACGGCGATCGGCGGCGATCGATGCGCGCGCAACGTCATCCTTGTTCCGAATGGAAATAAGCTCTGCACCCGCGGTGATTAATCTCTAAGCAGTGCGAGCCTATAGTTTCCTCACTGCCAGCGAGACTGGCACTGACCCAGGAGAAACCCAAATGAAGCCGCTGCACCTCGCCCTCGTTGCCCTGTCGCTCACCGCCGCCGTCGCGCATGCCCAGCCCGCGCCGGTCGACGCCGCGCAGCAACCGGCGAACCGCGCCGAAGCCGTCCAGGCCACGGGCCGCGTCGATCGTGCGCAATCGAAGCAGGAAGACCCGAACGCATGCGTCGGCCCCGTCAGCTTCTGCAACGTCTACTTCGGCAGCTGAGCATGACGCCGCGTCGCCACGGCCAGGCCCGCCGCGCACGCATCGCACGCATCGCACGCATCGCATGCGCGCGCGCACGACGCGCCGGCCGATCGCCGCAACGACACTGTCCGCCACGCCGCTTCGATTGAAGCGGCGCATGCCGTTTCAGGCGCCGCGCCCCGGCCGCCACCCCACTTCGCGCAACGCATCCAGCAAACGCGCCTGCCCCAGCCCTTCGACCCGCGCGCCGCGCGATTCGACGTCGCTTCCCGCGACGAGCGCATTCACGATCGCTTCCTCCACCGCTTCCGCCGCCGCGACGAACAGCGCGGAGATGTGGTCGTTGTTCACCATCTTCACGGCCGTCGTCGGCACGCCCTTGCTGCCGTAGTTTGCGGCCGGCAGCCCGTCGTTGCCCGTCGCGAACGCCAGGAAGATGTCGCCGCTCGAATCCTCGGTGCCGCCGCCGACGCGGGCCAGCCCGACGCTCGCCCGCTGCGCGAGGCGCGTGCACTGATGCGGCAGCAGCGGCGCGTCGGTCGCGATCGTGACGACGATCGAACCCATCCCGGCCTCGCCTTGTGCACCGGGTGCGCGAAAAGGCGAATGCACGTGCCGCAACACCTCGCCGACCGGATAACCGGCCACGCGCAGCATCTCGCGCACGCCGTAGTTCGCCTGCACGAGCGCGCCGACGGTCCAGCCGCCCGCGTCGGCCGCGACCACGCGCGACGCGGTGCCGATGCCGCCCTTGAACTCGTGGCAGATCATCCCGGTGCCGCCGCCCACGCCGCCTTCGGCGACCGGCCCCGACCGCGCGGCGGCCAGCGCGCGCTGCACGTGCGCGGCGCTCACGTGCTGCCCCCAGATGTCGTTGAGCAGGCCGTCGTAGGTTTCCATCACGACCGGCATGCACCAGTACACGCGGCCGCCCGCCGCTTCGCGTTCGTTCGCGACCAGCGCATCGCGCACCGCGCCGACGCTGTGCGTGTTCGTATAGGCGATCGGGGTCGTCAGCAGGCCGGCTTCGCGGATCCATTCGAGCCCGGTCGCGTCGCCGTTGCCGTTCAGCACATGGACGCCCGCGAAGCACGGCGAATCGTGCGCGGCGCCCGCGCGCGGCTCGATGACCGTGACGCCGGTGCGGATCGACGCATCGCCGTTCTCGACGTTCAGCGTGCAATGTCCGACCCGCACGCCTGGCACGTCCGTGATCGCGTTGAAGCGGCCCGGCGTGCCGAGTCCGATGCGGATGCCGAGATCCCTCGTGCGCATGATGCAATTCCTCCGTCTTTCGATGGTTCGGTGTTCGATATGGTCAGAGCGAGCGGAACGCATCGCTGTGGCGCGCCCAGACCGCATACATGACGAGCGCGGCCACCAGCAGCCCGCCGATGATGATCAGGTCGGTCGGCTTGGTCGCCGTCGCCAGTGTCGTGTAAAGCGTGTACGCGGCGCCCGCGACCGCGACGAGCGGCGTCACGGGCCACAGCGGCATCCGGTAGTGATGCTCGACGTCGCGACGCACGAGGCGGCTCGCCAGCGCGGCCAGCCCGACGACGAGGTAGATCAGCAGCAGCAGGTCGACCGTGAACGCGGTCAGCTCGTCGAGGCTCGACACGAACACCAGCCCCGACGACGGCACCGCCAGCGCGAGCGTCGCGAGCCACGGCGACTCGAAGCGCGGATGGATCGTCGAGAACGCGCGGTTGCAGGTGCGCGACCAGAGCGCATGCCGCCCGCTGCTGTAAAGCAGGCGCCCCATCGTGATCACGATCGCGATGATCGCGTTGAACACCGACAGGAAGATCCCGCCGCTGACCACGCGCGACACCGCCGGGTTGCTCAGCGACCGCACGACATAGCCGATCGGGTCGGCGCTCTTCGTCAGCTCCGTCAGCGACGGCGCGCCGAGCACGATCGCGGTGAGCGGAATCAGCTCGACGACGAGGATCACCAGCAGCGAATAGATCACCGCCTTCGCGACGTTGCGGTTGCCGCCGCGCAGGTCTTCCGCGAGGTACGCGGCGGAGCCGAAGCCGTTGTAGCAGAAGATCGCCGTGCCGATCGCGGGCACGATCGCCGCGAGCGTGGCCGGCACCAGCGCATTGCCGCTCGCGACGACCGGCGCGATCAGCGCGTCGGCGCCGCGATGCGGGGAGCCGAAGCCGAGCCCCGCGATCAGCATCAGCACGCCGATCTCGACGACGAGGAACGCGCCCGTGATCCACGCATTCGTCTTGATGTTCAGCATCCCGAGCACGTAACTGAGCAGGACGATCGTGAGCGCGACCGACTGGTTGCCGAAGTGCGTGCCGAGCGCGTTGTTCAGGTACGGCGCGGCGCCGCTCGCGAGCACGGCCGGGATGAACACGCTGACGGACAGCACCGTGATGAACGTCAGGTAGCCGGGCAGCGTGCCGAACACGCGCTTGGCCATCACGTATTCGCCGCCTGCGCTGCGATGCGCGGCACTGAGCTCCGCGTAGCAGAGCGCGAACGCGAGCGCGAGCACGCCGCCGAGCAGGAACGACAGCACCGCGCCGCTGCCGGCCTGCTGGATCGCGAACGGCGCGATCACGAAGATCGAGCTTGCGGGCGTCACGCCCGACACGGTGATCATCACCGCGTCGCGCACGCTGAGCGTCTGCGACAGCGCGCGCGGCGCGTCTTCCGTGGCAGGCGTCGCTTGCAGCGTGCCCGTCGATTCCGACATCATCGCCATTTCGTTCTCCTGTTGCTCCTACCCTGCACTTTTTTGAACACCCATACTCGGGCCCGATTGATTGCGTGGCAGTCTAGGAAGCCAAATTCAGGACCGCTATTCCCCCTTCGTGTTACACCCTTCGGTGGTGGTATGGATCGACTCTTCTCCGAAATCGCGATGCACCAGGCGCTTGGCCGCGCGATCGATCATCTGGGCCAACCGCGCTTCTGGCGCTTCCTGGTGCTGCTGCTCAACGAAATGGTGCCGTTCGACAACGCGCTCGCGACGGCGATCGGCCGCGACGGCGTGCCGCTCGTGCTCGACGAATACGACACGGGCGGCTCCGACAGCGCGTCGCCGGTGCCGCTTTACCTCAATGGGTTATATCTGCTCGACCCGTTCCTGCAGGCCGCGCACGACGGGCTCGCCGACGGCTGCTACCGGCTCGAGGAAGTCGCGCCCGACCTGTTCCGGCAAAGCGAGTATTTCCTGAGCTACTTCCGCGATGCGGTCGGCGACGACGAAATCCAGATCCTGCTGCGACCGAACCCCGACTTGCTGCTGTCGTTGTCGCTCGGCGCGTCGGCGCGCTTCGACGTCGAGCCGCTCGGCAAGCTGACGGCCGCGATGCCGTGGGTGCTCGCGACGATCCGGCAGCACTGGCGGCTGGTGGGCGATGCCGCGCGCGCGACACCCGACGACGATCTCGGCGCGCGCGTCGAGCAGGCGCTCGCGCGCTTCGGCGCGGGCGTGCTGACCGATCGCGAGATGTCGATCGCAAGAATGGTGCTGCGCGGCAATTCGTCGAAGGCGATCGCGGAACGGCTGGCGATTTCACCCGAGACGGTGAAGGTGCATCGGCGCCATCTTTACGCGAAACTCGGGATTTCGTCGCAGCCGGAGCTGTTTTCGCGATTCATTCAGGCGTTGGGGGAGGATGCGGCGGGCTGAGCGCGACGCCGCCGCGTCACGACGGTCCGACCGCCGCCGCCCGCCGTGTCGGCGCGATCGCCAGGTGCAGCGCGCGCCCGGGCCGCAGCGTCACGTTCAGCGTCGCGCGCGGCGCCGTCATGCCGGGCGGCACGGACAATTCATGACGCTGCAGGATCATGGCCGCCACCACCGTCATTTCCGTCATCGCCAGATGCTGCCCGAGGCATACGCGCGGCCCCGTGCCGAACGGCAGGTACGCGCCGCGCGGAATCGCCGGCGCGTCGTCGGCGAAGCGCTCGGGCCGGAATGCCTGCGGTTCCGGAAACCACCGCGCGTCGTGATGCATCAGCTGAATCGGCAGCATGAACAGCGTTCGCGCCGGAAACTGCCATGCGCCCAACGCGACCGGCCGCGATGCGCGACGGCTGATCAGGATCGGTGCCGCCGGATACAGGCGCATCGTTTCCTCGAGCGTCTGCGTCAGATAGCGCAATGCGGCGCGCGTGTCGGCGGTCGGCGCGCGGCCGCCCAGCACGCGCACGACTTCGTCGCGCGCGGCGGCCTGCGCGGCCGGATTCGCGGCCATGTTCCACGCCCACCAGGTCAGCGTGGCCGCGGCCGTCTCGTGCCCGGCCAGGAAGGTCGTCATGCACTCGTCGTGCACGGCTTGCAGCGGCCAGGCGCGCATGTCGGCGCGGTGCAGCCGCAACAGGCGCGACAGCAGATCGTCCGGCCAGCCGTGCTCCGGCATGTCCAGACGCGCATGCAGTTGGCGGTCGATCAATCCGTTCAGCACCGCCAGCGCCCTCGCCTTGCCGCGCTTCCACGGCATCCAGTCCGGCGCGCTGGCCGGCTGGTAGAACTCGGCGTTCGCGGCCGCGCTGACCGTGCGCACGGCGGCCTCGGCCACGCGCGCGTCCGCGCCGATCGCATCCGAGCACATCGTGCGCATGATCACGTCCATCGCAAGCGACGTCAGTGCACTTTCGATCGGCCAGTGCGCGTCGTGCGCGGGCCACTGCGCGAGCGCATGACCGGCCGTCGCGGCGATCGACGGCACGAAGGCCTGCACCGGTTTCGGCATGAAGTTCGGCTGCAGCGCGTGCCGCTTGTCGCGCCATGCGTCGCCCTCGGCAATCAGCACGCTGTGCCCGTGAACCTGCGAAAACACGCGGATGCCGCGCTCCCAGCGCACGAACGCATCGTGATGCGTGACCAGCAACGCGCGCACGAGCGCCGGATCGGTCACGACCACCGCATGTTCGGGCCACATGCGCAGGTGCACGACGTCGCCGTGCGCGCGCTGCCAGCCCGCGAGCGCGCCGGGAAGGTCGCGCGACATCGCGCGCAGCAACCGCCACCCCGTCAGGCCGGCACGCGGCCCCGGCGGCCATACGCCGGGCGGGTGAAGCGCGGGCGCCGCATCGGCGGCGTCCGCATGAAACGGGCATCGGGAAGAGGATCGTGTGTTCATGCGCCGGATTGTCCGGATCGATGCGCTGCCGGTCTTGAACGCAAACGACATCGACACGTGCGGCGCCGGTCCCTATACTCCGGCGTCATGCCCTTCGGTCCGTCTCCGACATTGCCGCCGTGTCCCGATCCGCTCGCGCGTGCGCCGCGCGTGCTGTGCGACGGCCGGTCGCCGCCCACCCGGCTGTATCAGCCGCCGGCTGCGCTGCAAGGTGCGGTCGTCGCGATCATCACGCGCGACACGCGCAGCTTCACGTTGAGCGACGCGCAGCGGCTCACGCATTTCCCCGCGTCGCCGCTCGTCTGCCTGTCGTGGTATCGCGGCCTCGACGTCGGGCTCGTCCGGCGCACCGGCGACGGGCCCGTATGGCGGCCGTTCGGCGCATCGGCGACGCTGTCGGGCAGCCAGTCGATGCCGGTCGCGAGCTGGGCGCCGACGAGCGGACAAGGCGGCATCGTCTGCCTGCATGCCGATGCGGCACGCGCGCTGTTCGGCGTCGCGTTGCCGGCGATCCACGACACCTTCGTCGACGCGCATGCATGTCTCGACGACAGCTGGCGGCCGCTGCTCGATGCGCTCGCCGATGCCGAGCAAGACGACGACGCGCTGGCCGCGCTCGACCGCCACCTCGCGCCGCGCTGGCATGCGCTGCGCGGCAGCGTGTCGCCGCTGTCGTCGCTGCGCGATGCCGGGCGCAGCTGGGTCGGGCGTCTCGCGTCGAAAGCGCGCGAATGGCGCTACACCCACAGCCCGCGTCAGGTCGAACGACGCATCAAGTCGTACAGCGGTCGCTCGTTGCGCGACTGGCAAACGCTGGTGCGCACCGAAGGCGTGTTCTTCGCCGCGCGCGACCGGCAGGACGCCGGGCAGCCGGTCGACTGGGCCGCGCTCGCGCTGGACGAGGGGTTCGCCGACCAGGCACACCTGAGCCGCGCGACACGGCGCATCACGGGCTTCTCGCCGACCGAGTTCGTACGACGCTTCGCCGAGGACGAATCGTTCTGGATGTACCGCCTCTGGGTGTGACGGGCCGCTGCCCGTCACGCGTCAGCCGCCCGATTCGATGAACCCGCCCTCGGGCGCCTGGTGCGGCACGTACCAGCCGAAATACACCTCGGCCTCGACGATCCGGCCATCGCGGACGCGCAACCGCTCCGCATTCCGGAACCGCCTGCCGGCGGTCGTGTCGGCTTCGTACACCACGAACACGTATTCGCCGTGCACGGCGACGTCGACGAATTCGAAACCGGCGAGCATCGCGCTGTTCGGCCAGCAGCGCGCCAGATACGCGTCGCGGTCGAGCCGGTTGTCGAGCGGGCTCGTGAAATGGAAGTCCGGTGCGATCAGCGCTTCGATCGCGGCGCGGTCCTTGTCGACGTACGCGCGATAGCTGGCACGCGCAACGTCACCGGGGTCGTCTGTCATCGTCGTTACCTCCGCGAAGGGTTGGGCCGACGCGACAGCCCGCGTCGCCCCGAGGCGTCGATCAAACGCTTGCGGGCGGCGCGAACGATCACGACCGCCCCCGCAGGCAGCGTTGCGCGCACGCCCGGCTCGATGCCATTCGCGAAAACCCGCACCGGGCGATCGGCGCGAGCGCCTGCGCGCGCCGCGCCACGCTTTCCGCCGCGCGCGCCGATGCCGCGGTTGCCCGTTTCCGCACGCACGGGCATGATGTCCGCCAGCGTGCCGGCCGCGGCCGCCGGCTTCGGCGGTCGTCGGCGGTCGTCGGCGCCGCGATCGGCTTGCCGCCCATGCGCCGCCTCCGGCACCACCGAGCAATCCGCGTGCCGGCCCCGGCCGCCCACCTCACCGAGTCCATGTCACTACGCGCATTCCGAACGCTGGTCGCGATCGCCCGATACCGCACCTTCGCGCGCGCCGGCGAAGCGATCGGGCTCACGCAATCGGCCGTGAGCCTGCAGATCAAGACGCTCGAAAGCGAATACAACGTCCGGCTGTTCGACCGTTCGCGCCGCCAGCCGGTACTCACCGAAGCCGGCAACATCCTCGTCGCGCAGGCCGAGCAGGTGCTCGCGATGGTCGACCGGATTCCCGATGCACTCAGCGACGAAAAAAAGCTCGTCGGCCGCCTGCGGATCGGCGCGATCCAGACCGCGCTGTCCGGCCCGCTGCCCGACGCGCTGCTCGCGCTGCGCGCCGCGCACCCGTCGTTGCGCGTGCACGTATCGGCCGGCATGTCGGCCGAACTGGCGAACCGCGTCGCGGCCGGCGAACTCGACGCCGCGATCACGACGCGCCCCGTGCGCCCGCATCCGGCGGAGCTGACGTGGACCACGCTGTACGAAGACCGCTTCTGGCTGCTCGCGCCGCCGCAGTATGCGGAGCGCGACGCGGGCACGCTGCTCGATGCGTTGCCGTTCATCCGCTTCGACGCGCAGGCGTGGGCCGGCCGGATGATCGCCGCCGAGTTGCGCCGCATCGGCGTGCGCGTACGCGAGGAGATGGTGCTCGACAGCGCGGAGACGATCGCGCGGATGGTCGCGCGCGGGCTTGGCGCGGCGATCGTCGCGCTCCCCGACTCGACGCTCGCGCGGCTGCCGCCCGTCACGCGCTTGCCGTTCGGCCAGCCGCAGATGGGCCGCGAGGTCGTGCTGCTCGAACATCAGTCACGGCCGGCCGAGCGTTTCGCGCGTGCGCTGGCCGCCGAAGTCACCGCGTCATCCATGAGAATTTCTCATTGAACGCCCGATAATTAACCATTATTCCTGCTGCATCCGCATGTTAACTTGGCGGCATCGTCACTCTTTCGATTGCGTGCCGCCATGTTGCCCGCCGGATGGATTCCCGCTTCGTTCCGCCGCTCCTCGCGCCTGCCGTCCGGCCCGTGTCGCCTGAAGGCGCGTCGATGATCGGCCCCATCCTGCTCGCGCTCGCGCCGGTCGCGCTGCTGGTCGCGCTCGGCCACGGCCTCCGGCGCACGGGCTTCATCGGCGATGCGTTCTGGCCGCACGCCGAGCGGCTCTGCTACTACGTGCTGCTGCCGGCGCTGTTCGCAAACGGCCTCGCGGACGCGCGGCTGCAGGCACTGCCCGTCTTGCCGCTCGCGGCGGCGCTGGTCGGTTCGACCGTGCTCGTCGCGGCGCTTCTGCTGCTGGTCCGCCGCTTCGTTTCGGTCGACGGCGCCGGGTTCACGTCGGTGTTCCAGGGCGCGGTGCGCTTCAACAACTATGTCGGCACCGCACTCGCCGCCGGACTTTTCGGCGCGCACGGAATCGCGCTCGCGGCCGTGTGCGTCGCGGCGATCGTGCCGACCGTGAACCTGATGTGCGTGCTGGTGTTCGCGCGCTACGGCGACACGCGGCTCGGCGCGTGGGCGCTCGTGCGCCAGATCCTGTCGAATCCGCTGGTCGTCGGGTGCGCGCTGGGGATCGCGATGCAGGTCGCCGGCATCGCGTTTCCGGCCGCCGTCGAACCGGCCGTGCGCGCGCTCGGCGCCGCCTCGATGCCGCTCGGCCTGCTGTGCGTGGGCGCGGCGCTGAAGTTCGACGCGGCGCGCGAATGGATGCAGCCGATGTGCGTCGCGTCGGCGTTCAAGTTCATGGCGATGCCGCTCGCCACGCTCGCGGCCGGCCGCCTGTTCGGGCTCGGCGATGCCGCGCTGACCATCGCGCTGCTGTTCCAGGCGCTGCCGACGTCGTCCTCGTCGTACATCATGGCCCGCCAGCTCGGCGGCGACGCGCCGCTGATGGCCGGCATCACCGCGTTCCAGACGATCGCCGCCGCGCTCGCGATGCCGGCCGTGCTGTCGGCGCTCGCGTCGGCGCCGGTATTTCGCTGACGGCACGGCATCGCGGCGTGTCGCTATCCGTCGTGAAAGCGCGCCGCGGGGGCCCGTTCGACCCGCGAAGGTTCGGGGACGGATGCCGAATCCCGCCGCACGCGCGCAACCGCCGCGTCGTTGCGCGAGACATACGCATCGCCGATGCGCCCCCCGTTCTTCTCGCAGCCCCGCCAAAAACCGCCTATGGTGAATGAAGCGGGTCCGTGCCTCCGCCATTCGACTTCACGTCGCTCGCACCGGCGGCCACGGCGCCGCGTTCCGGCACCATTCCCCGCAGTCGCGCGCACGCCCGGCCATGCGTGCGGCTGCGCCGCCCACCGGACCACAAGGAGGTAATCATGAAAGCCGTGCTGCTCGTCAGCTCCGCCGTGCTCGCCATGGCGTCCGTTTCGGCCTCGGCTCAAGGCTCGATCACCAAGGTCGAAAACGGCGCGCTCGTCGCGGCGAACGGCATGACCGTTTACGCATTCGACAAGGACAAGCCCAACGCCGGCACCAGCGCCTGCACGGGCCAATGCGAATCGATCTGGCCGCCTTACAAGGCCAGCGCGACCGACGTCCCGGTCGGCCCCTACACGATCGTCAAGCGCGACGACGGCAGCCCGCAATGGGCCTACAAGGGCAAGCCGCTGTATTTCTTCGCGAAGGACATGAAACAGGGCGACCGCAACGGCGACAACTTCAAGAACATGTGGCACGTGGTCGCGCCGTAAGCGTGCCTTCCCCGACTTGAGTGTCGGCACGGCCGCCGCACGTGTGAAAAGGCCCGCCCCGGTCGTCGACCGGGGCGGGCCCGTGCGTCTTTACGCCGGCCGCATGGCGTCACGTCGCGGCCGGATCGCGCGTCAGCGGTTCGACGGGAAGCTGAACACCGTCCCTTCGCGCACGCCGGCCGACGGCCAGCGCTGCGTGATCGTCTTGCGCTTCGTGTAGAAGCGCACCGCATCCGGGCCGTACGCGTGCAGGTCGCCGAACAGCGAGCGCTTCCAGCCGCCGAACGAGTGGTACGCGACGGGCACCGGCAGCGGCACGTTGATGCCGACCATGCCGATCTGGATGTTGTCGCTGAAGTAGCGCGCCGCTTCGCCGTCGCGCGTGAACAGGCACGTGCCGTTGCCGTATTCGTGCGCGTCGATCAGCGCCATCGCCTCGTCGAGCGACTTCAGGCGGATCACGCCGAGCACCGGCCCGAAGATCTCGTGCTGATAGACCGGCATGCCGGGCTTCACGTTGTCGAACAGGCACGGGCCGAGGTAGTAGCCGCCGTCGTGGCCGTCGACCTTCACGCCGCGGCCGTCGACGACGAGCGTCGCGCCCGCTTCCACGCCCGCGTCGACGAAGCCCGTCACCTTCTCGAAATGCTGCTTCGTGACGAGCGGCCCCATGTCGACGCCCGCACCGTTGCCTGGGCCGACCTTCATCTTCGCGATCTCGGCCTTCAGGCCGTCGATCACCTTATCGCCCGTTTCATCGCCGATCGCGACGACCAGCGGAATCGCCATGCAGCGCTCGCCGCACGAGCCGTACGCGGCGCCCATCAGCGCGTTCACCGCGTTGCCGATGTCGGCGTCGGGCATCACGACCGCGAAGTTCTTCGCGCCGCCGAGCGCCTGCACGCGCTTGCCGTGCGCGCAGCCGGTCGCGTAGATGTATTCGGCGATCGGCGTCGAGCCGACGAAGCTCACCGCCTTCACGCGCGGGTCGGTCAGGATCGTGTCGACCGCTTCCTTGTCGCCGTTCACGATGTTCAGCACGCCCGGCGGCAGGCCGGCCTCGAGCGCCAGCTCGGCCATGCGCAGCGTCGACGACGGCGTGCGCTCCGACGGCTTCAGCACGAACGTGTTGCCGCACGCGACGGCCATCGGCCACATCCACAGCGGCACCATCACCGGGAAGTTGAACGGCGTGATGCCGGCCGCGACGCCGAGCGCCTGGAATTCGCTCCACGAATCGATCGCGGGGCCGACGTTCTTGCTGTGCTCGCCCTTCAGCAACTCGGGCACGTAGGTCGCGTATTCGACGTTCTCGATGCCGCGCTGCAATTCGCCCATCGCGTCGGCGAGCACCTTGCCGTGCTCGGCGGTGATCAGCGCGCACAGCTCGTCCGCATGCTCCTCGAGCAGCGTCTTGAAGCGGCTCATCACGCGCGCGCGCTTCAGCGGCGGCGTGTTGCGCCACGCCGGGAACGCGGCCTGCGCGGACGCGATCGCCGCTTCGACGGTCAGCTTGTCGGCGAGCGCGACGCTCTTGTGCGATTCGCCGGTGGCCGGGTCGAACACCGGCTGGACGCGGCTGCCGCCGTCGACGCGCTTGCCGTCGATCAGATGGCCGACGGTGGAGGTCACATTGCTGTCGTGTTTCATGTTTCTGGCTCTGTCTCGTGAATTCGGTTGTCGCGCGGCACGGGCCGCGCTCAGTTCACTTCGTTCAGCGCGTCGGACAGCGCGTTCACGAGGTTGTCGATCTCGCGCTTCTCCGAGATGAACGGCGGCGCGAGCTGGATCGTGTCGCCGCCGTAGCGCACGTAGAAGCCCTTCGCCCAGCAGCGCATCGCGATCTCGTACGGGCGCCGTGCCGGCTCGCCCGGCAGCGCCGCAATCGTCAGGCCCGCCGCCAGCCCATAGTTGCGGATGTCCGTGATATGGCGCTGGCCCTTCAGCCCGTGCACGGCCGCCTCGAAATACGGCGCGAGATCGCGCACGCGGGCCACCGCGTCTTCCTTCACCAGCAGGTCGAGCGCCGCGACGCCGGCCGCGCACGCGACCGGATGCGCCGAATACGTATAGCCGTGCGGGAACTCGAGCATGTACTCGGGGCCGCCCGCGGCCATGAACGTGTCGTAGATTTCCTTCGTCGCGATCACGCCGCCGAGCGGCTGCACGCCGTTGGTCACCTGTTTCGCGAAGTTCATGATGTCCGGCACCACGCCGAACGCGTCGGCGCCCGTCATCGCGCCGGCACGGCCGAAGCCCGTGATGACTTCGTCGAAGATCAGCAGGATGTCGTGCGCGGTGCAGATGTCGCGCAGGCGCTTCAGATAGCCCTTCGGCGGCACGACCACGCCCGCCGAACCCGAGAACGGCTCGACGATCACGGCCGCGATGTTCGATGCGTCGTGCAGCGCGATCAGGTCGAGCAGGCGGTCGGCCAGATCGGCGCCGTGCTCGGGCATGCCGCGCGAGAACCGGTTTTCGGCGAGCTGCGTGTGCGGCAGGAAGTCGGCGTCGATCCCCTGGCCGAACAGCTTGCGGTTCGGCCCGATCCCGCCGACCGAGATGCCGCCGAAGTTCACGCCGTGATAGCCCTTTTCGCGGCCGATCAGGCGCGTCTTCGTGCCCTTGCCCTTGGCGCGCCAGTACGCGCGGGCCATTTTCAGCGACGTGTCGGCCGCTTCCGAGCCCGAGCCCGTGAAGAATACGTAGTCGAGGCCGGCCGGCGTCAGGTCCTTGATCTTGTTCGCGAGCTCGAACGACTTCGGATGACCGAACTGGAACGCCGGCGCGTAGTCGAGCTGCGCGACCTGGCGGCTCACGGCTTCCGTGATTTCCGTGCGGCCGTGACCGAGGCCCGTGCACCACAGGCCCGACAGGCCGTCGAAGATCTTGCGGCCTTCGCCATCCGTGAAATACGCGTCCTTGGCCGATACGATCATGCGCGGATCGGACTTGAACTGGCGGTTCGCCGTGAACGGCATCCAGTGGGCGTCGAGCCAGGCGGCGTCGGTGCGGAGGTTCGTCTCGTCCTGCTGGCTGGCGGTGATCGTGTCGGTCATGTCGGTCGGCGCGGCGCGCCCCTCCTTCTTGTGATGATGTTGCGCATTGTCGGGAGGCCAATTAGTCTCTTCAATATCGCAATATCAATGTTCACTTGCGCAACTATGCAAGCAAAGAAACCGAAGAGCCGCGCGCTGCTCGGGCAGCTCAGCGACATGGATCTGCGGCTGCTGCGGGTCTTCAAGGGCGTCGTGCAGTGCGGCGGGATGGCGGCGGCCGAACTCGAGCTGAATATCGGCATCTCGACGATCAGTCGGCACGTGAAGGATCTGGAAACGCGCCTCGGCCTCGTGCTGTGCCGACGCGGCCGCGCGGGCTTCACGCTGACCGCCGAGGGGCAGACCGTGTACGAGGAAACCTTGCGACTGCTTGCGTCAATGGAGGCATTTCGCAGCAGGATCGACGGCATTCACGACAAGATGGGCGGAGAACTGCACGTCGCCGTATTCGACAAGACCGCCACCAACCCGAACGCACGGCTCGGCGACGCGATCCGCCAGTTCACGGACGAAGCGCCCGACGTCGCGCTGAACCTGCATGTCGCGTCGATCAACGAGGTCGAGCGCGGGATCATCGACGGCAGCTATCAGGTCGGGATCATCCCCGCGCACCGCAGTTCGGGCAGCCTCGTGTATTCGGAACTGTTCGACGAACGGATGCTGCTGTACTGCGGCCGCCAGCATCCGCTCTTTGACGCGCCGCACGGCAAGCTCACGTGGACGACGATCCGCAACCACGCGTTCGCCGGCCTCGGCTTCCATTCGCCGAACATGGAGCTGAGCCATCGCGCGAAGCTCACGCGCAGCGCGACGGCATCGGACCAGGAATCGATCGCGACGCTGATCCTGTCCGGCCGCTATCTCGGCTTCCTGCCCGACCATTACGCGGAGAGCTTCGAAAACAAGGGGCTGATGCAACCGATCGCGCCGCACCGCTTCAACTATCGGTGCCGGTTCGTGAGCCTGCTGCGGCGCTCGCCGCGACCGACGCGCGCGGCGCTGCTGTTCCAGTCGTGCCTCGACGCGGCGCATGCGGTGGCGCGGCCGGGCGGCGACGGCAGCGACGCGTAGCCGCGTTCAGGTTTCGCTGGCGGCGCCGTCCGACGAGAGGCTGCGGCCCGATCCGGCTCTGCGATAATGCGCACTTCCCGTTTCCGCTCGCCTCCCGCCATGACGCAGCCGTCCGCCCCGCTCCCGACCGACCTGCCGCCGATTTCGTGCCTGCCCGGCGACGCGCTGCCATGGCTGCCGATGAGCGCCGACCTGCCGGGGCTCGCGATCAAGTATCTGCATATCAATGCGGCGGAAGACACGCTGACCGCGCTGCTGAAGATGCCGGCCGGCGGCACGCTGCCGCGCCATCGCCACGACGGCGAGGTCTTCGTCCATACGCTGCAGGGTGCGTGGCGCTACCGCGAATACGAGTGGATCGCGCAGGCCGGCTCGACGGTGCTCGAACCGGCCGGGTCGGTGCATACGCCGGAAACGCTCGGCGCGCCCGGCGACGACGTGATCACGCTCAACGTGATGCGCGGCGATCTGGTGCTGCTCGACGACGACGGCCGCGAGACCGCGCGCGAGAATTGCCGCGTCGCGCTGCTGCGCCAGCGCAAGCATGCGCGCACCGCGCCGCACGATGCGGCGCCGTTCGTCACGCGGTAATCACGCGGTAATCGCGCGGCAAGACGGGCGACATCGTCGCGTCACGATCCGCACGGCGCATGCACTCGCCAACACGCGCATGAATGACCGCCGGCGCACTTCGTCACCCAAGCCGCCCCCGGTGGCATTAGCGAAAACGCCGGAAAAATCGGCGAATATCGTCGGCCAGCAGTTCCGGCTCCTCCATCGCGGCGAAATGGCCGCCGCTCGGCATGTCGGTCCACTGCACGACGTCGAACACCCGTTCGACCCAACTGCGCGGCGGACGACTGATTTCCTTCGGAAAGCGCGCAAACGCGACGGGCGCCGCCACGCGCTGCCCGGCCGCGAAGCGCATCGGCTGCAGCCGGTTTTCCCAATACATCTGCATCGACGAGCCGATGCAGCCGGTAAACCAGTAGAGCGAGATACCGGTCAGCAGCGTGTCGTGCGAAAACCGTTTTGCGACGTCGCCATCGCAATCGCTCCACGTGCGGAATTTCTCGGCGATCCATGCGGCCAGCCCGGCCGGCGAATCGTTGAGCGCGACGGCCAGCGTCTGCGGCTTCGTCATGTGCACGTGCGCGTATCCGCCCTCCAGCGCGACCCACTCTCCGCGCTGCGTCACGAAGGCGCGTTCGTCCTCGGTCAGCGGGGAGGCCGCGTCGGTCGGCGGCTCGTAGTTGCCGGGCAGGTAGTTCAGATGGATGCCGCTCACCACGTCGGCATGTCGCGCGCCGAGCGCAATCGACACGCCCGCGCCGAGATCGCCGCCTTGCGCGCCGAAGCGACGATATCCGAGCCCGGACATCAACGTCGCCCAGCGGTCGGCAACCTGAAATGCCGACATGCCGGGTGCCGCGGGCGCGGGCGAGAACGCGAAGCCGGGAAGCGACGGCGCGACCACGTCGAACGCGTCGTGCGGATCGCCGCCGAACGCGGCCGGATCGCACAGGCGATCGATCAGCGCGTCGAACTCGAGTACGGAGCCCGGCCAGCCATGCGTGATGACGAGCGGATACGGCTTCGGCCCTACCCCGCGCCGATGGATGAAATGCACAGGCTGCCCGCCTGCGTCCGCGACGAACTGCGGCTGCCGGTTCAGCGCACGCTCCGCCGCCCGCCAGTCGAAGCCCTCGCGCCAGTACGCAACCAGTTCGTGCAGCCACGCGCCATCCACACCCTGCTGCCACGGCGCGGCCGGTGTCAGCACCGGTGCGCGCGTGTCGCGCAGGCGCCGATGCAGGTCATCGAGCGCGTGATCGGGAATCGCAATGCTGAACGGGGCGGCGTGCATGGTGTCTCCTCGCGAGGAATGCCGGAGATTCTGCGCGATTTTTCCGACCCGCGCTGGCGGCGCGCCCGCGCGCGTCAGCCCGTTTCGCGCGTGTCCGCCCGCGCGTCGCGCCGCACGGCCTGCGGCGGCACGCCGAAGCCGCGCACGAACGCATCGCGCAGGTGGCGCCGGTCGCGGAAACCGTTCTCCTTCGCGATCACATCGAGCGAATGCCGGCTCTGCTCGATCATCAGCCGCGCGACTTCCAGCCGCAGCCGCTCGATCGCCTTCGCCGGCGACTGCCCGGTTTCGAGCGTAAACACGCGGCTGAACTGGCGCGGACTCAGATGGACGGCCTCGGCCAGTTCCTCGACGGTCAGCGCGCGGCTGAGATTCCGCCGCGCATAGTTGAGCGCGTTCTGGATCCGGTCCGATTTCGGCGCGAGGTCCAGCATTTCCGAATGCTGCGACTGCCCGCCCGCACGGCGCTGGTGCATCACGAGCTTGTGCGCGACCGAGCGCGCGGTGTCCGCGCCGAGATCCTTCTCCACCATCGCGAGCGCCAGGTCGAGGCCGGCCGTCATCCCGGCGGACGTCCAGATCGGGCCGTCGACGATGTAGATCCGGTCCTCCTCGACACGAATGTCCGGAAACTGCTGCTGCATGCCGCGTCCGTACGCCCAGTGCGTCGTCGCGCGGCGCTGCGCGAGCAGCCCGGCCTCGGCGAGCACGAACGCGCCCGTGCAGATACCGGCGATCCGCCGCGCGCGCGCGTTCGCGCGCCGCAGGAACGCGACGACGCCGGCCGGCGCCGGCGACGCGAGCGGATCGTTGACGCCCGCGACGATCCACGTATCGACGTCGATCCGCCCGCGCAGCGCGCGCGTCGCGACCGGCAATCCGAGCGACGAACGCACGTCGCCGCCGTCGACCGAATAATTGTCCATCACGTAGAACGGCTCGCCCGCGACCATGTTCGCGTACTCGAACACCGATTGCGCGGCGAGCGCCATGATCTGGAAGCCGTCGCTGATCAGAAAACCGATGCGGTGCATGCGTATCTCCAGTAGCGGGGCATGATCGTCACGACCAACCCGATGTCCGAAATCATACCTATCTACGTCATTTGTGTCGCCGCGATTCGAGGCCAGAATGCCTTCACGCACTCACCCTTTCCTCGACATGGAGCGACATCATGACTGAAGCACATCGCGGTACCGCCGTCATTACCGGTGCATCGTCCGGCATCGGCGCGATCTATGCGGACCGCCTCGCGCGCCGCGGCTACGACCTGATCCTGGTCGCGCGCAACCGCGACCGGCTGGCCACGCTCGCCGAGCGCATCACGAACGACACGCAGCGCAGCGTCGAGATCGTCGGCGCGGACCTCAACGACCGCGCGGCGCTCGCCGCCGTCGAGGCGAAGCTGAAGCAGGACGCGAGCATCACGCTGCTCGTCAACAACGCGGGCGTCGGCACGCACGCGCCGCTGCTCGACAGCGACGTCGACGCGATGACGCGGATGATCGACCTGAACGTGACCGCGCTCACGCGCCTGACCTATGCCGCCGTGCCCGGCTTCGTCGCACGCGGCGGCGGCGCCGTGATCAACATCTCGTCGATCGTCGCGCTGTCGCCGGAAACGCTCAACGGCGTCTACGGCGGCAGCAAGGCATTCGTGCTCGCGTTCAGCCAGTCGCTGCACCACGAACTCGCGGAACAAGGCGTGCAGGTGCAGGCCGTGCTGCCCGGCGCGACGGCGACCGAGTTCTGGCAAACCGGCGGCCTGCCGCTCGAACACCTGCCGAAGGAGATCGTGATGTCGGCGTCCGACCTCGTCGACGCGGCGCTGGTCGGCTTCGATCGCGGCGAACTCGTGACGATTCCGTCGCTGCACGCGGCCGGCGAATGGGATGCGTACGAGGCCGCGCGTCGCACGATGGCGCCGCACCTGTCGACGGATTCGCCGGCGCCGCGCTATGCGGTTGCGCGCTAGTCGCGCAGTACCCGCGCCGCGCCCGTGCTGTCCGGGCGCGACGCTTCCGAATCGAAGCGCGTTGACGGCGCTTGCGTCACCGCAGCCGTCGACGCCGCGACGCATTGCGGACCCTCGGCACGGCCGGCGCGTTCGTCATTTTCGCTGAAGCCGGCACGCAGCGCGTGGCGGCGTCCGACGGAACGCTGCCCGCCACGCTGCCTGCCGTGCACCTCCCGCCGCGTGTCGAGCGCGCCTCGGCGCCCGACCGCCGATTCATCACACCCGATGCGGGTGGGCGCCCGCTCGACGCGCCGCACGTCGTCGCGGCCTGCGAACTGATTGCGGCCGACGGCAGCAACGCTCGCGCTTGCGGTCCGGGCGCCGCCGCGATCACGATCAGCGCCCGGCCGTGGTTCAGGCCCGCCGCGCGGGTTCGCCCTTCACGCCGAGCATCAGCGCGACGCCGCTCAGCGCGAGCAGCGCGGCCAGCAGATACACGGCGAGATCCATGCTGCCGGTGCGCGTGCGGATCAGCCCGATCACCCACGGGCTGACGATGCCGCTCGTGATCCCGATGCTGCTGATCAGCGCGATCCCGGCCGCGGCCGCGTTGCCCGACAGATAGCGGGTCGGCACGGCCCAGAAGATCGGCAGCGCGGCGAAGATCAGCGTCGCCGCGATCGACAGGCACGCGAGCATCGCCGCGAAGCTGTGCAGGTGCAGCGTCAGCGCCGCGAGTGCGAGCCCGCCGCCGATCGTGCAGCACGCGAAGTGCTTGCGGCGCTCGCCGGTGCGGTCCGAGCGGCGCGCGATCAGGATCAGCCCCACCGCGCCGACCGCGTTCGGCACGACCGTGTAGAGGCTCACGGCCACGACGTCGGTCACGCCGAAATCGCGGATCATCAGCGGCATCCAGAAATTGAGCGTCAACGACGCGCAGGTCAGCGAGAAATAGATGAACGCGAACAGATAGACGCGCGGGTTCGCGAGCGCGGCCATCAGGCTGCGTGTGTCGTGCGCGCCATGCGCACGGCCGTCGCCGCACAGCGCGGCGACGCGCGCCTTTTCGTCGGACGTGAGCCACGCGGCGTCCTGCGGCCGGTCGACCAGATACGCGAACGCGAAGCACGCGAGCACGATCGCCGGCGCACCTTCGATCGCGAACATCCATTGCCAGCCGTGCAGCCCGAGCACGCCGCTCATGTCGCGCATGATCCAGCCCGACATCAGGCCGCCGAGCACGCCGGCCACCGCGACGCCCGCGAAGAACACCGAGATCGCGGCCGCGCGGCGGTTCGCCGGAAACCAGTAGGTCAGGTACAGCACGATGCCGGGAAAGAAGCCGGCCTCGAACACGCCGAGCAGGAAGCGCAGCACGTAGAAATGCGACGGCTGCGACACGAACATCATCCCGGTCGACGCGATGCCCCACAGCAGCATGATCCGCGTGAACGTGCGGCGCGCGCCGAAGCGCGCGAGCAGGAGGTTGCTCGGCACCTCGCAGAACACGTAGCCGACGTAGAACACCGCGGCGCCGAGGCCGTACATCGCATCGCTGAAGCCGAGGTCGTGCTTCATCTGCAACTGCGCGAAGCCGATGTTGATGCGGTCGAGAAACGACACGACGTAGCAGAGGAACAGGAACGGCACGATCCGCCATGCGATCTTGCGGAACAGCAGCGCGTCGCCGGCGTCCGACGCCGGTGTGGATTCATATGCGGAAGCCGACGCCGCAACACTCGCGTGCGCGATCGTCGCTTCGGCGGGAAGCGATTGGGGCATGTCTCTCTCCAAACGGGCCGCGCGATTCGAGCGCGCAGCAGTCTCCGAGGGCGTACGTGCGCCCTGCTTTCTTGTGAGACCGGAAGCCGGCGCCCCGACCCGCGGCCCAATGCCGCCGTCGTTCAGGCGCCGTCAGAAAAACGGCGGGACGCCCGCCTGGACGCCGCGCCGCGGTGAGCCGCTCAGTCCTGCAGCGCGTCCCACATTTCCTTGTCGCGCTGCGCGGTCCAGATGCGCGGATGCGTGATGCCGCTCGCCTCGTCGAACGCGCGCGACACGTCGAACGGCAGACAGTGCTCGTAGATGAACACGTGGCCGAACTTCGGATCCATCGCTTCGCGCGTGAGCGCCATCGACGCCTTCAGGTCGAGCTTGCGCTCGACGGCCTTGCGGCCCTGCGCGAGCAGCGTCGTCACGAAATCCTTCGTGTAGTCGAGGCCCTTGTCGACCTCGGCCGGATTCAGCAACGCGGGGCCGCGGCCCGGCACGAGCTTTTCCGCGCCGAGCGCACGCAGCGCCTCGAGCGTGGCCGGCCATTGTTCGAGCTGCGCGTCGCCGCAATAGCAGGCCGCGTCGTATTCGACCAGGTCGCCGGAGAACAGCACCTTCTGCGACGGCAGCCAGACGATCGTGTCGCCCTTCGTGTGGCCCGAGCCGACGTGCATGATCTTCACTTCGAGCTTGCCGAGGAACAGCGTGATCTCGCGCTCGAACACGAGCGTCGGCCAGGTCAGGCCCGGCACCGTCTCGACGCCCGCGAACAGGCGCGGGAAGCGCTCGATCTCCGACTTCATGTCGGCCTCGCCGCGCTCGACGATCATCTCGTACGTGCCGCGGCTCGCGATCACGTGCTGCGCGCCTTCGGCGAAATACGCGGACGCGCCGAGCACGCGCACCGCGTGGTAATGCGACAGCACGACGTGCTTGATCGGCTTGTCGGTCACGCTGCGGATCTTCGCGATCAGGTCCTGCGCCATCGCGGGCGTCGCGGTCGTGTCGACGATCAGCACGCTGTCGTCGCCGATGATCACGCCCGAGTTCGGGTCGCCTTCGGCGGTGTACGCGTACGCGTTCTCGGACAGCTGCGTCCAGGTGACTTTCTTCTCTTCCAGATCGGCTTGGGAGGCGAATGCTTTGGCCATGTTGCGTTCCGTGGCTGCGAGCCATGTGTTGAGGGGAGTGAGCGGATCATCTGCCCGCGTCGATTATTTGTCAATGACAAATACACTTGCTATTGTCTAATGCGGGTAAACCTGCGGGCTGGCGCGTCAAATGGCGTCGGATACCATGCGGGGTTTCGTCAACGGAAGAATCATCGCGTGCAGAACCACGAAGTCAGCGCGGACGACGCGCCGCCCAAGGCGCAGCGCGGAATCCAGAGCGTCGAGGTCGGCGGCCGGCTGCTCGACGCGCTCGCGCGCCGGCGCAAGCCGCTCGGGCTGTCGGAGCTGGCGGCCGCGGCCGAGCTGTCGACCGCGCAGGCACACACCTATCTCGTCAGCCTGACGCGGCTCGCGCTCGTGAAACGCGACGCGCTCACGGGCAACTACGAGCCGGGGCCGCTGTCGCTGCGGCTCGGGCTGATGTCGATCGAACGCCAGCCGGCCTATCGCGCGGCGCTGCCGCACGCGGCGCGGCTCGCGGAAGCGGTCGGCCTGAGCGTGGCGCTGTCGGTGCCGGGCGTGCTCGGGCCCACGATCGTGCGCATCGAGCACGGCGGCTATCCGCTGCACGTGAACCTGCACGTCGGATCGGTGATGTCGCTCGACACGACGGCGACCGGCCGCGTGTTCCGCGCATTCGGCGACCCCGCGCAGCTCGACGCGATGGCGGCCAGCCAGGCCGGCGCCGGCGACACGCTCGCCGGCGCGGAAGGCGTGCAGCCCACGTCCGACGCCGGCGCGTGGCAGGCCGAACTCGACGCGATCCGCGCGCGCGGGATCGAGCGCGGCGTGGACCGGCCGAGCCCCGGCGTCAGCGCGATGTGCGTGCCGGTGCTGGACGCGGATGGACGCCTGCAACTCGCGTTGACGGTGATCGGCTCGACCGGATCGATCGATGTCGGCTGGGACGGTCCGATCGCCGCGGCGCTGCGCGATGCGGCGCGGCAAGCCACCGCGTCGCTCGGCGCGGGACGCGATGCCCCGCCGGTCGCGCCGGGCATGCCCCCGGCCACGCAGCGCATGCCGCCCGCGCTTGCCGACGATACGAAAGCGCAGCGCGGCATCAACGCGCTCGACAGCACGGGCGAACTGCTGCTGGCGCTCGTGTCGGCGGGCCGTGCGCTGCCGCTGCGCGACCTCGCGACGGCGGCCGGTATGCCAGCCGCGAAGGCGTTTCCGCATCTGGTGAGCCTGCAGAAGATCGGCCTGCTGAGCCGCGACGACGCCGGCTGCTTCGGCGGCGGGCCGCTCGCCCAGGCGCTCGGCCTGATCGCGATGCAGCGCGTGTCGCCGACGCGCGATGCGGAAACCGAGATCGTCGCGCTGGCGGCCGCGACCGACATGAGCGTGGCGGCCGCGACGCTCGGCCCGCTCGGGCCGACCGTGATCCGCCTCGAGGAATCCGCGCGGCCGCAGCACGTGAGCCTGCAGGTCGGCACCGTGATGTCGCTCGTGAATACCGCGATCGGGCGAATCTTCGCGGCGGGCATGTCCGACGACGTGCTGGCCGGCCTGCTGGCCGACGAGCCGGTGCGCCTCGCCGGCCGCGCGACGCAGGTCGACGACGCGTTCCGCGCGCGGCTCGCGACGATCCGCGCGGACGCGCTCGATTTCGCGTTCGATGCGCCGGTGCCGGGCATCGGGACGATCGCCGCGCCCGTGTTCGATCATACCGGCAGCATCCGGCTCGTGATCGCGATCATCGGCTCGTCGCGCGGCTTCCCGCGCGGGCCGGACAGCGAACTCGCGCATGCGCTGCGCGCCGCGACACGCCGCCTGTCGTGGCGCTTCGGATGGATCGGCGCGTAAGCGCCGCCCCGCTGCCGCACACTTTCTCCACGCCTGACTTCCCCCTTCCGCCCGTCAATGCAAGGCCGTGCTCGCCACGGCCTCGTCACGCCCGTCCGCCACGCGGAAAGCCAGTGCAATTCATGTTGCGCAGCAGCAACAGAAATTGTCAGTAATTCTCATATAACGAAATCGCATTTCACAGCGCGGTGACGTTCCTCTATGATTAGGGTTATCCCTAACTCGCCACCTACATGGGGCTTCGTCATGCAAACGTCTAATGTCTCCGATCGTTCCACCCAATCCGCTGGCTGGCTCGCACGTGTTGGCGAGCTGCTTGCAGAAGCATGGGCACTGCACCTCGAGAACTGCGAAGTCATCGCTGAAGCGCACGCACGCCTGCCGCGCTGAGCGCAGCGTCACATCATCCGTCTGACCCGCCTGCCGGGACGCGCGCCGTAAGGCCGCCGCGCCCGGCATCGGCGTGGCGGATGAACGCCGCAAAAGCCGACGGAAGATTCATCCGTTTTCCGGCCCCGCAGGCATTTCCCGCCTGTTTCCGGCTCCGGGCCGCGCCCACTCGACGCGACAGCCCGATTGCCGCTCCTCTCCGGCACACCCGCGAATCTCGTCGTCACGACGATCCGCGTGCCGTCTCCACCTGTCGTCACACCTGAATCGACGGCACGTCTTTCATGCACCGCAGCGCGAACATCGAGCGGCTGTGGCGGATGCTCGAAATCCTGTACAGCTTCTCGCGCAAGAAGCGCTCGTAGCCGGCCGTGCCGTCCACCGCGACCTTGATCCAGTAGTCGTATTCGCCCGACACGAGGTAGGCCTCGAGCACTTCGGGCAGCGCCGCGAGTTCGGCGCCGAAACGCGCAAGCGCGTCGTCCTCGTGGCGATCGAGCGTGACTTCGAGGATCACGATGTCCGCGTAGCCGAGCATGCGCTGGTTGACCAGGGCGACGTAGCCGTCGATGTAACCGTCGAGCTCGAGCTGCCGCGTGCGGTTCCAGCATGCGGTGGTCGACATGCCGATCTGTTCGGCCAGTTCGGCATTCGACAGACGCGCATTTTTTTGCAGTGCACCGAGGATCTTGCGGTCCTGGTTGTCGAGGGTTTTGGGCGTGCGTTCGCGGGTAGCCATGATGGAAAGAATCTTCTACTGAAAATCGGCATTCTATCTGAACAGGATTCCGGTTTCGGGTGCGTTTTGCTGGAAAACAGGAAGCCTTTTAACCGGCCCGCTTGATACATTTTCTCCATGCCTGTTGTCCGGCACGCTCCCCGCGACAACCCCCTTCGCACCGGGACGCCCGGCCGCAATCACGAGTTGCGGCGCCGGACACGCAGGCATGCAGTGTCCCGCCTCCCGCGCGCCTATCCGGCTGCACGGGCCGGCGCCTGATCCATCGTTTTCCGCACATCCCGTCATGTCGTTCAGGCTTTATCTGTCGTTCCTCGCTGCGTCCGCCGTCCTCATCTACGCCCCCGGCCCCGTCAACCTCCTCACGATGAACCAGGCATTGCGCACCGGCTGGCGCCGCGCGCTGCCGTGCGTATGGGGCGGCACGCTCGCCGTGCTGCTGCAGCTCGCGCTGACCGCGCTGTGCCTGAATTCGCTGGTCCGTCTCGACGAGCACGCGCTGAACGTGCTGCGCTGGGCCGGCGCCGCCTACCTCGTGTGGCTCGGCTGCAAACAATGGCTCGGCCGCGCACCGATCGCCGCGCCCACCGCGTCGACCCCGCCCGGCGGCACCACACCCGACGACAGCGAACGCGCGCTGTTCTGGCGCGGCGTCGCCACCTCCGGCCTGAATCCGAAGACGCTGCTGTTCTTTCCGTCGTTCTTTCCGCAGTTCATCGTTCCGAGCGCGGACTGGAGCCTGAACGCGCAGTTCCTGCTGCTCGCGACGTCCTTCGCGCTGCTGTTCGCCGGCGGCGTCGCGTCGATGGCGCTCTTCTCGCACCGGCTGAGCCGCGCGCTGCAGCGTCCGGCGCGGATGCGCGCGATGAATCGCGTGACGGGCGGGCTGCTGGTCGGCATGGGCGCGATCATGGCCGGCTGGAACTGAGACCGGGCGGCCTCACGCGCGGGTGCCGGGGCCCCCTCGTGCCCCGCGAAAAAGCAGCCGATCGCCGAATGCTTTAGGGTAGCGGCTGGTTCGTTGGACATGCCCGGCTCGCCCGGGCGATTGCATGAAGCACGTCACTACCCGCCTGCGGCGCCTGTTCGCGCCGATCGGCCTGCACTGGTATCTCGCTCTCCTCCTCGCGCTCGATGCACTGATGGTGCTGCGCCCCGTCGTCGCCCATGCGAAGCTCGGCGCGCATCATGCGTGGCTCACCGATGCGCTGAACCTCGTCGACAATGCCGGCCTCGTCGTGCTGCCGCAGGTCGTCGTCGCGGCCGGCCTCGCGACGATGGCCATCGGCATCGTGCTGCGTGCCCGCGTCGCGTGGGTGCTGTCGATCCTGCTGCTGGTCGCGGCCGCCGCGATCAGCATCCTCGGCGGCTACCGCAGCAACGCGGTATTCGTGTACACGGCCGTCCTCGCCGTCACGCTGATCTACTACTGGCGCCATTTCGACCGCGCGAGCGTCGCCGCGAGCAGCCTGTTCGCGCTGCTCAGCATCGTGTCGCTGCTGATCTACGCGACCTTCGGCGTACTGTATCTCGGCGACGAATTCTCGCCGCCGGTCCACGACCTCGCCACGGCCGTCTACTTCTCGATCGTGTCGATGTCGACGGTCGGCTACGGCGACATCGTGCCGCACGCACCCACCGCGCGCCTGTTCACCGCGTCGGTGATCGTGCTCGGCATCACGGTGTTCGCGACGTCGATCAGCGCGGTCATCGGGCCGGTGATCGGCGGCAGCCTGAAACGGATCGTCAAGGGAGGCATTTCGAACGTGATCCGCAAGCATCATTTCCTGATCGTCGGCGCGACGCCCGTCGCGCATGCAGTGCACGACGGGCTGCGCAAGCGCGGCTACGCCGTGACCGTCATCGTGCCGGCCGGCGTCGAGCACAACTATGCGGGCGCGACCGACCTGATCGTCGGCGACGCCACCGACCACGCGGTGCTGGAAAGCGCCGGCGCGGCCACGGCCCGCGCGGTGCTCGCGCTGCGCTCCGACGATGCCGAGAATGCGTTCATCATCCTCGCGATCCGCGAGATCGCGTCGACGGTGCGTACCGTCGCGCTCGTGAACCAGCAACGCAACCTCGAGCGGCTGCGCCTGCTGAAGCCGGACATGGTGTTCTCGCCGCAGCAGCTCGCGGGCGAACTGCTCGCCAGCACGCTCAACGACGAACCGGTCGACAAGTCGGTGATCTCGCACCTGCTGTTCGGCACCGACGCCGCCGCGTGAGCGGTGCCGGCCGGCGTGCGGCCGGTACAATCGCGCGATGTCCGAATTGCTCACTTACGGCGGCCTGTTCGCCGTGTCGATGGTCGCCGCGACCCTGCTGCCGCTCCAGTCCGAAGCCGTGCTCGCCGGCCTGCTGCTCGCCGGGCGCGAGCCCGTGTGGGCGCTGGTGCTGGTCGCGAGCGTCGGCAACGTCGCGGGCTCGGCGGTCAACTGGGCGCTCGGCCGCGGCATCGAGCACTTCCGCGACCGCCGCTGGTTCCCGGTCAAGCCGGCCGCGCTCGCGCGCGCCGAGCGCTGGTATGCGCGCTACGGCCGCTGGTCGCTGCTGCTGAGCTGGGCGCCGGTGGTCGGCGATCCGCTGACGATGATCGCCGGCGTGCTGCGCGAGCCGCTGCCGACCTTCCTCGCGATCGTGACGATCGCGAAGGTCGGGCGGTATCTGGCCGTCGCATGGCTCGTGATGCACTGACGCCGCCCGCCCGCGTGGGGCGAACCTGCTCGCCCCTTGCGGCTTCGCACCGCTAAAGAATTCGCCGAACCTGCCGTATTCCTTACGGTATGCGGTGGCGCGTGCGTTCCGCCTCTCTCCCTCTCCACTCAGGATTCGTATGAGATTGACCCAACTGGGCCGGGCGAGCGTCGGCGCGCGCCTGGCCGCGCTGGCATGCGTGCTGGTCGCGCTGCTGTTTACCGCCTTCGCATGGGCGCTCGCCCATTTCGCCGGCCAGCAACTCGCCGACGAGGCCCATGCGCGCATCGCGGACAAGGAGCAGTCGATCCGCGCGATGGTCGAGATGTTCGACAAGGCGCTGTCCGCCGAAGCCACGCGCTCGATGGCGCTGTTCGCCAGTTTCCTGCCGGCCGATTTCGCGCTCGACCCGGCCCGCACCGTCGACATCGGCGGCGTCGCCGCGCCGACATTGTCCGCGGGCGGCCAGCCGCTCGATCTCGATTACGCGATTCCCGACCAGTTCCTGAAGAAAAGCGGCGCGATCGCGACGATCTTCGCGCGCGACGGCGACGATTTCGTCCGCATCACGACGTCGCTGAAGAAGCAGGACGGCACGCGCGCGGTCGGCACGCGCCTCGATCGCGCGGGCCCCGCCTACGCGCCGCTCGTCGCCGGACGCAGCTATACGGGCCTCGCGAAACTGTTCGGCCGGCCGTACATCACGCAGTACAGGCCGGTCACCGACGCGACGGGCCGCGTGATCGGCGCGCTGTTCGTCGGCCTCGACGTCGGTGCCGAGCTGCAAGTCGTGCAGGACGGCATCCGGGCGCTGAAGATCGGTGAAAACGGCTATTACTTCGTGCTCGACGCGTCGCCGGGTGCATCGCGCGGCACCTTCGTCGTCCATCCCGACGCGGCCGGCCAGCGCGCGGACGACACGCGCGCGCCGTACACGCAGATGCTCGCCGCCGGCCAGGGCCGGCTCGCTTACACGTCGGCCGATCCGGCCGCGCACGACACCGGGCCCACCGCCAAATTCGTGTCGTTCACGACGATTCCGCAATGGCAATGGCTGGTCGGCGGCATCGCGCTCGACGACGAACTGCTCGCGAGCATGCGCACCGTCCGCAACCGTTTCCTGATGATCGGGGCCGTGCTCGTCGCGGCGTTCGCGGCGTTGTTCCTCGTCGTCGTGCGGCGCGTGGTGAGCCGGCCGCTCGATGCGGCGGCGCGTGCGTCGGAACGCTTCGCGGCCGGCGACCTCAGCATCCGCATCCGCGACGGCGCCGCCGCGCGCGGCGCGGCGGGCAACGACGAGATCGGCCGGCTCGTGCAGGCGGTCGACGGAATCGGCGATGGTCTCGCGCGGATCGTCGCGCAGGTGCGCAGCGGCTCGTCCGACATCGCGCGCGGCACGGTCGGCATCGCGGCCGGCAGCGGGGACATCGCCGCGCGGATCGCGACGCAGGCGAGCAGCGTCGAACAGACGGCAGCCAGCATGGAGCAGATCACGGCCGCCGTGCAGCAGAACGCCGAACATGCGGCGCAGGCGAACGCGCTGGTCGCCGACGCATCGGCCGCCGCGACCGACGGCGACACGGCGGTGCAACGCGTGGTCGCGACGATGGACGACATCGGCCGTGCGACGCGCCGGATCGCCGAAATCACCGGCACGATCGAAGGCATCGCATTCCAGACCAATATCCTGGCGCTGAACGCTGCCGTCGAGGCCGCGCGCGCGGGCGAGCACGGCAGGGGCTTCGCGGTGGTCGCGGCCGAAGTGCGCGCGCTCGCGCAGCGCAGCGCGGCCGCGGTCAAGGAAATCGACGCACTGAGCGCCGAATCGTCGACGACCGTCGAACAGGGCTATCGGATCGCGGACGCCGCGCGCGGCACGATGCGCGACATCGTCCAGCGCGTCGATCAGGTCAGCACGCTGATCGGCGAGATCAGCGCCGCGTCGCGCGAGCAATCGACCGGCATCGAGCAGGTGAATCAGGCCATCACGCAGATCGGCGAGGCGACGCAGCAGAACGCGACGCTGATCTCGGATGCCGAACGCGCGGCCGTCGCGTTGCGCGACCAGGCCGCGCAATTGTCGGAAGCCGTCAGCGTGTTCCGGCTGGCCCGCGACGCGTGACGCACGACGAACGACCGGGCAACCGCCCGGTCGCGTCGATTACTTCTTGTCCCCCGCCAGGTCGATCGCCTTGTCGGACCCGACCGCGTTGCGCAGCTGGAATTTCTGGATCTTGCCGGTCGACGTCTTCGGCAGCTCGCCGAAGCGCACGACCTTCGGCACCTTGAAACCCGCGAGCAACTGCCGGCAGTGCGCGATGATTTCCTCCTCGGTCGCGCTCATGCCGTTGCGCAGCTCGACGAACGCGCACGGCACCTCGCCCCATTTCGGGTCGGGCATCGCGACCACCGCGGCGACCTCGACGGCCGGATGCCGGTACAGCGCATCCTCGACCTCGATGCTCGAGATGTTCTCGCCGCCGGAAATGATGATGTCCTTGCGGCGATCCTTGATGCGGATATAGCCGTCCGGCGTCAGCACGCCGAGATCGCCCGTGTGGAACCAGCCGCCGTGGAATGCCTCGTCCGTCGCGTGCGGATTCTTCAGGTAGCCCTTCATGCAGATGTTGCCGCGGAACATGATCTCGCCGAGCGTCTCGCCGTCGGCCGGCACCGGCGCCATCGTGTCCGGGTCGAGCACCGTCGCGCCCGCTTCCAGGTGATAGCGCACGCCCTGCCGCGCATTGAGCCGCGCGCGCTCGTCGTCGGGCAGTTCGTCCCAGTGCGCCTGCTTCGCGCATACGGTCGCCGGGCCGTAGACCTCGGTCAGTCCGTACACGTGCAGCAGGTCGAAGCCGATCTCCTTCATCTTCGCGATCACGGCCGGCGCGGGCGCGGCACCGGCGACCATCGCGTGCACCGTGTGATCGATGCCCGCGCGGAACTCGGCCGGCGCATTCGCGATCGCGCTCTGCACGATCGGCGCACCGCAGTAATGCGTGATGCGTTCGCGGCGGATCAGGTCGAACACCGTCTTCGCGTCGAACTTGCGCAGGCAGACGTTCACGCCCGCGCGCGCCGCGATGGCCCACGGGAAGCACCAGCCGTTGCAGTGGAACATCGGCAGCGTCCACAGATACACCGCGTGCTTCGGCATGTCCCATTCGAGGATGTTGCTGATCGCTGCGAGATACGCGCCGCGATGGTGATAGACGACGCCCTTCGGGTCGCCGGTCGTGCCGGACGTGTAGTTCAGCGCGATCGCCTCCCACTCGTCGGCGGGCAGTGTCCACGCGTAGTCCGGGTCGCCGCCCGCGACGAACGCCTCGTAGTCGGTCGCGCCCGCGAAGCGCGCGGGGTCGGCCGGCATCGCGTCGGCGACGCTGACGATCTTCAGGCCCGGCACTTCGAGCGCCGCGCGATGCGCGAGCTCCGCGTATTCGGTATCGACGATCAGCACCTTCGCTTCGCCGTGACGCAGCATGAACAGCACCGACGAAATGTCGAGCCGCGTATTGATCGTGTTGAGCACGGCGCCGGCCATGGGCACGCCGAAGTGCGCCTCGACCATCGCGGGGATGTTCGGCAGCAGCGCCGCGACCGTCTCGCCGCGCGCGACGCCGGCCCGCGCGAGCGCGCTCGCGAGCTGCTTCGCGCGCTTGTAGGTCTCGCCCCAGGTGCGTCGCACGTCGCCGTGCACGATCGCGAGGCGCTCGCCGTAGACTTCGGCCGCGCGAACCAGAAAGTCGATCGGCGTGAGCGGCACGTAGTTGGCGTCGCGGCGGCCGAGTCCGGCCTCGAACATCTGCGTCATGATCCTGTCTCCCGTTTTCTGCCGGCCGGCGTGCAGGCACCCCGATCGGTTTTGATGTGGTTCAATTGCCGATAGCCTAACGGGCGCTATTGTGAGCCGTCTGTCATCGAAACGACAGAGTGCCCGACGAACGCTGCGCGTTATCCCTATCCTCGCAAACCCGCACCCATGCACGACCACTCCGTTGCGCCGCCCGACGCGGCCGCTACGCCGGACCACTCGCCGGCCAACCCGCCGCTCGAACCGGGCCCGTTGCCGGCCCTGTCCGTGCTGTTCGGCCAGTGCGCGTGGTTCCGCGCGCTGGCGCCGGAACACCAGGCGCTCGTGCTCGCGCAGTCCCACGCGGAACGGCACGAAGCCGGCGACGTGATCGCGCAGCGGCTCGCGCCGTCCGAATACTGGATCGGCGTGCATCGCGGATTGCTGAAGCTGGCGATCTTCAACGCATCGGGCCGCGGCTGCACGTTTTCCGGCGTGCCGTCGGGCGGCTGGTTCGGCGAAGGCAGCGTGATCAAGCGCGAGTTGCGCAAGTACGAAGTCGTCGCCGTCCAGCGCTCGATCGTGCTGTTCGTCCCGGTCGACACGTTCCATGCGCTGCTCGACACGAGCCTGCCGTTCACGCGCTTCGTGATCCATCAGTTGAACAACCGGATGGGCGAATTCATCGCGTCGATCCAGAACAGCCGGCTGCTCGATGTCGACGCGCGCGTCGCGCAGGCGCTCGCGCAGCTGTTCAACCCCGCGCTGTACCCGGACACCGGCCCGTCGCTCGCGATCTCGCAGGAGGAACTGGGGATGCTCGTCGGCGTGTCGCGGCAGCGGATCAACCAGGCGTTGCAGCAGCTCGAGAAACTCGGCGTGCTGCGGCTCGCGTACAACCAGATCGAGGTCGTCGATCTGGCCGCGCTCGCGCGGGTCGGGATGGAACAGATCTGAGCGACGTCCGATGCGCGGAAGCGCCGCCGATGCGGCATGCGCGTGCGGTCCGGCGGCGGTGTCCGCGCGCCTGCGCCCACGCGCCTTTCATCCGATGAATCGACCTTGCGCCGCCCCGCCCCAACCTGACAATTCCGCCAGTTTCGCGCCAGTGACCCGTTCCGCCCCGACGCCTATCATTCGGGTTCCCTTCACCGACGCCTGATCACCGCCTGTCCCGCTGCCTCCATGTGGATCGTCAATCTCGCGCTCAGGCGCCCCTACACGTTCATCGTGATGGCCATCATGATCGTGCTGGCCACCCCGCTTGCGCTGATGCGCACGCCTGTCGACGTGCTGCCGGCGGTCAACATTCCCGTCATCAGCGTGATCTGGAATTACACCGGCTTCTCCGCGAAGGAGATGACCAACCGGATCACGGCCGTCCATGAACGGATCTTGACGACGACCGTCAACAACATCCAGCACATCGAGTCGACCTCGCTGCCCGGCATCGCGGTCGTGAAGGTGTTCCTGCAGCCCGGCGCGAACGTGCAGACCGCGATCGCGCAGACGGTATCGTCCGCGCAGGCGATCGTGCGGCAGATGCCGCAGGGCGCGACGCCGCCACTCGTGATCACCTATTCCGCGTCGAGCATCCCGGTGATCCAGCTGGGGCTGTCCAGCAAGACGCTCAGCGAACAGTCGCTCGCCGACATCGCGCTCAACTTCCTGCGTCCGCAACTGATCACGATCCCGGGCGCGCAGATCCCGTTTCCGTACGGCGGCCGCACGCGCGTGGTCGCGATCGACCTCGACCCGCAGGCGCTGCTCGCGAAGGGCCTCACGCCCGCCGACATCGTCAACGCGGTCAACGCGCAGAACCTCGTGCTGCCGACCGGCACCGCGAAGATGGGTCAGACCGAATACCGGATCGACACGAACGCGTCGGCCGACACGGTCGCCGACATCAACGGCCTGCCGGTGCAGACCGTCAACGGCGCGACGACCTACCTGCGCGAAGTCGCGTCGGTGCGCGACGGCTTCGCGCCGCAGACCAACGTCGTGCGCCAGAACGGCCAGCGCGGCGTGCTGATGTCGATTCTGAAGACCGGCGACGCGTCGACGCTGAAGGTCGTGTCGGACCTGAAGGCGCTGCTGCCGAAGGTGATCCCGACGCTGCCCGAAGGGCTCACGATCACGCCGCTGTTCGACCAGTCGGTGTTCGTGAACGCCGCCGTGCAGGGCGTGATCCACGAGGCGCTGATCGCCGCCGTGCTGACCGCGATGATGATCCTGCTGTTCCTCGGCAACTGGCGCAGCACGCTGATCATCGCGATCTCGATTCCGCTGTCGATCTTCACGTCGCTGATCGCGCTGGCCGCGCTCGGCGAGACCATCAACATCATGACGCTCGGCGGGCTCGCGCTCGCGGTGGGGATCCTGGTCGACGACGCGACCGTCACCATCGAGAACATCGAGCGGCACCTGCATCTCGGTACAAACCTGCACAACGCGATTCTCGAAGGCGCGGGCGAGATCGCGGTGCCCGCGTTCGTGTCGACGCTGTGCATCTGCATCGTGTTCGTGCCGATGTTCTTCCTGACGGGCGTCGCGCGCTTCCTGTTCGTGCCGCTCGCCGAAGCCGTGGTGTTCGCGATGCTCGCGTCGTACGTGCTGTCGCGCACGCTCGTGCCGACGCTGGCGATGCTGCTGTTCCGCCCGCAGCAGGCCGGCACCGGCCCCGAGCACGCGACGTCGCGTTTCGCGCGGCTCCATCACGCGTTCAACGCCGCGTTCGAGCGGCTGCGCGCGTGGTACATCGTGCTGCTCAGCATCCTGCTGGTGCGCCGCCGCTTCTACGCGACGTGCTTCCTCGGCTTCTGCGTGCTGTCGACCGGCCTCGTGTTCGTGCTCGGCCGCGACTTCTTCCCGAACGCCGATTCCGGCAACATCCGGCTGCACATGCGCGCCCCGACCGGCTACCGGATCGAGGAAACCGCGCGCCTCGCCGATCAGGTCGAGCGCGCGATCCGCGAAGTCGTGCCGCCCGACGAACTCGGCGCGATCGTCGACAACCTCGGGCTGCCGGTGAGCGGCATCAACCTGTCGTACAGCAACAGCGGCACGATCGGCACGCTCGACGGCGAACTGATGATCGCGCTGAAGCCGGGCCACCGCTCGACCCAGCATTACGTGCAGACGCTGCGCACGCTGCTGCCGCAGCGCTTCCCCGGCGTCGAGTTCTTCTTCCAGCCGTCGGACATCATCACGCAGATCCTCAACTTCGGTCAGCCGGCCGCGATCGACGTGCAGGTGCTCGGCAACGATCTCGCGAGTAACATGGCTATCGCGAGCAGCCTGATGAAAAAGATCAGGCAAATCCCCGGCACCGTCGATGTGCACGTCCTGCAGCGCAACGACGAACCGACCCTGGTGGCCGACATGGACCGTACGCGCATGCAGCAGCTCAGCCTCTCCGCGCAGAACGTCGCGCAGAACATGCTGATCTCGCTGTCCGGCAGTTCCCAGACGACCCCGTCGTTCTGGATCAACCCGCGCACCGGCGTCCAGTACCCGCTGCAGATCCAGACCCCGCAATACAACATCGCGTCGATCGACGACCTGCTCGGCACGCCGATTTCCGCGAGCGGGCGCACGGGCATGCCGCTGCAGCTGCTCGGCAACCTCGTGCAGATCCACCCCGTCTCGAACCCGGCCGTGATCACGCATTACAACATCCGCCCGGCGATCGACCTATACGTGAGCGTCGAGGGCCGCGACCTCGGCTCGGTCGCGGGCGCGATCGACCGGATCGTGTCCGACGCGCGCGCGACGCTGCCGCGCGGCACCGACCTCACGGTGCGCGGCCAGGTCGAGACGATGCGCACGTCGTACATCGGTCTCGGCGCGGGCGTCGCGATGGCGATCGTGCTCGTCTACCTGCTGATCGTCGTGAACTTCCAGTCGTGGCTCGATCCGCTGATCATCATCAGCGCGATGCCGGCCGCGCTCGCCGGCATCTCGTGGATGCTGTTCATCACCGGCACGCACCTGAGCGTGCCCGCGTTGACGGGCGCGATCATGACGGTGGGCGTCGCGACCGCGAACAGCATCCTGGTCGTGTCGTTCGCGCGCCAGCGCCTCGCCGCCGGCGCGCCGCCGCTCACGGCCGCGCTCGAGGCCGGCGCGACGCGGATCCGCCCGGTGCTGATGACGGCGCTCGCGATGATCATCGGGATGGTGCCGATGGCGCTCGGTCTCGGCGAAGGCGCCGAGCAGAACGCGCCGCTCGGCCGCGCGGTGATCGGCGGCCTGCTGTTCGCCACCGTTTCGACGCTGCTGTTCGTGCCGCTCGTGTTCGGCGGCGTGCATTCGCGGCTGGCCCGCCGGCGCGCGCGCCAGGCCGGACACTGATTTTCGCCCCTAGCCTTTAGACCCGGTCAATTCATGGAAGAGAAACATCACAGCTCCGTCGGCATCCAGGTGGACGAACACGGCATGCACCTGCCGACGCGCACGTCGGTGTCGCGGCGCGGGCGGGTCGTGCTGATCGTGGTCGGCGTGCTGCTGGCCGCGGGCGCCGCACGCACGATCGTCGTCAACGTGCTGAACCGCAACCGGCTCGACGCGGTGGCCGAGCAGAACACGCGCCAGTACGTGAACGTCGTGCATCCGGTCGATGCGGCCACCGGCGGCAAGCTGACGCTGCCCGGCACGCTGCGCGGCTTCGTCGAGGCGCCGATCTATGCGCGCGCGAGCGGCTACGTGCTGCGCTGGCAGGCCGACATCGGCGCGCACGTGAAGCAGGGGCAACTGCTCGCCGAACTCGACACGCCCGAGCTCAACCAGGAACTCGCACAGGCCACCGCGCAGCGTCAGCAGGCGCAGGCCGCGCTCGCGCTCGCGAAGACGTCGTTCGACCGCGCGCAGCAACTGCGCCAGCGCGATGCGGTGTCGCAGCAGGAACTCGACGACCGGCAAGGCGCGTTCAACCAGGGCAGCGCGAACCTCGCCGCGGCCGACGCGAACATGCGCCGGCTCACCGAACTGAAGGGCTTCCAGCGCATCGTCGCGCCGATCGACGGGATCGTCACGCAGCGCAACGTCGACGTCGGCGACCTCGTCAATTCCGGCAACGCGGGCCGCTCGCTGTTCACGGTCGTGCAGGCCGACCAGTTGCGCCTGTACGTGCAGGTGCCGCAGGCGTACGCGCAGCAGGTGAAGGTTGGCCAGCACGTGAGCGTCGCGCAGGCCGAGCTGCCCGGCCAGACCTTCGACGGCACGATCACGCGCACGTCCCAGGCGATCGACGTCGCGACGCGCTCGCTGCAGATCGAGATCACGCTGCCGAACCCGGACGGACGGCTGCTCCCCGGCTCGTATGTGCAGGCGACGCTGCCGATGACACCGGTCGGCCGCCTGCAGATTCCGGCCAACACGCTGCTGTTCCGCGCCGAAGGGCCGACCGTCGCAGCCGTCGACGCGAACGGCCAGGTGCACCTGAAGGCGGTGACGATCGCGCGCACGATCGGCCAGACGCTCGAAGTCGACGGCCCGCTCACGCCGAGCGACCGCCTCGTCGCGAACCCGAGCGATGCGCTCGCGAACGGCGACACCGTCATCGTGCAGGCGCCGCCGGCCGTGAAGCCGGCGTCCGCCGCCGCGGGAGCGAAGTCGTGAGCGCGATGCGCGCCCGCCTGCGCCCCGCCGCGGTCCTGGCCGCCATCGCGGTCGCGGCCCTTGCCGGCTGCACGGTCGGCCCCGACTACCGGCGCCCCGCCGTCGAGACGCCGGCCGCGTGGCGGCTCGACCCGGCCGACGCGTACTGGCACCCGGCCGCGCCCGCCCGTGCGCCGCTCGATCCGGCCTGGTGGACCGCCTTCGGCGACGCGCGGCTGGACGCGCTCGAAGCCGACGCGTTGCGCAACAACCAGAACCTGAAGGCCGTCGCCGCACGCTACGACCAGGCGAAGGCCACGCTCGCGTCGGTCGCGTCCGCGCAGTATCCGGCCGTCGGCCTGAACGCGAGCGGCCAGCGCTTCAAGATCTCCGCCGACCGGCCGCAGACCAACTACGCGACGCGCAGCATGTCGACCGTGCAGAACGACATCCAGGTCGCCGCAAGCGTCAGCTACGAACTCGACCTGTTCGGCCGCGTGCGGCGCAGCGTCGAATCCGCGCAGGCCAGCTCCGAGCAGGCGCGCGACGATTTCGCGAACGCGCGCCTCGTGCTGACCGCCGATCTCGCGTCGAGCTACTTCGCGCTGCGCGAGCTCGACAGCGAGATCGACGTCGTCAAGCGCTCGATCGACCTGCAGCAGAAGGCGCTCGACTACGTGAGCGCGCGCCACGACCTCGGCGCGGTGTCCGGCCTCGACCTGCTGCAGCAACGCGCGCAGCTCGACGCGACGCGCACGCAGGCGCAGCTGCTGATCCAGCAGCGCGCGCAGGTCGAGACCGCGATCGCGACGCTGGTCGGCACGCCGGCCCCGGAATTCTCGCTGCCGCCGCGCGTGGTGCCGATCAACGCGCCCGCGCTGCCGACCGGGATGCCGAGCGACCTGCTGCAGCGGCGCCCGGACGTCGCGTCGGCCGAGCGCGCGATGGCCGCCGCGAACGCGCAGATCGGCGTCGCGCGCGCCGCGTACTTCCCGCGCATCGCGCTGTCGCCGGACATCGGCTGGGACGCGACGCGCTTCTCCGGGCTGTTCACCGTTCCGGCGCTGCTGTGGTCGATCGGCGCGTCGGTCAGCCAGCCGCTGTTCGAAGGCGGCAAGCTGAAGGCCGGCGTCGATTTCGCGCAGGCCGGCTACGTGGCCGCGCAGGCCAGTTACCGGCAAACCGTGCTCACCGCGTTCCAGGAGGTGCAGAATGCGGTGACGGGCCTGGCGGTGCTGGCCGAAGCCGCGCAGCAGGCGTCGGCGGCCGTCGACGACGCGCGCAAGCTCGTGTCGCTCGCGCAGGACCGTTATGCCGGCGGCCTCACGCCGTTCATCGACGTGCTGACGGCCCAGCAGCAGTTGCTGACGAGCGAGCGCCAGGCCGTGCAGATCCAGGGTCAGCGTGCGGCGCTCGTCGTGTTTCTCGCGAAGGCGCTCGGCGGCGGCTGGGACGGCGGCGCGACAGGCGGCGCCACGCCGACCGACGTCGCGGCGGCAACCCTCCGGCCCGCCGCGAGCGTCGGCCCCTAACCCGGTTACAAGGACACACCCATGAAGGTCCTGATCGTCGAAGACGAACCGAAAGTCGTCGAATACTTGAAAAGCGGCCTGACCGAGGAAGGCTGGGTCGTCGATACCGCGCTGGACGGCGAGGACGGCGCGTGGAAGGCCGTCGAATTCGAATACGACGTGGTCGTGCTCGACGTGATGCTGCCGAAGCTCGACGGCTTCGGCGTGCTGCGCGCATTGCGCGCGCAGAAGCAGACGCCCGTGATCATGCTGACCGCGCGCGACCGCGTCGACGATCGCGTGCGCGGGCTGCGCGGCGGCGCCGACGACTATCTGACCAAGCCCTTCTCGTTCCTCGAACTGATCGAGCGGCTGCGCGCGCTCACGCGCCGCGCGCGTGTGCAGGAATCGACGCTGATCTCGATCGGCGACCTGCGCGTCGACCTGATCGGCCGGCGCGCGTCCCGCGACGGCACACGCCTCGACCTGACCGCGCAGGAATTCCAGCTGCTCGGCGTGCTCGCGCGGCGCAGCGGCGAGGTGCTGTCGAAGACGACGATCGCCGAACTCGTGTGGGACGTGAACTTCGACAGCAACGCGAACGTCGTCGAGACGGCGATCAAGCGCCTGCGCGCCAAGCTCGACGGCCCGTTCGCGGAGAAGCTGCTGCACACGATCCGCGGCATGGGCTACGTGCTCGAGGCGCGCGAGGACGCCGACAGCGAGAGGCACGCATGAAGCGCTCGATCACCCTGCGTCTGTCGGCGATGTTCGGCATCGTGTCGCTGCTTGTGTTCACGCTGGTCGGCTGCGGGCTGTTCGTGATGATGGAGCGCCAGCTGTTTGCCGAACTGCGCGCGACGATCGACACGCGCGCGAAGGTCGCGCAGATGATCGTGTCGCACGCGACCACCGCCGCGCGCGGCCGCCTGATGCAGGAAAAGCTCGCCGATCTCGAACCGCCCGACGGGTCGACGCGTTACCAGATCGACAGCCCCGACGCCAACTTCCGCTTCGGTCATCCGGTCGACGGCGTGCCCGTCGGCAAGCCGTTCGGTGCGTTCCAGCAATACGCGCTCAACCACAGCAGCTACGACGTGATGACGAAGACCGTCCCGATCGCGGGCAGCGGCGAGCGCCCCGACCTGAAGCTGATCGTCGCGTCGTCGTGCGAGCGCACGCAGCGGATGCTGCGCCGTTTCGTATGGACGCTCGCCGCGCTGATCGCGATCGCCACCGTCGTCACGCTGCTGCTGAGCCGCGCGGTCGCGCGTTTCGGGCTCGCGCCGCTCGAACGGCTGTCGCAGGACGCGGCGGTGATCAACGCCACCGACCGCCGCCAGCGGCTGCACACCGACGCGTTGCCGACCGAGCTGCGCGATCTGGCCGCGTCGTTCAACGGCGCGCTCGAGCGCATCCAGCAGACCTACGCGCGGCTCGAGGCCTTCAACGCGGACGTCGCGCACGAGCTGCGCACGCCGATCAGCATTTTGATCGGCCAGACCCAGGTCGCGCTGACGAGCCGCGACCGCTCGGTCGACCGGATGCGCCAGACGCTGCAGTCGAACCTCGAGGAGTTCGAGCGTCTGCGCGTGATCATCAACGACATGCTGTTCCTGTCGCGCAGCGATCGCGGCGAGCGCGCGACCGACCTGAAGCACGTGTCGCTCGCCGACGAAGTGCGGCGCATGCTCGACTTCCTCGAGATTCCGCTGGACGAGGCGCAGTTGCGCGCCGAACTGCACGGCGATGCGCGCGCGGCCGTCGACCCGTCGCTGTTCCGCCGCGCGATGACCAACCTGCTGATCAACGCGATCCAGCATTCGGCGCCCGGGGCGACGCTGAACGTGACGATCACGCCGCGCGACACGCTCGTCGACGTGTCGGTCGCCAACCCCGGCGAGCCGATCGACCCCGTGCAGCGCTCGCACGTGTTCGAGCGCTTCTACCGGCTCGAGGAAGCGCGCGCGAACAGCAAGGAGAACCACGGGCTCGGGCTGTCGATCGTCAAGGCCGTCGCGGAGATGCACGGCGGCAGCGTGTTCGTCGCGTGCTCGGGCGGTGTCAATACGTTCGGCTTCTCGGTGTCGACGCAGGCGTGCAGCGTCGGCCCGATACGCTCAGCCGAGGCCGCCGACGCGGGCGACCCGCACGCGCTGCGACCGACCCACGCGCCGCGCGCGATGCACTGACGGCACCGCGCCGCCCAGGGCAGTTTTCTTCAATACGGACACGCGCGGCTTCTTTAGTCTCGATGCGACTTTCACATTCGCATGGAGACACATGATGAGCATGCTGGTTTCGATGGCCGCGTTCGCGCTGGCGTCGTCGATCACGCCCGGTCCCGTCAATATCGTCGCGCTCGGCGCGGGCGCGCGCCACGGCCTCGGCGCGAGCCTGCGCTATGCGGCCGGCGCGACGCTCGGCTTCGTCGCGCTGTTTCTGCTGATCGGCCTCGGGCTGCACGCGGCGCTCGCGCGCTGGCCGATGCTGACCACGGCCACCCAATGGTCGGGGATCGCGTTCCTGCTTTACCTCGCGCTGCGGCTGGCGCTCGACGATGGCCGGCTGTCGACCGATCCGGCCGATCCGGACGCGCCAAACGTCGCCGGCCCGTCGGCGGCGGCCGGCGCCGCGATGCAATGGCTGAATCCGAAGGCGTGGCTCGCATGCGTGGCCGCGATGGGCGCGTATGCGGCCGATGGCGATCGCGCGCAGGTGTGGCAATTCGCGGCGCTGTATCTCGTGATCTGCTTCGCGTCGATCTCGTGCTGGGGGTATGCGGGTGCGTCGCTGCGGCACTGGCTCGCGAACGCGCGGCGGATGCGGCTGTTCAACCGCGCGATGGCGCTGCTGCTCGCGGGCAGCGCGCTTTATCTGCTCGACGTCTAGCGTCGTCGCTTCGAACGGGTGTTGCTGCGGGCGGCGGGCAGCGGGCGGCGAGCCGTCGCCGGCCGCTGCGGCGCCGGCATGGGGCGGCCCTTCCCCCGCTCAGTTCGCGGCGCTTCGATATTGGCCCGGCGTGGCGGCCGCGATGCGCCGGAACGCGCGCTGGAAATGCGCCTGGTCCGCAAAGCCCGCATCGAGCGCGACCTCGGCGATCGGCCGGCCGCGGCGCAGTTCCGCGCGGCCGTACTGCACGCGACGGTCGACCAGGAACGCATGCGGCGTCATCCCGTAGCGGGCGTTGAACGCGCGGATCAGGTAGGACGGCGACAGGTCGGCGGCCGCGCAGATCGCATCGAGCGTGACGGCCTGACGGCAATGCGCGGCGATGTAGTCGGCCGCGCGCGCGAGCTTCGCGTTGTCGGTCCCGCGCCGCGTATCGACGGGCAGCTCGCGATCGAGCGCGCCGTGCAGCCGCGTGAAGAATTCGACCGCCGCGCTTTCCTTGCCGAGCGGATCGACGCCGGGTGCCACGAGCGTGCGGTAAAAGCCGCCGAACTGCGCGAACAGGTCGCGCCGCTCCGTCAACTTCGGCGAAAAGCCGCGAAAATCGCTGTTCGGGTCGCGTCCGAGCGCATGCTGCAGCCGCGCGAGCCAAGGCACGTCGACATAGACCATCCGGTACGCCCACGCGTCAGGGCCATACGGATTGCACGCATGCACCTGCTCCGGATCGATGATCACGAGCACGCCGCGCCCGACGTGTTCCTTCGTCGCGCCGTTCAGGTAAGTGCTCGTGCCGCCGACGATCGCGCCGAGCGAAAACGTGTCGTGCGTGTGCTTCGCGTAGCAGATCGTCCGGCCGTCGTCGACGGTGCGCGCCTCGATGAACGGCAGCGCGGCGTCGCGCCAGAACGGCGACGGCACGGCGAGGGGGGTGGCGGAACGGCTCACGCGACGGGCTCCCGGATCGGATGGCGAACGCACACCGTACAAGACTGCGCGACGCGATGCAACCGCGAACCGACGCTTCGCGGCCGGATCGCCTAAGCTTTGATTTCGGCCGCCGCGGCAGACGCGGCGGGTTCCGTTTCCCTCTTCCAATCGGTACATTCATGCATATCGATCTGACAGGCAAAACCGCGGTCGTCACCGCTTCCACCGCCGGCATCGGGCTGGCGATCGCCGAAGGGCTCGCGCAGGCGGGCGCACGTGTCGTCGTCAACGGACGCAGCGACAAGTCGGTCGATGCCGCGCTCGCGCAGCTGCGCAGCGCGGTCCCCGGCGCGGACGTCGACGGCGTCGCCGCCGACCTGTCCGATGCCGCCGGCGTCGCGCGCGTCACGCAGCACACGCCGGAGGCCGACATCCTCGTGAACAACGCGGGCATCTACGGGCTGAAGGCGTTCTTCGACATCGACGACGACGAATGGGCCCATTACTTCCAGATGAACGTGATGTCCGGCGTGCGTCTCGCGCGGCACTACCTGAAGGGGATGCTCGCGCGCAACACGGGCCGCGTCGTATTCATTTCGTCGGAATCGGGCCTGAACATCCCGGTCGACATGATTCACTACGGGTTCACGAAAACCGCGCAGCTCGCGATCGCGCGCGGCCTCGCGAAACTCGCTGCCGGAACCAACGTGACCGTCAATTCGGTGCTGCCGGGGCCGACGATGTCGGAGGGCGTGCGCGCGCTGCTGAAGGAAACGGCCGACGCGACGGGCCGCAGCATCGACGACGTCGCGGTGGATTTCGTGCGCAGCGAGCGCGCGAGCTCGATCATCCAGCGGCCGGCAACGACGGAGGAAGTCGCGAATCTGGTCGTGTATGTCTGCTCGCCGCAGGCCTCGGCGACGACGGGCGCGGCGTTGCGCGTCGACGGCGGCGTGGTCGACACGATCGCGTGACGACTGCGTGACACGCGCGCGCGGCGCATGGCGGCCGCGCTATCGCGAGGCCGCCTTGTCCGGTTGAAGCGTGCCCTTGCGGTCGGCGTCCATGCAGGTATCGAAGCCGTATTGCGTGACGGCCCCGGCCTTGTCGAACACGACGAAGTACGCCCGGTGTTCGTTGCCGTGCTCGATGAAGTAGTTGTAGCAGACGCCGCTGCCGTTACGGACCATCCACACGCTGCGCGGGTTGCCGCCCGCGCGGACAACGTCGGCGCGCGTCGCACCGTGCCGCGACGCGGCCCGCGCCAGCGGCGTGCGCGAATAGGAGAACGGCAGCCACGAGTCGAACCACGCGCAGCCGTGCAGCATCAGGCAGCTGGCGGCCAGCGACAGCGTCGCTGCGGGACGGGACATCGGAATCAATCGCATGCTTGGAAAAATCTGCCGCGCCATGCCGGCGTGATCGAAAGCCCCATGCTACTAGACCTTTGGGTCCGGATCGAAAAGAAATGTAGAGACTTGTGTCCGACGCCGCGCTCGGCGCGGCCCGGCGCGCGCCCGATCGTCGCGAACCGTGACGGCGCCGCGCGGGCTCGCACACGCGTCGATGCCGTTGCGCCGATGGCCCGGATCGGCACAACGAGCCTCGCCGTCACGCGACCCACTCGGCCCACAGCATCGTCAGCACCGTCATCAGCGCCGGGCCGACGAACAGTCCGATCAGGCCGAACGTCTCGGCGCCGCCGAGGATGCCGAACAGCACGAGCAGGAACGGCAAGCGGGTCGAGCTGCCGATCAGCACCGGCCGCACGAAATGCTCGGCGACGAACACGACCACGAAGCCGAGCGCCAGCACCACGACGGCCCACGCGGTCGCACCCTGCACGAACAGCCAGAGCGCCGCGCCGCAGAACACGATCGGCGCGCAGAACGGCAGCATCGCGGCGACGGCCGTGACGAGGCCGAGCAGCGCCGCATGCGGAACCCCCGCGAGCGCATACGCGACGCCGAGAATGGCGCCCTCGCCCAGCCCGACGACGACCAGCCCCGTCACCGTGCCGTACACGGCCGCGACCATCCGTTCGATCAGGTGCGCGCCGCCGCGGCCGAACGCACGCCGCGCGCCCTGCAGCAACGCACCCGACAACTTGTGCCCGGCCCGCATGATCACGAACAGCGTGACCAGCATGAAGCCGAATTCGAGCAGTGCATGCGCGAGCTTCGTGCCGAACTGCCGCCCGAACGCGATGAACTTCTCGCCGCTCGCGCCATGCATCGCGGTGCCCGCGTGCAGCGGATGACCGAGATTGGCCTGCCACCACTCGGTGACCTGCGCGGCACCGTACGGCAACCGGCCGACGACGTCCGGCAGCGGAATGCCGTTGTCCTGGATCGAGTGCAGCCAGATGCGCAGGTCATGCGCCTGCGAGATCGCCTGGCCCAGCGCGATGGCGACCGGCAGCACGACCAGCAGCGACACGCCCGCGGTGATCGCGGTCGCGATCAGGGTTGGCCGGTCGCGAAACCAGCTGTCCGATTCGAAGCGTTTCAGCAACGGCCACAACGCGATCGCGATCACGCAGGCCCACGCGATGGCGGGAAGAAAATCGCGGATGACCCACAGCGCGAGCACCAGCAGCGCCGCATACAGCACGGCGCGGGCGATCTGCTGGGCACGCGGCCGCGCGGCGGATTCCTGGGAAGGCGAGACATGTGCGCGCATGGCACCTCTGTCGAAATGAAAAAATGGCGGTTCGCGCGGCCCGAGGGCCGGTGCGAACCGCCATTCTATCCATCGATACCGCCACGGCACGCGGACGCGATGCCAAGCATTGTCAAATGCATGGCGCCAACGTCGCGCCCGCCGCGCGGTGCGACCTGCGCTCAGGCCACCTTGTCGGCGACGCGATAGCGTTCGAGCCAGTGCGCGTACGGCGCAGGCAGCGTCCACGACGGACGCTCGACGCCGAGCTGCTTGGCCGCGTAGTACGGCCAGTGCGGATCGGCCAGATGCGCGCGGCCGACCATCACGAGGTCGAGCTGCTGTTCGGCGACGACGCGCTCGGCCAGTTGCGGCGTGTCGATCCCCCATGCGGACGACACCGGCAGGCCGGCCTCGCGGCGCACGCGTTCCGCGATCGGCGCGAGGAACGCCGGGCCCCACGGAATGCGCGCGTCGGGCGTCGAGAAGCCGACCGACACGCTCAGCATGTCGAGGCCTTCCTGCTTCATCCGCTGCGTGAGCGCGATGGATTCGGCGAGCGTTTCCTCATCGCGGCCGTCGTATTCGATCACGCCGAGACGCGCGGTCAGCGGCAGATGCTCCGGCCAGACCTGGCGGACGGCCTTCAGCGTGTCGACGAGGAAACGGCCGCGGTTTTCGGCGGAACCGCCGTACTCGTCGTCGCGCTGGTTTGAATGCACGGAGAAGAAGCTCTGGCCCAGATAGCCGTGCGCGAAGTGCAGTTCGAGCCATTCGAAGCCGAGGTCGCGGGCACGCTTCGCCGACGCGACGAAGTCGGCCTGCACGCGTGCGATGTCGTCGTGCGTCATCGCGCGCGGCGTCTTCGGCAAATGCGCGCCGAACGGCACGGCCGACGGTGCGATGGTCTGCCAGCCGCGCGGATCGCCGTCGGCGATGTGGTCGTCGCCTTCCCACGGTCGGTTCGCGCTCGCCTTGCGGCCCGCATGCGCGATCTGGATGCCCGGCACCGCGCCGGCCGCCTTGATCGCCGCGACCGACGGCGCGAACGCCTCGGCCTGCGCATCGGTCCACAACCCGGCGCAGCCCGGCGTGATGCGGCCTTCCGGCGACACGGCCGTCGCCTCCGCGATCACGAGGCCCGCGCCGCCGCGCGCGATGCCGGCCAGATGCACGTGATGCCAGTCGTTGACGACGCCGTCTTCGGCGACGTACTGGCACATCGGCGGCACCGCGATGCGGTTGCGCAGCGTGACACCCTTGAGTTTGAACGGTTCGAACAGGGCAGACATCCACCACTCCTTTGCTTGGTTCTACGAAACGACTGGATGAGCCGTCGTGCGGTGCGCACGACGGAACGGTTCGGGCCGTCGCCGGGCCGGATGCGCCCGACGACGGAAACGGCCAGGTGCCGGTCATGCCGGCACCGCGCCGGCTTACTGACGGCCGAGCTTCGCGAGCAGCGCCTCGGCAGCGGGTTCCGACGACGCGGGGTTCTGCCCCGTGATCAGCAACCCGTCGGTGACGACATGCGGCGCCCAGTCGGCGCTGCGCTCGAACTGCGCGCCGTTGGTCTTCAGCATGTCCTCAACGAGGAACGGCACCACTTCCGTCAACTCGACGGCCGCTTCCTCGCTGTTGGTGAAGCCCGTCGCACGCTTGCCGCGCACGACCGATTCGCCGGTCTTCGGATCCTTCACGTGGCGCAGCACGCCCGGCGCGTGGCACACGGCCGCGACCGGCTTGCCCGCCGCCAGCGCGCGCTCGATCAGGCCGATCGAGTGCAGGTCCTCGGCGAGATCCCACAGCGGGCCGTGCCCGCCCGGATAGAACACCGCGTCGTAATCGTCGACCGACACGTCGGCCAGCTTGCGCGTGGCCGCGAGCGCGGCCTTGGCCGCCGGATCGGCGTCGAAGCGGCGCGTGGCGTCGGTCTGCGCGGCCGGGTCGCTGCTTTTCGGGTCGAGCGGCGGCTGGCCGCCCTTCGGCGATGCGAGCGTCAGCTCGATACCCGCATCCGTGAACGCGTAGTACGGCGCGGCCAGTTCCTCGAGCCAGAAGCCGGTCTTCTTGCCGGTGTCGCCGAGCGTGTCGTGCGAGGTCAGGACAACCAAAATCTTCATGATCGGACACTCCTTCGAAATGGGGGAACGGGGCCGCGTCGCGGCGGCAGCCCACGCGACGCACGCCGCGTGCCGGCGACGACGGCGCGCCTGCCGGTTAGGCCGCCGGCACGCGTCAACGTGCCGGCTCCGTGCCAAAAATATTGCTCGAGTCTATTAGACCAGTCGTCTAGAGTTGGCTCGAAAAAAAACGACGGCATCTCCTGCACCACCAGCATTGCAGCGCGATATGGCATCTTCGCGTCCGTTGGCAGGAACGACGTCGCATTCATGAGGCTGGATGATAGCCCCGGATTAGACCGGTCGTCTAGAAACCTGGCATTCAGCCCTGCCGCCGTCATGGCTTTTGCGCCGGAGCGCGCCCCGCAACGTGCGTTGCCGATCGCGCCCCACGGGGGCGTGCCGCCGAAACGGCTAGCCGTGTACCGGCCCGTCCGTATCGCCTGCCTCGATGATCGGCATCTCGAGCCGATGGCCGCGCACGCCGTCGGCGAGCAGGCCCAGCATCAGATCCGCCAGCGCACGCCCGGTCGCATGCCCGGTCGGCTGCACCACGGCCGTTACCCGATGCGGACACGCGACCTCCGGCGGCACCCCGTCATAGACGATGAGCGACATGTCCCGCCCCAGGCGCAAGCCGCTGTCGACCAGCGCCCGGAACGCGCCGCCCCCCGAAATGTTGTTGTCGACGAGCAGCGCAGTCGGCCGTTCAGCCTGTGCGAGCAGCGCCTGCGCGCCCTGCTGGCCGCCGTCGCGCGTAAACGGACACTCGACCAGCAGCGCCGGATCGGGTTCGATGCCGGCCTCGCGCAGCGCCGCGAGATAGCCGGCGCGGCGCTGCATCGCGAAATTCAGCGACAGCGGCGCACTGATCATCGCGATCCGCCGATGACCGAAGCCGATCAGACGCCGCACCGCATCGCGCGCGCCCGCTTCGTTGTCGAAATCGAACCACGCGTAAGGCTCGGCGGTTTGCGTACGGCCATACGCGACATACGGAAACGCATTCGAGCGCAGGTACGCGAGGCGCGGGTCGTCGACCAGCGTGCGCGCGACGATCAGCCCGTCGACGAGCCGGCCGTCGACGAGCCGGCGATACGAGTCGAGTTCGGCGTTCGGCCGTGCGGCCGCGATGATGAAGTCGAGATTGCGCTCGCCAAGCCGCTCGGTGATGCCCGCAACGACTTCACCGAAGCGCGGGTCGCCCAGATCGCCGGCTCCGAACGGATACACGATGCCGATCGCATCGGCACGCCCCGTCGCCAGCCGCCGTGCGGTCGGATCCGCGACATAACCGAGTTCGCGCGCAGCCTTCATCACGCGTTCGCGGGTCGCCTCGCTCACATCGTCGTAGCCGTTCAGCGCCCGACTGACCGTCGTGCGCGACAGTCCGAGCGCATCCGACAGCGCCTTCAGATTCACCTTCACGTCGCTCCTCGCGTTGTGCATGCCATTCGTTCAATCCGCGCGTAGCGGCAATTATTTCCGAATGGTAGTTATTACCGTCAAATATTTATCTTTTGACGTCCAAACCGGTTTGAAATAGCATCCAAACCGGTTTGGATATCAATGCCACCTCAGCAGTTCCTTTTCACCGTCAACGGAAACAATGCCGACATGACTTACTTTCCTTTTTGCCGCGCGACCGCGGCCAAACGTTTGCTGTTCGCTGGCGCGGCACTGGCCGCCTTCGCGTCCGCGTCATCCGTCGCGCACGCGCAAAACACCGGCGCCCCCGCGCCCACGCCGCATACGCAGCAGGCCTACGATCCCGAAGGCAACTTCACGATGCGCTGGACCCGCGCGGACATCCGCCAGATCGTCGCGCAGTCGCACACGGCCGGCGCGGACAAGAATTCGCTGCCGCAGTCGCTGACGATGCCGGAAATCCCGCAGGATTTCCCGCTGATCAACTCGAACGTGTGGGTCTGGGATACCTGGCCGCTGGCCGACCTGCGCGCGAACCAGCTCAGCTACAAGGGCTGGGAAGTGATCTTCTCGCTCACGGCCGATCCGCACGCCGGCTACACGTTCGACGATCGTCACGTCCATGCGCGCATCGGCTTCTTCTATCGCCGCGCCGGGATTCCCGCGTCGCAGCGTCCCGCGAACGGCGGCTGGACCTGGGGCGGCCACCTGTTCCCGGACGGCGCGAGCGTCAAGGTGTTCGGCACGTCGCCGATGACCAACAACGCCGAATGGTCGGGCTCCGCGCGCCTCACGCAGGGCGACAACGTCAGCCTCTACTACACCGCGACCTCGTTCAACCGCTCGGCCCCCGGCGGCGCCGACATCACGCCGCCGCAGGCGATCATCACGCGCGCCGATGGCCACATCCATGCCGACGACAAGCACGTGTGGTTCAGCGGCTTCGACGATCACAAGGCGCTGCTGCAACCGGACGGCAACTACTACCAGAGCGGCCAGCAGAACACGTATTTCTCGTTCCGCGATCCGTTCGTGTTCACCGACCCCGCGCACCCGGGCAAGACCTACATGGTGTTCGAAGGCAACACCGGCGGCCAGCGCGGCGCCCGGACCTGCACCGAGGCCGACCTCGGCTACGCGCCGAACGATCCGCACCGGGAAGACCTCAACGCCGTCATGAACTCGGGCGCAGTGTATCAAAAGGCCAACGTCGGCCTGGCGGTCGCGACGAACCCGCAACTGACCGAATGGAAGTTCCTGCCGCCGATCCTGTCGGCGAACTGCGTCGACGACCAGACCGAGCGCCCGCAGATCTATCTGAAGGACGGCAAGTACTACCTGTTCACGATCAGCCACCGCACGACGATGGCCGCGGGCGTCGACGGGCCGGACGGCGTCTACGGCTTCGTCGGCAACGGCATCCGCAGCGACTTCCTGCCGCTGAACGGCGGCAGCGGCCTCGTGCTCGGCAACCCGACCGACTTCTCCGCACCGGCCGGCGCGCCGTATTCGCAGGACCCGAACCAGAACCCGCGCGAATTCCAGTCGTATTCGCACTACGTGATGCCGGGCGGGCTCGTCGAGTCGTTCATCGATGCGATCGGCCCGCGTCGCGGCGGCACGCTCGCGCCGACGGTGAAGGTGAACATCAACGGCACGTCGACGGCCGTCGACCGCACGTACGGACGTAGCGGCCTCGGCGGTTACGGCGACATCCCGGCGAACCTGCCGGCGACGGGCGCCGACCACAACGGCGGCCCCGGCACCCGTCCGTAACGGGTCCGCTACGGACGCAGCGGGCATCGCCCGCCGGCGTCGAGGCGGCGCACATCGCGCGTGTCGCGTGCGTGCCGCCTCCCTCCTTCGCAGAATCGCGCATGCTGCCGTCGCAAGCGGCATGCGCCACCTTTCCCGCTTCGCGCGCCGAAGCACGGAACCCCGCATGAGATCGACGTTTCTTCGCTTTCCCCGCCTGATTACCCGGCTGCTGCTCGCGTGTGCGGCAAGCGCGGCCTGCACGCACGCCGCCGCCGCGCCCTGCGACGCACCGCCCGGGCACGGCACGCCGCAATGGCGGCCGGCCGTGCACTACACGCCGCAACGCAACTGGATGAACGATCCGAACGGCCTCGTCTACGAGAACGGCCGCTATCACCTGTTCTATCAGTACAACCCGCTCGGCCACGACTGGGGCAACATGTCGTGGGGCCATGCGACCAGCACCGACCTCGTCCACTGGCGCGAGCAGCCGGTCGCGATGCGCGCGAACGCGACGGAGGAAATCTTCTCCGGCTCGATCGTCGCCGACACGCGCAACACGTCCGGCCTCGGCGCGCCGGGCGAGTCGCCGCTGGTTGCGCTTTACACGAGCGTCTACAAGGACGGCTCGGGTCACGCACCGGGCACGCAGGCGCAATCGCTCGCGTACAGCCTCGACCACGGCGCGACCTGGCGGCCCTACGCGCACAACCCCGTGCTCACGCTCGATCCCGAATCGAAGCAGTTCCGCGACCCGAAAGTGTCGTGGTACGCGCCTGGCGGCTACTGGCTGATGACGACCGTCGTCGCGGACGCGCAGGTCGTGAAGCTCTATCGATCCGCCGACCTGATTCACTGGTCGTTCCTGAGCGACTTCACGCTGCCGGACGTGCCGCATGCGGGCGTGCTGTGGGAAATGCCCGACCTCGTGCCGCTGCCCGTCGACGACGATCCGCGACACGTCAAGTGGGTGATGATCGTCAACGTCAACCCGTGGTCGGTCGCCGGCGGCTCCGGCGCGATGTATTTCGTCGGCGACTTCGACGGTCGCACGTTCACGCCCGACCACGTCGCGCCGGCCGGTTCCGATCCCGCGCGATTCCGCTGGGTCGATCACGGCGCCGACTTTTACGCCGCCGGCACGTTCTCCGGCGCCCCGGGCGCGCGGCCTGTCGCGATCGCATGGATGAGCAACTGGGATTACGCGGCGAAAGTGCCGACGGCGCCCTGGCGCGGCGCGACGACGTTGCCGCGCGAGTTCGCGCTGAAGACGATCGGCGGCGAACCGACGCTCGTCGTGACGCCGGCCGCCGCGTTCGATGCGTGGGCCGACGGGCGGCCCGCCGTGCACGAAGGCAACCTGAACGTCGAGTCCGCCACGCGCGCGCTGTCGGACGCCACGCGCGGTGTCGTCCAGCGCATCACGGTGACGATCGCGCCGCGGCATGCGGCCCGCGCGGGTGTGATCGTGCGAGGATCGGCGGATGGCTCGATCGGCACCCGGATCGTGTACGACACGGCGAAGCGCACGCTGACGCTCGACCGCTCGCGCGCCGGCTCGACGGATTTCGCGGGCACGTTCAGCCGCGAGCACATCGTCGATCTGCCGCTCGATCATGGGCAACTGCGGCTCGAAATCGTCGTCGATCGCGGGTCGGTCGAGGTGTTCGCGAACGGCGGCCGCGTCGCGCTGACCGATCTGATCTTTCCGCCGCTCGATGCGGACCGCGTCGCCGTGTTCGCCGAGCACGGCAGCGCGACGTTCTCGGGGCTGACGGTGACGCAGCTCCACGGACGCGATCGGGCCGACGAGGTTCGTGACGCCTGCACATCGCGCTAGCGATACGATCGCCCGGCGGGGCTGCGCCGCCCGACGTCGCGTCGGGTCGTGCGGCCCCGCCGGTCATCCGCTCAAAGCAAGCCCATCCCGCCCGACGCGATGATTTCCGCGCCGACGATGAACGCCGATTCCGGCGCGCTCAGATGCAGCACCGTCGACGCGATTTCGTCCGGCGTGCCGAACCGGCCGATCGGGACGAGCCCCTTGATCTTCTCGGCCGTCTCGTCGAGCGAGGCCGCGTCGAGCCCGAGCTTGCCGTACAGCGGCGTCTGGACCGGGCCGGGGCTCACCACGTTCACCCGCACGCCGTGCGGCAGCAGTTCCGTCGACAACGTCTTCGCGAACGAATTGACGGCCGCCTTGCTCGCCGCGTACAAGGACGAGCCCGGCATCCCGATATGCGCGTTGATCGAGCCGTTGATCACGATCGACGCGCCGCGGTTCAGCAGCGGCACGAGCGCCTGGATCTGGAAATAGGCGCCCTTCACGTTCGTGTCGAACACGAGGTCCCACAACGCCTCGTCGATATCCGCGAACGGCGCGAGTTTCGCGACGCCCGCGTTGACGAACACGGCGTCGAGCCGCGCGCCGGAGGCCGCGATCGCATCCGCCAGCGCCCGCGCCGACGCGACGCTGCCGGCCTCGTTGCGGATCGCGAGCGCGCCGTCGCCGAGCGACGCGCGCGCGGCGGCGAGCGTCTGCTCGTCGCGACCGGTGATGATGACCCGCGCGCCTTCGGCCGCGAATGCCCGTGCGGCCGCCAGGCCGATGCCGCTGTTGCCGCCCGTGACGAGGACCGTTTTTCCTTCGAAGCGTTGCATGATGTTCTCCTGTGAACCGGTGAGTTGACCGTGAACACAGGATGCGCTCGGCGCCCGCCCTTGCCGTACGACCGGCGCGGCGGACACGTTCGAAATCTTCGAACGTGTTTGTCGGGACCTGTCCGCCCATTGCACGGCCGACGCACTCAGCCCGTCACGTCGATCCCGTCGAGCAGGCGCTGCGCGAGCCGCGGTTCGCGCAGTTGCTCCAGCCACCATTGCAGCGCGCGGCCGTCGCGGTCGCCGCGCCACGCGACGTACAGCACGTTCGGCTCGCGCGGATCGGCCGTTTCCTTCTCGACGAGCTCGCCGCGCGCGAGCAGCGATGCAACCCGCCGGCGCGGCACCCAGCCGACGCCGAGCCCGTCGTGCTGCGCGAGGATCTTGGCGCGCATCGACGGCACCGCGAGCACCGCCTGCCCGCCGAGCAGCCCGTACGCGCGGCCGACGGCCCGCCGCGACGAATCGGCGACGACGACCGCGCGATGCGCGCAGATCGCGTCGCGGGTCAGCCGCTCGCTTGCCGCGGCCAGCGGATGGCGCGGCGATACGGCGAACACCCATTCCATCGCGCCGAGCTCGAACCATTTGAAACCCGGAATCGCCGGCGGCTCGTTGGTCGCGCCGACGACCAGATCCGCGCGGCCGTCGCGCAGCGCTTCCCAGGTGCCGCCGAGCACTTCGTGCGTGAAGCGGAGCGACACGCCCGAATCGAGCGCATCGAATGCGCGGACGACCGGCAGCAGCGTATCGAACTCCAGCACCTCGTCGCTGACGATCCACAGCCGGTCCTCCCAGCCGCTCGCGACCTGCCGCACGCGCTGCGTGAGCCGCGCGACATCCAGCGCGAGGCGCGACGCCTCGTCGGTCAGCAACTGGCCGGCCGGCGTGAGCTGCAGCCGGTAGCCGCGCCGGTCGAACAGCAGCGCGTCGAAGCGCGTTTCGAGCTGCCGCGCCGCGTGCGAGATGGTCGACGGCGCCTTGCCGAGCCGCGCGGCCGCCCGCGACAGGCTGCCGGTGGCGCGGATCGCATCGAGCAGCGCGAGTTCGTCTTCGGACAGCATGAGGGCACTCCGATCGGGGATTGTGATGGATCGTAAGGCACCGGCGGGCGGCGGTCCAATCGAATGGCGCCGTGCGGCTACGTTCGGCGGATGCCGGGCCGCCCACGAACTTCCGGTATGCTCATTGGCATCAAATTGCCCTATTCGAGGTAACCACTGCGATGGACATCGCGATCCGCATCGAAGGCCGTCACGACCTCACCGGGCAAATCTTTCGGCAGCTGCGCACCGCGATCGTCGACGGGCGGCTCGAAGGCGGCGCCCGGCTGCCGTCGACGCGCGACCTCGCCAGGCAGCTCGGCGTGTCGCGCAAGACGACGCTCGACGCGTTCGAGCGTCTCGTCGCCGAGGGCTTCCTGAACACGCGCGCGGGCGACGGCACGTTCGTCGCCGACGGCCTCGCGCGGGTGCCGCACGCGGCAGACTCGACGCCGTCGCTCGTCGAGGCCACACGGCCCGTCCATGCCGTCGATGCACGCGCGCTGTGGGACGAACTGCCCGACGCGCTCGCGATGCCCGCGCCGCAGGACACGCCCGCGTTCGACTTTCGCGGCGGCGTGACCGACAAGACGCTGTTCCCGTTCGACGCATGGCGCCGCTGCCTGCATCACGCGTTGCGCCAGCAGGCGCGCGGCCCCGGCCAGTACCACGATCCGGCCGGCGATCCGCAGTTGCGCGGCGCGATCGCGCGCTACGTCGCGTTCAGCCGCGCGGTCGCGTGCGGCTGGGACGACGTGCTCGTCACGCAAGGCGCGCAACAGGCGCTCGACCTGATCGCGCGCGTGGTCGTGCGGCCGGGCGATGTCGTCGCGGTCGAGAATCCCGGCTATCCGCCGGCGCGCGCGGCGTTCGCGTCGCTCGGCGCGACGGTGATCGGCGTGCCGGTCGATGCGCACGGCCTCATCATCGAGCGGCTGCCCGACGACGCGCGCCTCGTCTACGTGACGCCGTCGCACCAGTTCCCGCTCGGCATGCCGATGACGCTGGACCGGCGCGTCGCGCTGCTCGAATGGGCGCAGCGACGCCGCGCGGTGATCATCGAGGACGATTACGACGGTGAATTCCGCTTCGAAGGCCGGCCGGTGGAGTCGCTGAAGAGCCTCGACCGCACGGGCCTCGTCGCGTACGTCGGCACGTTCTCGAAGACGATCTTTCCCGAACTGCGGATCGGCTACGCAATTCCGCCACGCGCGCTGCGCGGCGCGCTCGCCAAGGCGAAGCAGATCGTCGACTGGCATACCTGCACGCTCACGCAGGCGGCGCTCGCGCGCTTCATGCACGAAGGCGATTTCGCGCGACACCTGCGGCGCGTGCAGAAGCATTACGACGCGCGCCGCAAGATGCTGCTCGCGCATTTGCGCGGCAGCCTCGCGCCGTGGTTCGACCCGATCGTGCCGACCGCCGGCATCCACCTCGCCGCGCACCTGAAACCGGGGCTCGACGAAGCCGCGCTGGTCCGCGCCGCCCGCGAGCACGACATCGGCCTGTACGGAATCTCGGCGTTCCACGTCGGCTCGGCGGCGCGCGCGGGGCTGCTGTTCGGCTATGGCGGGATCGACGCGCTGCGCATCGACGCCGCGCTCGCGAAACTGACCGCGCTGCTGGACTCGGGCAACATCGGCGGTGCGCCACTGGTTACCTGATTTTTCCCGGAATTGGCCATTCAAGCAGGCCAGTGCCACGCTTAAAGTGGGTCCCGTCGCGCCACCGTGCGCATCAACCGGAAAAAGGACCTGCCATGCAACCGCGCCTGAACTTCTATACCGCCAGCCCGAACGCCATCAAGGTGATGCGCAACGCCGAGGAATTCATCGCGAAAAGCTCGATCGAGAAGCCGCTCGCCGAACTGGTCCGGCTGCGCGCGTCGCAGATCAACGGCTGTGCGTTCTGCGTCGACATGCACACCACCGATGCGCGCAAGGGCGGCGAGACCGATCGCCGCCTGGCGGCGGTCGTCGTCTGGCGCGAAACGCCGTTCTTCACCGAGCGCGAACGCGCGGCGCTGGAGTGGACCGAAGCGCTGACGCTGATCGCCGACAACCACGTGCCGGATGCTGTCTGGGAAGCCGTGAAGCCGCACTTCAACGACACGGAGCTGTTCGAACTGTCGATGCTGATCGCGACGATCAACTCGTGGAACCGCTTCGCGATCGCATTCCGCAAGATGCCGGAATAAGGAGACGACGATCATGCGCTCCCGCTTCACGCTCCGCCGCGCGATGCTGTGCACGCCGCTCGCGCTCGTCGTCGCGCTGCCGGCCGCCGCCATTGCGCACGACGCCGGCGACAACGTGCACGCGATCATGCAACAGGCCGTGCCCGAAGCGCCCGGCAAGCTCGCCGTCGTCGCGACCGTCGACTATGCGCCTGGTCAGGCATCCGAAGCACACAAACACCTCGGCTCGGTGTTCGCGGTCGTGTCGAAAGGCGAAGTGCTGTCGCAGGTGAACGACGGCCCGGTGCGCCGCTATCGCGCCGGCGAAGGCTGGTACGAGCCGCCCGGTTCGCGCCATCAGGTGTCGCGCAATGCGAGCGCGACCGAGCCCGCGCAACTCGTCGTGTTCGGGCTGACGGGCGAGCACCAGCCGCTGAAGTCGCCGATCGATCAGTGACGACGTTCGGGGTGCGTGTGGTGTCGGGCACGCACCCGTGACGCGCGGCGTCCTCGCCAGCCGCGGGCGCTTCTTCCCCCGGTTCCCCGTGGTTTCCCCATTAGCCGCTTCCTACATTCCGCCACTGGCATACGCCCCGTCGTCACGCCGCCACCCCGCTCGTCCGCACCGCCGTTCGACACACGCCTGATCTCGATCAACGCGGGCGAAAACCCTTCCTTGAAATTAACTAACCCGTCAATTAGCGTCGTCTGCATGAACGCGAAATCCACCGTCGCCAGGCCGCGCGGGCGCCGCCCGTCGGTGGACGACTTCGACCTGCGCGACCACATGCTCGACGTCGCGATGCAGCTGTTCGCCGAGCGCGGCATCGCGGCGACGACCGTCGCGCAGATTGCCGCGGCCGCCGGCGTCACGTCGGCGATGGTCCATTACTACTTCACGAATCGCGAGCAGCTGCTCGACGCGATCGTCGAGGAGCGGCTCGCGCAGGTCATCGCGTTCGTGTGGCGGCCAACCGCCCCGCAGATCGAAAACGATCCGTTCGCGCTCGTCGCCGAACTCGTCGACCGGTTCTTCGACGTCACGCATCGCATGCCCTGGCTGCCGTCGATCTGGCTGCGCGAGATCGTCCACGAAGGCGGTCTGCTGCGCGAGCGGATGATCCGGCGCATTCCGCTGGAGCACGTCGGCCGCTTTGCCGAGCGCATCCGCGCCGCGCAGCAGGCCGGCACGCTGAACCCCGCGCTCGAACCCGCATTCCTGTTCCATTCGATCATCGCGCTCGTGATGCTGCCGCTCGCCACCGCGAAGCTGTGGCAAAGCGCGCGCGGCCTGCCGCCGGTCGATCGCGACGTGCTGCATCGCCACGTCCGCGCGCTGCTCGATTCCGGCTTGCAGCCGCCCGCCGCCGTGCCGGATGCCGGCGCACATTCGCCCCGGAGGCCGTCGTGAACGTGTCCCGCCCGCCGCCGCTCGCCCTGGCCGCCGCAGCCGTCGCGCTGCTCGCCGGCTGCGGACGGCCGGCGAACGACGTGGCAACTTATCAAGGTTATGTCGAAGGCGAATTCGTGTACCTGTCGTCGTCGCAAGCGGGCACCCTGACGCAGTTGTCGGTCGAACGCGGCCAGGCCGTCGCGGCCGGCATGTCGGTGTTCTCGCTCGAAGCCGTCAACGAAACGGCCGCATTGCTGCAGGCGCAGCATCAGCTCGCGGCCGCACGCGCGCAACTTGCCGACCTGCAGACCGGCAAGCGTCCGCCGGAAGTCGCGGTCACGCGGGCCCAGCTCGCGCAGGCCACCGCACAGGCCGCGCGTGCCGCCGCGCAACGCGCGCGCGACGAGCGCCAGTACGCGGCCGGCGGTCTGTCGAAGCAGCAGCTCGACGATTCGCGCACGTCCGCGCAGACCACCGCCGCGCAGGTGCGCGAGTTGCAGAACCAGGTCGACGTCGCGCGCCTGCCGGGACGCGCGCAGCAGGTGGCCGCCCAGGCCGCGCAGGTCGATGCCGCGCAGGCGGCCGTCACCGAAGCGCAATGGAAGCTCGACCAGAAGCGCGTCGCCGCGCCCGCCGCCGGGCGCGTGTACGACACGCTGTACCGCGTCGGCGAATGGGTGCAGGCCGGCAACCCGGTCGTGCAGATGCTGCCGCCGCAAAACCTGAAGGTGCGGTTCTTCGTGCCGGAAGCCGCCCTCGCATCGATCGCCCCGGGGCGCGCCGTCGCGATCCGCTGCGACGGCTGCCCCGCCGACGTCCCCGCGCACGTCACCTACGTGTCGCGCGAGGCCGAATACACGCCGCCCGTGATCTACAGCAACGAGAGCCGGACCAAGCTCGTGTTCATGGTCGAAGCGCGCCCCGCCGTCGCCGACGCGCCGAAGCTGCACCCGGGCCAGCCCGTCGCCGTGAGGATGCGATGAACGCGCCCCCCGCTCCGTACGCGATCGACGTCGACCGCCTGAACAAGCGCTTCGGCAACAAGCACGTCGTGAAGGACGTGTCGCTGCGCGTCGCGCGCGGCGAGATTTTCGGCTTTCTCGGGCCGAACGGCAGCGGCAAGACGACGTCGATCCGCATGATGTGCGGCCTGCTCACGCCCGACTCGGGCAGCGGCACCTGCCTCGGCTACGACATCGTGCGCGACAGCGCGCAGATCAAGCGGCGTGTCGGCTACATGACGCAGCGCTTCTCGTACTGGGAAGACCTGTCGATCCGCGAGAACCTCGATTTCGTCGCACGCGTGTACGGGATGCCCGATCGCCGGGCGGCCGTCTCGCGCGCGCTCGACGGGCTCGGCCTCGCGAGCCGCGCGGACCAGCTCACGGGCGCGCTGTCGGGCGGCTGGAAGCAGCGTCTCGCGCTCGCCGCGTGCATGCTGCACGAGCCGGAACTGCTGCTGCTCGACGAACCGACGGCCGGCGTCGATCCGGCCGCGCGCCGCGACTTCTGGGAAGAACTGCACCGGCTGGCCGCGCAAGGCATCTCGGTACTCGTCAGCACGCACTACATGGACGAAGCCGAACGCTGCCACAAGCTCGCATACATCGCGTCCGGCGAACTGCTCGCGCAGGGCACGTCCGAGGAAATCGTCGCGTCGCAGCACCTGTCGACACGCTCGGTCACCGGCGGGCATCTGGCCGAACTGTCCGCGCGCCTGCGCACGATGCCGGGCGTCGACCAGACGGTCGTGTTCGGTTCGACGCTGCACGTGAGCGGCCGCGATCGCGCGCTGCTCGACGCAACGCTCGCGCAGGTCGCGTCGCAGGCCGACGCGCAAACGGACGGTCGCGCACCGCTGCAGGTCGCGCCGATCGAGACCGGGCTCGAAGACGTCTTCATCTACATGATGGGCCGCGCGTCCGGGCCGCCCGGCGGAGCGGCGACATGAACGCGTGGACGGGCCTGCGCGAATCGTTCTCGGTCGCGCGCTGGTGGAGCATCGTGCTGAAGGAATTCCTGCAGCTGCGCCGCGACCGCGTAACGTTCGCGATGATCGTCGGCGTGCCGATCATCCAGCTCGCGCTGTTCGGCTTCGCGATCAACACCGACCCGAAGCATCTGCCGACCGCGGTGATCGTCGCCGACTCGAGCCCGTTCGCGCGCAGCTTCATCGCCGCGATGCGCAATTCCGCGTACTTCGACATCGTCGCGACGCTGCCCGACGAATCGGCCGGCCGGCATGCGCTTGCCCGTGGCGACGTGCAGTTCGTGCTGAGCGTGCCGACCGATTTCTCGAAGCGGCTGCTGCGCGGCGAGCGCCCGGCGCTGCTCGTCGAGGCGGACGCGACCGATCCCGTCGCGACCGCGTCGGCGATCGGCGCGCTGCCGGGCCTCGTGCAACCCGTCGCCGACAAGGACCTGACCGGCCCGCTAGCGCACCTGAACGGCCGCCCGGCCGCGTTCGACGTGGTGCTGCACCGCCTGTACAACCCCGAAGGCATCACGCAGTACAACGTCGTGCCGGGGCTGATGGGCGTGATCCTGACGATGACGATGGTGATGATGACGGGCCTCGCGATCACGCGCGAACGCGAGCGCGGCACGATGGAGAATCTGCTGGCAACGCCCGTGCGGCCGCTGGAGGTGATGACCGGCAAGATCGTCCCGTACGTGTTCATCGGGCTGACCCAGGTGTCGATCATCCTCGCCGCCGCGCGCTACGTGTTCGACGTGCCGTTCGTCGGCGGCGTGTTCGCGATCTACCTGTCCGCGCTGCTGTTCATCGCGGCGAACCTCACGGTCGGCATCACGCTGTCGTCGCTCGCGCAGAACCAGCTCCAGGCGATGCAGCTCGCGGTGTTCTACTTCCTGCCGAACATCCTGCTGTCGGGCTTCATGTTTCCGTTCGCCGGGATGCCGCGGTGGGCGCAATTCATCGGCAACCTGCTGCCGCTCACCTACTTCAACCGCCTCGTGCGCGGCATCCTGCTCAAAGGCAACGGCTGGGCCGACCTGTGGCCGTCCGTGTGGCCGGTCGCGCTCTTCACGCTCGTCGTGATGGGCATCGCGCTGCGCTTCTACCGGCGCACGCTCGACTAGGGGCCGCGCGATGAAACCGGCTTCGCGTCACGCCTCCCACACCGCCCGCGGCAGCGCATTGGCGGCCATTGCGCTGCTCGTCGCCGGATGCGCGGTCGGGCCGGATTTCCGCACGCCGGACGCGCCGGCCACGCAGCGTTACACACGCGACGAAGCGCCCGCGGCAACGGCGGCGGCCGGCGACGCGCAGACGTTCGCGCCAGCCGCGCACACGCTGCAACGCTGGTGGACGCGGTTCGATTCGGCGCCGCTGAATCGGCTCGTCGATACCGCGTGGCAAAACAGCCCGACGCTCGCCGAGGCCCGCGCACGGCTCGACGAAGCGCGACAGAACCATGCGGCGCAAGCCGGCGCGACGATGCTGCCGCGCGTCGACGCGAACCTGTCCGCCACGCGCCAGAAGGTCGACGTCGCCGCGTTCGGGCTGCCCGCCAACGTGCCTAATCCGGGGCCATTCACGCTGTACGACGCGTCGGTGAGCGTGTCGTACGTCCTCGACGTGTTCGGCGGCAACCGGCGCGCGCTCGAAGCGCTGCGCGCCCAGGTCGACTATCAGGCATATACGCTCGACGCCGCGCGCCTGACGCTCGCGGGCAACGTCGTCGCGACCGCGATCCTGCGCGCGTCGCTCGCGCAGCAGATCGCGCTCACACGTCAGCTCGTCGACGCGCAGGCGCGGCAGTTGCGCATCGTCGAAGCGCGCTTCGCGGCGGGCGGCGTATCGCAGGCCGACGTGCGTGCGCAGCGCACGCTGCTCGCGCAGACGCAGGCCTCGCTGCCGCCGCTCGCGGCCCGCTTCGCGCAGGCCGGCCACCGGCTCGCGATCCTGCTGGGCGCGCCGCCGTCCGACGCCGCATTGCCCGACCTCACGCTCGATGCGCTCGCGCTGCCGCACACGCTGCCGGTCGCGCTGCCGTCGACGCTCGCGCGCGAACGGCCCGACATCCGCGCGGCGGAGGCCGTGCTGCACCAGGCGAGCGCGAACGTCGGCGTGGCGACCGCGAACCTGTATCCGCGTTTTTCGATTTCGGCGGGGATCGGTTCGGAACGCACGCGCATCGCGGATATCGTGAGCGGGCTCAATGTCTGGAATGTCGGTCTCGGCCTGACGCAGCCGCTCTTTCATGGTGGCGAACTGCGCGCGAAAAAGCGCGCGGCCGAAGCCGCATACGACGCCGCGTTCGCAAGCTATCGGGAAACCGTGCTGCTGGCGCTCCAGCAGGTCGCCGACGCGATGCGCGCGGTCGAACACGATGCGGCGGAACTGGAGGCACGAGACACGGCCGCACGGGAAGCGGCGGCAGGCAACGCGATTGCCGGCGACCGTTACGCGGCAGGCGGGATCAGCACGTTCGCGCTGCTCGACGCGCAGCGGCAGGCACTGCAAACCGCGCTCGATCGCACACGTGCACAGGCCGACCGGCTTGCCGATACGGCGGCGCTGTTTCAGTCGCTGGCGGGGAACTGGTCGGACGATTCGAGCCGCTGACGATCGGGACGGCTTGGGCATACGCCGTCGGACGCTGCTCGGCCGACGACGGCACCCGCGCCACGCGTGCGGCGCGCACCCACGAAAAAAAACCGGCCCGAAGGCCGGTTTTTTCATACCGCATGCCGTGAGCGGCGCTCGCGCGCCGCGCGACATCAGAAGCGGTGGATCAGGCCGACGCCTGCAGCGATCTGGTTCTGCTTCGAACCCGCGCCCACGCCGTCGCCGATCGACGTCGTTGCGTTGACGATGCCGCCGGTCAGGCCGCTGATCGTGTTGCCGCTAGCGTGCTGGTACGCTTCAACCGCGTACAGGCCCGTGCGCTTCGACAGGCTGTAGTACTGCGACAGCGTGACCTGGTGGTACTTGGCCGCGCTCGAGACGCCGTTCGATTGGGTCGCACGCGTGTACGAGTAGCCTGCCGCGAAGTCCCACTGCGGCGCTGCCTTCCAGTGCAGCACTGCGCCCGCCGTGTTGAAGATCGCCGTATTGTGGAATGCCGACAGGTTGCCCGGGATGTACTGGACGTTCGAGTACGACACCGAGATGTCCCACGCCGGCGTGAACTGGTAACCGGCCGTCACGGCGACACGTTGCTGCGACTGTGCCGTCTTGTAGCCGCCGTTGATCGACGACACGGCCTGCTCGGCACCGTTGCCGTTCGAATCCAGACCGTTTTGCGCGGTCGAGTTCGCGCCCCACACGCCGCCGCCGAGCGTCGCGTTGTTGATGCGCTGATAGCCGACCGCGATGCCTGCCGGGCCGTTCAGGTACTGGATTGCCGCGCTCCAGGTCGAGCCGCGGTTGAAGCTGCCTGCCACGCCGCCGAGCGAGTACGAACCGCCGACCGTGAAGCCGTAGAACTTCGGCGACATGTAGACGAGCGAGTTGTTCGCGCGGTAGCTGGTGTCCAGCGAGTCGATATCGCCCGGGTGCGCGCCGTAGTAACCGGTCAGCCAGGTCGTCGGGCTATACGGCGACAGCAGCGTGTAGTACGCGGTGTACTGGCGGCCGGCCGTCAGCGTACCGTACGTCGGGTTGGTCAGCCCCACCCACGCCTGACGCGTGAAGATGCCGTTCGTCCATTGCGACGAGCCGTTGTTCGCGTTGAAGCCGGCTTCCAATTGGAAAATCGCCTTCGTGCCGCCGCCGAGATCTTCGCTGCCCTTCAGGCCGAAGCGGCTGCCTGCCCAAATGCCGGTGGCCATCTGCACCTTCGAGTGACCGCCCGAAACCGCGCTGGTCGCCGACGAGTTGTTCTGCCAGGCGATGGCGTTGTCGACGATACCGTACAGGGTCACGCTGCTCTGGGCGTGGGCGGCGGTAGCGGCTGCGAGACCCACTGCCGTCATGGCGAAAGCGACGCGCTTTTTCATTGATTCTCCGTCCTCAAAGAATGATTTCTTTTCTGGTGTGGTTTTATGACTGACACATGTGCGAGTACATGCCGGTGCGATTCTGACGGATTACCAATCGTTTCCCAACATGTGCAGTCGGTCATCGTATGATCGACGCAACGCAGGGGTTCACCAAACGGTTACATAACACCTGAAAACGCTTACGCGGTGGGCCTTTCCGGCATTTCCCGGTGAAAACCCTAGCTTTACATTTTTACTGGTGCATCGCGACCGTCCAATGTCGTCAGACGCCTTCGGCAACAACCTTCTTACAAATGCGCGACCGCGGCGGCTGCCACGATTCAACGCCGCCGCGCAGGATCGCTGACATTCATGACACCCACGTTTCGGAAAGCGAAATCGTGAAAACGTTTCAGTGCGTGTGGGGAGAATCGGACGGAAGCGGCCCGGCGAATGCGGGCCGAGGGGCGATGCCCGCGCCTGTCGCGCCGGCATCGTTCAGCGAGAATCAGCGCGCGGACGGCTGCTCGATCCGCGCGTTCACCGCGTCGACGAGCGCGTTCATGCGCGCACGGATCGCCGCGTTCGAGCCGACGAGCGCGAGCGACGACGCCATGATCCGGTAGATCCGCTTGCGCGGCACCTTCGCCGGCCGCGCCGGATCGAGCCACGCGTCATGGCCGGCCAGCCGTTCGAGCGTTTCGAGGCCGATCATGATCGGCCACAGACACGCGAGCCGCAGACGCACGAAACGGCGCGGAATCGCCAGCGTGTACCGGCACGCGTCGCGATACTGATCGAGCGCCACGCGCAGCAGGTCGACCAGCACGCCGCGCGCGCGCGCCGACGCGTCGGGCGACATCAGGTCGGCGACGCCCACGCGGTGCGCGGCCAGCACGTCGTCCGGCAGGTAGCAGCGGCCGATCCGCAGGTCCTTCGCGCAGTCGCGCAGGATGTTGGTCATCTGCAGCGCCTTGCCGAAACGAATGCCCTTCTCGCGCATGTCCGCCAGGTCCCAGCCGCGCGCGGCCCGCGTGTGCGCGCCGGTCATGTCGGTCCAGAATTCGCCGACGCAGCCGGCGACCAGATACGTGTAGCGATCGAGCATGTCGCGGTCCGGCAACGACGCGACCTCTCCCGACTGTTCGTCGGGGAACGTGCGCAGGTCGAACTCCATCCCCGACGTCAGCGTCGCGACGACCTTGCGGATCGATGCGCGATCCGCCTCCGGCTGCGCGCGCAGCAGCGCGAGCATCGGCTGCATCGAGCCGAGCAGCACGTGCTCGTGCGAATCCGTCTGCATTCGCGTCACGTCCTCCAGCGCACGCGACAGCGCCGCGCCGTCGCCGAGCCGCTCGACCTCGTCGCGCAGGTCGGTCAGCAGCGCCGCGCGGCGATCGGGCGCGACGAGCGCCGTGTCGGCGATCGTGTCGGCCGCGCGCGCGAGCAGGTAGGCCAGGCCGACCGGGTCGCGCATGCCGTCGGGCAGCACGCGTAACGTCAGGTAGAAGGAGCGGGAAACGTTCTTCAGCAGGTCGCCGAGCAGGTAGGCGGGATCGGTATGAGTCGTCATGGGTCGGTAAAAATCGGCTGGCGCGGGCCCCGGACGCACACGGGCGCCGGGCGCCCGCGCCGGCCCGCGAGTCGCCGCATCGTCGCGCGGACGGGCGTCGGCCCGGCGCGGCGATGCAAAAGTCCCGCAAGTTTAGTGCATCCGGCGCGCCGGCTCCCGGCGACGGCCGGATCGCACCGCTCGCACGGGCGCGCAATCCGGCCGTCCCGTTCACCTTGCGCAGAAACACGAAAGAAAGGCGCGAGTAATGCATATGTAATTATTCGATGCGACGATCGCGTCCCGTTCGATCCCGCGCGGCCCGCCGAGACAGGCTGCGCCGCCGGAACGACGCCCCTTTCACCGACTTCCGTTTCGAAGGTTCACCGACATGCTCTTCACGCGCCCGACCGCCCTGCGCTGCATCCCGTTCGCCTGTGCCGCCGCCCTCCTGCTCGCCGCCTGCGGCGGCGACGACGTGTCGGCATCCGATCCGACGCAGCCGATCTCCGCGAAGGTCCAGGTGGTCGGCCATCGCGGCGCGAGCGCGCTGCGCCCCGAACACACGCTCGCGTCGTACCGCAAGGCGATCGAGGACGGCGCGGACGTGATCGAGCCCGACCTCGTCTCGACGCGCGACGGCGTGCTCGTCGCGCGCCACGAGAATGAAATCTCCGGCACGACGAACGTGTCGACGCTGCCGCAGTTCGCGAGCCGCAAGGCGACCAAGACGATCGACGGCGCGCAGCTGACCGGCTGGTTCACCGAGGATTTCACGCTCGCCGAGTTGAAGACGCTGCGTGCCCGCGAGCGCATTCCGCAGGTCCGCCCGGCGAACACCGCGTACAACGACCAGTTCGAGATTCCGACCTTCGACGAGATCGTCGCGCTCGCGAAACAGATGTCCGCGCAGACCGGCCGCACGATTCATCTGTATCCGGAAACCAAGCACCCGACCTACTTCCAGTCGGTCGGTCTGCCGCTCGAGGACCGTCTCGTCGATGCGCTGCTGAAGGATTCGTACACGGCACGCACGGCGACCGTCTACATCCAGTCGTTCGAGGTCGCGAACCTGAAGGCGATCCGCAACCGGATCAAGTCGAGCCAGCCGAACTGGAAGCTCGTGCAGTTGATGGACGAAGCCGGCCAGCGTCCGTACGACTTCGTGATGGCGAACGACAAGCGCACCTACGGTGACCTGTCGACGCGCGACGGCATGCGCGAGATCGCGTCCTATGCGAACGGTGTCGGCCCGTACAAGACGTCGATCATCGCCGTGGCCGCGGACGGCACGCTGCAGCAGCCGACGCCGTACGTGCGCTACGCGCACGAAGCCGGCCTCGTCGTGCATCCGTACACGTTCCGTCCGGAGAACAACTTCCTGCCCGCGTCGCTGAAGGACGGCGGCACGCCGGCCACGCGCAACACCGCGGGCTCGGTGCGCGAGATCCAGGCGTACCTGCGCGCGGGCATCGACGGCTTCTTCACCGACGATCCGGCCGTCGGCCGCACGGCCGTCGATACGTTCAAGCGGTGAGCGTACCGAACGCGTCGGATGCGGCATGCGATGCGCTGCTGAACGCGCGGCAACCGGGCGTGGCGCAAGGCGTGCCGCACACCGGATGCCGCGCCGCGCTCAGATCACGCGGAAGTGGTGCGTGCCGTCCCGCTTCAGCTGGTCGACCAGTCCGTATTCCCAGTCGAGATACGCCTGCATCGCGGCGGCCGCGTTGTCCGTGCCTTCATACGGGCGCCGGTAGCGGTCGACGCGCGGCGACGCCAGATGCGTCTCGCCGTGCTCGAGCGGCAGCCCCGCGTCGATCCACGCGGCCGTGCCGCCGGTCAGCACCGAGATCGCCGCGGAAGCCGGCAGCAACGCACGCGCGTCGTCCGCCGCGAACCGCGCGAGCAGGCTCGATCCGCACGTGAACACATAGCGCTTCGCCGGCGGAATCGCGGCGAGCGCGTCGCGCAACCGCGCGCGCACAACGAACCACGCGCCGGGAATATGCCGCTTCACGTAGTTCGCGCTGGTCGTCACGTCGACGATCGCGATCTCGCCCGCCCCCGCCTCCTTCAGCCAGCCCGCGAGCGTCGCGGGCGACACCTCGGCCACCTGCGGCGTCGCCGGCACGTCGCGCGGCGGCTGGCCGCGCTCGGTGAAGGCCGCCGTGCCGGCCGGCTCGATCACGCGCACGTCCCAACCCATCTGCGCGAGCCACGACGCGGTCATGTCCGCGCGCACGCCGTCGTCGTCGGCGAGCACGATGCGCGCGCCGCGCACGGCCGCGTGATGGTCGGTCTCCTGGACGAGCTGGCCGCCCGGCGTGCCCAGGAAGCCTGGCAGATGGCCGGCCTCGTATTCCTCCGGCGTGCGCACGTCGAAGCGATACAGCGTGCGGCCCGGCTCGTCGAGCGCGGCGACGTCCGCGAACGCGATGCGCGGCACGCCGGCGCGCTCGGCCACCGCGCGCGCGGCGCGCCGGGCTTCCTCGCGCTGCGCGGGTTCGACGTCGTCGGGAAAGCGCCGCGCGGCGCCGTGCTCGAGCGTCTGGCCCGCGAGCGTCCAGCCGATCGTGCCGTTGCGCAGTGCCGCGACCGGGTTCGGCAGCCCTGCGTTCACGAGCGACTGCGTGCCGATGATGCTGCGCGTGCGGCCCGCGCAGTTCACCACGACCCGGGTCGCGGGGTTCGGCGCGAGCGCGCGCACGCGCAGCACGAGTTCCGCCCCCGGCACGCTCGTCGACGTCGGGATGTTCATCGTCTGATACTCGTCGAAGCGGCGCGCGTCGACGATCACGACGTCGGCCTTCTCGTCGATCAGCGCCTGCACTTCCTGCGCCGACAATGACGGCGTATGGCGCTCGGCCTCGACCCATTCGCCGAACGACTTGCTCGGCACGTTCACGTCGATGAACAGCTCGCCGCCCGCGGCGAGCCAGCCCGCGAGACCGCCGTCGAGCAGCCGCACGTCGGTATAGCCGAGCTGCGCGAGCTTCGCGGCCGCGCGCGGCGCGAGATCCTCGCCGTCGGCTTCGCCGAACACGACGATCGGCGTGTCGCGGCGCGGAATGCGCGTCCACGCGTCGAGTTCGAGCTTCGACAGCGGAAAATTCGCGGCCCAAAGCGGATGGCCCTGCGCGTATGGATCTTCCTCGCGCACGTCGATCAGCGCGAGCTCGTCGCGGGCCAGGAGGCGTGCGCGTACGTCCTGGTACGACGCGACGGGGAAATGGGAAGTGGAATCAACGGATTGCGTCACGATGTCTCTGTCGGATTCTGTTGAAGGCGGTGAAGAAAGCAAAGAAGCTCGGGGCTGCGAGCGTGTGTGCTCGCAACGGGATGTCCGCGCGTTGCGGCGTCACACGTTCGATCACACGTTCGAATAGCCGGACACGAACGGCTTCACGGTGCCGTCGTCGAGGAACACCGCGCGCTCGACCTTGCCGATGTTCGCGCCGTACACGTGGATGCTGATCGACACCTGGTCGGCGAACGCGTTGGTCACGCGATGCACGTCGCCGATATGCGGCGACACGGCCTCGACGTCGCCCGGCTTCAGCCGCACCGCATCGCCCGACGGCACCGGCTTGCCGGTCGCGTCGAACCGGTACGGCTGCGAAAACTCGCCGCCGCGCAGCATGCCGATCAGCCCCCACACCGTGTGATTGTGGATCGGCGTCGTCTGGCCGGGCCCCCACACGAAGCTGACGACGGAGAACCGCTCGTCGGGATCGAGATGCAGCAGGTACTGGCGGTAGCGCTCGGGATCCGGTTGCGCGAATGCGTCGGGCAGCCAGTCGTCGTGCGCGACGAGCGCGGCAAGCAGCGCGCCGCCCTCGTCGAGAATGCGCGCCTCGTTCGCGCCGGACGCGAGCAGCGCGCCCAGCCCGTCGACGAACGGACGCAGCGGCGTCTGATGCAACGAAAGCGTACTCATCGGCTGCCTCCTCGAATATGATGCCGAATATGATGGATCGTCATGATGCACCCGAAATACCATGCAGAACAAACATGAAAATTAGCGATATCGACGCTTTTGCAGCGGTCGTCCGCTGCCAGACGCTGAGCCAGGCCGCGGCCGAGCTCGGAATGACGCAGCCGGCAATCACGCGGCGCGTGCAGAATCTCGAGGAAGCGCTCGGCGCGACGCTGCTCGACCGCAACACGAAACCGCCGCGTCCGACCGACATCGGCCTGCAGGTGTTCGAGCAGTGCCGCGCGATCCTGCGCGAGGTCGATGCGCTGCGCGAACTGACGGCCGGCCAGCGGCCACCCGCCGGCGAATTCCGCGTCGGCCTCACGCAGGGCCTCGGCGAACTGATGCTGCCCGGCCTGATCGCGCGGATTGCCGGGCAATGGCCCGCGCTCGCCACGCAGGTCACGACCGCCTGGGGCGGCATGCTCGTCGAGCGCGTCGCGCGCCGCGAACTCGATGCGGCGCTGGTGTTTCTGGCCCGCGAGATGGTGCTGCCGCCGCACGTCGAGGGCGAACGGCTGCTGGCCACCCGGCTCGTCGCGGTCGGCCGCAAGGGCGACTGGCCGCGCCGCAGCTACCGGCTCGCCGACTGCCAAGCGCGCGGCTGGGTGCTCAATCCCGACGGCTGCGGCTTTCGCGCGGGCCTGCGCCGCGCGCTCGACGCGCAAGGGCTGCCGATGCCCGTCACGCTCGACGTGTATGGGCGCGACCTGCAATTGCAGAGCGTCGCGAACGGCTTCGGCATCGGGCTGATGCCGCTGCCGCTCGTCGAAGGCAGCCCGCTGCGCGACGCGGTCGAGATCGTGCCGCTCGCCGATTTCAAGCCGCAGATCGATCTGTGGCTGCTGCACCGGCAGGATGCCGCGCGCATCAAGACGCCGCTCGCGGCCGTGGGCGCACATGCGCGCGCGGCATTGACGCTGCCCGCGGATGCCGCCGCGCACGACGAGGCCGCTTGACCGAGGCCGGCGACGCCGGCGCCGCGCTGTCCCGTTTGCGCCGACCGTCGTGCGGTCCCGCTCACGCATCGCTTCGACCGGATGCCGGTGCGTCGTGCGACGTCCCGCCCGTCTCCGCGTTCGCGGTTGCGTTCGCGCTTCGCGCCGCGGCGTCGAGCGCCGCACGCCCGGCGGCGACCGCGATCGCATCGTCCTGCGGCGTATGCACGCGGCTGCACAGCACGTCGCGATAATGACGTTCGAGCGGATTGTGGCGGCTCAGCCCGTGATTGCCCGACAGCTTCAACGCGTGCTCGACCGTGCGGATCGCCTGCTCCGTCACGGTTCGCTTGACGAGGCCGCTCGTCGTCACCGTCGGCGCGTCACCCGCATCGGTGCGCGCGATGTGCTCGTCGAGCAGCACGCGGTTCGTGTGCAACCACCCTTCGATCTCGCCGACGGCCTCCTGAATGCGCGGCAGCGTCGCGAGCGGGGCCCCGAGCCCGCTCGGCGCGCGCGTCGTCGCGAACGCGAGCAGCCAGTCGCGTGACGCGCGCGCCACCGCATCGTAGAGGCTGCCGAGCAGCGCGACCATCCACGCCTGCTGGTCAGCCTGCGCGTCGACATCCGCATGGCTCGCGGCCGATACGGCCCACGCATCGGGCGCGCGCACGTCCACCGCATGATCGGCGGGCAGCCGCACGTCGTCGAACACGACCTCGTGGCTGCCTGAGGCGCGCAGGCCCAGATGATTCCAGCTTTCGATCACGCGGATGCCTGCGTCGTCTTCCACATCGCGCTCGCGCCGCACGAGGAATACGCCGACACGCGGCTCGGGTTCGTCGGTGCGTGCCCATACGGCGAGCCAGCGCAGCGCCGGAATGCCGGTGCTATACAGCTTGTGGCCGGACAGCCGCCAGCCGTCGCCGTCGCGACGCGCGATCGTTTCGGGCAGGCCGCCGCGCGACGGCGACCCGAGCGCCGGTTCGACACGCAACGCGTTGATCAGCGCGCCTTCGGCGACCGCACTGTCGAACACCGCACGCCGCACGCGCGCGGGCCAGCGATTGTCCGCACGGCCGAGCGCGCGATGTTGCAGATACGTCATCGTCAGCACCAGCGCGGTCGCGGGATCGGCGCGCGCGACGGCGGCCACGATCCGGCTCGCCTGCGCGAGCGTCGCGCCCGCGCCGCCATGCTCGCGCGGCACGACCTGCGCGATCAGCCCGGCGCGATGCAGCCGCGCGAAGTTCTCGTGCGGGAAGCGGCCGTCGACGTCGTTACGGGCCGCGTCGGCGGCGAGTTCGGGCGCGAGGCGCTCGAGCAGCGCCGCGACGCGCGCATCGTCGGCAGGCAGGTGGCGCAGCGACGACTGCGGCGGTAGCGGCGAGGAAGCGGCAAGGCTGGCGGACATCGGTACGGATTCCCTCGGTGACTGGGTAGCTGGGTAGCTGGCTAACGGATCGGCGGTCATGGCGAAGATCGATCGGCGGATGGCGCGGCGGCGCATGAAGCCGGCGGCGACCGGTTGCGCATTCGCGCGCCGTGCCGCTTCGCGGACGTTTGCCGCAAATGCGTGCGCACGCATCGGCATTCGCACCGCGCCGCACATCCCGAACCGGTTCCTGCCCGGCGCGAAAGCCCCGCCCGACACGCCCCGACGCCCTTTCGACACCATCGCGAGCCCACAGCGTATGCGCAACGCACACGCGGCCAAACCATGCAAATCTGATATTCAAATCGGGATTGATTATTTCCGTTCCGCATGATCCCGGCGGTAATCTGCGCTCCATTCCCGCCCCCGCCGGCCGTTGCCGGCCGCGTGGGGCCGTCCTTGCATCGGAGACCCAGATGAGCGTCGAATTCATCGGCATGATCCAGAGCCAGAAGCAGTCGGAAATCCATCCACCTGCCGGCCCCGTCGTCGACCCCGGCTACGTGCGCGACTTCGCCCGCGCACACGAAACGGCCGGCTTCGACCGGATCCTCGTCCCGCACCATTCGACCGGCCCGTCCGCGACGCTGACGATCGCGTTCGCCGCCGCCGCGACCGAGCGCATTCACTTCATGCTCGCGCATCGGCCGGGCTTCACCGCGCCGACGCTCGCCGCGCGGCAGATCGCGACGCTCGATCAGTTCAGCCGCGGCCGGCTCGCCGTGCACTTCATCTCCGGCGGCTCGGACAGCGAGCAGCAACGCGACGGCGACTTCCTCGACCACGACGCACGCTACGCACGCACCGACGAATATCTTGGCATCCTGCGCCGCATCTGGACCGAAACGCAGCCGTTCGATCACGACGGCGCGCACTACCGCTTCACGCAGGGCTTTTCGGAAGTGAAGCCGTTCCAGCAGCCGCACGTGCCGATCTACTTCGGCGGCGCCTCGGAAGCGGCGCTGCAAGTCGCCGGCAAGCACGCGGACGTCTATGCGCTGTGGGGCGAATCGCTCGACCAGGTGCGCGACCTGACGACCCGCGTGCGCGCCGAAGCCGCGAAGCACGGCCGGCAGGTGCGCTTCTCCGTGTCGTTCCGGCCGATCCTCGCGGCGACCGAAGACGAAGCATGGGCGCGCGCGCACCGGATCCTCGACGAAACGCGCCGGCTGCGCGAAGCGGCCGGCCTCGGCAGCGGCGGCCCGCAGCAGAGCGAAGGCGCGCGACGCCTGCTCGCCGCGGCCGAACGCGGCTCGCGCGTCGACAAGCGGCTGTGGACCGAGATCGCGAAGCTCACCGGCGCGCGCTCGAATTCGACCGCGCTGGTCGGCACGCCCGAACAGGTCGCCGACGCGCTGCTCGACTACTACGACCTCGGCGTGACGACGTTCCTGATCCGCGGCTTCGATCCGCTCGAAGACGCGATCGACTACGGTCGCGAACTGATTCCGCGCGTGCGCAGCGCCGTCGCCGCACGCGACGCGGCGCGCCGCGCGGCCTGACGCAAAGGGAGACGCCGACCATGTCCGCCGTCCTGGCTTCGTCATCGCCCGTGCGCACCGCGTCGGGCCTCGTCCTCGCCGACACGCCGCGCCAGCATTTCTGGTTCGATCCGCCCGCGCCGCGCGTCGACGTCGCCGCCGAGCGCCGCCACCGGCAGGAGCGGCTCGCGGCCGCGTTCCGCCTGTTCGCGCGCTTCGGGTTCGCGTCGGGCCTCGCCGGCCACATCACCGCGCGCGACCCCGAACTGCCCGACCACTTCTGGGTGAATCCGCTCGGCGTGCATTTCTCGCGGATCAAGGTATCGGACCTGCTGCTCGTCAACGCACGCGGCGAAACTGCGATCGGCAACCGGCCGCTGAACAAGGCCGCGTTCGCGATCCACGCGGCGATTCACGACGCGCATCCGCACATCGTCGCCGCCGCGCACACGCATTCGACCTACGGCAAGGCGTGGTCGACGCTCGGCCGCCCGCTCGATCCGCTGACGCAGGACGCGTGCGTGTTCTACGAGGATCACGCGCTGTTCGACGACTTCACGGGCATGGTCGTCGACACGAGCGAAGGCGCGCGGATCGCGGACGCGCTCGCGAAGCCCGACGGCACCACGCACAAGGGCGTGATCCTGAAGAACCACGGCATCCTGACGGCCGGCCCGACGGTCGAGGCCGCCGCGTGGTGGTACATCGCGCTCGACAACGCCGCGCACACGCAGTTGCTGGCCGAAGCGGCCGGCACGCCGCAACCGATCGATCACGCAACCGCGCGACACACGCACGGCCAGATCGGCGGCCCCGACGGCGCATTGCACGCGTTCGACAGCCTGTTCGCACGCGTCGTCGCCGACGAACCCGACCTGCTCGACTGAGCGCCCTGCCGCACGACCGGAACCGGAGACCACACGATGACCGAACCCACCGCACCCGCGCCGACCGGCGCCCATGACGACAAGCGCCGCCGGCTGCTGCGCGCGGCCGGCGCCGCCGCGCTCGCCGCGCCGGCGATCACGCTCGGCCGCAAAGCATGGTCCGCGCCGCCGCTGAAGAAGCTCACGTTCGCGTGGAACCAGAACGCGTTCTGCCTGACGCCGATCGTCGTCGCGCAGGAAAACGGCTTCTTCGAGAAGAACGGGCTGAAGGTCGAGCTGATCAACTACAGCGGATCGACCGACCAGTTGCTCGAATCGATCGCGACCGGCAAGGCCGACGCGGCGGTCGGGATGATTCACCGCTGGCTGAAACCGCTCGAAGCCGGCTTCGACGTGAAGATCATCGGCAGTTCGCACGGCGGCTGCGTGCGGCTGCTCGGCGCGAAGACGGCCGGCGTGACGACGCTGCAGGCGCTGAAGGGCAAGACGGTCGGCGTCAGCGATCTCGCGGCGCCCGGCAAGCACTTCTTCTCGATCCTGCTCGCGAAGAACGGCATCGATCCCGAACGCGACATCACGTGGCGGCAGTATCCGGCCGATCTGCTCGGCGTCGCGGTCGACAAGGGCGAGATCCAGGCGATCGCCGACGGCGACCCGAATCTCTATCTGCTCGAAAAGCGCAGCAACGGCGCGTATACGGAACTTGCGACGAACCTGTCCGGCGAATACGCGCGCAAGGTGTGCTGCGTGATCGGCGCGCGCGGCGACCTCGTGCGCAACGACCGGCCGGCGGCCGCCGCGCTCGCGCGCTCGATCGTGCAGGCAACCGAATACACGCACGACAACCCGAACGAAGCCGCGAAGGCGTTCGCGAAGTATTCGCCGAAGATCAATCCGGAAGATCTGCGCAAGCTGTACGCGACGCTGACCTACACGCACCACCCGACCAACGTCGATCTGCAGCAGGAAATCGCGTTCTACGCGGACGATTTCCGCCGGATCAGCGTGCTGAAGAAGAGCACCGACCCGCAGCGCTTCGCGCAGCAGGTCTATGCGAACGTGCTGGGGTGACGCGATGTCGACGATCGAACACGCGTCCGCGGCGCGCACCGCATCCGCAACCGCAACCGGCGGTACCGCCGCCGCGCCTGCCACGTCCCGCGCAGCATGCACGGTCTGCGACGCGACGCTCGCGGCCGAAGCCCGCCGTGCGCGTACCTGGCCGACCGGCGTCGTCGCGGCGCTCGCGTGGGCCGCGCTCGGCGCGGTGACTGACGTGTGGCCGAACCGCGTCGTCGGTTTCACCGACTGGGCGTACACCGACACGTTCGGCATCGCCGCGTGGGCGATCGCCGCGCTGCTGCTGGTCGCCGCGACGCTCGGCCATCGCGTGCCGGCCACGCGCGCGCGGCTTGCCCGCGTGCGCCCGGCCGGCCCGTGGCTCGTCGCACTGCCGCTCGTGCTTGCCGCGTGGGAAATCGTCACGGCCAAAACCGGCTGGCTGCCGACGCCGTTCTTCGCACCGCCGCAGGCATTGATCGAGGTCTACGTCGACGACTGGCCGCGCCTCGCCGGCAGCGCCGTCAATACGCTGAAGCTGCTTTCGCTCGGGTTCGCGTACGGCGTCGCGGTCGGGTTCGCGGTCGGCGTATCGATCGGCTGGTCGCGCCGCATCGGCTACTGGGTGCATCCGGTGCTGCGCGTGCTCGGCCCGGTGCCGGCCACCGCGCTGCTGCCGCTCACGTTCTACTTTTTCCCGACGAGCTATTCGGCCGCCGCGTTCCTGATCGCGCTGTCGACCGGCTTCCCGGTCGCGGTGCTGACGTGGTCGGGCGTCGCGAGCGTGAACCGGCAGTACTACGACGTCGCGCGCACGCTCGGCGCGAACGCGCGCTTCCTGGTGCTGCGCGTCGCGATTCCCGCCGCGCTGCCGCACGTGTTCGTCGGCATCTTCATGGGGCTGAGCGCATCGTTTACGGTGCTCGTCGTCGCCGAGATGATGGGCGTCAAGTCGGGGCTCGGCTGGTACCTGAGCTGGGCGCAGGGCTGGGCATCGTACGTGAACATGTATGCGGCGCTGATCGTGATGGCGCTGCTGTTTTCCGGGCTGATCGCGCTGCTGTTCGCGGTGCGCGACCGAGTGCTCGCGTGGCAGAAAGGAACCGTCAAATGGTAAGCGCCGCCGTTCCCGAATCGTCCGTCTCCGCGGCGCCCGCCACGCCCGATGCCACGGTGCCGCGCGGCGCGCGCATCGAGATTCGCCGCGTGAGCCATGCGTTCGACGGCCCCGGCGGCCCGCTGCCGGTGCTCGACGACGTCACGCTGTCGGTCGCGGCCGGCGAATTCGTCGCGCTGCTCGGCCCGAGCGGTTGCGGAAAATCGACGCTGCTGCGGCTCGTCGCGGGCCTCGACGCCGCACGACAAGGCCGAATCGCGCAGGACGGCGTGCCGATCGAGCGGCCCGATCCGTCGCGCATCGTCGTGTTCCAGGATCCGACGCTCTACCCGTGGCGCCGCGTGCGCGCGAACGTCGCGCTCGGCCTCGAGGCGCGCGGCGTGGCTCGCACCGCGCAACATCGCGTCGACGATGCGCTCGCGCGCGTCGGGCTGCAGGAATTCTCGAACGTGTTTCCGCATCAGTTGTCGGGCGGGATGGCGCAGCGTGTCGCGCTGGCGCGCGCGCTCGTCAACGATCCGCGCCTGCTGATTCTCGACGAGCCGCTCGGCAAGCTCGATTCGCTGACGCGGTTGACGATGCAGGCCGAGTTGACCGCGCTGTGGCAACGCGACGGCTTTTCCGCGCTGCTCGTCACGCACGATGTCGAGGAAGCGCTGTTTCTCGCGCAGCGCGTGATCGTGTTCGGCCCGCGTCCCGCGCGGATCGTCGCGGAACTGCGCGTCGACCTGCCCTATCCGCGCCATCGCGGCGATCCGCGTCTCGCCGAACTGCGCCACGAAGCGCTGCGGCATCTCGGACTCGATGCGAGCTGGTAGATGCCGAGTGCCGCTGGCAGGATGGCCCGCGCACGGCAAAGGCTGCGCCGATGAATGCACCGCCGTTCGCCGACTGGGCGCTGCTGTTCCTGCAACTGCTGTATCGCGCGCAGATCGCGTTCGCCCGCGCGCTGCATGCGGCCGGTCTGACCGGGGATGTCGACGGACAGGCCGCGTGGCCCTGGGCACACCGGTTCGCGCTCGAAACGCTGCGCATCGATGCCGGGCTCACGCGACAGCTTGCGTTCGCTTGCGCGGCAACCGCGTTCGCCGTGGCGCTGGGCGGCATCGCGTTCGTTTCGCGCAAGTGGCGGGCGGCATCGGCGATCGCCGCACTGGCCGTCGCGTGGTTCGCGCCGTGGCCGCCGGCATCTCTGTGGCTCGCACCCGCAGTGCCGACCAGTTTCCAGCGCAATCCCGCGCCGCTTTCCGTCGTGGACGTGACGCGCGGTGCGCACCTGTATGCGCGGCATTGCGCGGCATGTCACGGCGCGGACGGTCGCGGCGAAGGGCCGCTCGCGGCAACGCTCAGGCATTGGCCGCCGACTTTCGCGGGCGCGCTGCTCGCCCGCCGGCTCGACGGCGAACTGTACTGGCGCGTGCGACACGGTATGCACGACGCGCGCGGCGCGGCGTCGATGCCGGGCTTTGCCGCGACGCTCGGCCCGGCCGACACGTGGGCCGTGCTCGCTTACCTGAAGGCGCTGTCGGCCGGCAGCGGCGCACGGGCGGAAGGCGCGTGGCCCGTGCCCGTTCCGCTGCCCGCGCTCGACGTGCGTTGCGGCAGCGCCGCGCCGCAACCGCTCGAGCGCTGGCGCGAAGGCCAGCGCGTGCGCGTCGTTGCGCTCGCGCCAGGCACCACGCCGCCGACGGAGGATCCGCGCTGGCAGACGCTGCTCGTCACCGCCGACGACACGCCCGCGCCACCGGCAACCGGCCCGCGCGCGAACTGCGTCGCGTCGACGCCGGGTGCCTGGCAAGCGTTCGCGACGATCGCCGGCGTGCCGCCCGAGACGTTCGGCGGCACGCAATTGCTTGCCGACCGGCGCGGCTGGCTGCGGGCGCGCGCGTTGCCGGGCAGCGCGGGCTGGTCGGCCGACGATTTGTTGTGCCGCTCGGATGCGACCGCCCGGCCGTCCGCCGCCCCCGCGAACGTCGATCCGCTGACCGCGCTGCTGCTGCGTGCGGACGCTGAACCCGTGCGCGACGTGCAGGCCGGGCTCCCGCATTGAATCCCTGAACCGTTTCCTCCGATCGACCGAACTTCACGATGAATCCGACCCGACGTCACTTTCTCGCGCAAGCGAGCGCCCTCGCCGCCGCCACCCTCGCCGTCGCGCCGACCGCATTGCACGCGCAATCGGGCACGCGACCGCTGCTGCGTGCCGGCGACCAGAAAGGCGGGCTGCGCGCGCTGCTCGAAGCGGCCGGCGAACTGAACGGCCTCGCATACGACATCGCGTGGACCGAATTCCCGGCCGCCGCGCCGCTGGCCGAGGCGCTGAACGCGGCGGCCGTCGACTGCGGACCGATCGGCGACGCACCGGTGATCTTCGCGCTCGCATCGGGCGCGCGCATCAAGGTGATCGGCGCGAACCGCTCCGACCCGTACGGCACCGCCGTGCTCGTGCGGCCCGACGCGACGCTGAAGGACGCGGCCGACCTGAAAGGCAAGCGCATCGGCACCACGCGCGGCTCGATCGGCCATTTCGTCACGCTGAAAGCGCTCGACGCCGCGGGCCTGCCGCCCGACGCCGTATCGTTCCGCTTCCTGCCGCCGGCCGACACGATGCTTGCGCTCGCAACCGGTTCGATCGATGCGTGGGCGACGTGGGAACCCTATACCGCGCTCGCCGAAACGAGCGGCCGCGCGCGCGTGCTCGTCAACGGCCGCGGCCTGTGGTCGGGCCTCAGCTACGTCGCGGCGACCGACGCGGCGATCGCATCGAAGCGCGACGTGCTGCGCGACTTCCTGCAACGCGTCGTGCGCGCGCAGGCCTGGTCGTACCGGCACGTCGACGCGTATTCGGCGGCGCTCGCGCGCATCGTCGGCATCCCGCCGGCGGCCGCGAAGCTGCAGTTCGAGCGCCGCAACACGCGTTGGCAGCCGATCGACGCGACGGTGATCGCCGGGCAGCAACGCACGGCCGACTTCTACCTGAAGGCCGGGCTGCTGCGCCAGCCGCTCGACGTGCGCACGACCTTCGACCTCGGCTTTCCGCTGGCGTGACCCGACGCGCGGCTCGGCGCGACGGCCTGCAACCGCCCAAACGGCTTCCGCATGATCTGGCACAATCGCGATTCGACCATCCCGCCTTCAGCCAGCGTCATGCCAGCCATCTCCGAACTCTTCGTCTATCCGATCAAATCCTGCGCCGGCATCGCGCTGTCGCGTGCGCAGCTGCTCGAAACGGGCCTCGCGTACGACCGCCACTGGCTGATCACCACCCCGGACGGGATGATGATCACGCAGCGCACGCACCCGCGCCTCGCGCTGATCCGCACCGCGCTCGAGCACGATGCGCTCGTGCTGAACGCGCCGGGCATGCCCGAGATCCGCACGCCGCTCGACGGCGATGCGACGCCCGCCACACCGAAGATGGCCGCGACCGTCTGGCGCGACACCGTCGACGCGATCGACACGGGCGCCGAGACGGCCGCGTGGCTCACCGAATTCCTCGGCATGCCGTTGAAGCTTGCGCGCTTCGGCGCCGAGTCGCGCCGCGGCTGCAACCGCAAATGGACCGGCGACATCGACACGCACACGCAGTTCGCGGACGGCTATCCGCTGCTCGTGATCGGCCAGTCGTCGCTCGACGACCTGAACGCGAAGCTCGTCGCGAAAGGCGCGCCCGCAATTCCGATGAACCGCTTCCGCCCGAACATCGTCGTGTCGGATCTCGATGCGTACGAAGAAGATTTCGTCGAGCATCTCGACGCCGAAGGCGACACGCCCGTGCGCCTGCGCCTCGTGAAGCTGTGCACGCGCTGCCCGATGCCGACGATCGACCAGGTGACCGGCGCGCCGAACCCGGAATGGCCGCACGAGCCGACCGACACGATGCAGACCTATCGCGCGCATCCGAACTACGACGACGCGCTGACGTTCGGCATCAACGCGATCGTCGTCGAAGGCGCGGGCGCGTGGCTCGAGGTCGGGCAGTCGCTCGAAGCTGAGATCGGGTTCGGCGACTGAGCGGATCGGTCGAAACGGCGCGACGGCGTATCGCTTTCGCCGTCGCCGTTCACCGCGATTGCGTCGAGCGCGGCCCGCCTTCTACTGCGCCGCCGGAACCGTCGGCAGCATCACCGTCACGACCAGCCCGCCGCCCGCCGCATCGGTCAGCGTCACGCTGCCCTGATGCACGCGCGCGATCTCCCGCACGATCGACAGCCCGAGCCCCGTGCCTTCGACCGTCTGCGTCTTGCTGCCGCGATGGAAGCGCTCGAACACCGCGTCCCGCTCGGCTGCCGGAATGCCCGGCCCGTTGTCGATCACGTCGAGCCGCGCATGTTCGCCGTCGCGCGACACGCGCACCGTGATCACCGCACGGTCGCCCGAATAACGGATCGCGTTGTCGATCAGGTTGCCGATCATTTCGCCGAGCAGATCCGGCTGACCGTGCACGTCGACGTCGGTCTCGTGCTCGAAGCCAAGATCGATGTCGCGCGCCCGCGCCACCGGCGACCAGTCGAGCGTCACGCTGCGCGCCAGCCGATGCAACGCGACCGGCTGGTGCGCGACCGCATGGCCGCTGTCCGAATCGAGCCGCGACAGCGACAGCAGCTGCTGGACGATCTTCGCGGCCTGCCGCACCGCACCGTTCACACGCCGCAAGTGCACGTTCACGCGCGGTTGCTCGTCCGGCCGCAAGGCCAGTTCGACGCCGGCCTGCACGGCGGCGAGCGGCGTCTTCAGCTGATGCGCCGCGTCCGCGAAGAAGCGCCGCCGCGCGACCTGCATCCGCTGCGTGCGGCCGATGTACTGGTTGATCGACTCGACGAGCGGCGCGAGCTCGCTCGGCATGCCGCCGGTGTCGAGCGGCGTCGGATCGCCGTCGGTCCGCGCGGCGACCTTCGCGGACAGCCGGTTCAGCGGCCGCAGCCCGCGCCCGACGCCGAGCCACACGATCCCGAGCGCGAGCACGACGAGCAAGCCTTCCTGCAGCAGCGAGCCCATCAGGATTTCGCGCGCGAGCGCCTGGCGCCCCTCGATCGTTTCGCCGACCATCACCCATACGATGCGCGTCTGCGCGGTCGGCACGTCGTGCACCGGCACGCGCAACGCGGCCATGCGCAACTGCTCGCCGCGATAGACGACGTTGTAGTAGCGCGTGACGAACAGCGCGCCGTCGCCCGACGGCAGCGGCAGGTCCGGATAGCCGGTGATCGTGTGGCCGTTGTCCTCGCGGATCAGGTAGTAGATCTTGCCGCCGTCGCCCGACTCGAACATCTCGAGCGCGAGATACGGCAGGTCGACCTCGATCTCACCGTCGTTGAGCCGCACGCCTTCGCGGATCGACTTCAGCGACGACGACAGCGTGCGGTCAAACGCGACGTGCGCGGCGCTCATCGCGCGCTGGTACGTGAGCCACGAGTCGAGCGCGAGCAGCCCGAGCAGCGGCAGCAGCAGCCACAGCGCGACTTGCGTGCGCAGGTTCGGACGGCGAATCATCATGTCTGCCACCGGGCCGGCCCAAGCGCGGCATGCGCCCCCTTGGCGGGCAGCGGACGTGTCGATCCGGAATGGCGCTTCAGCGCATACGCCGGTCCCGTGCAAGGCTGGCGAGCGTGGGGTTGGTTCATCCGGCGGCCTTCGCTTCGAGCAGATAGCCGAGCCCCCGCAGCGTGACGATCGCGACGCCGGTGTTTTCCAGCTTCTTGCGCAGCCGGTACACGTAGATCTCGATCGCGTCCGCGTTGACCGACTCGTCGAGCCCGAAGATCTTCTCCGACAGCGTCTCCTTGTTGATCGCGCGCCCGTTGCGCAGAATCAGCACCTCCAGCACCGAGCGCTCGCGCGGCGTGAGCGGCAACGCTTCGCCGGCGAGGTGGAAGCTGCGATCGATACTGTCATACGAAAGCGGCCCGCATTCGACCCGCGAATGCTCGTGACCGAGGCTGCGCCGGATCAGCGCGCGGGCGCGCGCCTCCAGCTCGGTCAGTTCGAACGGCTTCGCCAGATAGTCGTCGGCGCCGAGATCGAGCCCCTTCACGCGGTCCTCGACCGAGCCGTGCGCGGTCAGGATCAGCACCGGCACCGGATTGCGGCGCGCGCGCAACCGTCGCAGCACCTCGAGCCCGTCGAGCTTCGGCAGCCCGAGATCGAGGATCACCAGCGCGTAGTCCTGGGTGCGCAGCACGTGATCCGCCGCCTCCCCGTCCGCCATGTGATCGACCGCGAAACGCGCGGCGCTCAGCGCGTCGTTCAGCGACTGCGCCAGGTTCGGGTTGTCTTCGACGAGCAGCACACGCATGGGGACCTCGGGAAATCCATGACACAAAGGACGCTATTGTGAACCGAAATGAAAGCAGGCTGAAAGTGCCTCGCAATTAACATCCGCGTCACTCGAACAACACACACGCATCACTGGAGGAAGACATGCCGTTTGCACCGAAGCAGCTCGCCGCCGCGCTGGCGATCGTCCTGGGCACCGCCGCCGGCGCCGCCGTCGCGCAGGTTCCGGCCGGATATCCGGGTAACTACCAAGGCGTCGTCGACGCCGCGAAGAAGGAAGGCAAGCTGATCGTCTACTCGACGACCGACACGGGCCTCGTGCGCCCGCTGATCAAGGACTTCGAAAGCCTGTACGGCGTGAAGGTCGAGTACAACGACATGAACAGCACCGAGCTGTACAACCGCTACATCAGCGAGAACGCGGCGAGCAGCACGAGCGCCGACGTGCTGTGGAGCTCGGCGATGGACCTGCAGGTCAAGCTCGTCAACGACGGCCTGATGGCGTCGTACGATTCGCCCGAAAGCGCGAACGTGCCGCAATGGGCGCAATACCAGAAGCAGGCGTACGGCACGACGTTCGAGCCGCTCGCGATCGTCTACAACAAGCGGCTGATTCCCGAGAACGAGGTGCCGAAGACGCGCGCCGACCTGATCAAGCTGCTCACGTCGCAACCCGACAAATTCAAAGGCAAGCTGACGACGTACGACGTCGAGAAATCCGGCGTCGGCTTCAACGCGCTGACGCAGGACGCGCACCTGAACGAGAAGGTCACGTGGGAGCTCGTGAAGGCGATCGGCGCGACCGGTCCGAAGCTGCAGTCGAGCACCGGCGCGATGATGGAGCGCATCTCGTCGGGCGAGAACCTGATCGGCTACAACATCATCGGCTCGTATGCGTACGCGAAGGCGAAGAAGGACAAGTCGATCGGCTACGTATTCCCGAAGGACTACACACAAGTCGTGAGCCGCCTGGCCACGATCTCGAAGAAGGCGAAGAACCCGAACGCCGCGAAGCTGTGGGTCGACTACCTGCTGTCGAAGCGCGGCCAGACGTTGATCGCGAACCAGGCGAACCTGTACGCGATTCGCACGGACGTGACCGGCGAAACGTCGGTCGCGAGCCTCACGAAGGAACTCGGCGATTCGCTGAAGCCGATCCCGATCGGCACCGGCCTGCTCGTCTATCTGGACCAGTCGAAGCGGCTCGCGTTCCTCAAGCAATGGCAGCAGGCGATCAAGAGCTGATCCGCTGATCGGCTTCGGCCGACCGACGGCCGCCCGCCGCACGCACGCCGCGCGGGCGGCCCCTTCCCCTTACCGACTTCCTAGAGGCGGCCATCCGGATGGCCGCAGGGGCGAACTCATGCTTTCAACCAGCACACGCGGAGCGGCGCCGGCCGTTCCGCCCACCACCGGCCCGGGCGGCGCGATTCCCGCGCTGCAGGCCAGCAACCTGCAGCCGCTCGCCGGCATGCTGCGCTGGATCGTCGTCGCGGTGCTCACCGTCGCGGTCGCGCTGCCGCTCGGCTTCATCCTGTTCCAGAGCCTGCTGTCCGCGCCGTTCTTCGATGCGAACAAGACGCTCGGCATCGAAGGCTTCCGCTTCATCTTCACCGACCCGGACTTCTGGTCCGCCGTGAAGAACTCGTTCATCATCGCCGGCGGGATGCTGTTCATCTCGATCCCGCTCGGCGGCATTCTCGCGTTCCTGATGGTGCGCACCGACCTGCCCGGCCGCCGCTGGCTCGAACCGCTGCTGCTCACGCCCGTGTTCGTGTCGCCGATGGTGCTCGCGTTCGGCTACGTGGTCGCGGCCGGCCCGGTCGGCTTCTACTCGGTGTGGTTCAAGGAACTGTTCGGGATGCAGAACGTGCCCTGGAACGTCTACTCGATCTTCGCGATCACGGTGATCGTCGGCCTCACGCACGTGCCGCACGTGTACCTGTACTCGTCGGCCGCGCTGCGCAACCTCGGTTCGGACGTCGAGGAAGCCGCGCGCGTGACGGGCGCCCGTCCGTTCCGCGTCGCGCTCGACGTGAGCCTGCCGATGACCATGCCCGCACTGCTGTTCGCCGGCGTGCTCGTGTTCTTCCTCGGCTTCGAGGTGTTCGGGCTGCCGCTCGTGCTCGGCGATCCGGAAGGCCACCTCGTGCTCGCGACCTACCTGTACAAGCTGACCAACAAGCTCGGCGTGCCGTCGTATCACCTGATGGCCGCGGTCGCCGTGTGCATCGTCGCGATCACGTTCCCGCTCGTGCTGCTGCAGCGCCGTTTGCTGAAGACCGCGAACCGCTTCGTCACCGTGAAGGGCAAGGCCGGTCGCGCGACGGTGCTGCCGCTCGGCATATGGCGCTGGGTCGCGCTCGCGATCGTCGCGCTGTGGCTGATGCTGACGGTGATCGTGCCGATTTCCGGCATCGTGCTGCGCGCATTCGTGACCAACTGGGGCGAAGGCGTCGCGCTCGCCGAAGTGCTGACGCTGTCGAACTTCATCGAGCTGTTCGAGCAGGACAACCTCGTGCGCGCGATCGTCAACACGCTCGGCATCGGCGTGATCGGCGGCGCGCTCGCGATCGGCTTCTACTCGCTCGTCGCGTTCGCCGGCCACCGCCGGCACGACTGGGCGACGAAACTGCTCGATTACCTCGTGCTGCTGCCGCGCGCGGTGCCCGGCCTGCTCGCCGGTCTCGCGTTTCTGTGGATATTCCTGTTCGTCCCGGGCCTGCGCGAGCTGAAGAACTCGATGTGGAGCATCTGGATCGCGTACACGGTCGTGTGGCTCGCATACGGGATGCGGCTCATTCAAAGCGCGCTGCTGCAGGTCGGCCCCGAACTCGAGGAAGCCGGCCGCAGCGTCGGCGCGACGCGCAGCCGCGTGTCGCTCGACGTAACGCTGCCGCTCGTGCGTTTCGGCCTGCTCGCCGCGTGGCTCCTGATCTTCATGATCTTCGAGCGCGAATACTCGACCGCCGTCTACCTGCTGTCGCCCGGCACCGAAGTGATCGGCGCGCTGCTCGTGTCGCTGTGGGCGACCGGCGCCGTCGACCAGGTGGCCGCGCTCTCTGTCATCAACATCGCGATGGTCGGCGCCGGTCTCGGCGTGGCCCTGCGCTTCGGAGTGAAACTTCATGGATAAGCTCATCGTCGACGACCTGCATCTCAGCTACGGCGCCAACCCGATCCTCAAGGGCGTGTCGTTCGAACTGAAAGCCGGCGAAGTCGTGTGCCTGCTCGGCGCATCGGGCAGCGGCAAGACCACGCTGCTGCGCGCGGTGGCCGGCCTCGAACAGCCGTCCGACGGGCGCATCCAGCTCGACGACCGCGTGTTCTTCGACGGCGCGCGGCACGTCGACCTGCCCGTCGAACAGCGTTCGCTCGGCCTCGTGTTCCAGTCGTACGCGCTGTGGCCGCACCGCACCGTGGCCGACAACGTCGGCTACGGGCTCAAGCTGCGCCGCGTCGCGCCGGCCGAACAGAAGCGCCGCGTGCAGACCGCGCTCGATCAGCTCGGCCTCGGCCATCTCGCCGAACGGTTTCCGCATCAGTTGTCGGGCGGCCAGCAGCAGCGTGTCGCGATCGCACGCGCGCTCGTCTACAACCCGCCCGTGATCCTGCTCGACGAGCCGCTGTCGAACCTCGACGCGAAACTGCGCGAGGAAGCGCGTGCGTGGCTGCGCGAGCTGATCGTGTCGCTCGGGCTGTCGGCGCTCTGCGTGACGCACGACCAGACCGAAGCGATGGCGATGTCCGACCGCATCCTGCTGCTGCGCAACGGTCGCATCGAACAGGAAGGCACGCCGGCCGAGCTGTACGGCGCGCCGCGCTCGCTGTACACGGCCGAGTTCATGGGCAGCAACAACCGCATCGACGCACGCGTCGCGGCCGTCGACGGCGAACGCGTGACGCTCGCCGGCGACGGCTGGGAACTGCAGGCGCTGGCCCGCGACACGTTCGCACCGGGCCAGGACGCACAGGCCGTGATCCGTCTCGAACGCGTGCAGGTCGCCGACGGCCCGGGGGCGAACCGGCTGCAGGCCGATCTCGTCACGTCGATGTATCTCGGCGATCGCTGGGAATACCTGTTCCATTGCGGCGAGATGCGCCTGCGCGCGTTCGGCCACGTGCCGCGCGCGGCCGGCAAGCACTGGATCGAATTCCCGACCAACGACTGCTGGGCGTTCGCGAAAGTGGGCTGACCCGGGCGCGGCGTGCTCTGCGCGCCGCGCACGTCGAGCAAGGCAATGACAGACCGTCCGGCGAACGCTTTCCGGCGTTGGCCTCGACCGCGTCATACCCGTTTCACCCAACCCACAATAAATCAGGAGACACCGTCAATGAAATTTCGTGCAGCAGTCCTCACCAGCTCGGCCGCCGCGGCCTGCATCGCCGCCCCCGTCGTGCACGCGCAGTCGTCGGTCACGATGTACGGGATCATGGATGCCGGCATCGAATACACGAACCATGCGGCGCCGGAGGGCGGCAATTCCGTCAAACTGAAGTCGGGCAACAAGAATACGTCGCGCTGGGGCCTGCGCGGCGTCGAGGATCTCGGCGGCGGGCTGAAGGCCGTGTTCCGCCTCGAAAGCGGAATCGACCTCGCGAACGGTGCGTTCGACGACGGCCCCGACTCGATCTTCGCGCGTCGCGCGACGGTCGGCCTGAAAGGCAAATGGGGCGAGCTGACGCTCGGCCGCAACTACACCGTCACGTACGACTACATGCTGCCGTTCGATCCGATGGGTTACGCGCAGAACTACTCGTGGGCGACATCGTCGATGGCGACGGGCGGCCGCAAGGACGGCATGTTCACGCGCTCGTCGAACGCGGTGCGCTACGACGGTGAATTTAGCGGCGTGAAGTTCGGCGCGATGTACGGCTTCGGCAACGTGCCGGGCAGCGTGAAGACCAGCTCGAAATACGACTTCGCGCTCGGCTACGAGACCGGCCCGTTCGCGGCGGTGCTCACGTTCGATCGGCAGAACGGCGCGGCCGACAGCGTCACGCCGGCCGATACCGTCAATTACATTCAGGGCATTCACGCGGGCTTGAGCTACGACTTCGGCGACCTGAAGACGATGGCCGGCTATCGCAACTACAAGCGCACGTTTCGCACTGCGGCGGCGAACCAGTTGAGCGACACGTACTGGGTCGGCGGATCGTACCAGTTCACACCGGCGTTCTCGCTGATCGCCGCTGTCTATCACCAGAACGTCAAGGGTGGCAGCGATGCCGATCCGACGTTGGTGTCGGTGCGCGCGAATTACGCGCTGTCGAAGCGCACGGTGCTGTACGCGGCCGGTGCGTTCGCGATCGCGAAGCATGACCAGAAGGTCGGCGTATCGCGCGATTTCGCCGGGTATGGCACCACGCAGGTCGGCGTGACGGCGGGGATTCAGCAGCGGTTCTGAGTCCTGGCTTGATGGCACAGGCGGCGGCGCGCGTCGCCTGCCCGCCTCCATGCGATGCGGTCACTGGCACTCGCTCGCCATCGTGCGCCGGGCCTAACGCGCAGCACGACGTCGCACACGCACGGATCACTGTCTGCTACGGCAACATAGCCTTGAATCGATCAAACCGAGTAGGCGGCAGCCTGATCTCTCCCTCACTATCAACGGCAGTATCAAATATCAGGGATTCCTTGGTCCATACCAAACGAACGGAATCCGGGGACTCGTAAGTCCGCTCTGCAAGCAATCGCATGTCGGATGTCCGATAGAGGCGCAAAAGGATTCGATCCGCTCCGAGGTAGGCGTATTGCGCCGTATAACGCCCCCCATCGTTCCTGGAAAGCTCGGTATCAAACCGCATCGCCTGTGAGCGTACGCGCGCATCCTTGTAGTAAGAACCAGCGCAGAACAACAAAGTGACAATTGCCAGACCGGAACCCAGTGCCTTCATTCCCGACTTCATTCGTTCAACGCGCCCCTCCTTGTGCGAGAGGCTGTATAAAACGACTATCAGCAGACAGACAACGGTTCCGGCCAGAACGAGTGCTGCAAGTGCAACCATTCCTGCACCTTGCATACCTATCGCCAATCCATTCATTCGAAATATACCGTTATGGGTTTAGCTAACATGATCGGCCTATAGTCGGAAAATATGATGAAGTCGCCGCCTCGATGGGTCCGTGCTTGCCACTCGCGGAACGAGCGATTCCGGACCGGATAGTAAATCTTCCCCGGTTCATAGAGGTTTGCGACCGTACTGCCTGCTACTACCGGAAAGTCAAACCACGGCTGATCCGCAAGATTCGCTGCCACGTAGCTTGGTACGATAACTACGCCGTTTTTGCTCCAGTGTCCAAGGTACTGGGACCGTGAGCTCGTATCCCCCTCAAAGGAATACCCGTCCCTGACGTAGACAACGATGTGCGTAACCGTCGCCTTCGTATTTCTGACGTCGAACGTAACGCCAGCTACCGCCGCATAGAGGTTGAATGCGCCCAACGCGCCGGTCAGGTCATCAGGGACGCCGGCATCGGGCAGTCGCCGCACGGCCTGCAAAGCCTTCTGTTCAAAGGAACTTTCTACCGCCGCTCGCTGGAACTGGAATTCCTTGTGTAGCTTTCGGATATCGTAGCCGCTGACCATCCAGGGCGATACGTCTCCGCGCCTACGGTATCGGCCAAGAATATCTTGGAGGGTTTCATACGCACGTGAGCTATATATATCGGAATTTACGAGACTGTCGTATTGCTTCTTTGCGCGCCCATGCTTGAGGACCCAATCCATTTTTACGGTGGTTCGATCGACCATCGACTCAGGGTAGAGGTCGCCATTCTGGTTAATCTCGCTACTCTGGTCTCTGGATGTAATCGAGTAGTTGAGTTCCCCCGCAAACCACCGCTCCATCAATTTCGCAGAAACCGGCATATGCTCTTTTCGCATGGCATCAGGAATTTGCTGAATATCGAATGGCGGTACTTCTTTTTTCTTTTCCCCTGCCTTCGTTTTCTTGGGCGGATCGGGTGTATCCAACCACTTCTTGAAGCGTGAAAATGCGCCTGCAATTCTTTCGAGGTCGTCCACCAACTTATCGAGCGAATCGCGCTTGTCGGTCTGAACAACAGGTTTGGACTGCCTGGCTGGCGACTCCTTCACCGGGGGAGCCATTGCCATCGATAGACCGACATCGCACACTGGGATGCATCCATCGCCCCCCTCACAACGCTTCCATTTCCAAACCAGCTTGTTGATCTTGAAGTACGGAATCCTATCGGTATCGCGCGCCATACCTTTACTCGCGTTGTAGAATCCCAAACCTTACAATTCCACACCAAGCCGCACAATGTCGTGCGATGTACATTTATCAACAATGATCAAAGCGATCGAGTCCAGAACGCAGATCTTTTCAGGTCTTCTTACATACATCGCACACACATTCCTCCGTTTCGGGTGGCAAACGCATTTCCCGAAACGTCCCTTCGGCAATCTGGCGGCGCAGGGTAAAGCACACACGCATTGTTGACAAGTGTAAACGGCGAACTCGTCACGTCCCGCGTTTCTGCGCCTGTCGACTCAATTCCTCAATCGCGGCTGCGTCCGCCTGATCGCGCCAGATCCTGTAGCGGATCAGATCTGAAAATCTCACACGCGACGGCGCGATTTCATTCGAAACGACCGAAAGTCGCAAGAAGCGAAACGGGATACATCCCTCCCCAAAGATCAGGTCCGCCTCGTTCAATACGTCCCATCCCCCTTCTTCGCCGCCTCCCCACCGTTCCCCTTGAACCGCGCCGCCAGTCGCTCCGCACTCCGCGCCAGCAGCGTCGTATCGACTCCCACCGCTACAAACAGCGCCCCCGCTTCGAGATACCGCCGCGCCGCCGCCTCGTCCGCACTGAGAATGCCCGGCGCCTTCCCCGCCGCCTTGATCGCCCGAATCGCGCCGTCGATCGCCATCTGCACGTCCGGATGCCCGGGATTGCCGAGATGTCCGAGGTCGGCCGCCAGATCCGCCGGCCCGATGAACACGCCGTCGACGCCATCGACCCGCGCAATCGCGTCGATCGCATCGAGCCCGGCGCGCGTCTCGACCTGCACGAGCACGGCCATCTCGTCGTTCGCGCGATGCAGGTAGTCGCCCACGCGATTCCAGCGCGACGCGCGCGCGAGCGCACTGCCGACCCCGCGAATCCCGTGCGGCGGATAACGCGTCGCGGCCACCGCCGCGCGTGCTTCCTCAGCGCTCTGCACCATCGGCACGAGCAGCGTCTGCGCGCCGAGATCGAGCACCTGCTTGACGATCACCGGATCGTTCCACGGCACGCGCACGACCGGATGCGACGGATACGGCGCAATCGCCTGCAACTGCGCGAGGATCGTCGGCACCGTGTTCGGCGCATGTTCGCCGTCGATCAGCAGCCAGTCGAAACCGACGCCCGCGACGACTTCGGCGCTGTACGGATTCGCGAGCCCGAGCCACAGTCCGACCTGCGCATCGCCGCGCGCGAGCGCGGCCTTGAAGACATTCGACGGAATCAGCATCGTTCGCTCACCTCACTCGAAATGACACTGGATCGTCCCGAGCGGACCGTAGTCGACGCTGAACGTATCGCCCGAACGTGCCGCGCACGGCCGCGTGAACGAACCGCCGAGCACGATCTGCCCCGGTTCCAGCGCGACGTCGAAGCGCGACAGCCGGTTGGCGAGCCACGCGACGCCATTGGCCGGATGGTTCAACACGCCGGCCGCGACGCCCGTTTCCTCGACCACGCCGTTGCGCGACATGATCGCCGCGACCCAGCGCAGGTCGACGTCCTGCGGCCGCACCGGCCGCCCGCCGATCACGACGCCCGCGTTCGCCGCGTTGTCGGCGATCGTGTCGAACACCTTGCGCGGCCGCTTCGTATCGGGGTCGATCGACTGGCTGCGCGCGTCGATGATCTCGAGCGCGGGCACCACATAGTCGACCGCGTCGTACACGTCGAAGATCGTGCAGTTCGGGCCCGTGAGCCGCTTGCCGAGCACGAACGCGAGTTCGACTTCCACGCGCGGCACGATGAAGCGGCCGGTCGGAATCGTGCCGCCGTCGTCGAAGAACATGTCGTCGAGCAGCGCACCGTAGTCGGGTTCGTCGATTTGCGACGTGTTCTGCATCGCCTTCGACGTGAGGCCGATCTTGTGCCCTTTCAGCGTGCGGCCTTCCGCGAGCTTGAGGGTCACCCACGCGCGCTGGATCGCGTAGGCGTCGCCGATCGTGATGTCGGGATGGTCGAGCGAGATCTGGCGGATCTGCTTGCGCTCGCGCTCGGCGTCGTGCAGACGCTGCGCGAGCTGGTCGATGATGGCGGGTTCGAGCATGGTCGGATCGGGAAAGGTGTTCAGCCGGCCCGCTTGTAGCGGGCGTGGATGTTGTTGTGCTTGTACGAGCCGCTTTCGCTGAACTCGGTCAGCTCCATCGACAACGCGAGATAGCGTTTCGCGTACAGCTCGGCGAAATGCGCCTTGATCGCGTCGAACAACGCGTCGCACGCGGCCTTCTTGATTTCGTCGCTGCGGCCCGAGCCGATCTTCAGCGTCACGTGGACGAACGCGTCGTCCCCGGTGCCGTCGGCGATGCAGTAGTCCTGCAGCTCGATCGCGCGCGAGCGGATGCCGCCCGTCGGAAACACGCCGCCCTGCGCGATCAGCGTCGCGTTGATCGTGCGCAGCAGCGCGGGAATGCGCGCGTCGTCGCGGATGTTCGCGGTGTACTCGACGACGATGTGTGGCATGGCAACGCTCCGGATAGGTGATGCGGCGCTCAGGCGAGCGGGAAGATCGCGTTGATCTGCCCGGTGCCCGAGCTCGCGAAATAGTCGGTGACGATCTCGACGGGCTTGTCGTAGCGATCCCAGCCGAGCAGGCCGAGCAGCATCGCCGTGTCGTGCATGCCGCCTTCGCCGTGGCAATGCGTGTTGTACTCCGGCAGCATCGCGCAGAAGGTCTTGAAGTCGCCCTGCTTCCACAGCTCGACCGCGCGCAGGTCGACCTGCCGGAAGAATTCACGGCTGATCTGGTGGATCGATTCCTCGGGGCTGCCGTTGTCGTTGAAGCGGTGCGACAGCGAACCGCTCGCGAGGAACGCGACGTTCGAATCGCTCTTTTCAATGGCCTCCAGCAGCGCTTCGCCGAAGCGTCGGCTTTCGTCGAGCGTGTGCCACATGCACCAGCCCGCGATCGACACGACCTTGAAGTGCTGGTCGCCGTTCATGTAGCGCATCGGCACGAGCGTGCCGTATTCGAGTTCGAGGCTGTCGATCTCGTGCGCGCGCGTCGCGATGCCGCGCACGCTGGCCGTCTCCGCGATCAGGCGGCCGAGCGCCGGGTTGCCCGGATACGCGTACGCCATGTCGCGGATGAAATGCGGCAGCTCGTTGCTGGTGTACGTGCCGGCGAACCGCGCATTGCAGTTCACGTGATAGCCGGCGTTGACGAGCCAGTGCACGTCCGACACGACGATCGTATCGACGCCGAGCGCGCGGCAGCGCTCGCCGATCAACTGATGGCCGCGGATCGCCGCTTCGCGGCAGCCATGATGCCTGCCGGGCAACTCCGACAGGTACATCGACGGCACGTGCGTGATCTTGGCGGCGAGGGACAGTTTGCCCATCGTTAAGTCTCCGTATCGTTCTGGCGTTCTGACGGTGTTCCTGCGGCGAAACGATCCACGCCCGTTACACGCCCCAGCGGGGAATGTGATGCGAACCCATCGAGATGCACACGTTCTTGATCTCCGCGAACACCTCGAAGCTGTATTCGCCGCCCTCGCGCCCGGTGCCCGACTCCTTCACGCCGCCGAACGGCTGGCGCAGGTCGCGCACGTTCTGGCTGTTCACGAACACCATCCCGGCCTCGATGCCGCGCGCGAGGCGATGCACCTTGCCGACGTCCTGCGTCCAGATGTACGACGCGAGCCCGTACGACGTGTCGTTCGCAAGCCGCAGCCCTTCTTCCTCGTTCTCGAACGGAATCAGGCACGCGACCGGCCCGAAGATTTCCTCTTGCGCGATGCGCATCCGGTTGTCGACGTCCGCGAACACGGTCGGGCGCACGAAGTTGCCGTTGCGCAGATGGTCGGCGAGACCGGCCGGCTTGTCCGCGCCGCCTGCCACCACGCGCGCGCCTTCCTGCTCACCGATCCGGATATAGCCCGTCACCTTCTCCCAGTGCTGGCGCGTGATCATCGCGCCGAGCTGCGTCGCGGGATCGGTTGGGTCGCCGACCACCAGGTTGTTCGCGCGGCGCGCGAATTCCTGCACGAAGCGATCGTAGATCGTGCGCTGCACGAAGATCCGCGAGCCCGCGGTACAACGCTCGCCGTTGATCGAGAAGATCGTGAACAGCGACGCGTCGAGCGCGCGGTCGAAATCGGCATCGTCGAAAATCAGCACCGGCGACTTGCCGCCAAGCTCCATCGAATACTTCTTCAGCCCCGCGCGTTCCATGATCCGCTTGCCCGTGACCGTGCCGCCCGTAAACGACACCGCGCGCACGTCCGGATGGCGCACCAGCGCGTCGCCGGCGGTCGCGCCGTAGCCCTGCACGACGTTCAGCACACCCGGCGGAATGCCGGCCTCGAGTGCGAGCCGGCCGAGCTGGTCGGCCGTCAGCGGCGACAGCTCCGACATCTTCAGCACGGCCGTGTTGCCGAGCGCGAGACACGGCGCCGTCTTCCACGTCGCGGTCATGAACGGCACGTTCCACGGCGACACCAGCGCGCACACGCCGACCGGCTGGTACAGCGTGTAGTTCAGCATCTGGTCGTCGACCGGATACGTGCGGCCGTTCATCTGCACGCACACTTCAGCGAAGAAGTTGAAGTTCTCGGACGCGCGCGGAATCAGCTGCTTGCTCGTCTGAGCGATCGGCAGGCCGGTGTCCTGCGTCTCGAGCGCGGCGAGCATCGGCACGTTCTTCTCGATCAGTTCGCCGAGCTTGCGCATCAGCTTCGCGCGCTCCTTGGCCGGGGTGTTCGCCCATTTCGGGAATGCTTCCTTCGCCGCACGCACGGCCGCGTCGACTTCGGCCTCGCCGGCGGACGCGACGTCGGTGATCACGTCGCCCGTCGCGGGGTTCAGCGTCGTGAACGTCTCTCGGCTTTCGACTTCGCGGCCGTCGATCCAGTGCTTGATGGTCATGTGCTCTCCTTGGGCGACGGGCTCAGCCGGCGCGATAGTAGTCAGCTTCGCCGACGATCGTGTTCACGAGCCGGCCGATCCCTTCGATTTCGGTCACCACCTCGTCGCCCGGCTTCGTGTCGGCCAGCCCTTCCGGCGTGCCGGTCAGGATCAGGTCGCCCGGCGAGAGCGTCATGAAACCGCTGATGTGCTCGATCAGCGCGGGTACGTCGAAGATCATGTCGCGCGTGCTGCCGCGCTGCGTCTCCCGGCCGTTCACCGTCGTGCGCAGCATGAGGCCGCCCGCATCGCCGATCTCGTCGCGGCTGACGAACCACGGCCCGAGCGGCGTGCAGGTGTCGCGGTTCTTCACGCGCAGGTTCGGGCGGTAGTAGTTTTCGAGGTAATCGCGGATCGCATAGTCGTTTGCGACCGTGTAGCCGGCAACGTAGTCGATTGCCCGCGTCCGGCTCACGTTGCGCGCCGGGCGGCCGATCACGACGGCCAGCTCGCACTCGTAATGCATGTGCGTCGCATCCGCCGGGCGCACGGTGTGCGACCGATGGCCGATGAACGTGTTCGGCCCCTTCAGGAAAATCAGCGGCTCGCTCGGTGCCTTGAACGCGAGTTCCTTCGCGTGGTCCGCGTAGTTGAGGCCGAGCGCGAACGTCGTGCGCGGTGCGACGGGCGGCAGCCACGTCACCGCGTCCTCGGCGAGCACGCGCCCCGTGTCGAGGCGGATCGCGCCGTCGCCGGCCGGTTCGGCCGCATGCAGTGCGCCGTTGTAGATCACGCGCGCCGTCTTCATCGTGCTTCCTCCGCAATCAGCGTATGCCGCAACGTGCCGATGCCGGCAGCGTCAATCTCGACCGTGCTGCCCGCGCGGGCACGCGGTGCGCCACCCGCGACGCCGAGCAGCAGCACGTCGCCCGCGTCGAACGACATGAACGCCGTCACGTCGGCGATCAGCTCGCGCACCGGGCGGATCAGCGTGGCGGTCGATGCGGACACCGCGGTGCGGCCGTCGATCCGTACCGTCAGGCCGATCGCGTCGATGTCGCCGAGCGCGGCCGCCGGCACGATCGCCGGGCCCAGCGGGCAGAAACCGTCGCGACATTTGAAGCGCACGGCCGGACGGTAGTAATCGGGATGCGGAACCGACACGTCGCTCGCGAGCGTGAAGCCATGCACGTAGTCGAGCGCCTGCGCGGCCGGCACGCGCGTCGCGCGCCGCGAGAACACGACGGCCACCGATGCGCCGATCTCCAGCGCATCGACGCCCGCCGGCACCACGACGGCCGCGCCATCGGCTGCGTGCGTGTTGGCCGGTTTGATGTAAAGGATCGGTGCCTGCGGCGGACGGCCGTAAGGCGGAGCGTGCACGGCGTCGCCGAGCGCGTCGAGTGCGGCGCGCTCGTTGAGCAGCGCACCGTAGACGGTACCGATGGCGACCGGCAGCGGCGGCGCCGCGGCGGTCATGCAGGACAGCTCCATGCGTCATTCCCCTGCCGCGCGTCGCGGCGCATCGTCAATAGTTAACATCTTAAGTAAACAATCGAATGCCCGCAACCTCGATTACCCTGATACGCGAAATTCATCACCATCGGCTGTTAAGATTGATGCGTCCCCGTCCTCTGCACCTCTACCCACCCCGATGAACCGTACGCTCGACCATCGCAACCTGGCCATGCTGCTGCTCGAGGCCCGCGAAACGCTGATGGGCCTGTTCCGCCCCATTCTCAAGGAATTCGCGCTGACCGAACAGCAGTGGCGGATCATCCGCGTGCTCGACGGCGAGCCTTCGCACGCGCTCGAAGCGGGACAGATCGCGCGCCGCTGCTGCATCCTGAGCCCGAGTCTCACGGGCGTGCTGGAACGGATGGAGCGCGACGGCCTGATTACGCGCACGCGCGCGCAGGAAGATCAGCGTCGGCTGCTGGTGAGCCTGACGCCGCAAAGCAGGAAGCTGGTCACGGAAATCGGTCCGCGCATCGACGAGCAGTATCGTCAGCTTGAAGCGCGTTTCGGCCAGGACGGCCTGGATGACATCTACCGCGCGCTCGACCGGCTGATTGAACTCGGCAGCGCGTCGTAGGGCCTGCCGTCGCCGGACCGCCGCGAGCGGCGGCGAACCGGCCGCCGGGAATCGGCAGGCCCCGAATCGCGCGGGCGCTCAGTGCAGCGCGCCGCGCATCAGTTCTGTCACCGCGACGCCGCGCGACGTGCGCATGCACTCCTCGACGTAATCGATGAACGGCAGCGGCTCGAAATCGATTTCGTCGCGCACGCGGCGGTTGTCGAACACGCGATCGACCATCGCGAACTCCGCGCAACGCTGCAACGCGCGGCCGATCACGCGTTCGAGCGCCGGATCGGACCGCCCGAGCACGTCGCGCACCACGAGCGGCAGTTCGGCCGGCGCACAGGCCACGTAGCGCGGCGCGCCCGTCATGCCGGCCGCCTCGTCCATCGCGCGCACGATCTGCGCGACCTGCGGCGCCTCTTCGCCGGCCGACACGTGGTACACGTCGTGCATCAGCGTCGGCTTCACGGCCAGCAGCATCGTCGCGCGCGCGACGTCGTCGACCGACACGATGTCGATGCGCGTCATCGGCCGCGCGGTAAAGCGCCGCGCCGCGTGCGCCACGCGGAACATCCAGAACGAATTCGGTGCGGGCCGCGTGCCGAGCACCGTGTGGCCGACGACGTGCGACGGACGCACGACGACGAGCGGCAGCCCGAGCGCGCGCAGGCGCTGCTCCGTTTCCGCCTTCGCTTGCAGGTAGTCCGCCGCGAGCACCGCGCCGTGCAACCCGTCGCCGCCCTGCGCCGCGTCGCTCGCCGACGCGCCCGCCGTCGCCTCGTACACGATCCCGCCGCGGCCCGCGTGCGCATAGGCGGTGCCGACGTACACGAAACGCTGCAGTTGCGGCGCGTGCGCGAACCGTTCGGCAAAGCGCAGCGAATCGGCGATGTCGGCCTGCAGGTGCGAACCGTCGGCCGGCGACGCATGGCCCGCGCAATGGATCACGTGCGTTGCGCCGGCGAGACGCGACGCGTCGGTGCCCTGCCACACGTCGCCGAGCGCACCGACGACCACGTTCGCGTCGCCGAGACGCGATGCCCAGTACGGCGCGAGCCCCGCGCGCAACGCCGCTTCACGCAAACGCGCGACTGCGTGGCCGCGATTCTCCGCACGCACGACACACACGATGCGCTCGAGCAACCCGGCGTTGACGAGCGCCGTCAGCACGGTACTGCCGATGAAGCCGGTGGCGCCGGTGAGCACCAGCCGTCCGACGTTGGCCGCCGCGACCGGTGCGCTGGCCGGCGACACGAGGCTCGTGCGCCAGTTGAGCGACAACGCGGTTTTCCAGATCAGCACGATAGTCTCCTTCGAAGAATCGGCCGGACGGCGCGGCCGCCCCGGATCGCGGAGCGGCGCGCGGCTGTCGGCCGGGCCGGGGCCGACGCTCGCCCCGGCAATCCCGATCGGGCTGCGGCCCGCGATCGCGTCGATCGCGTCTCTGGCACGAGGCGGCGGCGGCCCGCCGCGGACGGGCGTCCACGGCGCAGGATCGGAAAATCCAAGTGTGGGGCCTGATCGCCCGCAAGTCTGTCCTGAAAGTTTCGTGAAAGTGTGAGGATTTGTACGCGAATGTCGGAGTATGTCGCGCCGGCCGGGCGATCAAATCGTCGAAACGTCCGGGCCGGCAGCATTCGGGATGCGTCAGCGGCCGGACGGCCGATGCGCGTGGAGCCCTCGTTTCGGCGCGACACTTCGACGCGGCCTCTCACGGGGTCATCGCATGTCCGGGACACACCAGGGTCCGATCGCGGTGCGCGGATCATGCTGCGCCTGCGTTTGCGCGCGCCGTCACAATTGCGGCGGATCGTCAGACATCGTTTCATCGGGAAACGCCTATAGGCGCACTTCGGATTTATTGCGGATTATCACTTGCGTTTCACCGCAGTCTATCTAGACTGGTCAAACCAAAACGGTCGAATGTGTCATTTTCTTCAGGAGACGATCCAATGCGCCTCACTATTCGGATTAATGGCAGCGAGTCGGCAACCCGTCACTCCTTCGCGGTGCTCTGGGTCGATACCGACGAGGGGCTGTGGTCACGCGAGGCTCACCAAGGGATCGATCTTCCGAGCTGGGGCAAGGTTCGGGACGTGGAAGGCGCAATGGCCCTCTGCGCGGCCGACAGCGGGAAGGCCGTGTGCCAGTTGAAGGGGCTGTCGTTCAGCGCGACGCAGCGCGAACAAGGTCCCGCGGTGCTCGCCGGCGAGCACCCCGACGGTGCATGGCGTCTGCAAGCGGTCGATCGTTCCACGGCGGAGCCGGAATACCATGAATTTATTTCCGTCGCGCGATAGGTATTTTTGACGGCAATCCTCTGCGGTTTTCGGGTTTATTCCGGTTTCCGCGATATTCATTTCGATATTCATCAATAAGGCGCCTCTCTTCAAGGCGCCTTTTTATTTTTCCAGTCCCTGAATTAATCGGGGCCGGGTTAATCGAACCGCGGCGACGGTAACGATCCGCCCCCTCCATTCCGGCTCCGTTGCGTCAGCACGTCAGGCCGCGCCGCCATTTCGCCCCGCCCCCACCTTTTCCCGACCGTGCCCGGGCGGAAACGCCGATCTTTTACGGGGCCGAAACACACTTTCCCCACATGATGTTTACTCATTTATTACAATCGCATTATTCCGACTGACTTGCCGCCGTCCGGCGGCCCGACCCGGCCCTTGCATGAGCGTGAAAAAGAAGACCCACCCCGCCGATCCATACGCCGCCGCGACCAAGCATCCGATGCTCGCGTCACGCCTGCCGATGTGGCGCTCGAAGCTGGTCGTGATCATGGTGTCCCTCGGTTTCGCCGCGCTGATCGGACGCGCCTTCTGGGTGCAGGTCGCGAACCAGGATTTCTACGTCGGGCAAGGCCAGAAGCGCTACCAGCGCACGATCGAGCTCGACGCGATGCGCGGGCGCATCGTCGACCGCAACGGCGCGATGCTCGCGGTCAGCCTGTCGACCTATGAAATCTGGGCAAATCCGAAACAGGTCGCCGAAATCGACTATCCGCAGATCGCGAAGCTGCTCGACATGCCGCTCGTGGAAGTGAAGCGCCGCCTGCGCAACGACCGGACGTTCGTGCTGCTCAAGCGGCAGATCGACGCCGACACCGCGAGCCGGCTCGACAAGCTCGAGATCGACGGCATCACGCAGATCGCCGACTCGAAGCGTTTCTATCCGGAGGGCGAATCGGCCGCGCACGTGGTCGGCTTCACCAACGTCGAGGACAAGGGCCAGGAAGGCGTCGAGCTCGCGGCGAACGGGCGGCTGTCGGGCACTGCCGGGCAGCGCGAGGTGATCCGCGATCGACTGGGCCGCATCGTGTCCGACACGCGTCCGCTCGTGCCCGCGCAGCACGGCGCGACGATCGAACTGACGATCGACCGGCGGATCCAGCAGCTCGCGTTCAGCCAGCTCAAGGCCGCGGTGCTCGAGAACAACGCGGTCGCCGGCAGCGTGGTCGTGCTCGACGCGCAGAACGGGGAAATCCTCGCGCTCGCGAACTACCCGACCTTCGACCCGAACGACCGCGCCCGGCTGACGGGCCAGCAGCTGCGCAACCGCGCGGTGATCGACACGTTCGAGCCGGGTTCGACGATCAAGCCGCTCGTCGTCGCGCTGTCCATTGACGAGCGCAAGGTCACACCGAACACGATCATCAATACGTCGCCGGGCACCTACAAGATCGGCCCGGCCGTGATCCACGACACGTCGAACCACGGCTCGCTGACCGTCTCGCAGGCGCTGCAGAAGTCGAGCAACGTCGCGCTCGCGAAGCTGGCGCTGAACCTGCCCGCCGAAACGATCTGGAACAAGTACCAGGAATACGGGATCGGCCGCGCGCCGGAGCTGACGTTCCCGGGCGTCGCGTCGGGCCGCCTGCGCGGCTACAAGCGCTGGCGGCCGATCGAGCAGGCGACGATGGCGTACGGCTACGGGCTGTCGATGTCGCTGCTGCAGATCGCGCAGACCTACACCGCCTACGCGGGCGACGGCACGCTGCACCCGGTGTCGCTGCTGAAGAACGGCTCCGACCCGCAGACGATCAACGCGCATCGCGGCCACCGCGTGACGTCGCCGCAAACCGCGGCGGCGATCCGCGCGATGCTCGAGTCGGCCGTCGGCGAAGGCGGCACCGGGCGCCGCGCGCGGGTCGACGGCTACCGGATCGGCGGCAAGACGGGCACGGCGCGCAAGCAGGTCGGCGCGACCTATGCGAAGGGCAAGTACCGCGCATTGTTCGCCGGGATGGCGCCGATGAGCAACCCGCGCCTGATCGTCGCGGTGATGATCGACGAGCCGCGCGGCAAGGGCTATTACGGCGGCACGGTGGCCGGCCCGGTGTTCTCGTCGGTCACGAGCGGCTCGCTGCAGTTGCTCGGCGTGCCGCCCGACGCCCCGGTCGAGCCGACGCCGAGTGCGCCGGTCAAGGCCGCGCCGCAGAAGACCGTCGCGGCGCCGAAGGCCGCGGCGCAACCGAAAACGGCGGCCGAGCAGAAGGCATCGGCGCCCGTGAAAACGGCCGCGCAATCCGGCGCGACCGTACAGGCAAAGGCGGCGGCGGGCTGAAGCCGCCGGGGCGCACTCGGCGCCGCGCGCGGCGAACAGGTCGATCGTTCGCCGTGTCGAATGCCCGGCACGCCCGCTTTCCGCTGGCCGATACGCTCCCTCTATCCGCGCGAATCCGGCCGCGCGACCGTCAGTGCGCGTGCGCGGCCGCCACCGGCTTCGCCATCCTGCCGAGCACGTGCTCGGTCATTCCGCGCGCGAGTTCGCTCTCGCCCATGAACACGGTGCCGACGCCCTCGCTCGACAGCAACGCGGCCTCGTCGCTGCTGTTCGTGCACAGCACGACCTCCAGCGTCGGATTCAGCGTGCGCGAGATCTCCACGATCTGCCGCACGTCGAATACGTCCGGCAACGTGACGACCAGCATCCCGGCGCGCGCGATATGCGCCTGGACGAGCACGATCGGCTCGATCGCATCGCCCGACACGGCGGCGACGCCGTCCGCGCGCAGCTTCTCTACGAGCTCGCGATTCTGCTCGACGACGACATACGCGATTCCGCGCTCGTCCAGCGCATGCGCGATCCGCGTGCCGACCTTGCCGTAGCCGACGATCACGACCTGCCCGGTCAGATGCGTCTGCGGCGTCGACATCGGCAGCGCGGCGAGCGGATCGTCGCGTGCCTCGAGCTTGCGCGCGATCGCCGAATGCTTGCGGATCCACGCGAGCGCCGGATCGATCATCGCGAACAGCAGCGTGTTCATTGCGATCGAGATCAGCGCGACCGCAAGGATCAGGCTCTGCCCTTCGGCCGACAGCAGCCCGAGCGCGCGACCGAGCCCCGCGAGAATGAACGAGAATTCGCCGATCTGCGCGAGGCCCGCGCCGACCGTCAGCGCGGTGTTCAACGGATAGCGGAACGCGATCACGAGCGCGACCGCCGCGAGCGTCTTGCCGACCAGCACGATCGCCGCGACCTCGATCACGTGCAGCGGCTCGGTGAGCAGCACCGTCGGGTCGAACAGCATCCCGACCGAAATGAAGAACAGCACCGAGAATGCGTCGCGCAGCGGCAGCGTCTCGTCGGCCGCGCGCCGGCTGAACTCCGACTCGCGCATCATCATCCCGGCGAAGAACGCGCCGAGCGCGAACGACACGTCGAACAGCTTCGCCGCGCCGAACGCGATGCCGACCGCCGCGGCAATCATGCACAGCGTGAACAGCTCGCGCGAACCGGTGCGCGCGACGAGCCACAGGATGCGCGGAAACACGCGCTTGCCGACCACGAGCATCAGCGCGATGAACGCGGCCACCTTCAGCATCGTGACGCCGAGCGTGCCCCATACGCTGCCGCCGGCCGCGTGCGCGTCGCCGGGCGGCGTGCCGCCGAGCAGCCCCGCGACGGGCGGCAGCAGCACGAGCACGAGCACCATCACGAGATCCTCGACGACGAGCCAGCCGACCGCGATGCGCCCGTTCACCGTCTCGACGAGCCCGCGCCCCTCGAGCGCCCGCAGCAGCACGACCGTGCTCGCGACCGACAGCGCGAGCCCGAACACGAGCGCCGCGCCGAGGCTCCAGCCCCACGTGAGCGCGAGCCCGCCGCCGAGCAACGTCGCGACGGTGATCTGGACGACGGCCCCCGGCAGCGCGATCTTGCGCACCGCGAGCAGGTCGCCGAGCGAGAAATGCAGGCCGACGCCGAACATCAGCAGCATCACGCCGACTTCCGCGAGCTGCTGCGCGAGCGACAGGTCGCCGACGAAACCGGGCGTGCCGGGGCCGATCACGATCCCGGCGAGCAGATAGCCGACGAGCGGCGGCATTTTCAGCAGTGACGCGAGGTAACCGAAGATTATCGCGAGACCGAAACCGGCCGCGAGCAACGCAATCAGGCTGACGTCATGAGGCATCCTCCCTCCCGAGTTCTTGTAACTATTTAGTAAGGTTCAAGAATGAAAGGATAAGGGATGAGATGGAAAAATGGCGGGCCACCGCGAAAAATTCACGCGATGGCCCGCCATTGCGGGGTACTACCCCGGGCGGTCGGCTCGTGAGGCGGATCGATCGGGCGGGGCCCGGCGCCCCACCGCGCGCGTCAGCGCGACGCCTGCGGGAACCGCGCGCCCGGCGGCGGCTCCGGCCGCGTCGACGGCGTGCTCTTGCGCACCTTCGCGACCTGCGCGGCCGTGATCGCCGCGCCCGTATTGCCCCAGCTCGTGCGCACGAAGTTCGACACGTCCGCGACTTCCTGGTCCGACAGGCGCCAGCCGAACGGCGGCATCGTGAAGGTTGACGGCGCGGTGTGCGTGCCCTGCAGCGCGCTGCCTTCCAGCACGACGTGGATGAGCGACGTCGGGTCCTCGCTTTGCACGACCGGGTTGCCCGCGAGCGCCGGGAACACGCGCGTGTAGCCGTGGCCGTCGCTGCGGTGGCACGCCATGCAGTTGTCGCGATAGACGGCGGCGCCGGGCTTGCTCGCGTCACCGGTCTGCAGCGCCTTCGCCGCGGCCGCGTCGTACACGTGCGGCTGCTCGCCCTGCACGCGCGGCGGCAGCGTCTTCAGGTAGCGCGCGATCGCGGTCAGGTCGTCGTCGGTCATGTGCTGCATGCTGTGGCCGACCACGTCCGTCATCCCGCCGAACGCGGCCGTGCGCAGCGTGCGGCCGGTCTTCAGGAACTGCACGATCTCGGTTTCGTTCCACGTGCCGAGCCCGGTGCGCGGCTCGCCGCGCAGGCTCGTCGGCACCCAGCCGTCGATCGCCGCGCCGCCGGCCAGGAAGTCGAGGCCGCCTGCATCGGTCAGCGCGCGCTCCTGCATCGTCGCCGCGCGCGGCGTGTGGCACGCGCCGCAATGGCCGAGACCCTGCACGAGATACGCGCCGCGCGCGACCACCGGATCGGTGTACGACGCCGCATCGAACGGCTTCGGCGCCGGCGCGAACATCTTGCGCCAGAACGTCAGCGGCCAGCGCATCGACAGCGGCCACACGATGTCGACCGCGCGGTTCTCGCGTTCGACCGGCGCGACGCCGTGCATGAAGTACGTATACAGCGCCTTCACGTCGTCGTCGCTCAGCCGCGCGTAGGACGGATACGGCATCGCCGGATACATCGTGTCGCCGTTCTTGCGGACGCCCTCGCGCACCGCGCGGGTGAAGTCGTCGAGCGTCCAGCCGCCGAGGCCCGTCTTCGGGTCCGGCGTGATGTTGGTCGAATAGATCGCGCCGATCGGCGTGTCGAACTTCAGCCCGCCCGCGAACGGCTTGCCGCCGCTCGCGGTGTGGCACGCGATGCAGTCGCCCGCGCGGGCGAGGTATTCGCCACGCTTGACGAGGTTCGCGTCGGCCGACTGTGCCGCCGGCGCCGCCGGTTGCGCGACGGCCGCGCCGCCCGCGAAACCGAACGCCGCCCATGCCGTGCCGATCGCCAGTGCGCGCCGCAGCGGGGAAATTCGGCGCGCGGCGTTGTGATGGTTCACTGTCCTCTTCATGCGGTCACCAGCGGAGCGGGATTTTTCAGGTATTGCTCGCGGATCGCACGTGCCGACCAGTAGGCCAGCGCCGCGATGATCCCGGTCGGGTTGTAGCCGATGCCCTGCGGCAGCGCCGACGCACCCATCACGAACACGTTGTGCACGTCCCAGCACTGCAGGTAGCGGTTCAGCACGCTCGTCTTCGGATCGGTGCCCATGATCGCGCCGCCGACCAGGTGCGTCGTCTGGTACGCGCGCGAATCGAAGTGCTTGCCGAACTCGCGCGTCGACACGCCGATCGCCTTCGGCCCCATCGCCTCCGCGATCTTCTTCATCTGCCCGGTCACGTACTGCGCCATCTTGATGTCGTTGTCCTTCCAGTCGAAGGTCATCCGCAAGAGCGGCTGGCCGTACGAATCGCGATAGGTCGGATCGAGATCGAGGTAGACATCGCGGTACGACATGTTCGTGCCGTGCGCGTCCATCGAGATCGTATGCGCGTAGTTGTCCTTCACGGCCTTCTTCCACGCGGCGCCCCATTGCGGCGTGCCCGGCGGCGTCGCGATGCCGCTGATCGGCTTCACGCCGGCCTGGTTCACCCACAGCGGCGAACCGCCGACGAAGCCGAGCGGGCCATGGTCGAAGTTGTCCGCGTTGAAGTCGTCCACCGCGACGCCGTTGCCGCCCGCGCCGATGAACGGGTTCGTGAAGGTGTCCTTGTCGAAGAACGCCTTGATCGTCGACAGGTTCTGGTACGCGAAATTGCGGCCCACGACACCTTCGCCCGAGATCGGGTCGTACGGCTTGCCGATGCCCGAAAGCAACAACAGGTGCACGTTGTGATACTGGAACGCCGCGACGATCACGAGATCGGCCGGCTGGTGCACTTCACGGCCTGCCGGGTCGACGTAGGTGACGCCTGTCGCGCGCTTCTTCGTGTCGTCGAGGTCCACGCGCAGCACGTGGCACTTCGAGCGCAACTCGAAGTTCGGCACCTGCTTCAGCGCGGGCAGGATGTTCAGGTTCGGCGACGCCTTCGAGTACATGTAGCACGCATAGCCGCTGCAGTAGCCGCAGAAGTTGCACGGCCCCATCTGCACGCCGTACGGGTTCGTGTATGGGCCGGACGTGTTCGCCGACGGCAGCCGGTACGGATGCAGCCCGAGCGACTTCGCCGCATCGAAGAAGCGTTGCGCCGAATACGTGTTGAGCTGCGCGGGCAGCGGGAAGTTGTCGCTGCGGTTCGCCTCGAACACGTTGCCGTCGCCGACCACCTTGCCGCCGACCTTGTATGCCTGCCCCGACGTGCCGAACACCTTCTCGGCGAAGTCGAAATACGGCTCGAGCTCGTCGTAGCTGACGCCCGTGTCCTGGATCGTCATCCCTTCCGGGATGAACTTCTTGCCGTAGCGCTCCTCGTAGTGGCTGCGCAGGCGCAGCTCTTCCGGCGTGATCCGGAAATGCACGCCCGACCAATGCAGCCCCGCGCCGCCAACGCCCTCGCCCGGCAGGAACGCGGCGAGCTGCCGGTAAGGCAGCGCGGTGTCCTGCACGCCGTGGCGGATCGACACGGTCGTTTTCGACAGGTCGAGGAACAGCTTCTTGCGAACGTTGTAGGTCAGCTCGTCGATCGTGTTCGGATACGCGCCGTCCGGATAGGTGTCGCGATATTCGCCGCGCTCCAGCGCGACGACGTTCAGGCCCGCTTCGGTGAGTTCCTTCGCGAGAATCGCGCCGGTCCAGCCGAAACCGACGATCACCGCATCGACGTGCGGCTTCTTTTCCGCGGCCATCAGCTGCGCTCCCCGTTGATCGAGACCGGGCCGTACGGGTACGGCTTGCCGTTCTGGTTGACGAAATCCATGAAGTCGGCGCGCGCGCCCGGAAAACCGATCATCTTCCACGCTGCCATGTCGTGATTGCCGCCATGCACCGGATCGCAGAAGTAGCCTTCACGCGTGTTCTGCAGCAACTGGCCGAAGAACACGACGGACGGCACGTCGTCGATCTGCGCGCCGCCTTTCTCCAGTGCGCCGAGCACGGTGTCGCGAGTCGGCGCGTCGAGATCGGTGAACACCTTGCCGTGGGCCTTTTCGCAGTAGCGGTTGACCGCCGTGATGCCGAGCCGGTAGATGTCGCGCGGCACGAGCTTGAGCTGGTAGCCGAGCTCGGGCACGCCCTGCTGGAACGGCCCCTGCATGTACCACGTCGCGCCGTGTGCGTACGGGGTTTCCATCTGGCGGTCGATGAATTCGGGCACGCCGGATTCGAGCGCGCCGGGGCCTTCGGCGTCGGCCGGGATCAGGCGGTCGACGGCGGCCTGGACGAACGCCCACTCCTTCGCGTCGAAAAAGGTCGGCTTGTACGGCGCGCGTTCGACACCGGCCGATGCGGTGGACGCATTGCCGGCCGTGGTCGAGGACGACGACGAGCGCAGGTCGCAACCGGCGACCGACGCGATCGGCACGAGCGCGACCGACGTGCGCAGGAAACGGCGACGCGAATTGGGTTTGTCGGGTGGCGTGGACATGGTCGGATGGTGATCGTTGGGGAACGTGGTTCGGGGCGCGCATTCCGCATGCGGCATGCCCGGCACGGCAGCCATGCCGCGCGCGGCCGGCCGTCCTGTTCTTGCGGTGTTGCGAACAACCTCGATGCGGGCGCACGCCGCGCGTTACGCGGTGGCGCCGTCATGCAGCCGCGCAGCGCGCCGGTTGTCGGCGCGCTGCATGGAGTCGACCTCTTCGCGGGTCTGATCTTCGGACAAATACCGGCTTACCGCCCGCATCTGCCCTGCATCGCCATGGCCCTATCCAACTTAGACGCCGCGCTGGCCGGCGGCAAGCGCATCGTGCACGACCCTCATTCCGGGCCCGGCGACAAACGTCGCGAATTATAGATGGAACCGGTTCCACCTCCAAAGGGTTCGATGCAATTCATTACATCGAAAATCGCAATAATGGGGAAATCGTTTTCCGGAATGCGCAAGAGCCGTGGTGCGGTCGTGTCGTCGCTCACCCCGCCGGCGCGATGCGCGCGCGGGCTTCGCCCGCTTCTCCCCGGTCTGCGCGTTCCGTCTCGACGCCGCGACGAGCGTCAGTGCGCCGGTCGCTGCACACGGCCTGCCGCGCCGGGCGCGACGCTCACCACGGCCACAGCATCGACGCGATCGACCACGAGAGCGCCACGCACAGCGGCGAGTAACACACGCTGTCCATCCGCGCGAAACGCGACCCGCGAACCCGCTTGAAGAAGCCGACGTAGCGGAAATCGCCGACCGCGCGCACCGCGAAGATCAATGCGAGCGCAACGATCGCGGACGCGATCGCGCCGGGATACCGGTTCGGCCACAGCCAGCCCGCGCGCGACGCCACCACGCATGCGCCGGCCAGCAATGCCGTCGCGACGGCGAGCGTGCCGAGCATGGTCGGCCGCAGCAGCGGCACCCCGTCCTGTTCGGGAATGGCCGCGCGCCTGCCGAGCCGTCCGCCGAACGCCCAGTAGACGTGAACGAGTGCGATCGCACAAAGCGTCGGCACGCTGAAATACGCGCCGGTCATCTCGGTAAGGTTCCTTGTCTCATCGTGTCGTCGTGTCGTGATCCGGCCGGACAGGCTCCGGCCGCGCGCGGCCCCGTTCCACGCAACACGAGACGATACCCAAACCACGTGCCGCATGCATTGCGACGTCCGGTCGCAATGCGCCATGCCGCGTGCTGCGGCGCAGTGCGCGCGCGCCGTCTCACCGGCCGCCGCTTGACTTCCCTCCGGGCACCACTACCCTTTTATTCCAGTACGGCACTCGAACCGTGCATGCGCGACCGCCGCACACGTGCCGTTCGCCGGCACGCTCGATCGGACGATCGCTGCGCACCCGGGCACGACGACAATGACGAATACCCATGGAGACGACTCATGCTGATCGGTGTGCCGAAGGAGATCAAGAACCACGAATACCGCGTCGGCCTCACGCCGGCCGGGGCACGCGAACTCACGCGGCATGGCCACGGCGTGCTCGTGCAGCGCGGCGCGGGCACCGCGATCGGCCTGCTCGACGACGACTACACGGCCGCCGGCGCGGCATTGTGCGACGACGCGCGCGACGTCTTCGCGCGCGCCGACATGATCATCAAGGTCAAGGAGCCGCAGGCGGCCGAATGCGCGATGCTGCGGCGCGGACAGATTCTTTATACGTATCTGCATCTCGCGCCCGATCCCGAGCAGGCGGCCGCGCTGGTGAAGTCCGGTGCGGTGTGCATCGCGTACGAGACCGTGACGGGTCCCGGCGGCGGGCTGCCGCTGCTCGCGCCGATGAGCGAGGTCGCGGGACGCATGTCGATCCAGGTCGCGGCGACGCACCTCGAAAGCCCGCGCGGCGGCCGCGGCGTGCTGATGGCCGGCGTGCCCGGCGTGCCGGCCGCGCACGTCGTGGTGCTCGGCGCGGGCGTGGTGGGCACCGGTGCGCTGCAGATGGCGGTCGGCCTCGGCGCACGCGTCACCGTGCTCGACACGAACGTGGGCCGGCTGCGCCAGCTCGACCTGGTCTTCGCGAACCGGATCGCGACCGTCTGCTCGAACGCGCACACCATCGACGAAGCCGTGCGCGACGCCGACGTCGTGATCGGCGCGGTGCTCGTGCCGGGCGCGTCGGCGCCGCGGCTCGTCACGCGCGACATGATCGCGACGATGCGCACGGGGGCCGTCGTCGTCGACGTCGCGATCGACCAGGGCGGCTGCTTCGAGACATCGCATGCAACGACCCATGCGCAGCCGACCTTCGTCGTCGACGGCGTCGTGCACTACTGCGTCGCGAACATGCCCGGCGCGGTCGCGCGCACGTCGACGTTCGCGTTGAACAACGCGACGCTCGGCCATGCGCTCGCGCTCGCCGACAAGGGCTGGAAGCGCGCGATGGCAGACGATCCGCATCTGCGCGCGGGCCTGAACGTATGCGACGGCCGCATCACGTACGAGGCCGTTGCGCTGGCGCTCGGCCTGCCGTACGTACCGGCGGAAGACGTGCTGGCCTGACTTCGGCGCGCGCCGTCACGCACCCTTCGGGCGGCCGCGATTCGACGCGCCGCTCGCGCGCATCGTGCGCGCCAGCAAAGGCCGCAGTTGCGCGAGCGTGCGCGTATTGAGCACGTCCTGCCGCGTGAGCCAACCACGCCGCGCCTGGCCGATACCGTATCCGAGGTTGTCCAGATCATTCGCGCACCGTGCGTCCGAGCCGATCGCCACGGCGACGCCGGCTTTCGCGGCCTCGCGGCACCAGACGTCCGGCAGATCGAGCCGTCGCGGGTCGCCGTCGAGTTCGACGAAGCAGTGGCGCGCGGCGGCCGCGGCGAGCACGCGGGGCACGTCGAGTTCGCATGCGTCGCGTTCGCCGAGCAGCCGGCCGGTCGGATGCGCGAGGATCGTGAAATTCGGTTGATCCATCGCACGCAGGATCCGCGCGGTCTGCGCGTCGCCCGACAGGTCGAAGCCGTCGCGCACCGCGCCGACGACGAGGTCGAGGCGGCCAAGCACGTCGTCGGGCACGTCGAGGCTGCCGTCCTCGCGAATGCCGGCCTCGACGCCCTTCAACAGCACGAAGTCGTCGAATGACGCGTTGAGGCGGTCGATTTCGTCGATCTGCCGCACGAGCCAGTCGCCGTCGGTGCGGCGACCTTTCGTATCCGGTGCGCGATCGGTGACGGCCAGATAAGCGAGCCCGCGGGCCCGGGCCGCATCCGCCATCGCGCGCAGGCTGTCGCGCCCGGCCGACGCCGCGGTATGCGCGTGCAGATCGCCATGAACGTGCCTGCGCTCGACCAGCGCCGGCAGCGTGCCCGCGCGCGCCGCATCGATCTCGCCGCGGTCCTCGCGCAACTCGGGCGGCACCCAGCGAAGACCGATCGCCTCGTAGACGGATGCCTCCGTCGCGCCCGCGATCCGCTCGTCGCCGCGGAATACGCCGTATTCGTTGATCTTCAGGCCGCCGGCCTGCGCGATCCTTCGCAGTGCGATGTTGTGCGCCTTCGATCCCGTGAAATAGACGAGCGCCGCGCCGAACGCGTCGGCATCGACGACGCGCAGATCCACCTGCAGCCCGTTGCCGAGCATGATGCTCGAACGCGTCTTGCCGTTCGCGAGCACGCGCGCGACTTCACCGTAGCCGACGAACGCATCGGCCACCGCGGCCGGATCGCGGGCCGTCACGAGGATGTCGAGATCGCCGACCGTCTCGCGGCTGCGGCGAAAGCTGCCGGCCGGCACCGCTTCGCCGACGCCGGCCACCTTGCGCAGACGCTCGAGCAACGGCATCAGCGATTGCGCGGCATCCGGCAGCAGGAAGCGTTGCGGCTCGCGCTTCAGGCGATCGTCGATCGCGTCGAGCAGATGGGCTTCGGTCTTCGCGCCGAAACCCGGCAGCGCACGGATGTGCCCACTCTTCGCTTCGGCGCGCAGCTGTTCGAGCGAGTCGACGTGCAGTGCGTCATGCAGCGCCTTGACGCGTTTCGCGCCGAGCCCCGGCACGTCGAGCAGTTCGACGATCGCGCCCGGCAGCGCATGGCGCAGCGTTTGCTGCAGTTCGCAGGTGCCGGTCGACGCGATCTCGCGCAGCTTCGCCGCGAGATCGGCACCGATCGATGGAATCCGGCCGAGATCGCCGCCGCTCGCGATGATCGCGGGAATGTCGCGCCCGTAGTCGGCAATCGTGCGGGCCGCGTTGCGATAAGCGCGCACCCTGAATGGATTGGCGCCCTGGATCTCGAGCATGTCGGCGATTTCGGCGAAGACGGCCGCACACTCGGCATTGTGGATCGGCATGGTCGGCGTGACTCCCTTCCACGTGGATGGCGCCGTGCGCCGGCGCGCCGGCATCTGCCCGCCCGGCGCCGCATGTCGACGACGGCGGGCGCCCGTTGGTCATCCTGCACCGATTGCCCGTGTCGTGTCGCGCGGGACATGCGGCTTGCGCGGCGCCTGCGCCGATACCTCAGAGCGATGCGCGCGGTGTCGTCGCGTAGCGGCGCTCGTACAGGGACTGGCAATGCGTGCAACGCTCGGCAGTCGGGCGTGCGAGCAGCCGCTCGTAGCCGACCGGCGCATCGCAGTCGATGCATTCGCCGTAGCTGCCGTCGCGCATGCGCTGCTGCGCGCGCCCGATCGCACGCAACTCGGTCAATTTCATCCCGATCAGCGCGTGATCCATGTCGACGAACAGATCGGCGTTCGCCTCGTCACCCTCGTCCGGCGCCGCGCCGGCGAGCTCCGCGTAGGACTCCGACGCGCGCTGGTCCTCGCTCGTGCGGATATCCGCCCGCAACGCCTGCTCGCTCTCGGTCAGTCGCTGCTGCAGCGTCCGCCGTTGTTCTTGATCGAGCGCCATCGCCGTCTCTCCTTTTTCGGGTTCCGCGCAACGAGCATACGGCGCGCGGTTGTCGCGCCGGTGCGCGGCGGGCCGGAACGCCCCGGCTCGCCGCGCCCGGATGCACGTCCGGCCGCACGAAGCGCCGGACGCCTTCGACGCAGCATAAACCCAATGCACACGCGTGTGTTGACCGGCGTCAGCGCCCACCTCGTGCGCGCGAAAACGGGGGACCGACGCGATAATCCCGCACACCCGCATTCGTCTGATGCAGCCGCCGTTGAGGTCGATCAATCCCCTGTAAAAAGTTGCGACATAGATTGAAAACATGCGCGGCGAATCCGCTGCTTCGAGGGAGAACGTCATGTTGTTCGGCGTCGTCATCTGGGTGGCCCTTGCGGCCCTGTTCCCGACGATGGTCGTGCCGACGATCCAGCACGCCATCCAGCCGTCGAGCGCGCAAGCCGCGCCCGACGCCAGCCCCGCCGCCACGCCCGCTGCGTTGCCGGCGGCCGCTCAGCCGCCGTCGGACGGTTGACGCGCGGTTTCAGGTGCGCCGTCCCGGGGCGCATCGCATCGACGACGAAAACGCCGCGCAGAATACTTCGCAATCCTCTTCGTCAGAATGCATTGCGCCCGACGAAGCCACGCACGACCGTCATCAGGATGATCTTCATGTCGAACCAGAAGCTCCAGTTCTGCATGTAGAACAGATCGAACTTCACGCGCGCGGCCATCGCCTCGACCTTGCGCGTCTCGCCGCGATAGCCGTTCACCTGCGCCCATCCCGTGATCCCGGGCCGTACGCGATAGCGATACATGTAGCAGTCGACCAGTTGCCGATAGAAGTCGTCGTGTTCGATCGCATGCGGACGCGGACCCACCACCGACATCTGGCCGAACAACACGTTGAAGAACTGCGGCAGCTCGTCGAGCGACGTGCGCCGCAGAAACGCGCCGACAGGCGTGATGCGCGCATCGTTGCGCGAGGCCTGCCGCACGACACCGGGCTGTGCGCGATGCACGCGCATCGTCCTGAACTTGAGGATGTGAAACTCGCGGCCGTCGGCACCCTTGCGGCGCTGTCTGAACAAGACGGGCCCCGGCGACGACAGCTTCACCGCGATCGCCAGCACCGCAAGCAGCGGCAGCAGCGGGATCAGCACGGCGACCGCGAACAGCCGGTCGAACGCGAACTTCGCCCACAGTTCCGGCGCGGAACGTGGCGTGGTCGCGAGGTTGATTGCCGGCATGCCGAGCACATCGGTCGCGGATCGCTCGACGACCGCCATCTGCCGCACGTCCGGCAACAGTCTCAACTCGACGAACTCGTCGCGCAGTTCGCGCACGATGCGCTGAATGCGCGACTCGTGCGACATCGGCAGCGTGAGCCACACTTCGTCGATCTCGCCGCCGCGGATCATGCGCCGAAGCGCGACCCAGTCGCCGATCACCGGCACGCCGCCGATCCCGGCGGTGGCTGCCGCGGCCGGCGCGTCGTCGTCGAACACGCACGCCGCCGCGAATGGGCCGGTCGGCTCGAGCTGCATGCGCTCGATCGCCACCCGTCCGTAAGCGGTCGCGCCGACGATCGCGACCCGCCGCTGCCGCGTGCGCGAATCGCCGCGCTTCATCGCCAACGCGCACAGTGCCAGCCTGCCGAGCAGCAGTGCCGCGTCGCCGGACAGCACCGTCCGCGCAATCCAGCGCGTCGTGACCGTGCCGCCGCGGTTCATGATCCACATCGTGCCGGCCACCGTCAGCGTGCCCGCGCACACGACGGCCACCACCGTGCGCGTCAGCACGGTTCCGCTGTCATGCGACGACGACGCCCCGCGCGACACGCGCACACTGCGCGGCAACAACGCGACCGTCAGCGCGCACAGCAACGCAATCGCGCCGCGCTGCGCATCCGACAGATCGCGCCACGCGAGCCCCGTCGCAACCTGCGCGGCGAGCGCGCCTGCCAGCACGAGCGCGACATCGGCCGCGGCGATCGCGGCGCGCCGCATCGTATTCGTTCCACCCGCCGTCGCGTGCATCGTCACGCACCATGCACCGGAAATCCGCCGTGCACGTCGTGCATGCGCGGTCGCACCGGCATCGATCGCGCGCCGTTCCGCGTGCCGAGCAGCCGGCGAAAGTCCGCACGAATCAGCTCGTAGCATTCGCACGCCTGGCGCTCGAGGCCGTCGCGGTCGAGCACCGTGATGCGGCCGCGACGCTGACGGATCAGCCCGGCTTCCTGCAGGTGGCCGGCTGCTTCCGTCACGCCTTCGCGGCGCACGCCGAGCATGTTCGCGATCGTCTGCTGCGTGACGGCCAGTTCGTCGCCGTCGATCCGGTCATGCGCGAGCAGCAGCCAGCGGCTCAACTGCTCGCTGACCGAGTGATGCCGGTTGCACAACGCGCTGCGCGAGATCTGCGCCATCGTCGCCTGGCAGTAGTTCAGCAGCAGCCGATACGTCGCCGGGGAACGCTCGAATTCCGAGCGCATCACGCAGGTCGGCACGCGATAGGCCATGCCGCCGATACGGACTTCGACGCGGTTCGATATCGCGGTACCGCCGACGAGCGTCGCCAGACCGACCACGCCTTCGCGGCCGACCACGGCGACCTCGACCATCGCACCGTCCTCCATCAGGTGCTGCACCGACATCATGGCGGTCGTCGGGAAATGCAGGTGGCGCATCGGTTCCCCGACACGATCGAGCATGCCTGCCTTGATCCTGACCAGTTCGAGGTGCGGTGCGATGGCGCGGATGCTGTCCTCCGGGAGGGCATCGAGGATGGCATTCGCCGAGTAGCTCGAGTGAAGATGAAGCATGTCTGTATCCCATTTTGTCGTCCGCGCCGCATGCAGCCGCGTCAGCGGAACTCGTTATCGCGATGCGCGTCCCGACGGCGACTCGGGTTGCGGCCCACAACCCTCCTTCCAATCGACCGTCGGCTTCGCGCCGCCGGATCGAATCGGCAGTCCCGTTTCGATGCGCCCATCTCAATAAGCGATTTGCGTGCCAATACCCGCTTCATCCTTAATATATAAATGACCCGCGATTTTGCCCCCCCGAATTGCCGACTGAAAACCGCAAAAAGCGTCTCATTTTCGGACACCCTCTGCCGCAGTGGACACTGCCGGCGATTCGACTGATCAATGGCCACCGAGTATGCGGCGGCTCCGGCAGCGGGGCCGCGAAGCTTATCGTTCAACTACTTACGACCCGTTTTCAATTGTTTCCGTGACGTCCCGCGCGACACCCGAGCGGCGCCCGACACCTCGAATGATCGTTTGAAACTGTCTCAAATATGAATCGTTATATTAATTTACGACTCTGTAAGCAAACGCACACGACCACCGCAACTCCATGATTCAATTGATAAATTCATGACTAAAATCTCAATTGTCAAATAATGTTCAATGCATTCTTAATATTTTACCTGTACGATATGCATCGCTTCCCGATTGATTCCAGATCGTCATCGAATTCCCAACTTAACCGCCGATCCATATCAATTCGATTAACTCGTGAAAACATGATCTTCAAATCCATATAACGTTTCCGTTTATCTCTAATCGTCAAACTTTGTGAAGTTACGCAGCGCGCAATTTATCGAATTCAATTGCATGCTAGCCTTTTCCCGCCATCGGCATTCGAATTCCGACGAACTCAAATCCGCACGCGCGTGCTAAATCCCCATGGATGCCGCCGCGCGACGTGCGACCGCCCCCTACGAGGATGCGCCGTGACCCACCAGGCCAATGACGCCGTCGCCCACGCGAGCGGCATGATCGAGCTCTCCCACAGCTTCGACGCCAACCGGTTCCTCGCGGCCCTCGACCGCGAGGAACGCGCCACGCTGATTGCCAATCTTCAGCTCGTTCACCTGAAATCGGGCCAGGTGCTGTGCGAACCCGGCGAAATGCTCACCGCGGTTTACCTGCCCGTCACGACGGCGATTTCGCTGCAGTACGTATCGTCCGGCGGCATGACGCTGGAAGTGGCCGAGATCGGCAGCGAGAGCGTCGTGTGCGACGACGTGATCGGCGGCAGCGGCCGGATGCCCTGCCGTGCCGTCGCATGCCGCGACGGCTTCGTCTACCGGCTGGACCGACGCATCTTCGCCGCCGCGTTCGATGCATCGCCGGTGATTCGCCATCTGGTGTTCGTCTGCGTGCGGCTGCTGATGGCCCAGGTATCGCAGATCACGTTCTGCAGCCGCCATCATGTGCTCAAACATCAGTTATGCAGATGGTTCCTGCTTGCCTACGACCGGTCGCGCAGCATCGAGATCCAGGTGACTCACAGCATGCTCGCGCAGATGCTCGGCGTGCGGCGCGAGACGGTCACGGACGCAGCCGGCGAGATCCAGAAACTCGGCCTGATCCGCCAGTACCGGAGCTCGATCGAGCTTGCCGACCTTGCGGGCCTCGAGAAAATGTCGTGCGGCTGCCGCGCGATCGTGCGCGACGAGATGAAGCGCATCCTGTCGGCCGACTCGAGCGTGGCCGCTGCGGCACGCGCGTGATGCGCACGGCGTTTCGGCGCACGCGTGCGATCCGAGTCAGCCGATTGTAGGGTGGCGAACAGAACACCGTGCTTGCGAATGGTCTACTGATGCCGGACTGCCGGGGGGATGTCAGCGCGCTGCGCGCGTCCGCCCGTGCGGACGACACCACACACGCCGGAGCAGCACGTGAAAAACGAAATCAGAACCATCCTCAAGCACGTCGCCCACCTCGAAGCCGCGATCGATTCGATCGGTGACGGGGACGACCTCTACGAAGCGGGCCTCTCCTCGCTCGACACGATCCAGTTGATGCTCGCGATCGAGAAGCAGTTCAACATCGAGATTCCCGACGAGATGCTGAACCGCAATCTGTTCCGCAGCATCGACGCGCTCGCGGATACGATCGCGACCCTGCAACGCTCCGAGCATTCCGCATGAGCGCGCTGCTTCCCGAACTCGCGGCCGACGACGAAGCACACCGGCTCGACGAGGCCGCGCATGCCGTCGCGCATATCGCCGCCCAGCATGCGGATGCGGTCGATCGCGATGCGCGCTGCCCCGTCGAAGCGATCGAGGCCATGCGCGCGCGCCGCCTGCTGAGCGCAATGGTCCCGACCCGGCTCGGCGGTGCCGGCGCGTCGCTGGCCGACATCGCATCGGCATGCTCGATCCTCGGGCAAGCGTGCGCATCGTCGGCGATGGTGTTCGCGATGCACCAGATCCAGGTCGCGTGCATCGTCAATCACGCTGCCGACCAGGGCTGGCACAAGCTGTTCCTGCAGCAGCTCGTGCGCCATCAGTGGCTGCTCGCGTCGGCGACATCCGAAGACGGGGTCGGCGGCAACCTGCGCGCAAGCCAGTGCGCGCTCGAAGCCAACGGCGGCGCATTCCGGCTGCACAAATCCGCACCGACGATCTCGTACGGCGACTATGCCGACGGCATCCTCGCGACCGCGCGGCGCGACGCAGACGCGCCGGCGTCCGAGCAGGTGCTCGTCACGCTGCTGCGCGACGGCTACACGCTCACGCGCCGCGGCGAATGGGACACGCTCGGCATGCGCGGAACGTGCAGCAACGGCTTCGTGCTCGACGCACAGGGCGCGACCGAACAATGCCTGCCCGTGCCGTTCGCGCAGATCGCCGAGCAGACGATGGTGCCGGTTTCGCACATCCTGTGGGCGGCGGTGTGGATCGGCGTGGCCGGCGATGCGTTCCATCGCGCGCATCAGTTCTTCCGCGCGCAGGCACGCCAGACCGACGGCGCGCCGTCGCCCGCGTCGCGGCGCATCGCCGAATCGCTTGCGCTGATGCAGGCGATGCAGGCCCGCGTCGACAACGTACTGCGCCTCCATGCCAGCGCGTCGCCCCGCTCGTGGTCGGCCGGCATGGCCTGGGCCGCCGAGATCAACACGCTGAAGACCTATGTGTCGTCGACCGCGCTCGAAGTCGCACAGCAGGCGATGATGATCTGCGGAATGGCCGGCTACAAGCACGGCACGCCGTTCAGCATCGGCCGCCACCTGCGCGACCTGCACGCGGCACCGCTGATGATCAGCAACGACCGCATTGCCGCCAATACCGCGAGCCTGCTGCTCGCATTGCGTCCCACGACGCTGGAGAAACATTCGTGAACGACCGCCTGTCCGTGCCCTCTGCCGCCACCCCGTCCGACGCACCGCTCGACCGCGCGGGCGTCAATCCGCTGCGCGACGCGCTGATCGATGCGGGCCTGCTCGTGTCCACCGGCATCCAGGGCCTGTTCGGCCGCAGCGAACGGTTCGAGCGCGTCGTCGAAGCGCTCGACGCCTTCGTCACGCGCCTCGGCGCCGACCAGCAGGCCGAAGTGCTGCGCTTCCCGCCGGCGATGAGCCGCACCGAGTTCGAGCGCAGCGAATACATGAAGAGCTTCCCGCAGCTCGCGGGCAGCGTGCATGCGTTCTGCGGCGACGAGCAGCGCCACCAGCGCGTGCTGCAGTGCCTCGACCGCGGCGAGGACTGGACCGAAAGCCAGAAGCCGACTTACGTCGTGCTGACGCCGGCCGCCTGCTACCCGGTCTATCCGGTCGTCGCGCGCGCGGGTGCGCTGCCCGACGACGGCCGCATCGTCGACGTGTTCTCGTATTGCTTCCGCCACGAGCCGTCGCTCGACCCGACCCGCATGCAGCTGTTCCGGATGCGTGAATACGTGCGGATCGGCACGCCCGAGCAGATCGTCGCGTTCCGCGCGACGTGGATGGAGCGCGGCACGCGGATGATCGAGGCGCTGCGCCTGCCGAACGCGATCGATCTCGCGAACGATCCGTTCTTCGGGCGCGGCGGCAAGATCGTCGCGAACAGCCAGCGCGAGCAGAACCTGAAGTTCGAGCTTCTGATCCCCATCGAGCACGACGATCGCCAGACCGCGTGCCTGAGCTTCAACTACCACATGGATCACTTCGGATTGCTGTGGGACATCCGCACCGCGACGGGCGACGTCGCGCACACGGGCTGTGTCGGCTTCGGCCTCGAGCGGCTGACGCTCGCGCTGTTCCGTCATCACGGTTTCGACATCGACGCATGGCCGGCCGACGTTCGCGACGTGCTGTGGGGTACGCGATGAAATTCGTGTCCCGCGACGGCGAGGACGCGTCGTTCGAGGACGTGCGCCACCGCGCACGCCATTACCGGCCGCACCCGCTGCACAGTCAGGAGATGGTCTGGAAGCAGACCAACTGCTACGTCGACATGTGGCTCGAGGTGCTCCGCTGGTGGGGCCTCAATCCGTACGCGGCACTGCCGTTTACGATCGCGCTCGATTTCGAGGGCGACCAGTTCACGTTCTTCAAGTTTCCGCACGACGAACTGGAGCGGCTTTACGGAATCGTCGTGCAGGAGCATTCGATCTACGAGCCGCTCGACCAGCACATCGAGACGCAGGTCGCACGCGGTCACCTGATGATCGTCGAGGTCGACGCGTGGTTCCTGCCGGACACGCGCGGCAGCAGCTACCGCGCGCAGCATACGAAGACGACGATCGGCATCGACTCGATCGATCGCACGCACCGCCAGATCGGCTACTTCCACAACAGCGGCTATTACGTGGCCGAGGATGTGGACTACGACGGCCTCGTAGGCGGCGGTTCGCCGATGCCGCTGCCGCCGTACGTCGAGTGCGCGAAGCGGCGTTTCGCGCCGCTCGACGAGCGCGCGCTGTGCGAAGCCTCGCTCGCGGCGCTGCAGCGCCATCTGCGCCGCCTGCCGGTCGTCAATCCGGTCGCGGCGTTCCGGCGCCAGTTGCAGATCGATGCGAAATCGCTCGCCGATTCGCCGCTCGAACGGTTCCATGCGTACTCGTTCAATTCGGTGCGCCAACTCGGTGCAAACTTCGAACTGTTCGGCCATTACGCGCGCTGGCTGCAGGCAAGCGGCTGCGTCGGACCGTTCGCCGAGATTCGCACCGCCTGCGACCGCATCGCGTCCGAGGCGATGGTGCTGGAGTTCCGGCTGGCGCGGGCCTGCGCGCGCGGCAAGGAAGAGCGCGGAGACGCGACGCTCGAAGCGATCGAAGCGGCCTACGCCGACCTGATCGACTGCGCGCGGCAGATCACCCCGCCGCTTCAGCGCGCGGTGCCCGTTCGCGTCGACGCGGCCTCCGTGCCGTCGATGCGGTGAGACGCGCGCCCGCCGCGCTCGCGTGGTCGATGCTCGCCACGGCAGCGGGCGCCACGCGCGGGCCGCGCGATCTTCCCGCCGACGGCTGGATCGCCGCCCCCGTCCCCGGCACGGTCGCGCAAGCGCTCGTGCAGGCCGGACGCCCCGACGATACGGCGTCGCTCGACGAGCGCGACCACTGGTATCGCGTCGAACTGCACGGGCACGGGCCGCGCGTGCTGCGCTTTCACGGCCTCGCGACACTCGCCGAAGCCTGGCTCGACGACACGCCGATCCTGCGCTCCGACAGCATGTTCGTCGCGCACGACGTGCCCGTGTCGCTCGATGGCACACACCGCCTGACCGTCTGCTTCCGCGCCCTCGCGCCGCACCTGCGCGACGTGCGCGCACCGCGCCGTGCACGCTGGCGCACGCGACTGACCGAACCGGCGACGCTGCGCACCGTTCGCACGTCGCTGCTCGGGCACATGCCCGGGTGGTTTCCGCGCTGCGTGCCGACCGGACCGTGGCGGCCCGTCGACGTGCTCGATCCGGCCGACGGGCCCGTTCTCGTTCATTGCGACCTGCATGCGCGCATCGATGGCGACACCGGCTGGCTCGACGCGGAACTCGCGTTCGCCGGGCCGCTGCCCGATGCGTTCACGGCCCGGCTGTCGTGCGGCGAGCACCACGCGACGCTCGAGCGCAGCGGCGCCGACCGGCTGCACGCGACCGTCGCGGTGCCGAACGTGCGCCGCTGGTGGCCGCACACGCACGGCGAACCGGTGCTCTATGAAGTCGCATTGCACATCGGCGCCGATCGACGACCGCTCGGCGCGACGGGTTTTCGCACGATCGAGCAGGACGCGGGCGACGACGGCAAGGGCTTCGGCCTGCGCGTGAACGGCGTGCGCGTGTTCGCGCGCGGCGCCTGCTGGAGCAGCGCCGCACCGCTCGCGCTGCACGCCGACGACGCAACCTATGGCCGGCTGCTCGGACTCGCGCGCGACGCCGGCTTCAACATGATTCGCGTCGGCGGCACGATGGCGTACGAGGCCGACGCATTCCACGCGTGGTGCGACCGGCTCGGACTGCTGGTCTGGCAGGACTTCATGTTCGCGAATTTCGATTACGCGCTCGACGATCGCGCGTTCGCGGACGCCGTCGATCGCGAAGCCGAACAGTTCCTCACGCGCCACCGCGCATCGCCATCGCTCGCGGTTCTGTGCGGCGGCAGCGAGATCGCGCAGCAGGCCGCGATGTCGGGGCTCGGGCCGAAGCAGCGCTTCCTCGAACTGACTGCCGAGCGCCTCGCCGGCCATGCGGCGGCGCGACGGCCCGACGCGCTTTACGTCCCCGACTCGCCCGACGGCGGCGTGCTGCCGTTCATGCCGCGCGAACGCGTGTCGCACTATTACGGCGTCGGCGCGTACCTTCGCCCGCTCGACGACGCGCGTCGCGCCGACGTGCGCTTCGCAAGCGAATGTCTCGCGTTCGCGAACGTGCCGTGCGATGCGATGCTCGCAAGCCTCGGCTGGCCGGGCGTTCATGAGCCGCGCTGGAAAGCGGCCGTGCCGCGCGATCCCGGCACGTCGTGGGATTTCGACGATATTCGCGATCACTATCTGCAGACGTTGTACGACGTGGCACCCGACCGCCTGCGGCGCGAGGATCCGGCGCGTTACTTCGAGCTGTCGCGCGCGGTGATCGCGGACCTGATGCGCGACACGTTCTCGGAATGGCGGCGCACCGGCTCACGCTGCGCGGGTGCGCTCGTCTGGCAGTTCCAGGACGTGATGGCGGGCGCCGGATGGGGCTTGCTCGATGCGACGCATCGGCCAAAATCGGCATGGTATGCGCTACGCCAGGTACTTCAACCGGTGCAGGTCCTGCTCGTCGACGAAGGGTTGAACGGGCTCGACGTGCATGTGATCAACGAACGGCCGGCGCCGCTGTCGGCAGCGGTCGAGCTGGTCGCGCTGCGCGACGGCCGTACGCCGGTCGCGCGGGCCGGCGGGGCCCTCCGGATCGCCGCGCACGACGCTGTGCGGCTCGAGTCGGCCGAATTGCTCGGCCGCTTTTTCGACTGGACCTATGCGTATCGCTTCGGCCCGTGCGAGCACGACACCGTCGTCGCGACGCTGCGCGCCGAGGACGGCACGCTGCTGTCGCAGGCCTTCTACTTTCCGTCCCGCACGCATCCGGCCGTGTTCGCCCGCCGCGAACCCGGCATCGAGGCATGCGTGTCGCGCACCGGCGACACGTGGCACGTCGACATCGATACGCGCCACGTCGCGCGTCATGTGCAGATCGACGCACCGGGCTTCGTGCCGCGCGACGAATGGTTCGATCTCGCGCCCGGCACGCCGGCACGCGTCGCGCTCGTGCCGCTGGATAACACCGGCGACCATGCGGCCGCAGGCGCGCCACCGACCGTCGAGATCCGTGCGGTCAACGCCGCGCGAACCGTGCGCGCCGCGTTGGCCGGCTAACCCGGGCGGGACCGCTCACACGGTCGCACGGCCGCGCCGCGCACGTCAGTCCGACGAGCCCGTGCCGCGCGGCCGCTCGATTCCGTACGCTTCCATCCAGCGATAGAGCGTGGCACGCGACACGCCCAGTTCGCGCGCGGAAGCGGCGACGCGCCCGCGCGTGCGCAGCAGCGCGGTTTCGATCGCTTCGCGTTCGATCGACTTGCGGATATCGGCAACGGACGGCGACGCCGCGTCGAGACAGTATTCGAGCTCGAGGTCCTGCGCGGTGATCAGGCGCCCTTCCGTCATCACGACCGCGCGCCGCACGCGGTTGATCAGCTCGCGGACATTGCCCGGCCAGTCGTGCTTGTAGAGCGCCGTGATCGCATCCGTCGAGAAGCCGCGCACGCGATGGCGCGCGTCGCCACGAAAGCGTTCCAGCATGTGATGCGCGAGCAGCTCGATGTCCTTGCCGCGCGCACGCAGCGGCGGCTGATCGATGCGCATCACGCAAAGACGGTGGAACAAGTCCGCGCGGAAACGCCCTTCTTCCATCGCTTCGCGCAGGTCGACGTGCGTCGCGGAGACGATCCGCACGTCGACCGGCACCGGATCGCTGCCGCCGAGGCGATGAATCGCACGCTCCTGCAGGAAGCGCAGCAGGCTCGCCTGGCTCTCGTGCGGCAGGTCGCCGATTTCGTCGAGCAGCAGCGTGCCGCCGTTCGCGGCCTCGACGTAGCCGATCTTGCGTGCGTTCGCGCCGGTAAACGCGCCGCGCTCGTAGCCGAACAGTTCCGATTGCAGCAGGTGGGGCGGGATCGCACCGCAATTGACCGCGACGAACGGGCCGTTGCGCCGTTCCGAATGACGATGGATCGCGACGGCCGTCAGTTCCTTGCCGGTTCCCGTTTCGCCGAACACGAACACCGGTGCGTCGGTGCGCGCGAAGCGCCGCACCGTATCGAACAGCCGCAGCATCGCGCTGCAGGTGCCGACGATGCCGTGCTCCCGCGATTCGAGCGCTTCGCGATCGCGCGCGAACAGGCATTCCATTCCGTACGCATGGCCGACCGTATCGGCGATTCGTTGGTGCGACGCGGGCAACGTGATGTAGTCGAAGCAATAGTCGCGCAACAGTGCGCGCACGTTCGGCGACGCCGTCTGACCGGTTTCGACGAGCGCGACCCATACGACATCGCGCATCGACGCGCAGGTCGACGCGATGCTGCCGATCGCGTCGGCGTGGCCGCCGCTCAGATCGAGGATGCCGCAGGTGATTTCGCCGGAGGTGTCGCGCAATTCGTTTGCGTGCGCAACGACCGTCACTTTCCAGTCACGCCGGGCAAGTTCCTTGCGCAGCATGACGGACGGCGACCGGGTCCAGTAAATCAGAGGACGCTGCCCGGTAGTCCTCCCCCCGCCGGCGCTCTTATCGCGCGTTATTGGCATATTCATAACGAACCATCACTTTCTCCACTCCGCGAACCGTTCGCGTGCGCTGCGGACGGCGGCGCATGGCCGCCTGTCCGCGCTGCGTTTCCGCAGCTTTGGCGAAGATCGAAACTGCACACGGCGAGAGCCCCCGGAGGTCGAGCCGGATGTCATCCGGCCTCGTTGTCATCGAACTCGAAGGGAACGCACGGCCGCGGGAGCCGCGGCGTTCCGGCTTTCATGCGACGCGCCGTCAGGCGGAGCACGTCGGCAAACGGGAATTCCGTCCGCATTTGCGTCGCGTCGTACACGACAGTCGCGCCCGATGCTGAACCGGATGGCCGCCAACCCGCTTTCGGAATGGTGACCTCATTTCATCCGCTCCTGAATTTACATCCCGTATCGAGATGCCCTTGTTACCAAAAGCTAAACATCGATTCAGCCGATTACGGTGCCGCTCCGCCTGCGCGGCGCGCGTTTAGCGACTCAGATTTGATTATCTACGACCATTCCCGTCAATCAGTGGCAAATCCCACTTTTCTGCAAGATCGGCCCCTCCCATTGCCCGCGATTCTCGCCTGAATCGCACAAAAAGTCCGCAATGCATGTTCCACACGTCGGTAATCGTGCGTCGCGCGCGACGCAGCATGACGCATCGAACGCGAGCAAACCGGGCGTGTTCGTTACAACATCGTAACGAAGCGGCCGGCCGGACCATCCGTCTCCTGCCGCGATGCAGCATGACCTCCATGCCTGTCGCGCCCCCTGTCGCTGCCGACGTGCCGATGCGACAGGCACCGCGCTGGTGCAAGCCCGCATGCAGCCCGAAAAGAGTCGCGCAGCAGTACATGGCAAGTATGCGCGTGTTGACCGGCGCGGCGAAATGATCGCGGCCCGATGAAGGATGTGCGCACCGCGCGGAAACCGGCGATGCGATGGACGTTGGCTTGCGAGCGACAGCCGATCGCGAGGCGCGACCTGCCTGCCGTGAACGATCGCAATCTTCAAGTACGGCCCCGGTTCTTCAATCGCTTCGATGCGGACGACATCGCTACGGATTTCGCAGTGGTGCGTCGCGACGATTCAATTATGGGAAAGCCGCCATACGGCCACCGTGTGCTACCGCACATTGCCCCGTTCGCGGCACGCGGCCCGTGTCGCGCAGCCGGCATCGGCCGCGCGAAACAGGAATAACGGGAGCGTGAGTACGCTTTCGAACAGACCGCCGTGCGCCGCATCCGCATCATGGATATCGTCGGGCCGCACGGAACGAACACGTTCATGCGGCACGGCGTGCTGAAGGCTTCACACGAGGACCGCATCATGGAATGGCATTGTTGTGAATTCGAACATCTGAGCCCCATCGATCTCTACGCAATCCTGCGCTCGCGAAACGCGGTGCTGGTGGTCGAGGACGCGCACACGCATCTCGACATCGACGGCAAGGATGCGCACGCACTGCACGTGTTCGCGTGCATGCACAAGGGCGACACGACGGAAGTCGTCGCCTATGCGCGCGTCCTCCCCGGCGACGACGCCGATCCGGACGTCGTGATCGACAAGGTACTGACAAGCGAGGCATGTCGCGACGACCGCACCCTCGAACAGCTGATGCAGCGCGCGCTCACGGCCGCGCAAGCCGCATGGCCCGACGTGGCTGTGCGCACGCACGTGCCCGCACAACGCCAGTCCTTCTACAAGCGTTTCGGATTCCGCAAGGCCTACGGCCCCTATCTCGAACAGGGTGCGCCGTTCGTCGGTCTCGTCCGACCGGCAGACCGCGCCGCCGGCGCGCTGCGCCAGCTCCTGTCACGGGCCATCTCCGCGCCGCGATCGCGAAACGAGGACGCGCGCGTCGACGGCCGCGCGCACAACCGGCTGTCCGCCGATACCGGAGCCAATCGATGAGCGCCACCCTTCGCCCGGTTCCCGAACCGGAGCTGCCCTGCATCCTGCCCGTCATTCTCGCCGGCGGTTCGGGCACGCGCCTCTGGCCGTTGTCGCGAGAGCAGTATCCGAAGCAGTTGATCGAGCTGACCTCGAACGAATCGCCGCTGTCGTCGACCGCGCGCCGCCTGAACGGCATCGCGAACGCGGCACTCGGCGACACGCTGCTGCTCGTATGCGGCGAACAGCATCGCATCATGAGCGCCGCTCAGGTGGTCGGGCGCGCGGCGCCTCCCCGTATCCTGCTCGAACCGTCCGCGCGCAATACGGCACCTGCGCTGACGCTCGCGGCGCTCGACGCCAGTGCGCTTGCGGACGATCCCATCCTCGTCGTCATGCCGGCCGATCACGTGATCGGCGACGTCGCCGCATTCCAGGAAGCGATCGGACGCGCGGCGCGCTACGCACAGGAAGGCTCGATCGTCACCCTCGGCGTGCTGCCGCGCCGCGCGGAAACCGGCTACGGGTACATCCAGGTCGGCGAACCGCGCGCCGGTCGCCTCGGCGGCCAAGGCGGCTATGCAATCGGGCGGTTCGTCGAGAAGCCGAACGCCGCACTCGCCGAACGCTACCTGCATTCGGGCGATTATTGGTGGAACAGCGGGATTTTCATCACGCGCGCATCGATCTGGCTGAAGGCCATCGGCGCGCTCGCACCCGACATCCATGCGGCCTGCGACGCCGCATGGCGCGCGGGCACCGTCGAGGATCCGTTCTTCCGCATCGACGCGGCGGCTTTCGACGCGTGTCCGTCCGACTCGATCGACTACGCGGTCATGGAACGTCTCGCGGAGAACCCCGAACTTGGCATCGACGGCATCGTGGTCCCGCTTTCCGCAGGCTGGTCGGACGTCGGCACCTGGGATGCGATCTGGGAAATCATGCCGAAGGACGATCACGGCAACGTCGCGCGTGGCCCGATCGTGTTCGAGGACACGCAGGACAGTCTCGTGCGCTCGGAAGGCCGGCTGATCGCGTGCGTCGGGATGAAGGACGTCGTCGTGATCGAGACACCCGATGCGGTGCTGGTCGCGAACAAGCACGACGTCCAGCGCGTGAAGAACATCGTCGCGCGCCTGAAGACCGAGCAGCGCCCGCAGGCAAGCGAACACCGCAAGGTGCAGCGGCCGTGGGGACACTACGATTCGATCGATCTCGGCGAGCGGTTCCAGGTGAAGCGGATCGTCGTCGAGCCCGGCAAGCGGCTGTCGCTGCAGATGCACTATCACCGTGCCGAGCACTGGATCGTCGTGCGCGGCACCGCGAAGGTCACGCGCGGCGACGAAACTTTTCTGCTCAGCGAGAACGAATCGACCTACATCGCCGTCGGCGAGGTTCACCGTCTCGAGAATCCCGGCCGGATTCCGCTCGAGATCATCGAGGTGCAGTCGGGCAACTATCTCGGCGAAGACGATATCGTGCGGTTCGACGATCAATATGGACGGCCGGTCGTCGAGGCTGCGCGGCAGCGACCGTCGCTCGCCTCGCGCGAACCGGACGAGGAAGCCGCGGAACGCGACGTCATCCGGTAGGCGCGTGCGAATCGCGGCGGCGCGCGTGACGATGACGAGCGCCGCCGCGCGAACAAGCGGCGGCGGTCCGTTCACCGTATGTCGCCTCGGACCGGCGGCCCACGCGTCGCACCATCAGTCGATTCCGCCTTGCGACCAGCGCGCCTGCCTGACGGACTCGCGCGCGCGCGGCAACAACGACGTATCCGCGCCGACCGCGTCACCCGCCACCGACGGCGATTGATGCCCGGCCGCACACTGCGTGCCCTTCGCCCGCCCTCCCGATGCCGTCACCGGCCGGCGGGTCGCGCAATCGTGCGCCGGGTCGATCCGGACCGGCATTCCGCCGATCTCCGATAATTCGTTGTCCGCAAGACGCACGCCCGACACGTTTCCCCACAGACGAATGCCGTCGAATCGCGCATGCGATACGCGGTTGCCGATCACGGTCACGCGCGACACCGAACCCGACCACGTGCTGACCTCGATCGCCGCCTGCTGTGTGATCGGGCGAGGATCGGGCCGGCCCGCCGCGGTCTGGATATCCGCGATCGAGTTGTTCTCGATGCGGATATCGGACGAGCCGGCGGTGCGGTTGCTGTCTTCCTGCGCGACGAGAATCCCCGAGCTCACCTGCACGTTGCGCACGATGTTGTTCGAGATGGTGACGTTCGCGCCGCCGACCACCGTGATGCCCCGGCCCCACGGATTGCCCTCCAGCGAGTTGCCGGTAATCAGCACGTTGCGCGTCAGCACGCCTTCCGCCTGGTAACTCACCACGGCGATCATGTCGTCGCCGGTGCCGCGCACGACGTTGCCTTGCACGAGTATGTTGTGCGAACCGTGCGTCATGTGAATGCCGTCCGCCAGCGTCGACAGCACCTCGTTGCCGACGATCGCGACGTCCGCGCCGCCGAACACGAAAATGCCGGCGCCGGCGCCGCCGTCGATCACGTTGTCGAGCACCTGCACGCCGCGCCCCGTGACCTCGACCTTCGTCGATGCGGGCGTCGTGAGCCGAGTCGTGCCGGTTCCCGCGAGCCGGAAGCCGACGAGTGTCGTACCGTCGCCGCGCATCTCGATCGTCTGGTCGTCGGGGGTTGTCGCGATCAGCGTCGCACCGTAGCCCGACAACACCACATTCGGCTGCCTCACGACCAGCGAACGGCCGATCACGTACCGCCCCGGCGCGAATATCAGTCGCTGGCCCGGCTGCAATGCGTCCAGCGCACGTTGCAGCATGTCGGCCTGATCTGCACCGTCCGCGGCGGGACGCACGTATGCATCCGGTATGCTCGCATGAAGCGCGCCGGGTGCGGGCGTGCCGGGCGCCGCCATGGCACCGCCCGGCCACGCCAGCCAGCCTGCCACGCACATGCCGGCGATCGCCGCGCATGCGAGAAACGGGCTTGGTGATCTATACATATCGAATCGACTCCCTCGAATGACTTCAGGCGCGTCGGCTGGCGCATCCGAACGCGGGATCCCAGCCGGATTGCCAGCCCGTGATACCGCCGAAGCGGGCGACGCGATACGTTCGATTAGATCATTCGAACCAGGCGCGTTTCGGTGCGTCAACAGACCAATGCCTCCGTCCTGCGCGGCGTGCGCTCACGTACCGTTGATCATTCGTCGCGCCTCCCGTGACGCGAATCGCCGAACGGTAGGCTCGCGAACCGAGTGCACATTGGCGACGCGTATCATGGTCATCGTGCGACGCGACCGCGCTGCGGCATAACCAAAAGGCACCGGCCGCCGCCGATCCGGCGTCGTGGTCCCGACGGGGTCCCATGCGCGCCGCACCCGCATCGTCCGCTCTTCGCTCGTCCAGAACCCGTTCATGACCGACCTGACCATCGCAATCTGCAACTACAACCATGGCGCTTACTTGCGCGACGCGATCGATTCGGCGCTCGCACAGACCGCGCGCGGTGTACGCGTGCTGGTCGTCGACGACGGTTCCACCGACGATTCGCGCGACATCATTCGCTCGTACGGCGAGCGGGTGACGGCGGTGTTTCAGGAGAATCGCGGTCAGGTCGCCGCATACAACCGCGCGCTCGAGCACGTCACGACGCGCTACGTCATCCTGCTCGACGCGGACGACCTGCTCTACGACGACGCCGCGATCCGCGTGCTGGCCGCGTTCGCGTCCGGCGACTTCGTGAAGGTGCATTTCCGGCTCGACGTGATCGCGCGGGACGGTGCGGTGACCGGGGCGAGCGTGCCGCAGTCGGCCGTCGACACCGATTGCGGCCGACTGTTGCGCGCGGGCTGGCTGTACCCGTCGCCGCCGGCATCCGGCAACGCGTATCGGGTCGATGCGCTCAAGCGCATCTTTCCGGTTCCCGTCACGCCGGACAATCTGCATGGCGCCGATTTCTACGCGATCTACGGTATCGCGTTGCTCGGCGCCGTGCACATGATCGATGCAACGCTCGGCGGTTATCGCGTGCATCAGCAGTCGGATACGCGGCCGGCCGAGGATACGCCGTCACTTGCCCTCACCAATTCGGAAGACGCCGCGACCGGCGCGCTGAAAGCTGAACGCCGTTGGTCGACGCTGCGCATGATCGCCGGCACGAGGCTGCACGAGACATTGCCGATCGCGCCGCTCGACTTCGCGATCGAGAAGGCCCGCTTCGCAAGCACGCTGTATCGCGCTCCGCTCGTGCGGCGCTGGCGCTGGTTCCTGTGCGAATCCGGCCGCTACTGGCAAACCGTGCTGCGCAATCCGTTCTGGGGGCCTGCCAAGAAAGTAGCCGTCGCCGGGCTTTCACTGGCATGTCTGCTGCCGTCGGCAACGCTCAGCAATCGCGCGATTCACTACATCTCCAACCCTCTCGCACGCGTGCGCAAGTCATCCGGGCATCGCGCCGACGCTCGATAGCCGCGTCGGGCCAGCGCATCCAGCGCCAAATCGCTCCTTCGGTAAGCCATCGCACCCAGTGGGTCGCGCATGGGCTGCACAATGATCCGGACCAGTGGATTCACGCGCGCAGACCGGATCTCGCCGTGTTCTCTCCAGTCGTCGTAGTCGAACACCGGCATCCGATGTTCGGAGAAATCCGGCCGACGCGTAGCGCGCCGCATGGATTCTCCGTACCGCATCGTGTTCGGTGCTCTCCGGCTACGTCTACCCGATATTGCATCGGCTGAAATCATCCGGCCGCCTCGCCAGCTCATACATGCGACCGCGACCCCAGGATCCAATGGTCAAGGACACCATGCATTTATCAATCAGGAATGCATAGTTTAACGAACCGGACACCGAGACCGCACGATTTGCAGGCGACTCATCGTCACGATGGGCGATGAGTGTGCGATCGGATCGCCAGACCCAAAGATGACCAAAGAAAAGATCGTTCATATTGCCGAGGCATTTGGCGGCGGCGTGCTTTCGATGCTGACCCATCTCGCGAACCATGCGGCGGCATCCGGTGTCGACGTGACGGTGCTGCATTCGATCCGACCGGAAACTCCGGCCGATTTTTCAACGCTTTTCCTGCCCGATGTGAAGCTCGTATACGTCGAGATGGCGCGCGAGGTGAGCATCAAACAGGATCTGCGGAGCTTGCGTGCGCTGGTCCGGAACCTGCGCGACTGCAAGCCGACCGCGATTCATCTGCACTCGTCGAAGGCCGGCGTGCTGGGGCGAGTCGCCGCCCGGATCGCCGCCCCGGACGCAAGGGTCCTCTACTCGCCGCACGGACTCTCGTTCCTGCGCCGAGACGTATCGCGCATGAAGCAATACGCTTATCTGAGCTTCGAACGCATCGCGGCGCATATCGGCGGAACCATCGTCGCGTGCTCGGGCAGCGAACTCGCCGAGATCAGGGGAAAGGTTCGTGCGAAGTCGGCCGTCCTGGTGGAAAACGGCGTGAATGCGGCGGAGATTCCGCTGCGTCGAACGCGCGACGATCGCAAGGTCGTCATCGGGATGAGCGGTCGGGCGTCGTTCCAGAAGAATCACGAAGCATTCGTGCGTCTGGCCGACGCGCTGCACGGCGCGGACGTCGAGTTTCTCTGGATCGGCGGCGACGCCGCCGAAATTCCGGACCCCGGCCAGCGTCGCGCCGTCGTCTGCAGCGGCTGGGTAACCCGCGCACGCGCGCTCGAGCTGACGTCGGAACTGGACATCTATGTCCAGACTTCCCGCTGGGAAGGCATGCCGGTCGCGCTGATCGAAGCGCAGGTCGCCGGCATACCGGCCGTGGTGACGGACGTCGTGGGCAATCGCGACGTGGTGATTCGCGGCGTGACCGGCTACGTCGCGTCGAACGCCGACGAGATGACCGCATATCTGAGCCTGCTCCGCGACGACCGGCAGCTTCGCGAGGAAATGGGTGCGGCTGCCCGGCAACGGGCGATTCAGCGATTTTCGATGAACGCGATCTTCCGTCAGTGGCACGCCCTTTACGGACTCGACACCGACGAGCCGCGTGTCGACACGCGCGACTTCAAGCCGGTTGTTCCGGATCACGTCAAAGCCTGATTCCGAATTCGACATTCCCTTATCGACATGACCGCTTTCAAGAAATCGAAGCAACTCGTCTACAACGGCCGATTCACGACGCAAAAAACGACCGGCGTGCAACGCGTCGCGCGCGAACTGATCGCCGCACTGATCAAGTTTCAGCCGCAGGATCCGGTGACCGTGCTGGTGCCGCCGCAGCCGGGCGTCGAGGTAAGTGGCGCGAAGACGGTCAAGGTGGGGTTCTACAAGGGCGTGGTCTGGGAGCAGCTGGTTCTCCCGTTGTTCGCGCGGCGCGGCCGCATCGTCAATCTCAGCAATTCGGCATCCATTTTCATCGGCAACCAGATCATCTACATGCACGACGCGGCGGTGTTCGACACGCCCGCGCATTTCTCCAGGGCGTTTCGCGCGTGGTACCGGATCATGTTCTGGATCCTCGCGCGAACCTCCGTTTGCGTGCTGACCAACTCCCGTTTCTCGCGGGATCGCCTCGCGCATCATTGCGGCGTTTCCGCGGAGAAGATCAGCGTCGTGCCGCTCGGCGCGGATCACCTCGACGCCCTGGAACCGGACACGAGCGTGCTCGACAAGCATGCGCTGACGCCGGGCCGGTTCGTGCTCGCGGTCAGCAGCATGAATCCCACCAAGAACTTCGGACGGCTGATCGCGGCGTTCCGGCAGATCAACGATCCGTCGGTCGATCTCGTCATCGTCGGCATGCAGAACGCCACCGTGTTCGGCAAGCAGGATCAACTCTCGGCAGCCGAGCCGAACATCAAGTACGTGGGCTACATCAGCGACGAGCAACTGAAGGCGCTGTACCAGAACGCGGCGTGCTTCCTTTACCCGTCGATCTATGAAGGCTTCGGCATACCGCCGCTCGAGGCGATGCGATACGGCTGTCCTGTGGTGGTCGGCAAATCGGCCGCACTGCCGGAAGTCTGCGCCGATGCGGCGTTGTACTGCGATCCGTATTCGCAGGACGACATCGCGCAGAAGTTGCGGAGCCTGCTCGATTCCGCCGATCTCAGGGCCGAGCTCAAACGCAAGGGAAGCCTGCACGCGCAGAAATATCGCTGGAGCCGAAGTGCGGAGATGATGAAGGAGATCTTCGAGTCGCTGTAGGTCGATCGCGGCGTGTCGTCATCGGAAAACGTTCGATCGACACGCCCTTCTCTCATGCACCTCCCGGCGTCCCGATCGACACTAGCAGTTTCATGTAGTCGCGCCGCCACCGGCCGACATGCTCGGCGAATCGACGCAATTACGCGACGTTGACCGTGCTGCCGGTCGCGGCCCGTCGATTTCCGAACAGGCGCTTGCCGAGATACGACCTGATCGGCTCCTCGACGAATTTCGCGAGGACGGCAGCGGAGACGATCGAAACGCACGCCGCGAGCATCGCCGTTCTGACGACGTGGATGTCGCCATGCGGTGCATACGCGAACACCAGCCTTCCGATCGGGTAATGCACACAATAGAGCGGGTAAGAGATCCAACCGAGGAATGCACTGATACGGGCAATGACCCTGCCGCTCGGAGCCAGCGTGGCGCCCCGATAAACCAGCGCGGGCGCGACGAACCACAGCACGGCCAGCGCGTAAATTCCCTTGATCGACGTCGGAAACACGACAACCAGCAGGAAAGCGGCAAACAGCATGTAATCGTTCTTGATGAGCCCGGCGACAAACCAGTGCGGCCTGGCCGAGAGACTGGCGTCGTGCATCTTCCCGATCGCCACTCCCAGCAGGAACCCGTAGCCGACTCTGAAGAACCCACCGATGAAGTTATCGGCCGACCAACCCTGATTCAGGATGACGGTCAGCTTGTCGTTGTCGAGGCCCACGAGCCATCCATAAACGACGAAAGCGCCGAGACACGCATACGCCAGTCGCAGCAGATTCCGCGCATTCGTCCTGATCGCCGCGATCAGGACGACACTCGCGAACAGCTCGAAGAACAGCGACCATGCAGGCGGATTCAGAGGAAACACCCCCGGGTCATCGACCGCCGGCAAGCCGTGGTTCGCCGCGCCGACGAAGCCCGACACCGAGAAACGACCGAGATACGGAACGAGGAAATAGTTCTGGCCGGTGGCTGCCGCCAAGTTACCCATCGAAAACGCAGCCGACGCGTGGATACGCATGACGACGAGGCTCGCGAACCCGATCGAGAGCCCGATGCATATCATCGGATACAGGCGTATCACGCGGCGCTTCAGATACTCGCCCCACCACGACTCCTGCCGCAATCTTTCGCCGTAAGAGTGCGTCAGGATGAATCCACTCAGCATGAAAAAAACGTCCACCGAAAGATACGCGCTCTGCAGTATCGGAATCGGCAGATCCTGAAGGAAATGCATGAACATCACGCTGATTGCCGCAATACCGCGCAATCCGTCCAGAATTTCAAACTTCTGCTTGTGAGTAGCCATGAAAAGTAGTGGCTCCGGGAAATATTGGTTTTGGGACCCGGCAATCTATGAAGCGGTCGCATGCCCCGTACCGCGCGACCCTTGCTGTTATCGCGACAACACTGGATCGATGTCCGCGGCGCGATTCCCGCGCGCGATGGCGCGCCTGCTTCCGTCTCCATCTGATCCGGCGCCGGCGACATCGGGCGCCGCGCGTGCCCGAGCCTTGGCGAACCAGTGAAATACGGCGATGAGCAGTACGACCGGAACGAAATTCCGCCCGCTGAACAGGTTTGGAGTCCGCATGACTTCCATGACCGACACGAACAGCACCGCGTGTACGCAACACCAGAAGCCGTTCCCGCTCCGCCAGCCCGCATAACTGCGGCCGACCGCCCAGCCGAGCACGAGCGCGTCGAACAAGCCGAACCAGCCCCACTCGTAGAAGTGAACGAAAATCCCCGACGGATTATTGAACTCCGGATCGGCGTAGCCGTTCAGGAACAGGTTGATGCTGTCTCCCGAGTCGAGCCACGGCTGCAACGTCGCGCCGATGATCGGGAAACGCAGCAGCCAGTCGAACGTGAACATCGGGTGGCCCTGGTCCCAGCCCAGCACACTCAGTATTCCCGCGCCGTTGTTCAACGACGTCGAGTAATACAGGCCGAGACGTTCGAGCGCGAAATCGAACAGGTTGTCGTAGATGTTGACGTAATAGGCTTCCCACGACCGGTTGTACTCGTTCGCGATGAACAGCCCGAACAGGAGCGGGATCGCCGCATACGGGCCGAACGTCAGCAACCGCGAATACCTGCCGCCGAGGCGGAATCGCACGACCATGAGCGCAAGCGGCATCACCATTTCGATCAGCGCGAGCCGCTCGGCGAAGATGAAGCTGCGCAGCAGTGTCAGCACCGCGAGCACGGCGAAGTAGATCTTGTAGCGATTCAGTCCCTTTACCGGGGTCCTGAACACATAGAAATACAGGACAACGTACGGTGCGGTCGCCTGCGTGAACGTGCTGAGGCCCGTGATGCGCCCTTTCAGATCGAGCATGTCGTATGCATTCGCTTCACCGCGGACGAACGCGACCAGCAGTGCAGGATGCGTGACGATGCCGCTCAGCAACAAGGCGTAGCCGAACAGCGCAAGCGCGAACACGAAATCGAGCACGCGAGGCGACAGTTCGACCTCGGCGGGCGGCGGGCCGCGTCGCGTCCGCACTTCGGTCGTCGCGAGCCATGACGCCGCCATCACCACCATCAGGAACAGCGCGCCGACGAACGCGTAGTAGCCGTCGAAGTAGATCCGCGCAATCGACTTCTGGTCACCCAGCAGGCTGAGCGACAGCAATCCGTACAACGGCAGGATGAACATCAGCACGAGGCGCGCCGGATCCTCCCACCAATAGCCCGTATAACCGCCCCCGCCACCGCGCACGCGCGCCATCCTGCGCATCGTCGCCGGGCGCTGTCGTGGCTCGCCCCGTGCGCCGCCCGCTCGCCGGTTCATGACACCCGTTCCACCCGTTGACGCGGCGCGATCACCCCGGCATATCCGGACGCGGCCTGATGCGTGTTCGTATCCGTATAGCCGTAGTCGTAACGTCCCGGCGCGCCCTTGTAATCGTTCAGGACCACACCGCGCACGTCGATATGCGCGTGTTCGAGCCGTCGCGCGCTTTCGTCGAGTTCGGCGAGCGTCGTCACGCCGCTGCGCGCGACGAGGAACACGGTTCCCGCGAGGCGACCGAGCACCAGCGCATCGGCCACCGGCAGCAACGGCGGCCCGTCGATCACGACCATGTCGTAGCGCGATGCGACCTGCTCGATCAGTTCGGCGAGCGCGGGCTGCAGCAGCAGTTCGCCCGGATCGGGCACGACGCTGCCCATCGCGATGAAATCGAGACCCGGCACGACGCCGCGCTTGGTCGCTTCGTCGAGCCTGTGGGTGCCTGCCACCACGTCCGACAGGCCCGGTGCGCGGCTATAGCGGAACCGCTCGTGCAGCGATCCCTTGCGCAGATCGGCATCGATCAGCAGGACTCGTCGCTTCGCCGCGCCGACGAGCGATGCGATATTCGCGGCGACGAACGACTTGCCGACGCCCGTCGTCGGCCCGGAGATCAGCACGACGGGATTCGACGCGCCCGGCATCGACAGTTGCAGCGCCGCGCGGAAATTGCGCAGGCTTTCGAGCGCCGCGTCCTGCACGGCCACCGGCGGAACCGGCGTGCGCGCGCCGCGCCGTCCGGCCTTCGGGCGCAATTCCGCTTGCGCCGCGGCCGGGCTGTGCGGCACGGTCGCGAACACGGGCAGCCCTGTCGTCCATTCGATTTCCTCGGCATCGCCGATCGTGCCGACGATGCGCTGCCGGACGATCACGATCGCCGCGCCTGCCAGCAGGCCCACCATCAGCAGGGCGATCACGGCGACCCCGCGATGCGGACCGATCGGCTGCTCGGCGACCTTCGCCGTATCGACGATCCGCACGGTGCCAGTCTTGCTGGCCCGCGCGAGGATCATCTGCTGACGCGTATTGAGCAGGTTCGTGTACAGCGCCGTGTCGACGGCCACATCGCGCTGCAACTGCAGCACGCCCTGCTCGACGGTAGGCAGTTGCTGAATCTGCTTGCGTGTCGTGTCGAGCGAACGCTGCGCGTCGGAGAGCTGGGCATCGACGGCCACCACGGCCGGATGCTTCGGCATGAAGCGCGTCAGCAATTCCTCGCGCCGCTGCTGCAGCGTCTGCACGCGCGTCTCGATGTCGACCGACTGCTGGCGCAACGCCAGCGCCTCGTCGCTCGTATTGACCGTCCCGTGCGAGGCCCGGAATGCGTTGAAGCGGCTTTCCGCCTTTTCGAGCTGCGCCTTGAGCTGCGGCAACTGGGCGTCCATGAAGCGGATCAGCTTGTCGGCCGCCTCGGACTTGCGCTGCGTGTTCTGCGCCAGGTACGCGTCGCCGATCGCGTTCAGCACACGGCTGTCGTGTACGGGATCGGTCCCGTCGAGCGTCACGCCGACCATGTTCGACTGCTTGCCGCGCTCCGAGATCAGTGCGTTCTTCTGCAGCCAGGCCGTCGCCTCCTCGTCGCTGTAGCGCGTCAGCTCAAAGCGTGCGCCGGGCTTGCCGGCCACGCCGCGCACGAAGATGTCGAGCGGCCCCTGCGGCGTCTCGACATGCAGCGGCTGCCCGATGCGCCCCTGCCATGCCGGGCCGCTTCGGCCGAACCAGCCGGTACGCTGCAGCGTGTAGGCGCCGTCGTCGCCGACGGTCAGTGCGAACCGCTTGCCGAGCAGGCGCTTGGGCACGTCGAAGGTCGGCACGTCGATGCGCTCGGTGCCGTACACATAGCCGCCCGGCAACGGCGACGACACCCCGTCGGCCGCGTTCACGAGCCGCCAGCCGATCAGCGGCAGGTAGTGCGGCCGTGCGTCGACGGCCAGATTGGTGCTGTCGATCGCGCGATCGAGCACCGCGCGGGATTTCAGCACTTCGATCTCGGTCGACGCGTCCGTCTTCAGGTCGAACACCGATGACGGATCGCCTGTGGGCGACGTCGATTTCGAGTCGGTCGGGCTCTGCTCGACCTGGAACAGGATGTCGGTCCGGTAGACGGGAGCCGCACACAGCGCATACACGGCGCCGATGAGCGCGCCCGCGAGCGCTGTGCAAAGGATCAGGCGCCGGCCGCCGTACAGCATGCTCCAGTAGCGGCGCACCGGATAGGACGGCCGCAGGGCGGGCCCGCCGTGCGGGTCGGGCAGGGTCGAAGAAGTCATACGGTATCAGTCCCGTAGGCGCGACGCGCGGTCGCGATGACGAAATGGGTCACGAGGGTCACGGCGAAATCGCCTTGGCCGTCAGCGCGCCCTGCGCGGACGACGGAATCAACAGGTTGACGACACGGCTCCAGCGCACCAGCGACGACGCATCGACGAACACGACGTCGCGACGCTGGAGCGGAAACTGGTCGGCCAGCGCGAACGACGCGGGCGAACTGCCGTCGAGGTGGTACACCCGCGGACGGTTGTCAGGGCCGCGCCGCACGACGAACACCTGGCGCGCGTCCGACGTGTACTGGCTCGCGCCGCCTGTGTCGCCGAGCGCTTCGCCGAGGCTCATCCGGCCGTCGGTCAGCGTCAGCGTCGCGGGCCGCGACACCTCGCCGAGCACGAACACCTTCGCGTCGCTCGCCGCGCGCACGCGCACGAGATCGCCGTCGCGCAGCAGGATGTTCGACGGGTTCACGCCCGCGGCGATCAGCGCGGGCAGGCTCACGTTCACGGTCCTGTCGCCGCGCGTGACCGAGACCTGCGAGCGGTCGGCCGTCGGGGTGAAGCCGCCCGCGCGGTCGATCGCCTCGGGCAACGTCATCGGCATGTCGTTGACGATCTGCAGACCCGGCGTGCGCACCTCGCCATCGAGATAGACACGCTTGCTGCGATAGGTCTGCACGCGCAGCGCGATCTGCGGCTTGCGCACGTATTCGCCGAGCCGCTTCGTCAGCAGCGCGCGCGCCTGCGCCTCGGTCAACCCCGCCACGTGCACGAGGCCGGCGTACGCAAACTGCACGTTGCCGTTGGCGTCAACCGTGTAACCGGTCGCAACCGAACTGGCGCCGACACCGTCGCCGCTCCCCATCGTCTGCGTCGTCGGCAAGTTCAACTCGGGGTGATCCCACACGACGATGCCGAGCACGTCGCCGGGGCCGATCGCGTACGGCTTCGGCTTGCCGAACAGTTGACGGATTTCCGCGTCGACATCGGCCGGCCGGCCCGCGTGCTGCTGCGCGACGAATGCCGGTGTGATTTCGATCAGCTCCTCGCTCGACACGTTCTGCACGCCGTCGAGGCCGCCCGAGCCCGACGCATCGGCGCTCACGCGCGCGTTCGCGTCACGGTCGGCAGGCGCCCGGTACGTCATGCCCGGCGACAGCACGCATGCGCTCAGCGCGCACGCGGCCGCCACGATCGCCATGCGCGACAGCCACGGTGCGCGACGGGTGCCGCCCGTGCATGGCCGCGGCGTCCCTGGCGTCGATTCGGGTTGCGTGGTGATTGACATCGTGCCCTTCCAAAACTGTGTGGTAACCCGCCGAACGCGGCGAATTCCGGCATTACGCTTGCCGGCGCGGCTCGCATCGCGGCGCCGCACCTCCCTCTACACCGCACGTCATTCCGTACGATTCGTCATGAACTGCTCTTCGTCGCTTTCGTCACTCGTCTGCATCATCTCGGCCGGCATTGCCTGCGCCGTCAATGCGCAGACGTTGCCCGCCGTCCCGGCCGACGCGCCGGCGCTCGCATCGTCGGCGGTGCTTCCGCCGGCACCGCTGCAACGTTCGGCGCAAGCCGCCGCGACAAACGACGCCGCCGGTCCCGCAGCAACCGCCTCCGGGGTCGCGACGCCCGCCTTCATGCGTCCCGCCGCCAGCGCCGCGGTCCAGCCCGACACGCGCGCCCGTGGCATGCTGCGCCGGCCGCTCGTGCCGGGGCGGCCGCATCGCTCGCGCGTGGCCGTTGCTCCCGCCGACGACGTATGGCGCAGCGACAGGTTGTACGAGTCGCCCTACGCGAAGTCGCCCTATGAGCAACCGGGTGTTCCGGACTGACGCATCCCGGCCGGTCATGTCGCGACGTGACAGGCGGTGAGCCGATACGGGATTGGACACCACGGCGAACGGCGCGTCTGTGAGGGACCCCACCGAACGCCGATCTTCATATGTAACGGGGATCGCACCCCGAAGCGCCCGACGCGTACGATGCCGCACGCATCACGACCGGCCGACCGACACGCTCGCGTACGATCGCGCGGCCGCTTCGGGTGTGGCCGGATCGGCGACGCGCGCGACCGGTCGGGCCGCGTCGCGGCCCAGCGCCTGCATGCACCGGTCGATCACGATGTCCGTGCCGACCGCGCCGTACACCGCATGGTCGACCTGCGGCTCGAGATGCAGACGCACGTGACGCGAGCGCCGGAACGCACACTCGATTGCGCCGAAGTGACGCCGGACATCGTCGATGCCGGGATCGAGCGCGCCGTATACCAGCGTCGTCCATACGTCGCGCCGCGCAAGCTCGTGCATCACGCCGCGTGGCGTGCCGATGCCCGGCTTCCAGCCGACGCGCGCGGCGAGTTCCTTCACCGGCACGCTGACCCGCGCAATCGCATTCGCGGCCACGGCCCGCACGATGGGCCGCAGGTCGCGCCGTTCGCGCACGAGACGCTTCCACTTCTGCCAGTCGCGCACCGACAGCCAGTAGCCGCGCACCGAGTTGTTCCGCTGCTTCTGCACCACCTCGAGCGAGAGCCCGGCCGGCCACACGAAGCGGGCGAGATTGATCGCGATCACGCCGCCGAGCGACGGCGTCTTCACGGCCGCATGCAACGCGGCATAGGCGCCGGAACAAATGCCGGCCGCGGCGACCTCCGGGTGACCGAGCGCGCGCAACCAGTCCGCGGCAGCGGCCACGTCGTCGCTCGACTGCGCCGAATACACGACGCCCGACTGATCGTCCAGCGCAGCGGGCCCGCTATCGCCGACGCCCTGCACGTCGATCCGCAACGTCGTCACGCCGGCGCGTGCCAGCGTGCGCGCGAGGCGCACGCTGAAGCGCCCTTCGCCGCTGCGCGGATTCGTCGACGTGTTCGCGATCACGACCGCCGGCCCCACCGGATTCGTCGGCCGCGTGTCGGCGGGACGGCACAGCACGCCGACCAGCCGGTCCGGACCGACCGCGACGACCTGCTCGGTCATGTCGTGCAAGTCGAGCGCGACGGCCGATTCGCCATTCCACGCCGGATCCGCTCGCGACGGCGTCTCGACGCCAGTCGCCATACCCGGCGCGCGTGCGACGATCCAGTTCGCGAGTGTGTCGATCGCCGCGAGCGGCAGGCGCGAGCGCGTGCCGTCCAGCATCGTCGTCGGCCATTCGCGGAACGGATCGCTGGCCACGTTCACGCCGCGCTCGAGCAACGCTTCACGCAATGCGGGCCCGTCGCCCTGATCGGGCTGGATCAGCAACATCGCGCCGGGCAACGTCGGCGCATCGCGCACGACGTCGCACAGATCGACCGCCTTCAGCGCGTCGACGAAATCGGCGGGAAAGCGGTGCCCCAGCACGTTCATGCACGGTTCGTCGCGATGCGCGACGCGGATGGCGGGAGACGTGGTATCGAGCCACTGGCGATGCACGAACGACAGCTCGCGCAGGTAGGCGCGGCCGCGCACCACGGGCGCCAGCGCCACCAGTGCGTCGACACGCGGCGCCGGGCGCGGGCCGAAACCCGCGGCGGCCAGCATCGCGAACAGCGCGCCCGCGCGAATCCCGACGAGCGTCAGCGCGGTGACGCCGGCCTGATCGCGCAGCAGGTCAATCGCGTCGTGAATGCTAGCGACGCTCGCGGCATGTCGACCGGCATCGCGATCGTCGCCCGCCGAGTCGCCGGTGCACGGATAGCTGAATCGCAACACCGTGACGCCCTCGCGGGCCAACCGCTCAGCGATCGCCCGCATGAGCTTGTGCGTCCATGAAGCTTCGTGACCCAGCGATTCGCACAGGATCACGCCTTGTGTCGTCTGTCCTTCGTGCAGCCACCCCACGCAGCTGCCGAACGTTATCGGCTTCAATCGGTACTCCTCGGATCGGTATTTGTTATCGGATGCGAACACGCGTTCCGGCGGCTCCACCGGAATCGGTCACTCCACGATCATGTGACTGCGCGACAAGCACGGCCTTCAGGCGACAGACCTTCGCCGCGCCCCTGCGCGACTCGTTCGACCTTCGCCATGCGTTGTCCCGGTCCCGCTGCGGCAGGTTGCCGGCCTGAGTCGTCGTCAAGCCTTTCCGCCGCGAACCCAAACAGTCGTTCGATTAGAGCACTCGGCCCGAGCATTCTTCGGTGCGCCAGCTTACAAATGCATTCATCACTGCGGCGATACAACGAGGCGCGCGCGGTCGCGATTCGCGCCGCACATGCGCACCGAATCCTCGAAAGGTAGGCTCGCGAACACTGCCGTCCCGCTCGGCCCGTATCATGACCGCCATACGATGTGGCCGTATCCGGCATCGCCGGATGAAACCGGCGCCAGCCGGAACGGGCCGCGAACCCACGCAGCCGGGTCAGCGCCGACCGGCCGCGCGAGCGCACGGCGGCACGCGCGCCGCCGCCCAGCGACACCCACGGCGCCGACCAAGCGAATGTCAAACATCAAGAAGAATTTCCTGCTGCTGCTGACGCTGCAGATTTCGATGTATGCGGTGCCGCTGCTGATCGCACCGTTGCTCACGCATGCGCTGGGCCCGGAAGGCTACGGACAGCTCGCGTTTTCGCTTGCGGTCATCGCGTATCTCACCAACTGCACGAGCTACAGCTTCGACCTGACCGCCACGCCGCGCATCGCGCTCGCCCGCGACGACCGCGCCGAACGCTCTCGCATCTTCTGGGCGACGCTGTATGCGCAGATCGGCATCGCGGTGATCTGTTTCGTCGTGCTGATCGGGCTGATCGTCCTCGTCGGCCGCTTCGGCGAGGACCGCGACCTGCTGCTGATCGGCTTCGGAATGGTGGCCGGCGTGGCGTTCACGCCAGGCTGGTATTTCCAGGGCATGGAGAAGTTGCGCGCGCTGAGCGTGATCCTGTTCGTCGGCCGCATCCTGAGCCTGCCCGCGATGTTCGCGCTCGTGCACAGCCCGGCGGACATCGACCGCGCGATGATCGTCAACGCCGCCGTCCCGACGCTGTCCGCGCTCGTGTTGGCCGTCTATCTGTATGCCCAGCGCGAAATCGATTTCGTTCGCGTCGGTTTCGCCGACATCGCCGAATCGCTGAAAGGCGGCTGGCAGGTGTTCCTCGCATCGACGTCGATTGCGTTCTATGCGTCGACCAACACCGTGCTGCTCGGCTTCGTGTCGGGCAACGTCGCGGCCGGCTATTTCGCCGCCGGCGACAAGCTGATCCGCGCGGCGCTCAGCATGCTCCAGCCGCTGAAGGCCGCCACCTATCCACGCATCAGTTATCTGATGCGGCATGCGCGAAACGATGCGTTTTCCTTCCTGCGCAAGCTGTTCGTCGTGCAGGTCGCGATGGTGCTCGGCATCTCGCTCGCGATCTTCTTCGGCGCGCCGCTCGCCGTGCGCATCCTGTACGGGCCTTCGTACGAACCGACGGTCCAGGTTCTGCGGTGGATGGCCTTCATTCCCTTCATGGCCGGGATGACCGACCTCTTCGGTGTGCAGACGATGCTGCCGCTCGGGATGAAGTCCGAATTCACTCGCGTGCTCATGTCATCGGGCATTCTGAACATCGTGCTCGTGCCTGTGCTCGCGAAGTACTTCGCCGAACTGGGCGCCGCCGCCGCCGTACTGACGGCCGAGGCTGCCGTCGCCGCGGCGCTTGCAACCGTCGTCTATCGCGCCGGGATACCGCTGCCCGGCAGCCCCGTCGCGCGACGCGGCTAGCGAGTCCGGACAGGCCGCCCCGATTTCGCCGAAGCGGCCGGAGCGCCGCGATGTCGCGTTCGATGCGCGCGCAACGAGCGGCGTCGCACGGGCACACGCCTCTGCGCCTCCCCCTTCCAAACGCTCGCGCGCAGGTACTTCTTACCCTGCTGCAGACGCACAATCAGGAACGCTTACTGCCTTTTCCCCACACCGCGCGACCATCTCGAAAAAAGATCATACGTATCGGTAGAAATACCGATGCTGTAGTCAAACTACATTCGTACGATTGGCCGCTGCAGAGAATCGCTACATCCGATTCGGCAGCGTCGGACGGTCCGCGTCGCCGTCCGCGTTGTTCGATCGGGCCCAACCGGCCGTAACGATTCCCCGCCTGGCCTGGCATGCCGACGCGCAATCACCCTGCATCGCCAGCCGAATGCGTCCGGTGCGAATCCACCGGGCGTGCGCAGCTCCAGACATCATTCGAACAACCGGCAATACGATCATGGAGAGCAACATGCGGGACACACTCTGGCCGGCCGCCGTGCTGGCAGCGACCCTCTGCACCACCGCTTACGCGGGCAACGCCGATTTCAATGCACCGGGCGACGCCGCCGACGCGTTCGCGTCTTCCGCCGTGCAACGACGCGCCGACCTCCTCGTGCGCAAGATGACGCTCGACGAGAAACTTCAGTTCATCCATTCGCAATACGAAATGTCGAAGGTGCCGGGCGGCGGGGCCGGCTACATCCAGGGTGTGCCGCGGCTCGGCATTCCCGATCTCAACATGGTCGACTCGGCGACCGGTTCCGGCAGCACGTCGCAGGCCAGTACGACGTTTCCCGCGACGATCGCCGTCGCCGCGAGCTGGGATCGCCGCCTGTCGTACGACTTCGGCAAGCAGGTCGCGATCCAGTTGCGCGCGCAAGGGTTCGGCATGGGCCTCGCCGGCGGCACCAATCTCGCTCGCGAACCGCGCGGCGGCCGCCTGTTCGAGTATCTCGGCGAGGATCCGTTGCTCGCCGGCGACCTGCTCGCGGAGCGCACACTCGCCACGCAGCGGCAGAAGGTCATCGCGACCATCAAGCACTATGCCGGCAACGAACAGGAGCATGGCCGGATGGGCGGCAACACGCAGATCGACGAGCGCACGCTGCGCGAGCTCTACCTGCTGCCGTTCGAGATCGCCGCGAAACGCGGGCAGCCTGGCAGCGTGATGTGCAGCTACAACCGCCTGAACGGCACGTATGCGTGCGAGAACAATCACCTGCTCAACGACGTGCTTAAGAACGAATGGGGCTTCCAGGGGCAGGTGCAATCCGACTGGGGCGCGACGCACAGCACGGCCGCCGCGATCAACGCCGGGCTCGACGAGGAAGAGGACGTCGGGCCGTCGGTCTACCTGACGCCGGCCGCCGTCAAGCAGGCGATCGCGAACGGCTCGGTGTCGACCGCGCGCCTCGACGACATGGTGCGCCGCAAGCTGGCCGTGATGATTCGCGTCGGCGTGATGGACGATCCGGCCAAGGGCGGCGGCACGATCGATTTCGCGGCCGCGAATCGGTTCGCACAGGGGGTCGCCGAGCAGTCGATCGTACTGCTGAAGAACGACGGCAACCAGTTGCCGCTGGCGGCCGCGGCGTTGTCGCGTATCGCCGTGATCGGCGGCCACGCCGACGCGGCCGTGCTGTCGGGCGGCGGCTCGGGCAACACGCGCGATCCGGTCACGGGTTCGTTCGCGGGTTGCGGCGGGCTGACGTTCGGATCGTCGACGGGCTGCAGCTGGTGGCGCAATCCGTGGCTCAAGGTCGACGTGCCGATCGTCGCGGCGATCCGCGCGCTCGCGCCGGCGGCACAGGTCACGTTCGCGGGCAACAGCGATCAGCAGTCGCCGTTCCGCGCGTACACGCAACAGGAAATCGACCAGGCCGCGGCACTCGCGGGCCGCTCGGATGTCGCGATCGTCGTGGTCGCGCAGCCGGCCGGCGAGGATTTCGGTGACCTGCAAAGCCTGAGCCTTGCGAATCCGTCGAACCAGGATGCACTCGTCGAAGCGGTCGCGCGTGCGAATCCGCATACGATCGTCGTCGTCCAGAGCGGCAATCCGGTGCTGATGCCGTGGAAGGACAACGTGTCGGCGATCGTCGAGGCGTGGTATCCCGGCGAAGGCGGCGGCAAGGCCATCGCGAACGTGCTGTTCGGCGCGGTCAATCCGTCCGGCAAGCTGCCCGTCACGTTCCCGGCGCGCGACCAGGATTCGCCGGCGTGGGGACAAAACGGCGCGTTCGAGAACGATCCGGTCTATGCGGAGAAGCTGAACATGGGCTACCGCTGGTACGACGCGCGCAACATCAAGCCGATGTTCGAATTCGGCTACGGGCTGTCGTACACGCACTTCGCGTATTCGGGCCTGTCGGTGTCGCGGCAACGGGACGGTTCGCTGAGCGTCGCGTTTACCGTGCGCAATGACGGCCGCGTCGCCGGTGCGGAAACGCCGCAGGTCTATCTCGGCGTGCCGTACAAGGACGAACCGCCGAAGCGGCTGGTCGGCTGGGAAAAGATCCGGCTGAACCCGGGTGAGGCACGGCATGTCCGCGTGATCGTGTCGCCGCGGATGCAGAGCGTGTGGGACACGTCGCGCAACGGATGGAAGGTCGTGCCGGGCGGGACGGTGTATGTGGGCGCGTCGTCGCGCGATATCCGGCTGCAGGGGAGCTGATCAGACAGCCAGGCGAGCCGGGCGTCGGGGGCCTCCCTCGGCGCCTGGCGCGCGCCGCCACGATTGTCGCGACGAATGATGCGCCAGGCGCGCCAGCGCGCACCCGCCCGCTCGGCTGACAGGTGAATCAGCCGAGGCCGCCGGAACGGCAGAATTCGGCGAGCACGTCGAGGCCGCGCGCTGGTTCCCGCACAAACGGATTCGACTCGTCCCACGCGTAGCCGGCCAGGATCGAGCAGACCATACGCTTCACGTCGGATGCCTTGTCTTCATGAAACACGATGTCTTGCAGCGTCCCTGAATACCAACGCTCGACGAAGGCGCGGAAGGTGTCGATGCCCTTGCGCAACGCGACGTCGTAATCGCGCGCCCAGTCGACGGTCTCACCGCGCAACTGCCGTTCGAGCACGGCAACGGCCAGATGAGCGGACCGCAGCGCGATCGTCACGCCCGACGAGAAGATCGGATCGAGAAATTCGCCCGCGTTACCGAGCAATGCATAGCCGCGGCCGTGCAGCGACTCGACATTCGACGCATAGCCCGAAATGCGACGCACCGGCATCACGAAGGGCTTGCTGCCGACAAGCCGCGACAGTGTCGGCTCGCTCTGCAGCAATTCGCGCAACTGCGATTCCTGCTGCGCCTCCGGCACGTCCAGAAATCCGGCGTCGGCCACACACCCGACCGACGAACGTCCGTTCGTCAGCGGAATCATCCAGAACCACACATCGCGGCGCACCGGATGGACAGCAATGCAGATCTTGTCTCGATCGGTCGATCCAGCAGGCAAGCTGTCTTCGACGTGCGAAAAGATGGCCGCGCGCGTCGGCAGGCCGGTGGGCGCCTCGAGCCCCAGCAAGCGCGGCAACACACGACCGAACCCGCTCGCATCGAGTACGAACGACGCCTGAACGGAATATTCGTGGCCTGCCTCGTCGACGACGTCGAGCCGCGGCGTATCGCCGGGCTCGAAAGCGCGTACGGTATGGCCAAATCGCACGTCCGCGCCCTGTTCGGCCGCACACCGGATCAGCAGATCGTCGAACGTTGCGCGTTCGACCTGATACGCCGTTCCCCAGCCCTCGGAAAACTTCTCGCGGAAATCGAATGACGACATCCTGTCGCGATAAACGAAATACGCGCCGTTCTTGAACTGGAAGCCGGCCTCGACGACTGCCTGCAACATGCCCGCCTCTTCGAGATACCGCATGCTCTGGGGCAACAGGCTTTCCCCGATCGAAAAGCGCGGAAAATGCTGACGTTCGAGCACCAGCACCGAGCGGCCGGCCTTGCGCAGCAGCGCGGCTGCGACTGCACCGGACGGCCCTGCCCCGATGATCGCGACATCGATCGAATTCGATTTCATTTCACTCATGCTTGCCAATTCACTTCGATTGATTGGGTATCTTACGTTTCTCACGCCACGATTTGACGTTGCAAATTACAATAGGCGCTCAACAAATCCAAGATTCCGACGAGAGGCCCATGACGTCCTACCGCACGCACGCTCCCGCCTATGTTCCCGAAACCCGATTCGGCATCTGGTTTCTTCGCACGCATACCTGGGAACATCACGTGCTCAGGGTGGCCATCGACGATCTGAAGCGGCTTGTCGCGGCGCCGCTGCCGACGGCGCCCGTCATCCTCGATGCAGGCTGCGGCCAGGGTAAATCGTTCCGCCTGCTGAGTGAAGCGTTCTCGCCCGACAAGATCATCGGCATCGATTGCCACGATGACTCGCTCGAGCATGCGTCGCAAGAGGCGCATCGCTGCGCAACGCCCGTCGAACTGCATCGCGCCGACTGCACGCAGATTCCGCTTGCCGATTCGAGCGTCGACATCGTGTTCTGCCATCAGACCTTTCACCATCTCGTCGACCAGGAACATGCACTGGCCGACTTTCGCCGCGTGCTGAAACCCGGCGGGCTGCTGCTGTTCGCCGAATCGACCGATGCGTACATCAAGTCATGGGTGATCCGTCTGCTGTTCCGTCACCCGATGCAGGTTCAGAAAAGCGCCGACGGCTACCTTGCGATGCTCCGCCACGCCGGGTTTGCGTTCGAACCGTGCAACGTGTCGTTTCCCTACCTTTGGTGGAGCCGCGCGAAAGACTTCGGCCTGCTCGAGCGCATCGGCCTGTATGCACCGAAGCCTGGCAAGCGCCGCGAGACGCTCGTCAACGTCGCTGCACGCAAACCTGCCTGAGCGAACAAGGCCGCCGTCTGGCGGCCCCTTCCCGACGCGTGCCGATTACGGCTTCAACGTCACGATCTCGCCGGTCAGTGCTGCCCCGGCCACGATCGCACCGGCACCGCACGTGAACTCGGTCGCGCTGGATCGCAACACGTTGCGGTAATTGCTCTTGATGCCGATGACGGCATTGCCGCCCTCCTTTCGCGCGCGCGCCTGAAGCTCGATCACGGCCGACAGGAATACGTGCTGGCACGCCGCCTCGTCGCTCTTGCCGAATGAATTGGTCTTCTTGTTGGTCGCGAACGAACCGTACGACTTGATGACGCGCGGATGCGCCTGATCGCCGAAATAGAGCGCGATGCCATTGTCGAGCTTGCCTTCCTCGCTCTTCAATGCGCTTTCGATCGGATAATCGTTGATCGTGTCGCGTGCATGTGCAACCGAGACCGCGAACATCGCGCCGAACAGCGCCAGTGCAATGCGATATTTCACGTGCGCTCCCGTTATTGCGCGTTCAGCTGCACGACGTCGCCCGACACGGCGATCGCACCGGCACTGCCGCTCACGCCGCACGTATATTCGCTCGTCGAATTTGAGCGCTTCTCATGAAAACGTGTCGTCACGTTGATGACCGCATTCCCGCCATGATTCTTCGCATAGACGCGCAGACGGTTCAGCGCTTCGGCCAACGCCTGGTCGCACGTCGGCCGTTCCGCTTGCGTCCCGCGCGACACACGGACCGATTCCGAACGCGGACCGATGCTGGTCTTGACGTCCGGGTGCGGCTGCGCACCGAAATAGATCGCGACGCCGCTCGCGTCCGATGCCGTCGCCGCTGCCGGCAGAGGCAGCGAACGGACCACGGTGCCGCACCCCGTCAGCAACGATGCCGCGACCAACATGCCGGCCAGATGTCGTTTGTGCTTCATTGTTATCGTCCTCTCAGCTCAGTAAGTTCACATCAATCGCCCTTCCAGGCGTCCAACAACACACTTGCACAGCTGCCGCCGAATCCGAACGAAACCGACAGCGCCCGCTCGATCGTCCATTCGCGTGCGTCGCGAACGAGCGGCATGCCGGCGATTGCCGGATCGGGCTCGCGGCCGACAGCGGTGCCCGCGACAAATCCGTCGCGCATCATCAGGATCGTGTAGATCGCTTCATGCGCCCCGCTCGCGCCGAGCGGATGCCCCGTCATGCCTTTCGTCGACGAGAACGCCGGCACGTCGCCCCGAAATACGTCGATGAGCGCCTTCAGTTCCTCGATGTCTCCGAGCGGCGTCGATGGCGCGTGCGTATTGACGTAGTCCAGACGCCGTCCGCCGCCGTCCAGCGCGCCGCGCATCGCCCGCGCGATCCCCGCCGCGTGAGGCGTCGCCATGCCGGCGCTGTCCGTGCATTGGCCGAACCCGGTGACCTCCGCGTAAATTCGCGCACCACGCGCACGCGCGTGCTCGAGCGATTCGAGCACGAGAATGCCTGCGCCGGACGCGATCACGAAGCCATCGCGGCCAAGCGCATACGGACGCGACGCGCTATCCGGCGTACAGTTGAAACTGCCGGACAACACACCCATCGCGTCGAACATCAACGTCATGTTGTCGTGCAGCGCCTCGCTCCCGCCAGCAAGCACGATGTCCTGGCAACCGGACCGGATCAATTGCGTCGCTTGCCCGATCGCGAGCGCCGCGCTCGTGCACGCGGACGACGGCGAGTACGACACGCCCTCGATGCCGAACAACTGCGCAACACATGCCGACGCCGTGCTGCCCATCGCCTTCGGGACGACATAAGGTGGCGTCTTGTCGATACCGCGATGCTGCGCAATCGTCATCGCATCGTCGTAATCGGCCATCGATCCGATGCCCGACCCCACGATCGCGCCCGCGCGCGGCGAACGAAGCATCCCGGCATCGATGCCCGCATCGTCGAGCGCCGACGCGGCCGCATGCGCCGCAAAGCGCGCCGTGTCGCCCATGAACCGTTCGTGCTTGCGCGAAAAACGCGCCGCCGATGCGACCGACGCCACCCCTGCGACCTGGCTGCGAAACCCGCGCTCGCGCCATGCGCTCACGTGACTCACGCCCGAGCGACCGGCTCGCAGCGCGGCCGATACTTCGTCCAGCGAATTACCGAGGCACGACACGATGCCGAGCCCGGTGACGACGACGCGCGCCGTCATCGGCCGGCCCGCCGGAAAATCAACGACGTGTTGATTCCGCCGAATGCGAAGTTGTTGCTCATCGCGAATTCCACATCGATCCGTCGCGCGTCGCCGACGATGTAGTCAAGCGGTGCACAGGCTGGATCGACTGTCTCGAGATTGAGCGTCGGGGCGTACCAGTTGCGCTTCATCATCTCGATCGTCCACCACGCCTCGAGCGCGCCGCATGCGCCCAATGTATGACCCACATAGCTTTTCAGCGAACTGATCGGCATACGCTCACCGAACACGGACGCCGTCGCGTGACTCTCCGCCACATCGCCTCGATCGGTCGACGTACCGTGCGCGTTGACGTAGCCGATCGCATCGGCATCGAGCCCCGCGTCACCCAGCGCGAGACGCATGGCGACCGCCATCGTCCCGGCCGTCGGCTGGGTGATATGTGCACCGTCGGAATTGCAGCCGAAGCCGACGACCTCCGCATGGATCGTCGCGCCGCGTGCGATCGCGTGCTCGTATTCCTCGAGCACCAGCGTCGCCGCACCTTCCCCGACAACCAGGCCGTCACGATCGGCGTCGAACGGGCGCGGCGTCAGGTTCGCGTTATCGTTGCGCGTGCTGGTCGCGTACAACGTATCGAACACCGCCACCGCCGGGCCCGACAATTCTTCCGCACCGCCCGCCAGCATCAGCGTCTGCTTGCCCGTCGCGATCGCCTCGTAGGCATAGCCGATCGCCTGGCTGCCGGACGCGCAGGCGGACGACGTCGGCACGATCCGGCCTTTCAGGTCCCAGAACAGACTGACGTTGACCGCCGTCGTGTGCGGCATCATCTGCACGTAACTGTTCGATGTGACGTCCCGCATCGAACCCGTCTCGATCATCGTGCCGAACGCCCGGATCGGTTCGACCGATCCCGACGACGACCCGTACGCGACGCCCATCCGGCCGTCCCGGATCGACGGATCGTCGGTCAGCCCCGCATCCGCCAGTGCGAGTTCGCTCGCGCGCACCGCGTACATCGAAACCGGCCCCATCGAACGCGTCTTCTTGCGCGGATACGTGCCCGGCAACTCGAAGGCCGGCAACGGACACGCGAGCCGCGTATGCAGCGCTTCGTAGCAATCCCATTCCGGCATGCGCCGCACCGCATTGCGCCCGTCGCGCAAGCGCGCCTCGATTTCCGGCCAGCTTTGGCCGAAGGCGGTCACGCCACCCATCCCCGTCACGACCACTCGCTTCATCACACCATCCCGCCGTTGACGCCGATTACTTGCCGGGTGACGTAGGTCGCCGCATCCGACATCAGGAAGCCGACTACCGCCGCGACTTCGTCGGGTTGACCGACGCGGCCCATCGGCACCGTCTTCAATGCGTGCTCGAGCGGCACGTCGTCGAGCATGCCGGTGTCAACCAGCCCCGGAGCAACGCAATTGACCGTGATCTTGCGCGATGCCAGTTCGACCGCCAGCGCCTTGGTCGCGCCGATCAAGCCCGCCTTCGCGGCGCTGTAGTTGACCTGGCCGCGATTGCCCATCACGCCCGACACGGACGCGATCGTCACGATGCGTCCGCCGCTACGCAGGCGCACCATCGGCATGGTCAGCGGATGAACGATGTTGTAGAACCCGTCCAGCCCGGTTTCGATCACGACGTCCCAGTCCTCTTCGGACAACGCCGGAAATGCACCGTCCCGCGTCACGCCTGCGTTGCAGACGATCCCGTAGTAAGCGCCGTTCGCTTCGACGTCGGCCTCCAGCTCGCGCCGGCATGCCGCACGATCGCGCACGTCGAACTGCAACACGCTGGCCGTGCCGCCCTGCGCGCGAATCGTCGCGGCGACCGCTTCCGCTGCCTCGCGCCCGGTGCGGCAATGAACCGTCACGGCGAAGCCGTCGGACGCCACGCGCAGTGCCACGGCGCGGCCGATGCCGCGGCTCGCCCCTGTCACGAGAACTCGCCGAGTCATGAATTGAAGCTCCCTTCGATAAAAGATTGGAAATCGTTTGGTTGGTAGACCTTGACGACGGCTTCCGCGCAACACTGACCTTCGGCATGAATCGCGCATTCGTATGCGCCATGCCCCTCGTCGCCGCGCAACAGTTCCCGCGCGACGATGCGCAGCACCGTGTCCGCGCCGAACGTCGTGCGATACGCGACATAGCGGTTGGCCCCGAGCAGCACGCCCGGCTTCGCGCGGCCGCCCGCATGTGCCGCGAGCAGGCCGACGTGCGCGGCGATCGCCTGTGCCATCAGCTCGATGCCGATCCACGCCGGCATCGCCCCGCTGCCGTCGGCATACCACGCATCGCGGCGCACGGTCGCGCTCACTTCGATGCCGGTTTCCGAGCAGCGCTCGATCGCATCGAGCAGCAGCATCGTGCCGCGATGCGGCAATACGTCCGGCACGTTCCCGACCGGGATATCCGCACCGCCGTGCAACGCGTCGATCAAAGGTTCGGCATGCATGTCAGGCTCCCAGAATCAGGCTGGCATTGCTGCCGCCGAAAGCGAACGAATTGCTCATTACATAGCGCCCTGTTGCATCGCCCGCGAGGCGGCGCTCGCCGTGGACGAGATCGAGTTTCGGCAGCGCCGGATCGTGCTCGCCGTCCCAGACGTGCGTCGGCAGCGGGATCCCGCGGGCCAGCGTCAACCAGCCGAATCCGAGTTCGGTCGCGCCAGCCGCGCCCAGCATGTGCCCCGTCAGCGGCTTGGTCCCGCTCGCCGGCACGCCGTGCGGAAACACCCGCGCCGTCACCTTCGCTTCCATTTCGTCGTTCAGGCGCGTCGCCGTCGCGTGCAGGTTCACATAGCCGATCGCGGACGAAGCCACGCCGGCGTCCGCGAGCGCGGCGCGCAGCGCGTCCTCCGCGCCATATCCTGCCGGGTCCGGCGCCGAGATGTGATGCGCATCGCTCGACTCGCCAACGCCGGCTAGCCGGACCGCGGCTTCGTCGCGGCACATCACGAACAGCGCGGCGCCTTCGCCGATATTGATGCCGCTCCGGTTCCGGCTCATCGGATTGGTCCGCCCCGGGCTGACCGATTCGAGCGAGGCGAAGCCTTGCAATGTCAGCTCGCACAGCGAATCCGCTCCACCGACGACGACCGCGTCGCACAGCCTCAACTGCAACAGGCGGCGCGCGGCTGCAAATGCCTTCGCGCTCGATGTGCAGGCCGTCGACAGCGTGTAGGCCGGCCCGGCCACACCCAGCGCCGCACGCACGAACGGCGCCGCCGTGCCGATTTCCATCTGCCGATAATCGAATCCGGCCGGCATCGCGCCCGTTGCGGCACGCTGTGCGAGTGCCTGCTCTGCGGCCTGGATCCCGGACGTACTCGTGCCGATCACGACGCCAACCCGGCGCGGGCCGTAACGCGCGATCGCCGCGTCGACGCAGGATCCGATCTGCGCCAGCGCCGCAAGCAGCAGGCGATTGTTCCTGCAATCGAAATGCGCGAGGGATTCGGGCGGCGCGACATCGAGCGCCGACCGCACGCGCCCGACCCAGCCGCCGGCGGGAACATCGGTGCGCGGCGCCATGCCCGGTGCGATGCCGGCGCACAATGCGTCGACGATTTCGTCCGTGGTTGCGCCAAGCGCGTTGATCATGCCGGGTGCCGACAGATAAACCGGCGCCTGTTTCGAATTCATGCGCGACACTCCTTCGTGGACGGCGTGGCAAGCGGCGCGAACAGCACCGAAAACACGATGCCCATCGCGAGGGTCGTGCCGAAGCTGCGCAGCGCGGGCATCGCGCTCGCTCCGAGCATCCCGAACGACAGCAACGTCGTGGCCGCCGACAGCAGCACGCCGGTCCACACTGCGCCGATGCCGGCACTGTCTCGCATGCAGCCTTCGCGGAGGAACACCGCGTAGTTGGCGCCCACGCCGAGTACCAGCATCAGCGCGAGCCAATTGAACAGCGTAAGCGGCACCCGTGCATAGCCGAACGCGGCAAGCGTCAACGCAATGGCGAACACGACCGGCAACGTCGTTGCGATGCCGCCGCGCACGCCGTAGCGCCACATCAGCAGCCCGGCGACCACGACGAGCGCGCCAGCCAGCCACAGGCCGCTGTCGACCCGATAGGCACCGAACAGGCTCGACACACTCGATGCCTTGTCTACCCACGATACGCCCGGCAGCGTGCGCGCGACGGCGGCGAAAGTTTCGGCATTCGCCGCATCGACCCGCTCGGGAATTGCTAGCGCCGCATCGACGGGACCGGCGCCGCCCTCGATTCGTCCGAGCCACAAATAGCGGAACGGCGCCGACCAGCGTGCCGCCAGCCACGTGTCGATGGAGAGTGTCTCCGGGGCATTGCGGGAATACGCGTTGATCCACGCATCGACCGCCTCGTCGCGGAAGCCCGCGCGCGCCAGCGTCCCGCGCAGTGTGGCGGTATCGGCAAACACGTGCGCGTCCAGCACCGCACGGTCATGCGCCTGCTGCTTGGCCGACGGCACGAACGTCGTGACCGACTGGACACGGCCGACCCGCTGCTGATCGAGCGACCCGATCAGTGCCTCCGAACGCTCGAGCACCTCCTCCGGCGTTGCGCCCTGAACGACGAAAAACTGTGCCGTGTTCGCCAGCCCGACCGCCGCGCGGATATTGTTCTCCTGCCGCGCGAGGTCCGCATCGCGCTGGATCAGCAGATGAATGTCGTCGTCGCTCTTCAAGAGGGTCCAACCCGGGATCGCAACCAGCGCAACCAGCATGGCAGCGAACAGGGCGCGCCGACCGGCCAGCAGCGATTGCCATCCGCGCAGCAGGCGGGCCGCGCACGCGAAAACACCGGACGGCACGCGCCGTGGCCCCTTCGTCAGCATGAGCGGCAAAAAGCCTGTGACGGCCGCGAACGCGCTGAGGATTCCGACGATTGCAAAGCACGCGATCTGCTTGAGCGCGGGGAACGGCACCCACATCAGGATCGCGTAACCCAGCAGACTGGTCGCCAGTGCCACCATGAGTGCCGGCCTGACCGCCGCCGCACCGCGACGCGCATCCCATTGCCGCCCCGCGGAGAGATACGCGACGAAATACTGGATCGAATAATCGACGGCTTCGCCGATCAGACTCACACCGAACACCAGCGTCAACAGGTGCAGCTTGCCGAATACGAGCAGCGTTGCCGCCAGCGCGCACACGATGCCGAATGCCGTCGACGCGAACGCGAGCACCAGCAGGCGCGGCGAACGGAATACGCTCATCAGCAGCAGCGCGATGCCGCCCAGCGATACCGCGCCGATCACGTGTACGTCGCGCTCGGCGCTGGCACGCGCTGCTTCCGCATGAAAGACCGCGCCGGCGCGGTCGACGCGAACGCCCCGAAACTCGGCCGCGAGCGCATGTTCCGCATCGTCCGTCGCGACGCGCACGGCGTGCTGGATCTTCGATTCGTAAGCCGAGCCCGGCAACGACGTCATCACGAGGACGCCAGTTGCGCCGTCGCGATGCGACACCAGCATGCCGTCCTCGAGTGACAGATTGGACGCCGCGAGCGGCAGCTCGCCGAGCCAGTGCTGCAACCAGCCGAACGGGTCGTCCGCCACGGCGGTCTGCAAGCCGTCGACGGGCGGTGCATAGAGACGCCGGACCAATCGTTCGTCGAGCGTGGCCCCGCCCTGCTCGAGCGACCGGCGATCCGCATCCGTCAGCAGACCGAAACGGGCCGGCATGTAGGTGGCCGAGATATCCGACAGATTGAATGGCGGCACCTCGACCGTCACCGAACGAAATGCTCCGCTGGCGTCGAGCCGTGCACCGAACCGCTTCGCAGCGGCCTTGGCGCGGGCGGCGTCCGGGTCGGTCACCAGGTAGACGGTACGGTTGCCGAGCGCATCTCCGAGCATGTCGACCGCTCGCTCGGCAACCGGGTTTGCCTCGGTAGCCGGCAGCAACGCGAGCAGGTTCGTCTGCAGCGGCGCGGCCCCGCTCGAGAAGCGCCATAGGATGTACGCAGCCGCCACGAGCGCAACGAGCAGCCATGCAGCACACAGTCCGCGCCGCCGTGCGCGTTCGCCCGATGCGTCGACGACATCACGCGCCGCATCCATCACCGGGCCTCCAGCCACGCGCGCTCGAGCGGCGCGGGTGCGTCGACCGGCGTCGACCGAGCGAACTCCAGCGATGTCACATTGCCGTTCGCAAAAGTCAAGTCGAGCCGGCCGAGATAGGCGCCTCCGCTCATTTCGAGCACACGAACCGCCTGGGCAAGCTGCGGCTGATTCGGCCGCAGCACCATCCGCCACCGTTCCGGCGTTCCGCTCGCATCGACGTCGAATTGCGCGTACAGCGCCGACAGGTCACCCCCGAGCATGTCGCGCATCATGCGCGACACTTGTGCGACGCCGCGGCCGCCACCGCCGGGCGCGACGAGGTGCCCGTCCGCGCCGACCTCGCGCACGCCGCTATCGGTGATCACGTAAGTGGCCTTGTAAGGCGTCTCGATTCGCCAGACGACACCCGACCTGCGATCGAACAACATCGATCCAGTGCTGACGAGCGGCTGCTTCATCGCCGACAGCGTCTGAGTCTGCCGAAAATCCGTGCGAATCGCGCCAACGCGCGCGAGCCGCGCCGCAACGTCGGACACGAGCGCGGCATTCGACTGCCGCGACGCCGCAACCGGCGCCGGGGCGGCCAGCACCGTGCCGCCGGAGAGCGTCATGCATACGGTCAGCGTCACCGCCGCAAACCATCGGTAGTGCGAATTCAGGCCCATTGTGCATGCACCTTTTCGATCAGGGTCGGCGGCGACACGAACTGCAGTTCGCGCGTCGTCGCATCGACGGCCAGCTGCACCGTATACCCCTTCGTCAAGCGCTCGCCGGACGCCGCGTCGACGATTTCGTACCCGATCTTCAGCCGGTTCTCGAATTCGAGCAGCGTCGCGCGCACGTCGAGCTGCTGACTGTAATGGGCCGGACGAACGTACTTCAGATGCGCCTCCACCACCGGCCACATATAGCCCGACGCCAGCATCGCGGGATAGTCGTAGTCGATCATGCGCAGCAACGCAGCACGGCTGCTCTCGAAGTACTTCAGGTAATGGCCGTGCCAGCAGACGTTCATGGCATCGACGTCGTGAAACAGGACCTCGACACGGGCCGTCGCGGTCAGCGGCGGACGAGATGCGTTCATGCCGCCTCCCCGTGCCGGATTCCGCCGTACGCGCCGCCGATCGCCTCGCACGCGGCAAGGCGCGCGGTCAGCGCGCGCAACTCGGCTTCGAGCGGCCGGTCCTCGACCACCAGCGGCGATTGACGATCCACATCGTCGACGAACGCGCGAAGCGCGGGCGAAAGTTGTGTCTGCTGATTATCGCGAAGTCGCAGCCGGGTGGCCTGCACGGTCGCGAGCACATGCGCCGCCGCAACCTGTTCGGTCAAGGTCAGAACGCGCAGGCAATCGCGGGCAGCAATCGTCCCCATGCTGACCTTGTCCTGATTGTGCGACTCCGTCGAGCGGGAGAACACGCTCGCCGGCATCGTGAGCTTCAGCGCCTCCGCCGTCCACGCGGAAGACGAGATCTGCACGGCCTTGAATCCATGGTTGATCGCCGCGCGTTCCGGCCCGGCGCCCGTCAGGTTGCGCGGGAGTCCATTGCTGAACTTGTCGTCGACCAGCAGCGCAAGCTGGCGATCCATCAGGTCCGCGAGGTTGGCGACCGCGGTCTTCAGCGCATCCATCGCGAACGCGATATGACCGCCGTAGAAATTGCCGCCATGCAGTACGCACCCTTCGTCCGGGTCGATCAGCGGATTGTCGTTCGCACTGTTCAGCTCGTTCTCGATATCGCGGCGCATCCACGACAATGCGTCGCGCGCCACGCCGATCACGTGCGGTGCGCAACGTACCGAATAGCGATCCTGCAACCGGCGTCCGGGCAATTCGTCGCGCCCGACCAGGTCGGCGCGGATCCACGCCGCCGCCTCCGCCTGCCCCGCGTGGGGTTTCGCGTCGAACAGCCGCGCATCGAAGTGCCCGGCCCTGCCGTCGAGCGCGACGGTGGTCAATGCCGTCAGGCGAGCGGCCACACGTGTCAGGTAGTCGGCGCGCGCAAACGCGAGACAGGCCAGCCCGGTCATGACCGCCGTGCCGTTCATCAACGCCAGTCCTTCCTTCGGCGCGAGCGTCAGCGGCGTGCGATCGATCGCATGCCACACCTCCCGCGCGTCCCGCTCGGCGCCGTCGAACACGACGGTGCGCTCGCCGACCAGCGCCGCGGCTACGTAGGACAGCGGTGTCAGGTCGCCGCTCGCGCCGACCGAGCCTTCCGATGGAATACGTGGCAGGATGCGGTGATTCACCATGTCGGCCAGCCGTTCCAGCAACGTGAACCGCACGCCCGAGTAGCCGAAGGCAAGCGAGTTGAGCCGGGCGACGATGATGGACAACGTTTGCGTCGCATCGAACCAGTCACCCATGCCGCACCCGTGATAGCGGGTCAGCTGCAGCGGCAGCGCTTCGACGAGCGACGGCGGCACCTCTACCACGCAGGCGTCGCCATATCCGGTGGTTACGCCATACAGCGTGCCGCCATTCGCGAGATAGGCGCGTAGCCAGGTCGCACCGCGCTCGATCCGCGCGCGCCATTCGGGTCCCGCGTTCAGTGCGACGGGCGCACCGTCGCGGGCGATCGCGACGACGTCCTCGATCGTCAGATGCCGGCCTCCGACCACCACGGCCGGCCGATTCGGATCCGCGGCGGTGCATGCCGCGACGTCGTTCATGTCATGCTCCGCCACGCGGACCTCCATCGGGCCGCGCCCAAAAATCGAAGAAGTTGAACCATTGGTAGGGAGCCTTGCGGCAATAATGTTCGAGCCGCGCGGCGTAGCGCTGCGCCCATGCCGCGACGTGTTCGGCGCGCTCACGGCGCGGTAGCTCGATCCGGTCGGCGAACGGCTCGAAATAAAGGCGGTAGCCGTGCGCCTCCTTCAGGCAGAAGAACAGGTAGACAGGACAACCAAGGGCGTGGGCGAGGATATACGGGCCCTGCGCGAACGGCGCAGTCGCGTCGAGAAAACGGGCGTCGACCGTTTTACCGGAATCACGCGGCGGCACGCGGTCGCCGACGATCACGAGCAACTCTCCCGCGTCGATGCGCGACTGCATCATCATCGCCGTATCGGGTCCGAAGTTCGACACCTCGACGAGCTGTTTGCCGAATTCCCGGTTCGCGCCGGCAAGCACGCCGGTAAAACGCTTCGCATGCTCGGTGTAGACGATCGCCGTCACCTTCGTGTGTGCGTCGCGCAGCGCAAGCGCCCGTGTCATTTCCAGGTTGCCCAGATGCGCGCCGATCACGAGTGCACCGCGCCCGCTCGCCGCGAGCGCATCGAATGCGGACGAATCGTCGAAACGCACGTCGAGCTCGTCGAGACGGCCGGACCACGCGACGAACTTGTCGAATCCTGCCTGTGCAAAGGCGAGCATGTGCCGGTAAGCACTGCGCCATCCCGGCTTCGGCACGGCCGCCGCCTCCGCATCGCGCAGGCGCGCGATATACGCATGCGACGCGGTGCGCGCCGTACGATTCGTCAGCACGAAATAGCCGACGATGGGATGCAGCCAGAACGACGTGAAGCCCTTGCCGAACCAGCGGCAGCTGAGCGCCAGCAACGCCATGCCGATCCGGCTACCGCGCTCCGGCATGCGCCACCATGCGCGCGTGCGGCCCGTCGGCGCCGCGCCGCGCCGCCCAGCCAGACGGCGTGTCAGCAGCATCGGCGCGCGCGCGAGCATCCCCGCGACGAGCCGTGTGTGGCTCAGGCTGATGCGCACGTTGTCGCGCCAGACATCGAAATGGGACACACCGTCGACCGGGTAGATGACTCGCGTCGGAACCGTCCTGAACGCGAGGCCGCGCCAGTGGAGACGGACCAGGATTTCGCTGTCGAAAGCCATCCGTGTCGGCATCGATACCGCGTCGATCAGTTCGCAGACGATGTCGACCGGATAAAGACGAAACCCGCACATCGCATCGGGAATGTCCAGCGACAGGGTTTCGATCCACACCCATGCATGCGTGAGGTAGCGGCCGTACAGGCGCGCCTTCGGAACGCTGTCGTCGAAACGCGGCCGGCCGAGAATCACGGCGTCCGGCTCGGCCTGTGCGGCCGCGACGAACTTCGGCACATCGGCCGCGTCGTGCTGGCCATCGGCATCGATCTGAATCGCGTGCCGATAGCCCCGGGCACGCGCGGCGCGCAATCCTTCCATGACCGCCGCACCCTTTCCGCCGTTGACCGGCAAGCGCAGCAGCGTCACGAGGCCCGCGTAGCGCGCCGCCAGCGTGGCCAGCTCCTGTTGCGTCGGCTCGTCGCTGCCGTCGTCGATCACCAGGATCGGCAGGCCGTGCACGGCGAGGCGCGCCAGCGTGCCGCCGATCGCGGCGCGATGGTTGTAGATCGGAATGACGATGCAGGTGTCGCTCATCGGGCCGCCGTGCCATAGACCAGAACGCCCGATGTGCATTCGCGGTCGCCGCAACGGAACGCGAAGCGCGTGGAGCCGCGTACACGGTCATGCGCGATACGCAGCGACAGCACCGCGCCCGGCGGCACCGGCGCCTTGAATTTCAGGTGTTCGACGGAACGGATTTCGCGCACGGTCGGCATCTCGCGGCCAGCCAGGCGCGCAGCCCAGTCGATTTGCACGACTCCGGGCAGGATCGGCAGCCCCGGAAAATGACCATCGAAATGCGCGAGCGTGGGCGGCACGCGCAACTCGTAATGCAACGCGTCGTCGCTGCGCCATGATGCGAGCAGTTCAAAGCCCTCCGGCGTAGCCGTGAATGCGGCCGCCAGCGCGGCGGCGGGCAACTTGCCGCGTGCATCGAACGGCATTGCGTGCAGGAACCGCCAGTAGCGCGGTAATGCGGCCGCGTCGAAATATGCACCGAGCGCGTGCCGCAAGGTCGTGGCAACGGCAACCCGTCCATCCGCCGCCAGCGCATCGCGCCCCGCCGCGGTCAATACCGCCACGACGCCGACGTGCGCGCGCGTCGTGCCGTCGACCACCACGGCCGCCGCTTGCTCGACGTATGCATGCGCGAGTATCCGCGCCTCGAGCTCCGGCAGCGACACGCGCTTGCCGTCCAGCTTGACGACGCGATCGCGTCGTCCTGCGAGCGCAAAGCGACCGTTCGTGTCGAATCGTGCGGCGTCGTCGGTGCGGTGCCAGCGATCGTGGCCGAGATGGGCAGAGCGAACGCACAGCACGCCATCGTCGTCGCAGCGCACGTCGACGCCGTTTAGCGGCTGCCACGCGTGTGCGACGTCCTGGCGACGCCATGCAATGCCACCGGTTTCGGTACTGCCAAATATCTCGAGCGGCGCAGCGCCGAATGCGTTCGAATAGGCCGAAGCCGCATCGGCCGGCAACGGGCCGCCCGACGAGAAGAACGCGCACGGCATGGGCGCCCGCATCGGAAAACCGGGCAACGCCGGCCAGCGCATCAGTTGCGACGGCGTGGAGACCACGACACCACCACCGTATTCGGCCAGCCGCTGCTGCAGTTGCAGCGGTTCAAGCACCGTCATCCGGTCAAACGCGCGGCCGGCCGCCAGCGGCCAAAGGATCCTGAAGAGCAGTCCGTAGATGTGATGATGCGGTACGCTCGACAGTGTCACTGCCGCACCTGTCCGGTCGCCCCATTCGCGCTGCAACGTGCGCACTTCGGCATCAAGCTGCGCGAGCGACTTTCGCACCGGCTTCGCGGTGCCGCTGCTGCCCGACGTGTAAAGCGTCACCGCTGCGACAGCATCGATCGGGCGGGTGAAGCGTGCAGATCCGGCATCCGTGTCGTGCCCGCATGCGGCCAGTGCCGGCGCATCCAGCACGAGGTCGTATGCATGCGCCAGTGCATCAAGATAGCCGGGTGCGCTGCTGGCTGGAATCACGACTTCCCCGTGCACCGCCGCAACCGCAAACAATGCACACGCGAACTCGTACGGATCATCCGTGCAAATCGCAACGCGTCGCGCGCCGCTCGCTTCCACTAGCCTCGCAATCGCGCCGGCGCGAGCGCGCAGATCACCCAGCGTCAGCACCTCGGCGCCATCGCGACAAACCGCCACTCCGCTATCCGCTTCGGCACACAGGATCTCGTGCAGCGCAATCATGCGACACCCGTTCGCTTTCGCGCGACGGCGATGAAGCGCCTGCGCCACAGCCACTCGCCTGCTATCAACGCACCGATCAGCACATACGCGATCAGCCCGTTGTAAAGCGCCCATCCCGCACGGCTCCAGTACAGCGCCGTATAAACCGAAAAACTGCCGTTTACGATAAAGAACGCGCACCACACCTGTGTGACGCGCCGCGTGTACCCGACGATTTCCGGACTCGGTTCGGGATAAGTCAGTCGTGCGAATTTTTCGATCATGGTCGGACCGTGCCGCAGCGTCGCGCCGAACGCGACCAACAAGCCGACACTCACGCATGCCGGGTAGAGATGAAGAAGTCGTTCGCTATCGGTCACGGCAATCGCGGCCGACAACACGGTCAATGCACCGGCCACGCCCCAGTCGAGCAGCGTGAGGCGTTTGAGCGCCTTCGCCAGCGTGCCTTTGCCGACCGTGCGCTGCAGCCACAGCAATGCGATCAACAGGCAACCGACGTAACGCGGCGACATGCTCTGCCACGCAAACAGGATGACGAGCGGATAGGCAAGGACCAGTGCAGCCCTGGTCGCGACACCTGCCCAGCGCGGCAGGACCGTGCCCGTAGTAGCCCGCATGCCCGTCACCACCATCGTCAAGCGCGCGTGAGCAACACGTGAACGGCGGCGATAACGTCACCGACGGTCCGTACCGATTTAAACTCTTCCGGTTTGATGCGCCTGCCTGTCATTTCCTGAAGCTTGATGGCCAGATCGACCGCGTCGATGCTGTCCAGATCAAGCTCTTCGAACAGGTGCGTATCGGGCGTCACCCGCTCCGGCTCGATCGCGAAATTCTCATGAAAGATGGCGCGGATGCGCTCCAGGATTTCTGCGTCGGTCACGAGTGACTCCCTTTTTCCAGCACGGCTTCTTGCGATGCCTGATGAGACTGCTGGTCGGCAATGAACGCCGCCAGCGTGTTGATCGAACGGAAATGCGCTTTCGTGCGTTCGTCGTTCGCCGCGATCGTCAGGTGAAATTTCTTGCGCAGCATGATGCCGACTTCGAGCGCATCGACGGAATCGAGTCCGATTCCGTCCGTCGAGAACAGTGGCGCATCGTCGTCGATGTCGTCGACCGCCATGTCGCTGAGATCGAGCATCTCGATCAGAAGCTGCTTAATTTGCAGTTTTAAAGTATCCATGCTGAAACAGGCTTTGAGTAATGTGCACTTCCACCTCGCGGGCGATGCTGCGAGCGGCAATCGACGGTGATGTCACGTTCGGCGCCAGCCGGTTCAGGTCCATCGGCTCGAGGACGTCGATGCGCATACGAAATGCTCGAGCCGGCACGTGATACCAGCGCAGCGCCTTGGTAAATACCGGTGGGTCGCAATCGATCAGCACCGGCTGGATCCGGGTGCGGGACTGCAGCGCCATATGTGCGAAACCGCGTGAGAACGAATGCAGGCGATTGCCGCCCGGACTGCGCGTCCCCTCCGGGAAGATGATCATCGTGTAACCCGCCGCCAGTTGTCGCGCGCCGGCCTCGACGAGATGGACGGCATCGGCATTGCTCACGTACTCGGCCGCGCGGACGATACCCCAGAAACAGGGGTTGCCCCAATGACCACGCTTTACGACGCAGCACGCCTTCGGCGTCAGCGACAGCAGCACCATGACGTCGAGCCAGGTCGGGTGGTTCGCGACGACGATCGCAGGGCCGTCCTTTGCGAGGCGCTCCGTGCCGCTCAGCTCGAGCCTCATCACGCCGATGTGTTGCAGCATCGCGACCAGCGCGCGGAAGAAATAATGGATGACAAGCGTCACCCCGCGCTGGCGCGAGCGCCGATGCGGCCATAATCCGCCGACGACGATCGCCAACAACGAGAACGCCGATCCGCACAGCGCGAAAAGCGCCAGGCTCGCACCGGTCGCGAACAGACGCCAGCCGTAGTCAAGCCGCGCGATCATGCAAGCTCCATCGCCAGGATGCGTGCTGACAGCGCCACGACGCCGTGGTGCGCGCGGACAGGCAACGCAGCACCGCCTCGCTTTGCGTACCGGCCGCATCGTCGGCATCGCCCGCGTCGCCCGCCGCCATCTCACAGGTCAGATAGTCGGCCGATTCACCGGCGCCAATCAGAATGGCCAGCCCGACACTTTCAGGATCGTCATCGACATCGCCATAAACGGGATCGGCTGGCTCGTGCGCATAGACGAGCAGCACCGGCGAGCCCGGCGACGTTGCGTACTGGGAAAAGGCTTCGAGCAGCGCGTAGCCTAGCGTTTCATGGCCGGCCGCGATCGCCGTGGCTGCCGTTCGGTCGCGACGGGCGATTCCGAAAATACCCGTAACGGCATTGAGAACCGAGAGACTGAAGGCCGTCGGCGAGACAGGTTCCGAGGCGCCGATGTCGGCAAGAATGCCGGTGGTGCGCACCAGTTCACCGTGACGCGATGCGAACACCATGCGCAACGGATTTTCCGTTCCGGCGCAATCGTAGGCCGCCTGGAGCGCGAGCCGCGACAGCCGGCTCAAGCGGCGTCGCACCATCGGATCGAGGGCTTCGACGCCCGGCACCCCCGCGGTCGAAATCGACGTCCATCTGGCGATTGGCATGGTCCAATGCAAATCGGCCATTGTTGTTCTCGTTAGGATTGCTTCTCTTGGGTGTTTTTATATCGCGCCACCCAGCATCAGGCGGTTGCGCTCCGCTTTCGATGAAAGCCGCCCATCGCGTATTGACCACCGGACTCGCGCCATCGACTCCCCCTTCCGGTACTACCTGGAAAAATCGGGAATCGTAATGTTTGCGAAGCCGGCACCCGGATTGTCAATCGCTGCGATTGAATGAGCGGCATATCAGTGCGCCGGAACTGTAACAGGGCCGTTACAAAAGATCAACGCCACTGCGCGAGGCGCCTTCCAGATTTAACCATTTATCAATTTCTCGAGAAAATCGCGCATCGTCGGTTATCGAACCGATCCCCGACCCGGCGTGCCTTGCGTCGATCCTGCACCGGAATGGCTCATAATGCGCTCGATGCCGCCCCCACACGACCTGTTTTCCGTTCAATGAGTTATTCACTCGCTACTGTTTACACGCGCGAACTCGAAATCCGCAAGAGCCGCTTCATCGCATTCGCGATCCCCGTCGAGGACCGCGATGCCGCCATGCAGGCGTTGCAGCGCCTGCGCGACGAGCACCCGACGGCCACCCACGTGTGCTGGGCGCTGCTTGCGGGCGGCCAGTCGGGCATGTCAGACGACGGCGAACCGTCGGGCACCGCCGGCCGGCCGATCCTCGAAGTGCTGCGTCATCACGATCTCGACGGCGTGCTCGGTGCGGTCGTCCGTTACTACGGCGGCGTGAAGCTCGGCGCGGGCGGCCTGGTGCGCGCCTATACGGATGCGATCGCCTCCGCGCTGCTCGACGCCGAGCGGGTCGAACGCATTCGCCATACGCGGTTCGCAATCGAAATCGGCTACCCGGACGAGGCGCGCGTGCGCCGCTGGATCGAGCAGGCGGGTTATGAGCTGGTGGACAGCGCGTACGGGATGACGGTGAAGCTCGTGATCAAGCTGCCGGAAACGGCCGAGGCGGCGGCCAAGGCCGAGCTGTTCGACTTGACGCAGGGGCGCTCGGGCTTCCCCGACCTCTGAGGCGGGCAGTCTTCCCGGCATCGCCATCACGGTCTCGCACAGATGCCCGTGAAAATTCAGATACGTCCGATAGAAAATCCGCGCGCCGAAACTTAATCTCTCCCGTGTTCCTCGCGACGCGCCCTGCAAACGTCTGGCCGAATGTACAGACACGCGGCACATCGCGCGACAGCCAACAATCAGAATTCAGCTACGGGGATATCGGACGCATGCAACTGCAGCAATTACAAGCCCAACTTACGGAACTCGATCAACGCATCCGGGCGGCGCGCCGCCGCGAACGCCACGCGGCGCTGGTGCAGGTACGCGAGCTCGTGAAGACCCATGCGCTGACCGCTCGGGAAGTCTTCGGGCAGGGCTACAGCAATCGCGCGAAGCTGTTCACCGTCGGGGCGAAATATCACGATCCGGTGACCGGCGCCACCTGGAGCGGACGCGGTCGTGCGCCCGCGTGGATCGCCGGCCGCGACCGCAGCGCGTTCCTGATCCGGGAGTAACGCGCGCCGCATTGCACGGCGCGCCTCAGTGGTCGATCCGGCCGGCCCGGGCCGCTCAATAAACGTCCGGGACGATCATGCTGTCCGGCGTCGGACGGCGAATGTAGTCCTCGTGGTGCTCACGCTGCGGCAGATCGATCGTCGGCCGCGGCACCTCGTGATACGGCACCTGCGTCAGCAGGTGGTGGATGCAGTTCAACCGCGCGCGCTTCTTGTCGACCGCCTGCACGACCCACCACGGCGCCTCGGGAATATGCGTGCGCTGCATCATCTCTTCCTTCGCGGCCGTGTACGCTTCCCAGCGGCGGCGGCTCTCGAGGTCCATCGGGCTCAGCTTCCACTGCTTCAGCGGATCCTCGATCCGGCTCTGGAAGCGCAGCTCCTGCTCGTGGTCGGTGATCGAGAACCAGTACTTGACGATCTGGATCCCGCTGCGCACGAGCATTTTCTCGAACTCGGGCACCGAGCGGAAAAACTCCTCGTATTCGTCTTCGGTGCAGAAATTCATCACGCGCTCGACACCCGCGCGGTTGTACCAGCTGCGATCGAACAGCACGATCTCGCCGCCGGCCGGCAGATGCGCGACATAGCGCTGGAAGTACCATTGCGTGCGTTCGCGGTTGCTCGGCGCCGGCAGCGCCGCCACGCGGCACACACGCGGGTTCAGGCGCTGCGTGATGCGCTTGATCGCGCCGCCCTTGCCCGCCGCGTCGCGCCCCTCGAAAATCACGACGAGCCGGTGCCCCGTGTTCACGACCCAGTCCTGCAGCTTCACGAGCTCGCCCTGCAGCCGGAACAGCTCGCGGAAATACTGCTTGCGCGCTTCGCGGCGCTCCGGCGAGAACAGCAGATCCTCGTTGTCATCGAAGCGGCGGTCGTCGAGCTCCATTTCGAGTTCTTCGTCGTACGCGTCGACGAGGTCTTCCTCGAAACGGCGCTGGCGCGACTCGAGCGATGCCGAATCGGTGAAGTTGTCGGTCTCGGTGCGGGAATCGTTATCGCCCATGGGGGCCTCCTTCCTTCAATTGACGCAGCCAAACTCCACCATTATCCCAGCGTCTCGCGTCAAATTGATGAAAAAGGGGCCGATCCGCCCCTCACAAGCGGAATCCGAGCCGCACCGGGTTCGCGGGAAATATCGAAGGTATTGGACGCCAGCCTCCGGTTCGGCGGGCTGACGTCGAGTCTGATCCTCGTGCGCAACGGGAAAAGCCGGGCACGTGATCGAGCAGTACCCCAACCCGCCTCCGTCACTGAATGATCCGCGTGACCCCGCGTCCGCGCGGATCGGCCATCGCCTCCGGCGTCTTGCCGTCGATCTTGATCACCTGGATGTCGCCGCTGAAGTCCTGCCCCTTCAGCGTGTAGCCGCGCGCCTCGATCTGCTTCGCGAGTTCGCCTTCGATCGGGTGGTACGGCTCCCAGAAGATCGTGTTCGGCGGCAGCAGCTGATGGTGGAAACGCATCGCGCCGACGGCCTCCTTCAACGGCATCCCGAAATCGTAGATGTTGTTGATCACCTGGAAGATCGACGTGAAGATCCGCGAGCCGCCCGGCGTGCCGATCACGAGCGACACCTTGCCGTCCTTCGTCATGATCGTCGGCGACATCGACGACAGCGGGCGCTTCTTCGGCTCGATTGCATTCGCATCGCTGCCGACCACGCCGAACATGTTCGCGACGCCCGGCTTCGCGGAGAAGTCGTCCATCTCGTCGTTCAGCACGATGCCGGTGCCGTCGGCGATCACGCCCGAGCCGAAGTAGCCGTTGATCGTGTACGTGTTCGACACCGCGTTGCCCCACTTGTCGACGACCGAGAAGTGCGTCGTCTCGGCCTTCTCCGGCATCGACGTGCCGAGGCCCGGCTGCACGCTCTTCGTGTCGGCGATCTGCGTCGGGCTCACTTCGGCCGCTCGCCTCGCGATGTACGCGTCGTCGGTCAACTGCGCGACCGGCACCTTGTAAAAGTCGGGGTCGCCGAGATACTGCGCGCGATCGGCGAACACGCGCTTCTCGATTTCCGCGACCAGGTGGACATATTGCGGCGAGTTGAGCTTCACGCCCTCGAAGTCCTGCTTGAGGTCCGCCTTCATCTTCAGCAGTTGCACGAGGCCGATGCCGCCCGAGCTCGGCGGCGGCGCGGTGATCACGTCATAGCCGTTCCACTTCGCCTGCACCGGCTGGCGCCACACCGCACGGTATTGCGCGAGATCCTCGGTCGTGATCAGCCCGTTGCCGTCGCCGGTCTTCATCGACGCGGCGATCAACCGGGCCGTCTTGCCCTTGTAGAAGCCGTTCGCGCCGTCGTTCGCGATCCGCGCGAGCACGTCGGCGAGATCGGGCTGCTTGAAATTCGTGCCGGCCTTCATCGTGGAGAAGTACTTGTCGAAGTTGGTCTTGCCGCCGAACTCCTTCGACGCGTCGACGCCGCGCTGCGCAAGCTGTTCGTCGACGACGAAGCCGTCGCGCGCATAGCGGATCGCCGGCGCGAGCACCTGCTTCCACTTCAGCTTGCCGAAGCGCTTCTGCGCTTCCCACATGCCCGACACCGTGCCCGGCACGCCGGCCGCGCGCGGCCCGTACAGGCTCATGCCCTTGACGACATTGCCGTCCTTGTCGAGATACATGTCCTTTGTCGCGGCGAGCGGCGCGCGCTCGCGATAGTCGATGAAGTACGGCTTGCCGTCCTTGTAGATCGTCATGAAGCCGCCGCCGCCGATGTTGCCGGCCTCCGGATACGTGACGGCGAGCGTGAACGCGATCGCGACGGCCGCGTCGATGGCGTTGCCGCCTTCCTTGAAGATCTGCTCGGCGGCGTCCGCGCTGTACTTGTCGGCCACCGCGACCGCCGCGCTCGTCAGGACCGCCGGCTGCGGCCCCTTCGCATAGGCCGGCGCATTCGGCAGGAAGCCGATGCCGGCCACCGTCGCGAGCACGGCAGCGGATGATTTGAAACGATTCAGCGTAGTCATTAAATGTCCCCCATGGATTCTCCGGCGAGCTGGAATAAGCCCCTGATCCGCTTATAGCCGCTGGCACGCGGTCGGTCCCATGCCGTTTTCGTAGTAAATAAATGCGCCGGGACGGAAAACGCGCCGCTCACTACGAATCATCGCGAATCCTGTGCGCTCGGCCACACGGCGGAGCAAAAAGCGGGCCGGCGGATCGGTCGAAATTGCATGCGGCGAAGTCGACGCGCATCGCACAATCGGAAAATCACGGCACGCGGCGCTTGCGCGGTGCCGTGCATGCAAAAAAACCGCGATCGGACCGCCCGCTGCGCGAGCCGATCTGAGAAGATAGCGCCCCGCTTTCGCGGCCGATCGTTCCCGCTCGTCTGCCGTTGCTTCACGCTTTTTCGTCTCGTTTCCTATGGCATCACACAATGCGCATCACGCGTCCGGCTTCGCGGCCGGCGTCGCCGCCGCCGTCCTCGTCGCGCAAACCGGCGCGACCGGTCCCTGGCACGCAGGCCTGCTCGCCGCGTTCGCGGCCGGCGTCGCGGGCGGCACCGCGCCCGACTGGCTCGAAGTCGCGTGGTGGACCCGCAAGCGCCGCTTGTGGATCACGCACCGCACCGTCACGCACTGGGGCATCGGCTGGATCGCGCTGCTCGCGCTCGGATGGCACGGGCTCACGCATCGTCCGCATCCGCTGTGGGCCGCGCCGCTGTTCGGCTTCGCGTGCGGCGGCGTGATGCACCTGCTCGCCGACTGGCCGAATCCGCTCGGCGTGCCGTGGATCTGGCGGCGCCATTCGCTGAACCTGTGGAACAGCGGACATTGCGACCTGATCGTCGTGGCCGCCGCATGGGGCGGCACGCTGTGGCTCGCGCAATCGCTGTGGACGCGCGCCCCGTTCCTCGAACACTGGCTCGGCTGGCTGCATCGCGTGTAGTTGCGTTTAGTCGCGTGCAGTTTCGCGTGGCCGCGAATCGAGCCGCGCAACCGCCCGACGCACGTCGAACGCGACGTCCTCCTCTCGCCGATCCGGCACCCGCGACCCAACGGGTGCCGTTCCGCGCGCCCGCCCGTTGAAATGCCGGCATCGCACCTCATCTGAATCTCCGACGCGCGCGTTCTCTCGCCCGCGGTGTCCGGCACGCGCACGCGACGTCTGGCACACTGACGATTCGCGTGCCGCCCACGCGCTCGCACCCCAATTCAACGCTCCGATGGACGTCACAGCCACCCGCCCCCCCAACGCGCTCGACGTGTTCCACCCGGCCGTCACCGCGTGGTTCCGCCGTGCGTTTGCCGCGCCGACCGGCGCGCAGGCGCTCGCGTGGCCGCACATCAAGGCCGGGCGGTCGACGCTCGTCGCCGCGCCGACCGGCTCCGGCAAGACGCTCACCGGATTTCTGTGCGCGCTCGACGATCTCGTGCGCGATGCGCTCGCGCACGACGGCGCGCTGCCCGACGCGACGCTCGTCGTCTATGTGTCGCCGCTGAAGGCGCTGTCGAACGATATCCACGTGAATCTCGACGCGCCGCTCGCCGGCATCGCCGAATCGCTCGCGCAACTGGGCCTGCCGGTGCCGACGATCCGCACCGCCGTGCGCACCGGCGACACCACGCAGGCCGAGCGCGCCGCGCTGCGCAAACGCGCGCCGCACATCCTCGTGACGACGCCGGAGTCGCTGTACGTGCTGCTGTCGTCCACGTCGGGCCGACAGATGCTGTCCAGCGTGCGTTCGGTGATCGTCGACGAGATCCACGCACTGGCATCGTCCAAGCGCGGCAGCCACCTCGCGCTGTCGCTCGAACGCCTCGACGCGTTGACGGGTCGTGCGCTGCCGCGCATCGGGTTGTCGGCCACGCAGAAACCGATCGACGCGGTCGCGCGCTTCCTGGTCGGCGGTCCGGCCGACGCGCCGCGCGACTGCACGATCGTCGACACGGGTCACACGCGCGAACGCGACCTCGCACTCGAGTTGCCAAATGTGCCGCTCGAACCGGTGATGGCAACCGACGTGTGGGAGCAGGTGTACGACCGGATCGCCGCGCTCGCCGCCGCGCACCGCACGACGCTCGTGTTCGTGAACACGCGGCGCACCGCGGAGCGCATGGCGCGCCATCTCGCCGACCGTCTCGGCAAGGACGCGATCGCGGCGCATCACGGCAGTCTCGCGAAGGAGCATCGCTTCGACGCCGAACAGCGGCTCAAGCGCGGCGAATTGAAACTGCTCGTCGCGACCGCGTCGCTCGAACTCGGCATCGACATCGGCGACGTCGATCTCGTGTGCCAGGTCGGTTCGCCGCGCGGGATCGCGCCGTTCCTGCAGCGCGTCGGCCGCTCGGGGCACCATGTCGGCGGCGTGCCGAAGGGCCGCCTGTTCCCGCTGTCGCGCGACGAGCTGGTCGAATGCGCGGCGCTGCTCGACTGCGTGCAACGCGGCGAGCTCGACGCGTTGCGGATTCCCGAAGCGCCGCTCGACGTGCTCGCACAGCAGATCGTCGCCGAAGTCGCTTGCGCGGAATGGCGGGAGGACGCGCTGTACGCGAGCTTCACGCGCGCGGCGCCATACGCGAGCCTGTCGCGCGAACGCTTCGACGACGTGATGAAGATGCTCGCCGAAGGTTTCACCAGCCGTCGCGGCGTGCGCGGCGCGTATCTGCATCGCGACGTGGTCGGCGGCACGGTGCGCGGGCGCCGCAACGCGATGATGACCGCGACGACATCGGGCGGCACCATTCCCGACATGGCCGACTACGCGGTGCTGCTGGAGCCCCAGGGCATCCAGGTCGGCACCGTCAACGAGGATTTCGCGATCGAGAGCCTCGCGGGCGACGTGTTCCAGCTCGGCAACCAGTCGTACCGGATCATTCGCGTGGAAACGGGCCGCGTGCGTGTCGAGGACGCGCAAGGCCAGTCGCCGAGCATTCCGTTCTGGCTCGGCGAGGCGCCCGGGCGCAGCGACGAGCTGTCGGCGGCGGTCGGCCGGCTGCGCGCGCGGCTCGACGGGCTGTTCGCCGAAGGCGATCGGCACACGAAGGCCGGCGGACGCAAGCACGCGAGCGGTGCCCCAGCCGGCAAGACGGGCACGCGCGGCAACGCCAGGCCGGCGGCGGAAGCCCGTGCCGCCACCGATTCGCGCGACGACGCCGTCGGCACCGCGATCGGCCCGGCCGAAAGCCGCCTCACGCCGGCGCTGCGCTGGCTCGTCGACGAACTTCATCTGTCGCCCGATGCGGCCCGCCAGATCGCCGACTATCTCGCACGCACGCGCGCGGCGCTCGGCGCACTGCCGACTCAGGACACGCTCGTGATGGAGCGCTTCTTCGACGAATCGGGCGGCACGCAGCTGGTGATCCATTCGCCGTTCGGCAGTCGCATCAACCGTGCGTGGGGGCTCGCGCTGCGCAAGCGTTTCTGCCGCAGTTTCAACTTCGAGCTGCAGGCCGCCGCGACCGACGACGCGATCATTCTGTCGCTGTCGCTCGCGCACAGCTTCGCGCTCGACGAAGTGTGGCGCTACCTGCGCTCGGCCAGCGCGGAGCACGTGCTGGTCCAGGCACTGCTCGACGCGCCGATGTTCGGCGTGCGCTGGCGCTGGAACGCGACGACCGCGCTCGCGCTGCCGCGCTTCACCGGCGGCCGGCGCACCGCGCCGCAGCTGCAGCGGATGAAGAGCGACGACCTGCTCGCGACCGTGTTCCCCGATCAGGTCGCGTGCCTCGAGAACATCGTCGGTGAACGCGAGATCCCGCATCATCCGCTCGTCGACCAGACGCTCGACGATTGTCTGCACGACGCGATGGATACCGACGGCTGGCTCGCGCTGCTGCGCCGGATCGAAAGCGGCGCGATCGAGCTGATCGCGCGCGACCTGCCCGCGCCGTCGCCGCTGGCGGCCGAGATCCTGAACGCGAAGCCCTATGCGTTCCTCGACGACGCGCCGCTCGAGGAGCGCCGCACGCAGGCCGTGCAGTCGCGCCGCTGGAGCGATCCCGAATCGGCCGACGATCTCGGCGCGCTCGACGCCGACGCAATCGACGCGGTGCGCGACGAGGCATGGCCGCTCGTGCGCGACGCCGACGAAATGCACGATGCACTGCTCACGCTCGCCTGCGTCGCCGACAGCGAAGCGCATGCGCACGACGGCTGGCCCGAGCGGCTCGCGGAACTGGCCGAACGCCGCCGCGCGACGAAGCTCGTCACGTCGGACGGCGCCGCGCTGTGGGTGCCGGTCGAACGGCTGGTCTGCATGCGCGCGCTGCACCCCGACGCACGCGTCGCGCCGGCGCTGAAGGTGCCCGCCGCCTGCGCACAACCTTGGGAAGTCGATGCCGCGCTCGTCGACGTGATCCGGGCGCGGCTCACCGGCTTCGGGCCGCTGACGCTCGACGCGATCGCGCAGCCGCTCGGCCTGCCGTCCGCGACGATCGCGACCGCGCTCGCGGCACTGGAGCGCGAAGGCTACGTGATGCGCGGCCGCTTCACGCCGGGCGCGACGACCGACGAATGGTGCGAACGTCACCTGCTCGCGCGCATTCATCGCTACACGGTCAAGCGGCTGCGCCGCGAGATCGAACCGGTCGAGCGCGCCGATTTCATGCGCTTCCTGTTTCACTGGCAACACCTGACGCCGGACACGCGCGGCACGGGCCGCGACGCGCTCGCGGCCGTCGTCGAGCAGCTCGAAGGCTACGAAGCCGCGGCGAGCGCATGGGAAGATGCGCTGCTGCCCGCGCGCCTGACCGACTACACGGCGGGCGGCCTCGACGAGCTGTGCCGCTCGGGCAAGCTCGTGTGGACGCGCATCGGCGCGCCGGCCCGCGCGGCCGGCACCCCCGTGAAAACGACGCCGGTCGTGCTGCTGCCGCGCCGCCACCTCGGCGCATGGCAGGCGCTGCGCGACCCGGACGCGCAACCGGCGCTGTCCGCACGCGCGACCCAGGTGCGTGACGCACTCGCCGCGCATGGTGCGATGTTCTTCGACGCGTTGCTCGACGAACTGCACATGCTGCCCGTCGAACTCGAACAGGCGCTCGGCGAACTCGTGTCGGCCGGCCTCGTGAATGCGGACAGCTTCGCCGGACTGCGCGCGCTACTGAAGCCCGCGGTCAAGCGCAGCGCGACGTATGCGCCGCGCACGCGGCGCGGCGGCGCGCTGATCGGCGGAATGGACGACGCCGGTCGCTGGGCGCTCGTGCAACGCGCTTCGGCACCGGACGGTGCGCCCGCACCGAAGCGCGGCCCGGCCGCGACCGATCCCGACGCACTCGAACATATCGTCTGGACGCTGCTGCGCCGCTATGGCGTGGTGTTCTGGCGGCTGCTCGAACGCGAGGCCGACTGGCTGCCGAGCTGGCGCGAACTCGTGCGCGTGCTGCAACGTCTCGAAGCGCGCGGCGAGATTCGCGGCGGACGCTTCGTCGCGGGGCTCGCGGGCGAGCAGTTCGCGCTGCCGGAAGCGATCCCGATCCTGCGCGAACTGCGTCGCCAACCGGGCGACGGCCAGTACGTGTGCGTGACGGGCGCCGATCCGCTGAACCTGGCCGGCACGTTGTTGCCCGGCGACAAGGTGCCGGCGCTGGCCGGCAATCGCGTGCTGTTCCGCGACGGCGTGCCGGTCGCGTCGCTCGTATCGGGCACGTTCCACTACGTGCCCGAGCTGCCGCCCGCTGCACGCGAGGATGCGCGGCTGCGGCTCGCACGCCGCTACTGACATCGACTGACACGCGGCACGTCGCGGACTACTGAACGCCACGCCGCATCGCCGCGCCCGTTCGGGTAGCATCGAGCGATTCACCGCGCGGCCGTCCGCGCGCATAACAAGCCTCCCGGAGACTGCCCTTCATGTCCTCGCATGCCGATTCGCCCGCCGCTCATCACGCGGGCTCGCTGACGATTTTCCAGGGCGCCGCGCTGTATATCGGCGCGGTGCTCGGCACCGGCGTCATCGCGTTGCCCGCGCTCGCCGCCGAGGTCGCGGGCCCGGCGTCGCTGCTTGCGTGGGCCGCGCTCGTCGTGCTGTCGGGGCCGCTTGCGGCCACCTTCGCCGCACTCGGCGCGCGCTATCCGGACGCGGGCGGCGTATCGACCTACGCGCGACGCGCGTTCGGGCCGAAGGCCGCGGCGATCGTCGGCTGGTGTTTCTATTTCGCGGTGCCGGCCGGTGCGCCGGCCGCCGCGATGTTCGGTGGCGCGTACGTCGCGGCCGTCACGGGCGGCGGACATACGACGGTCATCGTCACGGCTGCCGCGCTGATCGCGACGGTGTCGGCCGCGAATGCGTTCGGCGTCACGGTGTCGGGCCGCATGCAGCTCGTGCTGTCGGCGCTGCTCGTCGCGCTGCTGCTGGCCGCCGTGCTCGCCTCCGCGCCACATGCGCGCCCGGCGAACCTGCATCCGTTCGCGCCGCACGGGTGGCTCGCGGTCGGCCAGGCTGCCGCACTGCTCGTGTGGAGCTTCGCGGGCTGGGAAGCGATCACGCATCTCGCGGCCGAATTTCGGCGGCCCGCGCACGACATGCCGCGCTCGGCCGGGATCGCCGTCGTGGTCGTCGGCTTCCTGTACCTGTCGGTCGCGGCCGCGAGCGTGACGGTGCTCGGGCCGTCGGCCGGCGCGTCCGGTGCGCCGCTTGCGGAACTGATCGCGGGCGGCATCGGCGGTCATGCGCAGGTGCTGGCGGCCGCGGCCGCGCTGCTGCTCACGCTCGGCACGATGAACGCGTATTTCGCGGGCGCGGCCAAGCTCGGCGCGGCGCTCGGGCGCGACGGCGCACTGCCAGCATGGCTCGCGCAAGGCAGCCAGGTCGGCGGCGTGCCGCGCCGCAGCCTCGGCGTGATCGCGATGCTGGCGGCCGTCGCGCTGGCCGCGACGACACTCTCGGACGTCGGGCCGAAGCCGCTCGTGCTCGTCACGTCCGGATGCTTCGTGATGGTGTACGGCCTCGGCGCGGCCGCCGCGCTGAAACTGCTGCCGCGCGGCGGCATTGCGTATCGCTGCGCATGGATTTCGCTGGTCGCCGTCGCCGGGCTGTTCCTGACGACCGGATGGTATTTCCTGTGCCCGCTGCTGCTCGCGGGCGGTGCGCTGCTGTATCTGCGGATAGCCGGGCAGCGCACGTGATCGCGTGCCGGTGCCCGTGTGCGGCCGAGCGCGCGCCCGTTCGCCGCGATGCACCGGCACGCCGTGCATCGGCCGCGCACCGCTTCGCCCGGTGCGTCAGGCCGGCACGAGCTCGAAGCTGAGCCGCTTGCCGAGCGCGGTGGCGGCGCTCGCGAGCGTCGCGAGCGTGAGGCTCGTATCGGTTTCGTCGAGCAGCCGGTTGAGTGCGGCGCGGCTGGTCTTCATCCGCGCGGCCATCGCGGTTTTCGTGATGTGCTGCGCCTTCATTTCCTGCCCGATCTGCCACGCGATCACGCGCTTGATCGCGGTGGCGGTGGCCGCTTCGAGGTGCCCTTCCTCCTCGAGGAACGTGTCGAAGTCGCTGCCGATATGCGGATTGTTCGTGGTCGTCATGGGTACTCCAGTGCATGGCGTTGCCGGCCGGCACATCGCCGATCGCATGTGGCGGCGCAGCCGGGGGAATTCAGATGGCGCGCGTGAGCGCTTTCAGCCGCGCGACGGTCACATCGAGATCGTCGGACGGCGTGGCCTGCGACTGCTTGAAGAACGCATGCAGCAGCACCATCGTGTCGCCGACGATCGTGAACAGCACGCGCGCGCTTCGCCGCGGCAGCATCACGCGGATTTCCCAAAGATCCGCAGACATCTTCCGGACCAGCGGCATGCCGAGCGGCCAGCCGAGCTGAACGGTCTTGATCTCTTCGCCGATCACCCTGCGCTCGATCTGCCCGAGCGCCTGCAGCCATTCGCGCACCGGCTCGTTACCACGCGCGGTGCGGAAGAACCGCACGCCGAGCGTGATCTGAATCTGCTGTCTCGCCATCGTCGTGTCATCAAGCGTATCAAAAACGGTACGATATGCCAAGCATGACGAGGCCCGCTACTGACCGAACGGCTAACGAATGGAGGTGAAAGGCGGCCGGACACCGCCCGCCCACGCCCTGCCCGGCGGCTCAACGCGCGCGGCGAGCCGGCTTGCGCGCGTCGCGGGGGGGCGTGCGACGGGTGGGCGCATCGCCGAACCGCGCCTGCGCGATCTCGCGCACGGCGTCGATCAACGTCCGGGCGACGGGTGACGGTTGCGCGTCGGTGCGCAGCACGAGCCCGACCGGCTCGTCGGTGCCCGCGGACGGCAGCGGGAGCCGCGCGAGTGCACCGGCCGACAGGTCGTATTCGGCCGCATAGAGCGGCACGAACCACACGGCGTCGTTCTCGAGCGCAAGCGCACGCGCGACCGACACCGACAGCACCTCGATGAACGAATCCAGCGGCGGCGCGCCGCACGCGCCGAGCAGTTGCTCGGCCGACTGGCGGATCAGCGTGCCGAACGGCGGCAGCACGACCGGGTAGCGCGCGAGCTCGACAGCCGGCGTGGCGCTCGTCAGCAGCGGATGGCCCGCGCGCACGACTGCGACGAGCGGTTCGTTGTACAGCTGCTCGAACGCGAGGCCGATCATCCGCTCCGGCTCCGACAGGCGCCCGATCGCGCATTCGATCGTCCCGGCCTTCAGGCGCTCCAGCAGCTCGGTGTTCGCGGCCGTCGCGATCCGCACCACGATGCGCGGCCAGCGTGCGGTCAGCGCCTTCATCAGCGCGGGCGCGAGCGATGCCGCAACCGTCGGCAGCATGCCGATTTCGAGCGTCGCCGCGGCCGCGCCGCCCTCGCGCGCGAGCAGCCCGACGCCCTGCCGCAGCGCCAGCACGCACGCGTTCGCATGCGGGATGAACAGTTGCGCTTCGCGGGTCGGCTGCGCGCCGTGACGCCCCCGTTCGAACAACTTCACGCCGAGGATCGACTCCAGTTCGGCGATCGTCTTCGACACGGCCGGCTGCGTGATCGACAGGCTTTCGGCCGCCTTCTGCACGCCGCCCAGTTGCGCGACCGCGAGAAAACACTGCAGGTGCCGGAACTTGACGCGGCCGTCGGCGATACGGTTATTCATAACGAGCAGTTATGCGAGTGGCGATGAAATGCCATTTTGCATAACTTTCCGGAAAGGCCCAAGCATTCGGCGCGGTGTCACGCATGACGCCGCAGCGCGTGGAATCCGGTCGGCTCCCAGATCCGTTTCGCGATCAGCAGGGCCGTGCCGCGCTTCTGCCCGAGCGGTGCCGACGACGACTCCGCATGCAGCGCCGCCGCCTTGCTGCCGAGCCGCCGCAGTTCCTGCTCGAGTTCCGCGGCGGCCGCGTCCGTCAGCATCCCTTGCGAGAACGTCATCGTCTCGCCCGGGCCGTCGAAGCGGCTGCCGAGAAAGTCGTCGAGCACGTGCGCATGGAAATAGCGGCGGATCGGCCCGCCCGGCAGCCAGTCGAAATCGCGCGCGACGCGCACGCGAATCCGATCGCCCGGGAGCAGCGCGATCACGTTCATCCGGTCGAGCATCAGCAGGTATTTCACGCACTCGGCCTGCGTCACGCGATAGGCGGACACGATGTCCTGAACGGTCCAGTAGTTGATCGCGCAGACGGCGACGAGCAGCAGCTTCTCGTCCGACACGAGCAGCGCCTCCTGCTGCTCGGTCAGCACGCGCAATCGCGGCGCGGACGCCGACGCCTCCTGCACGAGCTCGGCGAGCGTGTAGCCGAGCAATTGCGCGATTTCCGCGACACGCTCCAGCGTGAAGCGGCCGCTCGCGAACAGCCGTTTCACGCTCGTCTCGGAAACGTCGAGCGCACGCGCGACGTCGCGGTAGGTCATCCCCTGCGCCTTCAGCTGGCGCTTCAGCGTTTCGATGAGTTGGGCGGTCTCGGTCATGTTGGTATCGAAAAATGATGCTAATGGTCGGATATTAGGCTACTCGCGCATCCGATCAAGCACTTTTGGATACTCGTCTGCATAATCCGCTCCGTCCTGTCACGCACCGACGGAGCCGCGATGAACACCCGAACCGACACCCATTCCTTCGATCCGCAGCATGCTGCTCGGCGCGATGCCCGCGACACCGATCGCACGCTACCGCTCGCCACGATGCGCACGCTGGCCGCCGGCGCGCACGTCGGGGATCTCGTGTTCATCCGCGTACCGGCCGGCGCGTCCCGCGCCGCCGCAGGCAGCGCGGACGCGTGGGCCGGTCGCTTCGGCATCGTCGTCGATACGTCGGGCGACGAGCCGCTGATCGCCGAGCCCGCGTTTGCGCGGACGAAGCTCACGCCGCTGTCGCGCTTCGTCGCCCGCGCCGACGGCGGGCGCATCGCGCTGGCCCGCCGCGTCGCGGCACCGAACGCCGACGCGCAACGCAACGTGCACGCGCTGGCCGAACAGCGGATCGACGCGCTGCTCGGCAGCCGCCTCAAGCTGCTGGCGCAGCGCGGGTTCTGCGCGAACTATGTGACCGACGTGCTCGGCGCCGACCGCGCCGCGACACCGGCCGCGCTGCTGCGCAGCGGCACGCTGTCGCTCGAATTCAACGGGATCGTCTTCGATCCCGCCCGACCGTAAAGAGACGAAGGACGAACGACGGACACGCTCGGGGAGACCGGATAACAACAACAACGAAACACAATAAAGCAGCGACGGGCTGGCTGGAGGGCCGTGCACGGAGTCGTCACCGACGACGCGAAGCCCGATCGCTTTTTCCGCCGGACAGGCCGCCTGTCCGGCGGATTTTCATTGGCGCCGCAAAACATAACGAACGGTTATGCAATTCGCGAAAAAAGGTCATTTTTCATAACTTTCCGGCTTGGCTAAAGTCTTGCCATCCACTTCGCGAAATACCTATCAGGAGACGCCCGATGGATTCCCCCACGATCCTCACGCCGCGCGACTGGCCGTCGCATCCCGCGTATGTCCACCCCGAGTACCGTTCGTCGGTGAAGCGCGGCCCGACGCGCCCGATGATCCCGTTGAAGGAAAAGCTGCGCGACCAGTTCGCACCCGTCTACGGCGCCGAGGATCTCGGCGCGCTCGACCACGACCTGACGAAGAACGCCGTGAAGAACGGCGAGCCGCTCGGCGAGCGCATCGTCGTCACCGGCCGCGTGCTCGACGAAGGCGGCAAGCCCGTGCGCAACACGCTCGTCGAGGTATGGCAGGCGAACGCGGCCGGCCGCTACGTGCACAAGGTCGACCAGCACGACGCGCCGCTCGACCCGAACTTCCTCGGCGCCGGCCGCTGCATGACCGACGCCGAAGGCCGCTACCGCTTCCTCACGATCAAGCCCGGCGCCTATCCGTGGGGCAACCATCCGAACGCGTGGCGCCCGAATCACATCCACTTCTCGCTGTTCGGCGACTACTTCGGCTCGCGCCTCGTCACGCAGATGTACTTCCCCGGCGACCCGCTGCTCGCGTACGACCCGATCTTCCAGGGCACGCCGGAAGCGGCGCGCGACCGCCTGATCTCGCGCTTCTCGATGGACATCACCGAAGAAGGCTATGCGCTCGGCTACGAATTCGACATCGTGCTGCGCGGCCGCGACGCTACCCCGATGGAGCGCTGAACCATGACGACGCTGAAGCAAACCCCTTCGCAGACGGTCGGCCCGTACTTCGCGTACGGCCTGTGCCCGCAGCAATACAACTACGATCTGAAGAGTCTGTTCACGCCGACGATCGCCACGCCGGACGCCGACGGCGAGCACGTGCTGCTGGTCGGACAGGTGTTCGACGGCGACGGCAACGTCGTCAGCGACGCGGTGCTCGAATTCACGCAGGTGGACGCCGCGGGCCGCTATCCCGCGTCGCGTGACGACATCGCGAAGTCCGGTTTCACGGGCTTCGCCCGCGTCGGCACGGGCACCGATGCGCAGCACCGCTTCGTCGTATCGACGGTGAAGCCGGGCCGCATCGCCGCCGACGAAGCACCGCACGTCAACGTGACCGTGATGATGCGCGGGATCCTGACCCATGCGTTCACCCGCGTGTATTTCGACGACGAAGCTGCCGCGAACGCGGCCGATCCGGTGCTGAACCTGGTGCCGGCCGAACGCCGCGCGACGCTCGTCGCGAAGCGCGACGCGCAACCGGGCCGGCCCGTCGTGTATCGCTTCGACATCCGCATGCAGGGGCCGGACGAGACCGTGTTCTTCGACGCGTGACGCGCGAGCCGGCGCCGGCCGGCTGCTCGCACCGAACCGCCGCGTGGCGCGATTCCAACAGGTATCGCATCGCGCGGCGGTTTTCATTTTCGCGCATCAACATTCGATGCCGTGCCGCAGCACGCCCGGTCGGGATTGCCGACGCCCGTCGCTGGCTCCTTCGGACCCGAAATCGAACGCGCGATTAAAACGCATGCTGCGACTGCACATAAATCGTGGGGGTCGCGCAATATCGTTTGCGCGTTATGCGGCGTATGCTTTGCTATCCGCAGTCCGCCGAGGCAATTAATTCGAAACAAGCAACAATTTCACGATTCGATGCACGAACACGTCCCGCTGGCTGTCGCGCATTTTTTCTGACCGAGTGCCTTTAAGCGCGTCTGACCGAAACCTGGCAGGCGCGTTTTTTTCGTCCGTGACCGAAGCGCGGCACCGCGCCCGCCACCGTATCCGTTCCGACTAGCGGCGCGCCTCCAGATACCGGCTCGGCGTTTCGCCGAGGATGCGGCGAAACGCCGACGTAAAGGCGCTCGCGCTCGCATATCCGAGATCGAGCGCGACACGCGTCACCGGCTGCCCGTCGCTCAGCCGTGTGATCGCCGCCAGCATGCAGACCTGCTGGCGCCACGCGGCGAAACTCACGCCGGTCTGCGCGCGGAACAGCCGCGTAAACGTGCGCCGGCTCACGCCCGCATCGGTCGCCACCTGGTCGAGATCGGCCGCGATCGACGGCGACGCGAACAGATGCCGGCAGATCTTCGCGAGGCGCGCATCGCTCGGCAGCGGCGCGTGCAGCGACAGCCGCGGCATCGTCGCGATTTCCGCGATCAGCAGCGCCATCAGCTTGCCTGCCCGGCCGTCGACGTCGTACATCGCCGGCAGGTCGATCGCATCGTCGATCAGTTGCCGCAACAGCGGCGACACGCCGTATACGCCACACTGGTCCGACAGCCCCGCGGCCCGGGCCGCGTCTTCGGACACGAACGCGTTGAGCATCGTGACCGGCCCGGTCATCGTCATTTCGTGCCGCACGCCGGCCGGCACCCAGCACGCGCGCTGCGGCGGCACCAGCCAGCGGCCGTGCGGCGTCGACACGCTGATGGTGCCGCGCGACGCGAACGCGAACTTCCCGCGCCCGTGCGCGTGCTCCGGAAACGTCGTGCCCGCCGCGTAGTCGTTGGCGGTCGCCACGACGCTACGCGGAATATGTTCGTAGGGATCCAGCAGCGTATTTCTCAAGGCCCGAATTCCATCATGAAGGAACCGATAGCGAAGGCGGGTCACCTTCGATCGGTCTACGATCCGCTCCACGCTTGCGCGACCGGACGGCCGCAAGACCCGACGGCCGAAACGGCCGGATAGCGACTTCATCGGAGCGGAGATGTCGAATACGTTTCATCTCGCGAGGCGTGGGCCGACACGGATTTCAGCGACCAGACCGCGGTCCGGCATCCGATCGGCACGCATCACCGCAGCATGAACGACATGGCCGACAGGCTGTTCAGCGTGCGCACCACGTGCTCCACCGACGGCCCGTCGAAGCGCAGCGTCACCGCATCGACCCGCTCGAGCGACGGCAGCACGCAGAACAGATCGGCGAGCGCGGCCGTCTGCACGCGCAGCGTGCAAGCAGCCGGCACGGGCCGATGCGCACCCGCGCGCCAGCCGGACGACAGCGCGTGCGCGACCGTTTCGCGTGCGGCGGTCGCGATGCGCGCGCAGGACGCTGCCGGCGTGAGCGTGTCGCCGCTCGATGCGCCGCCGGCCGTCTTGACCGTCTCGAAACGCGCGTCCGGAAACAGCGGCCGGGTTTCCTCGGCGAACACGTCGTCGCCCGACGCCAACGCGACGTGCGCGCCGTATTCGCGCGCCAGCGCGCCGTACAGCCCGGCTTCGCCGAGCTCGACGCCATTCAGCCACACCTGCGTGAACGCGAAGTTGTTGATGGTGTGCGCCAGCACGCCGCGCGTCTGCGATTTCGCGTGAAAGCCGATCATGAACACGAGGTCGGGCTGCTGTTCGAGGCCCGCCATCATCCCCAGCGTACGCGGCTTGCCGAGCACGACGCGGGCACGGGCATCGAGCCCGTCGGGCAGCAGATTGCGGAAGCCGCCATGCGAATCGTTGACCCAGACGGCCTGCGCGCCGCCGGCGAACGCGCCTTCGATCGCCGCGTTCGCCTCGGCGGTCATCCAGCGGCGCGCGCGTTCGTATTCCGGATTGCCGGCACGCGTCTGCTCGATGGCGAACACGCCGGCGACACCTTCGATGTCGGTCGAGATCAGAATCTTCATGAATGGATCGGACGTCCTTCGTTGTCTTCGTTGAATAACCGATCGAGATCGGGCACCGCGTCGCGCAGCGATTGCCGCACATGGCCGTCGCGCCCGGTCACGGTCACGGCCTGCAGCAGCGCGTCGGCGATCGCGTGTTCGACGCTCTCGGCCGCGGCCATGAACAGCGGATCGAGCGCCGCATCGGCCACGAGGGCCGGCAGCGCGACGGTCGATGCATCGTGCGCGATCGTGTACGCGGTCGAAAAAGCGAGCGCGATGTCGCCGCTGCCGTGCCCGTAGACCGAGCCGGTGCGAGCAAGCCCGGCGCCCGCGCGACGGGCGAGCCGCGACAGTTGCCGCGCGTCGAGCGGCGCATCGGTCGCCAGCAGCAGGATGATCGATCCTTGCTCCGGCGCCGCCTGCGCGTTCGCGGCGGCACGCCGCTGCGCGACGACGCGCCCGAGCGGCACGCCGCCGAGCGTCAGCATCGGCAGACGGCCGAAATTCGCGAGCACCAGCGCGCCGACCGTATACGGCCTGCCGGCCGCGACGGCCACGCGCGACGCGGAGCCGATCCCGCCCTTCAGGTCGAAACACGACATCCCGCGCCCGGCGCCCACCGCGCCACGCGCGAAGTCTCGCGACGCGGTATTGCAGGCTTCGTCGTAATGCGCGGCCGTCACCGCGAACGCCTGGATGTCGTTCAGATAGCCGTCGTTGCACTCGAACACGAGCGGGTTGACGGTCGACCAGTCGTGGCCGATGTGCGGATTCTTCGCGATCGCCGCGCGGATCTGCGCCTGCGCGACCGCGCCGACGCCGAACGTGTTGGTCAATGCGATCGGCGTGTCGAGCGTGCCGAGCTCGTCGACCTGCACGAGCCCGACGCTCTTGCCGAAGCCGTTGATCACGGCCGCGCCGGCCGGCACCTTGCTGCGGTAAAGATCGCCCGGATGCGGCTTGACGACGGTGACGCCCGTCTGCACGTCACCGGCATCGAGCGTCGCGTGGCCGACCGTCACGCCCGGCACGTCGGCGATCGTGCCGCGTGGCCCGGCGGGCAGCGTCGTGCTCCACATCGGAACCGCTCGCATCAGCGCCGCTCCAGCTTCGGGTCGAGCGCGTCGCGCAGCCCGTCGCCGAGCAGGTTGAACGCGAGCACCGTCAGGAAGATCGCGAGGCTCGGGAAGATCGCGACGTGCGGCGCGGTCACCATGTCCGCGCGCGCCTCGTTGAGCATCGCGCCCCACTCCGGCGTCGGCGGCTGCGCGCCAAGCCCGAGGAACGACAGGCTCGCGGCCGTGATGATCGACGTGCCGATCCGCATCGTGAAGTACACGACGACCGACGACACGGTGCCCGGCAGGATGTGCCGCATGATGATCGTCCAGTCGGACGCGCCGATGCTGCGCGCGGCTTCCACGTAGGTCATGTGCTTGAGCATCAGCGTGTTGCCGCGCACGAGCCGCGCGAACGCCGGAATGCTGAAGATCGCGACCGCGCAGATCACGTTGACCATCCCGTTGCCGAGGATCGCGACCACGCCGATCGCGAGCAGGATCCCCGGGAACGCGAACAGCACGTCGGCCACGCGCATCGTGATGCGGTCCCACCAGCCTTCGTAGTAGCCGGCGAGCAGCCCGAAGAACGTGCCGACGAGCGCGCCGAGCGCGACCGAGAAGAAGCCGGCGGCGAGCGAGATGCGCGTGCCGGTGACGATCCGGCTGAAGATGTCGCGGCCGAGCGAGTCGACGCCGAACCAGTGCACGGCCGACGGCCCTGCGTTCAACGCGTCGTAGTCGAAATAGTTCTCCGGATCGAACGGCACGATGTGCGGGCCGACGAATGCGAGCACGACGAGCGCCAGCACGAAACCGCCGGCGACCAGCGCGACGGTCTGCTTGCGGAACTTGCGCCAGAATTCGCGCCACGGCGTGCGGATCGCGCTCGATGCGGCCGACGCCGCGGGCTGGACAGTCGCGTTCATGCGCGCCTCACTCTCACTTGAACCGGATGGTCGGGTTGATGACCGCGTACAGCACGTCGACGGTCAGGTTGATCAGGATGAATTCGAGCGAGAACAGCAGCACGATCGCCTGGATCACCGGGTAGTCGCGCATCGTCACCGCGTCGACCAGCAGGCGCCCGAGCCCCGGCCAGTTGAACACGGCCTCGACGACGATCGAGCCGCCGAGCAGGAAGCCGAACTGCAGCCCCATCATCGTGACGACCGGGATCATCGCGTTGCGCAGGCAATGCTTGAGCACGACCATCGGCTCGTGCACGCCCTTGGCGCGCGCGGTGCGCACGTAGTCCTCGTTGAGCACCTCGACGAACGACGCGCGCGTGAAGCGCGCCATCACGGCCGCGACCGCGGCGCCGAGCGTCAGCGACGGCAGCACGTAGCTCTTCCACGTGCCGTCCGGCACGACGGGCAGCCAGCCGAGCTTCACCGAGAAGATCTCCATCAGCAGCATGCCGAGCGCGAATGCCGGAAACGAGATGCCCGACACCGCGATCGTCATCCCGAAGCGGTCGGGCCAGCGGTTGCGCCATACCGCCGACGCGATCCCGATCGCCATTCCGAACGCCGTCGCCCAGACCATGCTGACGAGCGTCAGCAGCAGCGTCGGCATGAAGCGCTCGCCGATCTCGGTCGATACCGGACGCTTGCTGCGCGTCGACATGCCGAAATCGCCGTGCGCGATCTTCACGAAGAAGTTCGCGAACTGCGTCGGCAGCGGCCGGTCGAGCCCGAGATCGGCGCGCACGAGCGCGACCGTCGCGTCGTCGGCCTCGGGGCCGGCCGCGAGCCTCGCCGGATCGCCCGGCAGCAGGTGCACGAACAGGAACACCAGCACCGCGACGATCGCGAGCGTGGGCAGCAGGCCGAACAGGCGTTTGACGAGAAAATTCAGCATGGGGCACCGATCGAATCAGCGCGCCGGCAGCTTGCGCCGCCGGCGCCGCACAACGGGCGAATCGCCGTCATTTCACCGAGATTTCGTCGAAGTTGAACGAGCCGTCCGGCATCACGTACATGCCGTGCAGGCGCTTGCTGCGCGCATAGACGATCTTCTCCTGCACCAGGAAGATCCACGGTGCGTCGGCCCACACCTGCTTCTGCGCGTCGGCGTACAGCGCGGCCTTCTTCGCGTTGTCGGTCGTCTCGAGCGCCTTCGCGAGATCGTCGTCGACGGCGCCGTTCTTGTAGTACGCGGTGTTGTAGAGCTTCGGCGGCGCGGATGCGGACGCGAGCAGCGGCGACAGCGCCCAGTTCGCCTCGCCCGTCGAGGCCGACCAGCCGCTGTAGTACATCCGCACCGGCGCCGTCGCCGGGTCCTGCGCGCTCTCGACCTTCGCGACCCGCTCGCCGGCCTCGAGCGCCTGCACCTGCACCTTCACGCCGACCTGCGCGAGCTGCTGCTGGACGAACTGGATCAGCTTCTGCGCCGTCGAATGGTTGTACGCTGACCAGAGCGTCGACTCGAAGCCGTTCGGATAACCGGCCTCCTTCAGCAGCGCGCGCGCCTTCGCCGGATCGTACGGCCACGGCCCGAGCTTGGTCGCGTATTCGACGCCCACCGGGGCGACACCCGTCTGCGGGGTTGCGTAGCCGGCGAACACGACCTTCGCGAGCGCTTCCTTGTTGACCGCGTAGTTCAGCGCTTCACGCACCTTCGGATTGTCGAACGGCTTCTTCTGCGTATTCAGCGAGATGTAGCGCTGGATGATCGACGGCCGCTCGATCAGCTCGACCTTCGGATTGCTCTTCAGGTCGGCAGCCTGCTCGAACGGGATCGTGAACGCGAAATCGGCTTCGCCGGTCTTGAGCAGCGCGGCGCGCGTGTTGTTGTCGACCACCGGCTTCCAGTCGATCGAATCGACCTTCGGATAGCCCTTCTTCCAGTAGCCGGCGAACTTCTTCACCTTCATGTCGTCGGTCTGCTTCCATTCGACGAACTCGAACGGGCCCGTGCCGACCGGATGCAGCGACACGTCGCGCCCCCACTTCTTCAGCGCGGCCGGCGAAATCATCACCGCCGACGGGTGCGCGAGCGTGTTGACGAACGCGGAGAACGGCTCGCGCAGCGTGAAGCGCACCGTCATCGGATCGACCACCTCGGTCTTCTCGATCACGCGGAACAGCCCGTAACGCTTCAGCTTGTTCGCCGGATCGGTCACGCGGTCGAAGTTCGCCTTCACCGCGTCGGCGTTGAAGTCCGTGCCGTCGTGGAACTTCACGCCCGGGCGCAGCTTGACCGTGTAGACCTTCGCATCGGGCGACGCCTGGTAGCTCGTCGCGAGCACGTTGACGAGCTTCATGTCCTTGTCGAAGCCGAACAGCCCTTCGTAGAACGACTTGACGACGGCTTGCGACACCGTGTCGTTCGCGTCGTACGGGTCCATCGTCGTGAACGTCGAGTACACGGCGACCACGACGTTCTGCTGCGCGAACGCGGGCACGGCGACCGACAGCGCGAGCGCGCCGGCCCCCGCGGCGAACAACGCGCGCGGACGGAACATCGGGAACGAATGCGACTTGTTCATTTTGTCTGGCTCCTGTGGATGATTCGGTAACGCGTGGTGGAAATCGCGGCGTGACTGCATCCGCTCGGGAAAATGGCGCCGTTGTCTGGCGCGTGCGCAGCTGCGGTCCATATGCGACTCGCCGTGCAATCAATACGCGCCGCCGACGCGATGCGTCGCGACGTAATGATCGGGGCCGACCGCGACGAGCGGCGCGACGAGCGGCTCGTCGCCGACCGCGCGGATCGGGCTCGGAATCTCGTCCGCCGCGAGCTGGCGCAGCGCATGCCGGCGCGCGGGGTCGGCCACCGGCACCGCGCTCATCAGCTTCTTCGTGTACGGATGCTGCGGCGCCTCGAACACCGCGCGGCGCGGGCCGATCTCGACGATCTGGCCGAGATACATCACCGCGACGCGATGGCTGACGCGCTCGACGACGGCCATGTCGTGCGAGATGAACAGATACGCGACGCCGAGCTCGCGCTGCAGGTCGAGCATCAGGTTCACGATCTGCGCCTGCACGGACACGTCGAGCGCCGACACCGATTCATCGGCGATCACGACCTTCGGATTCAGCGCGAGCGCGCGCGCGATGGCGATCCGCTGACGCTGGCCGCCCGAGAATTCGTGCGGATAGCGGCGCGCGGCATCCGGCGGCAGGCCGACCTTGTCGAGCAGCCAGTCGACGCGCGCCTGCGCTTCGCGGCCGCTCGCGACGCCGTGCACGAGCAGCGGCTCCATGATCGAGAAACCGACCGTCAGGCGCGGGTTCAGCGACGCGAACGGATCCTGGAAAATGAACTGGATGTTTCGGCGCAGCGCCTGCAGGTCATGGCCCTTCATCGCGCTGATGTCGCGGCCGTCGAATTCGATCGAGCCGCTCTGCGATTCGACGAGGCGCAGCAGCGAGCGGCCGGTGGTCGACTTGCCGCAGCCGGATTCGCCGACGAGCGCGAGCGTCTCGCCGGCGCGCAGCTCGAAGCTCACGCGCTCGACCGCGTGCACGTATTGCGACACGCGGCCGAACACGCCGCTCTTCACCGGAAACCGCGTGACGAGATCACGCACGCGCAGGATCGGCGGCGCGGCCGGATCGACGCGCGGCTGCCCGGCGGCGGAGGCCGCGGCCGCGTTGCCCGCATCGTTCGCGGCCGGCGCCGGCGCGGCCGCGCTCGCGCCGTCCACCTTCAACAGCGGGAATTTTTCGGGGTTATCGGTGCCGTGCATCGAGCCGAGCCGCGGCACGGCCGCGAGCAGCGCACGCGTGTAGCGATGCGCGGGCGTCGCGAAAATGCGTTCGGACTCGCCCTCCTCGACCTTCTCGCCGCGATACATCACGAGCACGCGATCGGCCACTTCGGCGACCACGCCCATGTCGTGCGTGATGAAGATCACGCCCATGTTCATTTCGTCCTGCAGGCCGCGGATCAGCTGCAGGATCTGCGCCTGGATCGTCACGTCGAGCGCGGTCGTCGGTTCGTCGGCGATCAGGAGCGCCGGCCGGCACGACAGCGCCATTGCGATCATCACGCGCTGCCGCATCCCGCCGGACAATTGATGCGGATAGCGCGCGAACACGCGGCGCGCCTCCGGAATGCGCACGAGATCGAGCAGCCGCAACGCTTCCGCGCGGGCTTCGGTCGCGCTCTTCGACTGGTGCAGCGCGATCGCCTCGCTGATCTGGTCGCCGACCGTAAACACCGGGTTCAGCGACGTCATCGGTTCCTGGAAGATCATCGCGATGTCCGCGCCGCGGATTCCGCGCATCGTCGCCGCGCTCGCCTGCGCGAGGTCGACGAGCGCGCCGCCGCGACGCCGCAACACGATCCGGCCGCTCGTGATCTCGCCGCCGCCATGCTCGACGAGCCGCATCAGCGCAAGCGACGTGACCGACTTGCCGGAGCCCGACTCGCCGACGATCGCGAGCGTCTCGCCGCGATCGACGTGAAACGACACGTTGCGCACCGCATCGAACGTCGCGTTTTCGCGGCGGAACATGACCGACAGGTCGTCGACGGCGACGACGCGCTGCTCCGGCAGCACCAGCGCGGACGGGGTTCGGCTCGAAGTCATGCGGAGGTCTCCTCGTGCGGTCCGGAATCAGGCCGCATCGTCGCGATAGATGCCGACCACGGGCGTCTCGCCGACGCGTGCGTAGCCGCGATACATCCCTTCCGTGTTGAACGGCATCGCGACGTTGCCGTGCGCGTCGACCGCGACGATCCCGCCGCGCCCGGCCAGGCGCGACAGCTTGTTCATCACGGCGTCGTGCGCGGCATCGGCGAGCGATGCGCCGCGATAGGCCATCTGCGCGGCCACGTCATGCGCGGTCGCGAGCCGGATGAACATCTCGCCGGTGCCCGTCGCGGATACCGCGCAGGTCGCGTCGTCCGCGTAGCAGCCGGCGCCGATGATCGGCGAATCGCCGACGCGGCCGGGCTGCTTGTTCGTGATGCCGCCGGTCGACGTCGCCGCCGCGATATGGCCGTGCACGTCGCACGCGACCGCGCCGACCGTGCCGTGCTTGCGGTCGGGATCGAGCGGCTCGGCCGGCTGCCCGGCGCCGAAGGCGAAGGTCGCGGCATCGTGATCGAGCATCGTGCCGGCCGCCGCGCGCGCCTTGACCCACTGGGCATGACGCGCTTCCGTGTCGAAGTAGCCGGGCTCGGCGAGTTCGAGGCCCTGTGCGGCCGCGAACGCGTCGGCGCCCGCGCCTGCCAGCAGCACGTGCTCGCTCGCCTCCATCACGCGTCGTGCGGCGAGCACCGGATTGCGCACGCGGGTCGCGCAGCAGATCGCGCCGGCCGCGAGCGTCGTGCCGTCCATGACCGCCGCGTCGAGTTCGTGCTTGCCTTCGGCCGTATAGACGGCGCCGCGCCCCGCATTGAACAGCGGACAGTCCTCGAGCAGCCGCACCGCGACGGTCACGGCGTCGAGCGCGCTGCCGCCATCGGCGAGCACGTGTTGCGCGGCCTGCAGGATCGCGGTGAGTTCGGCGCGGTATTGGCGTTCGGTGTCGGTGTCCATCGCATCGCGCAGGATCGTGCCTGCACCGCCGTGAATCGCGACGATCGCGGGTGAAGTCATGATTTTTTCGGACCGGAGGAAGAAGGGTTGGCGGCCGGCAGCGCCGCTTGCGGGTGGATCAGCCACGGCAACAGGAATTCGGTCATTTCGGCGGCGGACTTCGCGGAGCGGTGCGTGCGCAGCGCGACTGCGTCGATCAGCGCCTCGATCATCGTCAGCACGGCCGCTTCCGACGTGGCCGCGAAACGCCGTTCGGCCTTGACGTACAGATTCAGCGACGCGATCGGCGCAAGCGGCGAGCCGGGCCCGTCGGAGATGCCGAGCACGCGCGCGCCGCGCGCGGCCGCGCGGCGGGCCAGTTCGATCGTGTCCTTGACGTAGCGCGGAAACGCGAGCGCGATCACGAGATCGCGCGAGTCGGCCGTGTACAGGCGCCGCGCCGCATGCGACGGGCCGCCGAGCAGCGCGAGCGACTGCACGTTGTCGTGACACACCGACAATCCGTGTTCCATCAGCCCGGCCAGAAAGGCGCTCGAACCGGCGCCGAGAATCAGCACGCGCCGCGCGCCGACGATCGCCTCGACGGCCGCCTCGACGTCGGCCGCATCCAGTTGCGCACGCGTGTTCTCGATGTTCGCGACGGCCTGGTCGAACACCGCGTCGATCCACGCGGCGCCGCGCACGCCCTGCTCGTGCTCCTGTTCCTGCTCCTGCGCGGAACGCAGCCGCTCGACCGGGCCGAGCGTGGCCTCGAAGCCGCGCACGAGCGCCGCGCGCATCGCCGGATAGCCGTCGAAGCCGAGCGCCTTCGCGAAGCGGTTCGCGGTGGCGATCGACGCATTCACGGCCTGCGCCAGCTCGTCGATCCGCATCGTCGCCGCGCGAAACGGATTCGCGAGCACGAATTCGCCCATCCGGCGGTGGATCGGCGTCATTCGCGGCATGGCCGAGGCGATGCGCTCCGCGATCGCGGATTCGTCGTGACTGGCATCGTGCGGAACGAGAGGCGTCATGCGAATGGTTTTGCAAGGTGGATGAAAATCAATTTACACAATCTGCCGGCAGGAAAAAAATAAATTTTCATCAGGGTTGTCACGCCCCCTGCCGGGCCCGCCTGATGCAGTCGGTCGAGCGACGGCCGCTCGGCCTCGCCGAGCAGACATCCGGCGCCACTCGTCGCGCAATGCACCGGGGGCTCCTGTCCGCGGACATATCGGGAATACCCCGAGGATGTTCGTTCGAATGCAGATTCACGTTGACCGGATTCGAATTCGAACATAGGATGCTCGAAAATGATCAGTCGTCCGATAACATTGACCTTCAACAGCAGCGAAATGTTCGATTGAACGCGGTGATTCCGATAAAAATCAGGTGAATCGGTCGCCCATCAAGATCGGACATCGTACAAACATGACCCGCAAAAGACGCCCCCGCCGGGCGACTTGCATGGCTCAGGAGACAGCAGTGAAAACAGTCAAGGCGTTGCGCTGGTGGATCATCGTGCTGGTATGTCTCGGCACGATCCTCAACTACCTCGCACGAAATTCCCTCGCGGTGCTCGCACCGGAACTGAAGCAGGTGTTCGCGATCTCGACGCAGCAGTATTCGTATATCGTCGGGGCGTTCCAGATCGGCTACACGATCATGCAGCCGGTATGCGGGTTCATCGTCGACCTGATCGGCCTGCGGCTCGGCTTCGCGCTGTTCGCGATGCTGTGGTCGGTGGTCGGCGTCGCGCACGGCTTCGCGTCGGGCTGGCTGTCGCTCGGCATCCTGCGCGGCTTGCTCGGGCTGTTCGAGGCCGCCGCGATCCCGTCGGGGATGAAGGCCGTCGCCGAATGGTTTCCCGATCGCGAGAAATCCGTCGCGGTCGGCTACTTCAACGCGGGCACGTCGCTCGGCGCCGCGATCGCGCCGCCGCTCGTCGTGTTCCTGTCGATGCGGTTCGGCTGGCAATCCGCGTTCATGGTCACCGGCGCGCTCGGCTTCGTGTGGGCCGCGCTCTGGTACACGCAGTACCGGTCGCCGTCCGATCATCCGCGCATCACGTCGCAGGAGCGCACGCTGATCCGCGACGGTCAGGCCACGATGCCGGCCGCGTCGAAGCGCCGGATTCGCGACGTCGTCACCGCGCGGCGCTTCTGGGCGATCGCGCTGCCGCGCTTCTTCGCGGAACCCGCATGGCAGACCTTCAGCTTCTGGATTCCGCTGTACCTCGCCACCGAACGCCACATGCCGCTCACGCAGATCGCCGTGTTCGCGTGGATGCCGTTTCTCGCGGCCGACGCCGGCGGCATCGCGGGCGGCTACCTGTCGCCCTACCTCGCGAACCGGTTCAAACTGCCGCTCGTGTGGTCGCGTGTCGCCGGCGTCGCACTCGGCGCGGTGCTGATGCTGGGGCCGGCGATGATCGGGCTCGTGTCGTCGCCGTACACGGCCATCGGCCTGTTCTGCGTCGGCGGCTTCGCGCACCAGATGATCTCCGCGCTCGTCAACACGCTGTCGGCCGACGTGTTCGATCCCGAGGAAGTCGGCACCGCCAGCGGCTTCGCGGGCATGGCCGCGTGGATCGGCGGCCTCGGCTTCTCGCTGCTGGTCGGCGCGCTCGCCGACAAGATCGGCTACGCACCGCTGTTCGCGTGCCTCGGCCTGTTCGACATCATCGGCGTGACGCTGCTCGCGGTGCTGATCCGCGGGCAGTCGAAGCAGGAACGCCTGCTCGCGCAGCACGCCTGACCTCCGTCTTCACCAGGAATCGCCTTCATGACTTCGCTTCTTCATCCGCCCGTGTTCCGCGTCGCCGACCGGCAGGCGAACCGTGTGCTGCTCGCGTCCGACGCGGGCGCGACCCTCGAGATCTTCGTGCTCGAGGATGACATCGTGCGCGTGCGCGTGCTGCCCGACGCGACGGCGCGCACCCCGCGCACCTGGACGATCGCACCGGGCCTCGACGACGTGCCGCTCGACGGGCGCGACCGCCTCGACCTGAGCGGCTTCGCGCTGCCGGCCTACGACTTCGTCGAAGACGACGGCGGCGTGCGCATCGAAACCGCGCAGATCCGCCTCGACGTGAAACTGCAGGGCGGCCATTGCACGTGGTCGATGCGCGGCGCGGACGACGCGTGGCGCGTCGTGCTCGCCGACCGCGCGACGCAGGCGTACAACTTCGGCTGGTGGGACGATCGCGCCTATCACTACGTCGCCCGCGAGCGCGGCGACAAGGTGTTCGGTCTCGGCGAGCGCGCGGGCGACCTCGACCGCACCGGCGCGCGCTTCGAGATGCGCAACATCGACGCGATGGGTTACAGCGCGAAGCACACGGACCCGCTCTACAAGCACATTCCGTTCTACGTCACGTGGTCGCCCGGCGCGTGCCAGGGCTTCGGGCTGTTCTACGACACGCTGTCGGATTGCGCGTTCGACATGGGCCGCGAACTCGACAACTACCACGGGCTCTACCGCTACTTCGTCGCCGAGCACGGCGATCTCGACTACTACTTCATCGCGTCGCCCGACACGCCGCTCGCGGCCGCCCGGCGCTTCACGTGGCTCACCGGACGCCCGGCGCGCACGCCGAAATGGGGGCTCGGCTATTCAGGCTCGACGATGAGCTACACCGACGCGCCGGACGCGCAGCGGCAGATGAACCAGTTCGTCGAGCAGTGCGAATCACACGACATCCTGTGCGACTCGTTCCACCTGTCGTCGGGCTATACGTCGATCGGCGCGAAGCGCTACGTGTTCAACTGGAACCGCGAGAAATTTCCCGACGCGAAGGGTTTCGTGAAGCACTACCGCGACCACGGCATCCGCCTGTGCGCGAACATCAAGCCGTGCCTGCTGCGCGACCACCCGGCGTTCGACGACGCCGCGCGGCGCGGGCTGCTGATCCGCTCGGCATCCGGCGAACCGGCATGGGTGCAGTTCTGGGACGAGGTCGGCGCGTATCTCGACTTCACGCAACCGGACGCGTACCGCTGGTGGCGCGAGCAGGTCACGTCGGCGCTGCTCGACTACGGAATCGAGTCGACGTGGAACGACAACAACGAATACGAGATCTGGTCGCCCGACGCGATCGCGCACGGCTTCGGCCAGCCGTTTCCCGCGCGCGAGGCGAAGGTGCTGCAGACGATGCTGATGATGCGCGCGTCGCGCGAAGCCCAGCGCGCGCATGCGCCGGCGCAGCGGCCGTTCCTCGTGTCGCGCTCCGGCGGCGCCGGCATGCAGCGTTACGTGCAGACCTGGTCCGGCGACAACTACACGTCGTGGGAAACGCTGCGCTACAACCTCAAGATGGGCCTCGGGCTCGCGTTGTCGGGCGTGTCGAACATCGGTCACGACATCGGCGGCTTCTCCGGCCCCGCGCCGTCGCCCGAGCTGCTGCTGCGCTGGGTGCAGTTCGGCATCTTCATGCCGCGCTTCAGCATCCATTCGTGGAACGACGACGGCACCGTCAACGAACCGTGGATGTATCCGGAGATCACCACGCGGATCGCGTCGCTGATCAAGCAGCGCTACCGGCTGCTGCCTTACCTCTATCACCTGCTGTGGCTGTCGACCACGCGCTACGAGCCCGTGCTGCGGCCGACCTTCGGCGATTTCCCCGGCGACCCGCGCTGCTACGACGAATGCGACGACATGATGCTCGGCGACGCGCTGCTGGTCGCGCCGGTCGTCGAGCCGGGCCGCACGGAGCGCGCGGTCTACCTGCCGTCCGGTGCGCGCTGGGTGTGCTGCGCGAGCGCGCAGTCGTTCGACGGCGGCGCGAACGTGACGCTGCCCGCGCCGCTCGACACGCCGGTGATGTTGTTGCGCGAAGGCCGCGTGTTGCCGCTGAACGTCGCCGAGCAACGGTTCGGCGCACGCGCGGACACGCGCGGCTTCCTCGTCGCGCCGCGCATCGAGGACGGCGTTGCGTACGGCGAATGCGTCGAGGACGACGGCGAAACGGAAGCGTGGCGCGACGGCGAATACGGTCTGTGGCGCATCGAGACCGGACGCACGGCGTCGGGCGAACTCGGCGTGTCGGTCCGCTGGGATGGCCGCATGAACCGCCCCGCCGAGCGCGTGGAGATCCTGCTGCCGGCATCGCTGCAAGGCGCGCTTGCCGTGCGCGGTGCGCGCGTCGAACACGATGCGCGGGACGGCGCGTGGCGTCGCGTCGTCGTGGCACTCGACGACTGACCGCGCAAGCGCGGGAAAACGCCGAACCCTCGGATCGGGCGGGCCGCGCACACGGCCCGCCCTCCACCAAAGAGGAGGCCGAGCAGCCTCCCGCCCTCTTGAAGAGACTTGGAGATCGTCAATGAAAGCATCGCATCACTACTCTGCAATCCTGATTTTATCGGCCGCGTCGCTCGGCGCTTCCGCCGCCCATGCGCAGAGCAGCGTGACGCTGTACGGCGTGGTCGACGATTCGCTCGCGTACGTGAACAACCAGCAAGGCCACTCGAACGTGTACATGCGCGACGGCAACCTGTATGCGTCGAAGTTCGGGCTGCGCGGCGACGAGGATCTCGGCGGCGGCACGCACGCGATCTTCGACCTGCAATCCGGCTTCAACCTGAACACCGGTGCGCAGGCCGCCGCCGGCACGATCTTCAACCGCCAGGCCTTCGTCGGGCTGCGCAACGATCATTACGGCACGATGACGGCCGGCCGCCAGTACACGCCGTACTTCCTGCTGGTCGGCCCATACGCGGCGAGCAGCTGGCTGACCGGCGCGACGGGCGCGCATCCGGGCGACATCGACGGGCTCGACACGACGATCCGCGTCAACAACTCCGTCACCTATACGTCTCCGACCTTGTCCGGGCTGACCGCGAGCGCGATGTATGCGTTCGGCGGCATCGCCGGCGCGACCGGCAAGGGCAACACGTTCAGCGCCGCGCTGCGCTATGCGAACGGGCCGGTCGGGATCGCGGCCGGTTACCTGCGCATCAACAGCTCGGGTTCGACGGCGGGCTTCCTGAATCCGGCGACCGCCGCGTCGGGCAGCTTCGCGGTGTCCGTGCTGAACCAGGGCTACCTGACCGCGAAGGCCGTCGAGCAGGTCGCGGCGGCCGGCAACTACACGCTCGGCAACCTGACGATGGGCCTCAACTACTCGAACGTGAAGTATCTGCCCGGCAACGGCTCCGCGTTCACGGACACGGCCGTGTTCAACACCTACGGCGCGCTCGCCGCGTATCGCTTCACGCCGACGTTCTCGGTGGCCGGCGCGTTCGCGTACACGCTCGCGTCGAAGGCGAACGGCGTGTCGGACGCGGCCCGTTACCAGCAGTATTCGCTGAAGGAGTCGTACAGCCTGTCGAAGCGCACGACGCTGTATGCGCTGCAGGCGTATACGCATTCGAGCGGACGGACGCTCGGCGCGCTGGGCGCCGGCCATGTCGTCGACGCGGCGCCGATCGTCGGCGATTCGCAGCAGCTCACGCCGTCGACGACGCACGGCCAGTTCGTCGGCATGGCCGGGATCGCCGTGACGTTCTGAACCCGTACGGCCGCGCCTCCGTTGCTTGCGCCCCGGACGATCCGGCATCGTCCGGGGCGCCGGTTTGACGTTCGTGATCCACCTATTTCGCACGCAACGCGCGGCGTGCGGGTTTTCGCGATCGCCCCGATACCTTACAATTCGTCAGGTTTTCCCTGCTGCATATCCCTTCTTGCAGTCCTGACACCGCGGTACACTCGACGCACGCCGTATCAGGGTCCGACGCGCGACACGCGCGCCGGGCGGCGTCGCGCCTCGTTGCGCCCACAACTGGATGCCAGCCATGCCAGATTCCCGTTCCTCGCCCCGCACGACATTCAAGCCGCAGGTCGTGCTGCCCGCGCTCGCGGTCATCGGTGCACTGCTCGTCGTGTGCGCGCTGCGCCCGACCGAAGCAGGCGCGCTCTTCTCCTCCGGCCAGCAATGGGTCGTCGCGCGCTTCGACTGGTTCTACGTGCTCGCCGTCACCACGTTCCTCGTGTTTCTCGTGCTGATCGCGGCGAGCGACTTCGGCAACATCCGGCTCGGCCCCGACGACGCCGAGCCCGAATTCAGCTTCCTGTCGTGGACGGCCATGCTGTTCGCTGCGGGCATGGGCATCGGCCTCATGTACTTCGGCGTCGGCGAGCCGATGCAGCACTTCCTGAAGCCGCCGACCGTGGACCCCGGCACGCCGGCCGCCGCGCGCGAAGCGATGCTGATGACCTTCTTCCACTGGGGCTTCCATGCGTGGGCGATCTACGGGCTGATGGGGCTCGTGCTCGCATACTTCGGATTCCGCTACAACCTGCCGCTGACGCTGCGCTCCGGGCTGTATCCGGTGCTGCGCGAGCGCGTGAACGGCTGGATCGGCCACACGGTCGACGCGTTCGCGCTGGTCGGCACGGTCGCGGGCATCGCGACGACGCTCGGCTACGGTGTGATGCAGTTGAGCGCGGGCCTGCATACGGTCGCCGGCTGGGATACGAGCGGCAACGCGTTCCGCATCGGGCTCGTCGTGATCGTCGTGATCCTGGCCGGCGCATCGGCCGCGAGCGGTCTCGACAAGGGCGTGCGGCGGCTGTCCGAGCTGAACCTGCTGCTGGCGTTCCTGTTGCTCGCGTTCGTGGTCGTCGCGGGCCCGACGTCGTTCCTGCTGCGCGCGCTCGGCGACAACATCGGCCAGTACCTGTCGAATCTCGTCGACCTGTCGTTCCGCACCTATGCGTACGCGCCGCCGCGCGAGGAAGGCTGGTTCGGCGGCTGGACGATCCTCTACTGGGCATGGTGGGTGTCGTGGTCGCCGTTCGTCGGCATGTTCATCGCGCGCATCTCGCGCGGCCGTACGATCCGCCAGTTCGTGATCGGCGTGTTGCTCGTGCCGACCGCATTCAACCTCGTGTGGATGACCGTGTTCGGCAACAGCGCGATCTGGCTCGACACGCACGGCGCGGCCGGCGCGCTCGCGCAGACGGCCGGCAGTGTCGATGCGTTGCTGTTCCGTTTCTTCGATTTCTTGCCGCTTCCGCAGTTGCTGTCGATCGTCGCGATCGTGCTGATCGCGGTGTTCTTCGTCACGTCCGCCGATTCCGGCGCATTCGTGATCGACCAGATCGCGACGCGCGGCGCCGCGCATTCGCCGGTCTGGCAGCGGCTGTTCTGGGCTGCGCTGCTGGGCGTGACGGCGGCCGTGCTGCTGGTCGCGGGCGGGCTCGGCGCGCTGCAGGCGATGACGTTGATCGCCGCATTGCCGGTCGCCTTGATCATGCTCGCGCTGTGTTACGGGCTGTGGCGCGGGCTCGCGGCCGATCGTGCGCACTATTCGCAGGACGTCGCGCCCGCGACGAGCTTCTGGACCGGCCAGCACTGGCGCCATCGGCTGACGCATATCCTGCGGCAGACGACCGAGTCCGACGCGCGCCAGTTCGTCGCGGAAACCGTCGAGCCCGCGCTGCGCAAAGTCGCCGACGAACTGCGCTCGGGCGGCGTCGACGCACACGTGCAGCGCGACAGCGACGATGCGGTGCGGCTGACCGTGCCGACCGCGGAACACCGCGATTTCGTCTACGGCGCGCGCGTGACGGCGAAATCCGCGGCGGCCTTCCTGGTACGCGAAGCGGCCGAGCCGGAAGCGGAGCGTCCGCACGTGTACGGCATCGTCACGTTCTTCGAGGACGGCCGGCTCGGCTACGACGTCGAATATCTGCGCGGCGACGAACTGATCGCCGATGTCCTGCGTCAATACGAACGCTACGTCTCGCTCGCAGCCGACCAGCGTACGCATCTGCTGAGCCGCGCGCCGGGACACGCAACGGAGGCCGAATGAACCCGACCGCTGCGTTCCTGTCGTCGAGCCGACGCGCGGCGCCCGACGGGGCCGTGCCATGAGCGGCCTCCTGAACGATCGCACCGGCGACTTCATCGCGCTCGCGACGCTCGCGGTGCTTTACCTCGGCGGCGTCGGCCTCGCGCTTTGGCGAATCCGCACCGCCGCCGCGCGCGGCAAGGTTTACTGGATCGTCTGCATCGCGCTGCTCGCCGGCGGCGCGATCGCGATCACCGCCAACCTGTCGCCCATGCCGAACAGCGGCGAGATGCCGCCCGGTTTCGCACTCGGCGTCGAGGCGGTGCTGCTGGGGCTCGCGCTCGTGGCGGCAGGCTGCGCGTGGCTGATGTTGCGGGCGAGGCGCGACTGATACCCGCCTTTTGCACGGCGCGGCAGCCCTTTCACGCATGAACGGCAGCACACATGCCGAACAACGGGCTGCCGCCCTTTTCCTGATGCATCATGCGGACGGCGCCCGCGCGGTGACGAGCCAGCACGCCGCGTCGAAGCGCACGTCCGCGCCCTCCACGTAGCGCTCGAACGCAGCGCGAACCGTATCGATCACGCGCCGGCGCGTCGCGTCGTCCACCTGACGAAGCGCGAGCCCGACCGGTCCGAGTCGCGCGATGTAGTCGTCCAGCGCGGACGCCGGCAACGCGCACGCGATATCGATCGGTTCGATCGCGATGTCGGCCCAGCCGCTGTCCGACAAGACCGACGCGATCCGTTGCCGGTCGCCGAACGCGAATTGTCCCGGTGCCCCCGGCTGCCGCGCCGGCAGGGCCGGCAGTAATGGCGCCGCGACACGCTCGGCCGTCGTCATGAACGGATTGTCGGCGGCGCCGCGCCATGCGACGAATCGCAGTCGCGCGTTCGGGCGCGCCGCGTGCCGCAGGTTCGCGAAGGCCTGCACCGGATCGTCGAAGAACATCACGCCGAAGCGCGACACGATCAGGTCGAACTTTCCCGGCACGAACGCATGCGTCTGCGCATCGGCATGCACGAAGTCGGCGTCAACGCCCTCGCGTTCGGCGCGAGCCCGTGCGGCGGCAAGCATCTGCGCCGAAATATCCAGGCCCGTACAGCGCGCGTGCGCGCCAAGGCGCCGCGCGATCGCGAGCGTCACCGCGCCGGTGCCGCAGCCGACGTCGAGCACGCTGCTCGCGGACGCCGCCACCGCCCCATCCGCGAGCAATGCCTCGAACGGCTCGAACATCCGGTCGAGCGAGCGCTGCGCGTCGACCCATGCCAGCCCCGACGGGCCGTTCCACAGCGCAGACTGCGCTTCGTTTGTCCGGTTTCCTTCCATCGTCGATTCTCCTTTTGTCCGCATCGTTGACCGTGATCCGGACTATGCTGCTTCAAGCCGGCTTGAGGTCAAGCCCGTGAACGCGGCACGACTCGCGCGCCGTGTCGGCCGTCGTACCCCCGGCCTTCACATTTCTTACATTCGCGTTCCGTATCGTTGACGGCTTTCCTACGGTGCCTCCCATGCGACGACTCCTCTCCCGCGCGCTGTTCGTGCGCTGCGCTCCGCTTGTTGCCCTCGCGGCGCTGTCCGCGTGTTCGAATCACATCGATACGCCCGCCGACCCGGCCAGTGCCGCGATCAACGTTCAGGCGGCGTGGGTCGAGATCGGCGATGCGAACCAGGCGATCGCACGCGTGGTCACGAACTACAGCCCTGCGTCCGCGAGCGATCCGCTTTGTCCGCAGTTGTCCGTCGACGGCAAGCTGTCGCGCATGACGCTGCGCGCCGGCGCCGCGACCGTCGCGCAACGGCCGACGGCGAGCGCCCCGGCCGACTCGAAACCGTCGAGCTTCCCGGTGTCGGTCTGCGAAGCGACGCTGCCGGCCGATGCCCAGACGGCGAGCGTCGCGGGCCGCGCGCTGCCGCTGCCGAAGGCGCAGCCGCAGCGCATCGCGATCATCGCCGACACCGGCTGCCGGATGAAGAAGGCCGACAACGCATGGCAGGCGTGCAACGACGCGACGGTCTGGCCGTTCGACACGATCGCGGCGAGCGTCGCGAAGCTGTCGCCGGACCTCGTGCTGCACGTCGGCGACTATCACTACCGCGAAAACGCGTGCCCGCCCGACATCGCCGGCTGCAAGGACAGCCCGTGGGGCTACGGCTGGGATGCGTGGCAGGCCGATCTGTTCCGCCCGGCCGCGCCGCTGTTCGCGAAGGCGCCGTGGGTCGTCGTGCGCGGCAACCACGAGGAATGCGCGCGGGCCGGCCAGGGCTGGTACCGCTTCCTCGATCCGCACCCGTATTCGGCGGCCCGTTCGTGCGATGATCCGGCCAACGACGACGACGCGAACTACTCGGATCCCTACGCGGTGTCGCTCGGCGGCGGCACGCAAGTGATCGTGTTCGACACCGCGAAGGTCGGCCGCAATCCGCTGAAGACGACCGACGCGCAGTTCCGCATCTACCAGAAGCAGTTCCAGACGGTCGCGGCGCTCGCGTCGAAAGCCGGCATGTCGACGACGATCTTCACGAACCACCATCCGATCCTCGCATTCGCGCCGATCGCCGGCAGCACGCCCGCGCCGGGCAACCTCGCGCTGCAGTCGGTGATGGCGAGCCTGAACGCGCAGGCGTACTACCCGCCCGGCATCCACGTCGCGCTGCACGGGCACGTGCACGACTTCCAGGCGATCAACTTCTCGTCCGGGCATCCGGCGACGATCGTGTCCGGGAATGGCGGCGACAACCTCGACGTCGCGCTGCCCGATCCGTTCCCGGCCGGCCTGACGCCCGCGCCGGGCGCCGTGATCGAGCGGCTGTCGCACAACAACAGCTTCGGCTTCCTGATCATGGAGCGACGCGCGGCGCCGGCGACGGGCTGGGTGTTCCATGCATATTCGGCGGCAGGCAAGCTGCTCGCGTCGTGCGACCAGTCGGGCAACACGCTCGCATGCGACAAGACGGGGTTCATCGCGCAGTGAGTGATGCAGTTCGATCGAGTGACGATTTGATGGATTCGACGGGCCGCCGGCGACGGATGGCCGGCTCGCGGAGGCGGATGGTTTCGTCGGTGACCGCTGCCGAGCGTCGGGTTTCCGGTTCGGTTCCGGTCCCCGGCAGCGGATGGACGGTACGCGTACTTGCCGCCGCCCTGCTCGCCGGCACGGCGTTCGCGGCCCATGCCGCGCCGTCCGAGACGATGCTGCTCCCCGGCGCGCCGCCGTCGCGCGTCGTCGGCACGATCGGCAACGGCACGCCGCAGGTGACCGACAAGGTCGACGCGGCGGCCGCCCGTTTCGCGCCGGACCCGACGCTCGTCGCGCTGGGCCGCCGGATCTTCTTCGATCCGCGACTGTCCGAGCCGCGCGGCATGTCGTGCGCGGGCTGCCACGATCCGGGGCGCGCGTTCGCGCCGACATTGTCCGCCGCTTCGCTCGCGGGGCCGGGCGTGCCGGAAGGCAGCCGCCACGGGCGTTTCAGCCTGCGCAACGCGCCGTCGCTGCTCTACGTGCGCTACGTGCCGCGCCGCCACTTCTATCAGGACGACGACGCCCCCGCGCCGTCGCCGTTCGGCGGCCTCTTCAGCGACGGCCGCGCGGACACGCTCGCCGAACAGATCCGCGGGCCGCTGTTCGATCCGAACGAGATGAACAACCGATCGCCGGCCGCGCTGCTGCGCAAGGTCGACCGCACCGAACTGGCGGACGATCTCGCCGCGCGCTTCGGCGCATCGGTGCGGCGCGACCCCGAGCGACTGGTGCGCGCGCTGGGCTCGGCCGTCGAGGCCTATCTGCAGAGCGACGACATGGCGCCGTTCACGTCGCGCTTCGACGCGTATCTGCGCACGCGCAAGCCGCTCGCGCCGGCCGAGATGCGCGGTCTGACGCTGTTCCGCAATCCCGACAAGGGCAACTGCATGAGTTGCCATACGCTGTCGGAGACGTCGAGCCGGCCGGAGCGCTCGCTCTTCACCGATTTCGGCTACGACGCGATCGCGGTGCCGCGCAACCGCGCGCTGCCCGCGAACCGCGATCCGCGCCATTTCGACAACGGCCTGTGCGACACGGCCACACGGCTGCGCTGGCCCGAGCCGACGCAATGGTGCGGCTACCTGCGCACGCCGGGGCTGCGCAACGTCGCGGTCAAGCAGACGTTCATGCACAACGGCGTGTTCGCGACGCTGCGCGACGCGGTCGCGTTCTACAACACGCGCTCGACCGACCCCGGCCACTGGTATCACGGCGCCAGGACCTTCGACGACGTGCCGGCCGCGTATCGCGGCAACATCAACGTCAATTCGACGCCGATGAACCGCCGGCCGGGCACGCCGCCCGCGCTGACCGACGCGGAAATCGACGACATCGTCGCGTTCCTCGGCACGCTGACCGACGCGCGCTACGCGAACCTCGTCCCGCCCGCCGCGCCTGCCGCCCGGATGACCGGATCGCCGGCCGCCCGCCCACCTGCGCCGGTGCGCTGAACCCTGGCCGAACGGCCAGGCGCATGCGCGCCCGCTTGCGGCCGCCTCATATACTGGTTATATTTACAGTACTGTATTTATGAACAGCGAGGTGCGCGATGGAACATCTGGTCCGTATCGTCAACGACACCGATCGCCAAGTGCTGGCATGGCTGCGTGCGCAGGTCGGCGACGCCCGCGTCGAGCGCGCGGCGCGCCAGCTCGGGCATACACGCAAGCCCTTCCCGTCGGCGGTATGCCGGTATCTGGGCATGAGCGCGCCGGCCACGCTGCGCCGGGCCGAGCGGCCGCGTGCCGCACGCGACTTCTCGGTCGGCGATCGCTACCTGTCGCTGATCCGTCAGCATCTCGCCGCGCATGCGGTCAGCCGATGAAATCGCCGAAATCGTATCGTCGGCGCATCGCCGCGCGGCGGCCGTCCGGGGTGAACGCGGCGTGCCGGCCGGAAAATGGCGCGCGATCACATCGATCGTCACATCGCGCTGTACGCGCAGTTGCTCGCGAAACCGGTGCAGGCGGCAATCGAACGCGCCCGAGCCGACAACTTCGGCCGCAGCAACGTCACCCAGCTACCGCCCCGTCCGCGCGCGCTCGATCCACTCGAACAACGCCATCCCGATCAGCATCGCGACGACGAACGCGATGCCCTTGGCCGACCCGAGTCCGATCGACACGATCGCCGGCCCCGGGCAGAACCCGGCAAGCCCCCAGCCGATGCCGAACACGGTGCTCCCTGCGACGAGGCGCACGGTAATCGTCCGCACGGCCGGCCACTGGATCGGCAGGCCGAGCAACGACCGCGTCCGACGCTTCGCCCAGGCGAACGCGAACACGGCAACGCCGATCGCGCCGGCCATCACGAACGCGAGCGACGGGTCCCAGCGGCCTGCCAGGTCGAGAAAGCCGAGCACCTTCTGCGGGTTGACCATCCCCGACACGATGAGGCCGGCGCCGAACAGCAGCCCCGCAAGAAACGCGAATCCTGCCTGCATGTCAGCCTCCGATCACGTGACGTCGCACGAATACGGTCGCAAAACCCGCGACCATGAACACCGTCGTCGCGACGATCGATCGCGCCGCGCCGCGCGACAGCCCGCAGACGCCGTGACCGCTCGTGCATCCGCCCGCATAGCGCGTACCGATCCCGACCAGCAGGCCGGCCGCCAGCAACTCGCCCCAGCCCGCATCGACCTGCGGCGCCGCGGCGACGCCGGCGATACGCATCATCAGCGGCGCGGCAATCAGCCCGGCGACGAACGCGGCACGCCAGTCCCGCGCGGCGGCACCGGCCGTGAACAAGCCGCCGACGATGCCGCTGATCCCGGCGATCCGCCCGTTGAACGCAACGAGCCACGCGGCCGCCAGCCCGATCAGCACACCGCCTGCAAGCGACAGCCACGGCGTGAAATGAAGCACATCAAGCTGCATGGCGGGTCCCCTTTGCAGCCGTGCCGCAGAACTGTTCGTACAGCACGCCCATCACCGCGATCACGGCCGGGCTGTCGAGCGAATAGTGGATGTTCTTGCCTTCACGGCGCGTGCGGACCAGTGCGTTGTCCCGCAACACGCCGAGCTGCTGCGACAGCGTCGGCTGGCGGATGTCCAGCCGCGCCTCGAGATCGCTCACGCAGCGTTCGCCCTGCGACAGCTCGCAGAGCAGCAGCAACCGGTCGGGATTGGACAGCACCTTGAGCAGCGCGCATGCCGATTCGGCGGCGGCGCGCATCTGGTCGGGCTCGGGCAGCCCGGTGGAAGGGTCGGCGTTCATGAGGGGGACGATAAACGATTAAGGAATCTACATTATATATATTCATAGAATGTAGATTCCTGCTTTCGTTCGGTGCCATCGGAAGACGGCGCCATCGGCAATGGTCGCCCTGCCTCCGCTACGCCTGCTCGCCGGCAATCGCCTCGGCCGCCACCGCGCGCTTCGCGCCGGCCCGCACCGCGCCAAGCACCAGCACCGCGCCCCCTGCAATTACGCACGGCACCGCGACGAATACGAACGCGGTCGACAACGGCAGCCCCATCGCGAGCATCGCGCCGCCCGCCATCGAGCCGACGACGGATCCGCCGCGGCCGATTCCGTTCGCCCAACTCACGCCCGTGGTTCGGCATTCGGTCGGATAGAACGCGGCCGACAGTGCGTTCGCGCCGACCTGCGAGCCGGACACGCAGAAGCCGGCCGCGAACACGGCCAGTGCCGCGCCCGCCGGCGACGCGGCCAGCACTCCGATCGCCGCGACGAACACGCCCGCCGCCGCATAGCTGCACGCGAGCACGCGATGCGGATCGAAGCGGTCCATCAGCCAGCCGAGCACGATCGCGCCGAGCGTGCCGCCGACCTGGAACATCGCGGTCACGCGCGCGGCCGTCTGCAGCGTCGCGCCGGTCGTGCGCAACAACGTCGGCAGCCAGCTCGACAGCAGGTAGATGACGAGCAGGCTCATGAAGAACGTCAGCCACAGCAGCAGCGTGCCGCGCAGCAGGTCGGCAGCGAACAGGCGGCCGAGCGGCGACCCGGCCGGCTTGCCGCGCGGCGCGACGAACGACGCGTGCGCGAGATCCGGGTCCGGTGCGATGCGCGCGAGCATCGCCGCGATCCGCTCGCGCGATGCGCCAGTGTTGACGAGGTAGCGCACCGATTCCGGCAGTCGCCACGCCAGCACCGGCAGGAGCAGCAGCGGCGCGGCCCCGCCGACGACGAGCACCGCGCGCCAGCCGTCGCGTTCGATCAGCGACGCGGCCGCGAGGCCGCCGAGCGCCGAGCCGATCGTGAAGCCGCAGAACATCGTCGTGACGAGCAGCGAGCGCCGCCGCGCGGGGCAATACTCGGACGTCAGCGTGATCGCGTTCGGCATCGCGCCGCCGAGCCCGAGGCCCGTCACGAAGCGCCATGCGATCAGTTCGGTCAAGCCGCCCGCAGTCGCCGATGCCGCACTCGCGATGCCGAAACACGCGACACAGGCGAGCAGCAGGCGCTTGCGGCCGAACCGGTCGCCGAACGGCCCGAACACGAGCGCGCCGGCCATCAGCCCGGCGAGCCCCGCGCCGAATACCGGCGCGAGCTGCGCGGGCGACAGCCCCCATTCCGCGCGAATGACGGGAGCGATGAATCCGATCGATGCCGTGTCGAAACCGTCGATCGCGACGATCAGGAAGCACAGCACGACGATCGCGGCCTGAAACGGCGCAACGCGATGCCGGTCGATCCATGCGCTGACGTCGATGGACAGCGTATCGGCCATGATGATGTCTCCTCCATGAAGGCGGTCGCGCGCGATGTCGTTGGAACGCGCGCCGCCGGATTCGGGCTGAAGCGCGTCAGTCGACGGTCTTCAGGCAATCCTCCGCGCGCCAGCCGTGCAGCCAGTCGAGCGCGTCGTAGAACTGCGCCTGCGTGCGTCCGACCCACAGCGCGTTGCGCACCTGCCGCTCGACGCCCTTCGCGTGATAGATCCGCCCCATCTCGCGCGCCGAATACAGCACGCGCGCGGTGCGCGGAATCCGCACGCGTTCGTACAGCGCGAACGCGGCCTCGAAGTCGCCGTCGGTCCGCGCGACGGCCGCGCCGAGCGTCACGGCATCCTCGAGCGCCTGGCACGCGCCCTGCGCGAGGTATTGCGTCATCGGATGGGCGGCGTCGCCGAGCACCGTCGCGCGGCCCGCGCTCCAGCGCTCGACCGGGTCGCGATCGGCGGTTGCCCAGCGCTTCCACGACGTCGGCCGGTCGAGCATTTGTTTCGGCAGCGGATGAATGCCGTCGAAGTACGACAGCACTTCCTCCTTGCTGCCGTCGCGCACGCCCCAGGTTTCCTGCTCGCGGCTGTGAAACGTGACGACGAGGTTGTATTGCCGTCCGCCGCGCAGCGGATAGTGGACGAGATGGCAATGCGGGCCGGCCCACACGACCGGCGCATTGATCTGCAGGTTCTTCGGCATGTTGTCGACGTCGACGACCGCGCGGTACACGACGTGTCCCGTCACGCGATGCGCATCGCCGATCAGCGCCTGCCGGACCGCAGACTTCACGCCGTCGCAGCCGATTACCGCGTCGGCGCGATAACGTTCGCCGTGCTGATCGACCACGGTCACGCCGTTGCCGTCCTGCTCGAACCCGCACACTTGCGTGCTGGTCCGGAATTCGATCAGCGGATGATCCTTGACCGCCTCGTAGATCGACAGATGGATGTCCGCGCGATGGATCACCGCATACGGGTTGCCGAAACGTTCGCGATACGCGGCGCCCGTATCGATGCACGCGACTTCCCGCGCATCGACCGCATCCATCAGCTGCAGCCGGTCGGTGAACACCGCGCGGCCGCGCGCGGCCTCGCCGACGCCCAGCGCGTCGAGCGCATTGAACGCGTTCGCGGCGAGCTGGATGCCCGCGCCGATCTCGCCGATTTGCGCGGCCTGTTCGAGCAGCTTCACGCGAATGCCCTGGCGCGCGAGCGCCAGCGCCGTCGCGAGCCCGCCGATGCCGCCGCCGATCACGAGTACGCGTCGGCCCGTATTGTTTGTCTCGCCCATGTCCGTCTCCTCCTTCGTGTTACGCGACGTAGTCCGGTTGCCGCTGCGGCTGCGCCGCTTCGAACGCCGGCTCGCGGCGCGCGTGTTCATGAACCGCGAGGCTGCGCGGATATGCGCTCAGGTCGCAATCCATCCGCAACGCGTTCGCGACCTGCGGCACGAGGCACACGTCGGCGAGCGTCGGCGCCTCGCCGAAACACCACGGGCCCGCGTCCGCGCGCGCGAGCAGGCGCTCGACGCCGGCCATGCCTTCCGCGATCCAGTGCCGGTACCACGCACTCTTCTGCTGCGGCGTGACCCGCAGTTCGCTGTCGAGGTAGCGCAGCACGCGCAGGTTGTTGACCGGATGGATGTCGCACGCGATCAGCGTCGCGAGTTCCAGCACGCGTGCGCGCTGCCGCGGTTCGAGTGGAATCAGCCGCGGCGCCGGATGAATCTGGTCGAGGTAATCGATGATCGCGAGCGACTGGCCGAGACGGAAATCGCCATCGACCAGCGCCGGCACCGACGCCGACGGATTCACCCGCGCGACGTAGCCGGCCTCGCGGTGCTCGCCCGTGCGGATGTTCACGGGCAGCGTGTCGAACGGCAGCCCTTTCAGCGCGAGCGCGATACGCACCCGATAGGATGTCGAACTGTTGAAGAAGCTATGCAGTTGCACGATGTGACCTTTCGAGGAAATCGAGGAACGCGCGTCAGACCACGCGCACGGCCAGTTCGCCGAGACGCTCGACGCCGACCTTCATCACGTCGCCCTTGACCACCGCGCCGACACCTTCCGGCGTGCCGGTGAAGATCACGTCGCCCGGTTCGAGGCGGAAGAACTTCGACAGGTCGGCCACCGTTTCCGCGACCGACCAGATCAGGTGCGACACGTCGCTCTTCTGCTTCGTCGCGCCGTTGACGGTCAGCCACAGGCCGGCCTGCTCGACATGACCGACTTCGCTCGCCGGATGCACCGGGCCGATCGGCGCGGAACGGTCGAACGCCTTGCCGATTTCCCACGGCCGGCCCATCTCGCGCATCTTCATCTGCAAGTCGCGGCGCGTCATGTCGAGTCCGACGGCATAACCCCACACGTGCTCGAGCGCGCGCTCGAGCGGAATGTCGGAACCGCCCTTGCCGATCACCGCGACGAGTTCGGCTTCGTAGTGATAGTTTTGCGTCTGCGACGGATACGCCAGATCGAGCGTTTCGCCGTAGGCGACCGGCACGATCGAGTCGGCCGGCTTGCAGAAGAAGAACGGCGGTTCGCGATCGGGATCGAAGCCCATCTCGCGCGCATGGGCCGCGTAGTTGCGGCCGACGCAGTACACGCGACGAACCGCGAACCGGGCGTCGCTGCCGGCGACGGGAAGCGCCACCGGCGCTTCGGGCGGGAAAACGTAAGTCATGAACGGCTCCAGCACAGGCATGAAGGAAGGAACGCGCGCCGCCTCGGCGGCGCACTGGACGAATCGGGAAAATCGGGCCAACCGGCGGCGTCAGTCGCGCGCTTCGCGCAGCAGGTTCAGCGCGGACAGCACCGGCCGGTCGGAATAGCTGAACAGCACGCTATCGGACGACGCCGACAGCCGGACCGGCGCCCACGACGGCGCGACGAAGATGTCGTGCGGCTCGAACGCGAACGCGTCGCCGCCGATGTGCGCGGTGCCGCTGCCTTCGACGACGCAGTAGATCGTCGCGTCGGTGCTGCGACACGTGCGGCCGTCGAAGCCGGCCGGCAGGAACTGCATGAAGGTGGCGATCGTCGGCATCGGCCAGCCACCCGTCGCGGGATTCACGTAGCGCAGCTTCACGCCGTCCCACGCGTCGAGCTCGCCGTTGCGGTACAGCGCGTCGAGGGCCTCGCGGGTGCGCGCGTACGGATAGCTGAACACCGGCGACGTCGGATCGCTCGCGCGATGGCGCACCGGCACCATGTTGTGGCCGAAGCGCGCGAAGCTGTCGCCTTCCGCGCGGCTGACGGGCTGCTCGGCTTCCGGATAGTTCTCCGCGAAGCCCGCGTCGAGGTACCCGACGAGCGGGATGTCGAGCCCGTCGAGCCACACGACCGGCTCGCCGCCGTCTTCCGCCGACGGGTTGCCGTGGTCGTGCCACGCCCACGACGGCGTAATGATGAAGTCGCCCGGATGCATCGTCGTGCGCTCGCCGTTCACCGCGGTCCACGCGCCCTTGCCCTCGACGATGAAGCGCAGCGCCGACTGCGTATGCCGATGGCTCGGCGCGATCTCGCCGGGCAGGATCAGTTGCAGGCCCGCGTACAGGCTCGGCGTCATGCTCGACTTGCCGGGCAGCCCCGGGTTCTCCAGCACCAGCACGCGGCGCACGGCTTCTTCCGCGCTGATCACGCCGCCGGCCTGCATCACCAGGTCGCGCACCTGCGCGTACTTCCAGATCGCGGCCTGCGCGGCCGGCTGCGGCGCTTTCGGCACGAGGTTGTGCAGCGACTCCCACAACGGCGCGAGGCGCTGTTCGGCGATCCGTGCGTAGTAGTCGGCGCGCGACGTATCCGGGTGACGGCTGGTCATGATGTCTCCTTGGGGCGGCCGATCGCGGTCGGCGCTGTGTCGGGTCGGGGACCGCGTGCTTCAGTCCGTTAGCGCATTTATATTCGACGCAGACATACCCGGTAAAATGGCGAAATCATCTAATCCATATTATTTCGGATATACCTTCCGACACGGAGCACGCGATGGACTGGACCTACCGGCTGCGATTGCGGCACCTCCAGGTGCTGCTGAGCCTGGCCAGCACGGGCAACCTGAGCCAGTCGGCGACGGCGCTGGCGACCACCCAGCCCGCGCTGTCGAAATGGCTGAAGGAACTGGAAGAGGATGTCGGGCTGCCGCTGTTCGAGCGGCACGCGCGCGGCCTGCGGCCGACGGCCTACGGCGATGCGCTGATCGAGCACGCGCGCCGTGTGGAGGCGCAGCTCGACGTCGCGCGCGACGACATGGCCGCGCTGCGCGAAGGCGGCAGCGGCCTGGTCACGATCGGCACGTCGGGCGTCGCGGCGGCCGATACCGTGCCGCTCGCGGTGTCGCAGTTGCTGAAGCGGATGCCGCGCGCGCAGGTGCGGCTCACCGAGAGCACGATGAACCAGCTGATGCCGCAACTCGCGCGCGGCGAACTCGACATCGTCGTCGGCCGCTCGGGCTCCGCGTCCGTCGATCCGCACCTGCACGCCGAAGCGCTGTACGTCGATCCGGTGGTGTTCGTCGCGCGGCCCGATCATCCGCTCGTCGGCGCGGCCTCCGTCGGCTGGGACGAGGTGCTGGCCCACTCGTGGATCGTCTGGCCGTCCGGCACACCCGTGCACAATGCGCTGCAGGTCGCATTGACGGCCGCCGGCCGCGTGCAGCCGCCGCATTGCGTCGAATCGAATTCGTCGATCCTGAACCTCACGCTGCTGAACAACACCGACCTGCTGGGCGTCGCGTCGCATCGTGCCGCGCGGCGCTTCGAGCAGTTGAACGCGATCCGCATCCTGCCGATGCGGCTCGAGGGCCAGGGCGCGGTGTCGATGTACTGGCATCCGGACAGCGCGAATCGCGCGGCCGTGGCCGCCGCGATCGAGTGCCTGCGTGCCTGTGCGGCGCCGCAGGTGGGCGGATGGGAGAAAGTGAAGACGGAATGAACGGCAAGGCGGCCCGCTGCGAACCGGGCCGCCTCGCCCTGGCGCGTCAGGCGCCGTCGCAGGATGCCGTGTCGTCCAGCATCAGCGTGCCGACCCGCGCGGGCACGAGCGGCGTGCGCGGCGCCGGCGGCGTCCAGCCGAACAGCGCCTGCGCGGCCGCACCGCACACGCGGCCCTGGCATGCCCCCATCCCGCAGCGCGTCTGCAGCTTCGCGGCCGTCCAGCCGGACGCCGGCGCGACCGCGTCGAAGCGCACGTCCTCACAACGGCACAGCAGCGTATCGGGCCGCGCGAGCCGGCGGATCGGCTCGCGGATCGCGAAGCGTTCGCGCACCGCGTCCGCGAATGCCTGCCAGCGCGCGCGCTGCGCAATCAGCCCGGCCAGCGGCGCCGTCTGCCCGGTGGCCGCGCAGCCGGCAATCTCGCCTTCGACTATCGCCAGTTCGCTGCCGCCGACACCCGTGCACTCGCCCGCCGCGAAACAGCCGTCGCGGCTCGTGCGCTGGTGCGCGTCGACCACGACCGCGCCGTTCTCGATCCGGCAGCCGAGATGGCTCGGCAGCACGGTGTTCGGCACGAGGCCGAAGCCGCATGCGAGCCGGTCGCAGTCGACCTCGAATTCACGCTCGCCCTGCCGGATCCGCACGCGTTCGAGCCGCTTGTCGCCGAACGCTTCGACGACATGTGCGCCGGGCCGATAAGCGGCCGTGACGAGTTTCGCGGCCTGCGCGAGTTTCGACGGCCAGCGCCACAGCCCCGCGCCGAAACCGGCGACATCGCTCCCCGCGGCCTGTTCGAGCACGTGCGACACCTGCGCGCCGGCCTGCCGGGCCGTCGCCGCGCTCGCGAGCAGCAGCGGGCCGCTGCCGGCGATCACGGTGCGCTGCCCGCGCACGTCGAGACCGTACTTGATCAGCGCCTGCAGGCCGCCCGCGCCGGTGACGCCCGGCAGCGTCCAGCCGGGAAACGGCAGCAGCAGCTCGCGCGCGCCGCAGCACACGATCAGCGTGCGGAATTCCAGCAGGAACCCGCGCTCGTCGTCCTCCAGCAGCAACGTGCCCGGCTGCGTCTCGGCGACGATGCGCGTGGCCGCCAGATGCGTGACGTTCGGCCGACGCAGCACGGCAAGGCGTTCCGCCGCGGCCGGCACCGGCGTCGCGGCCGCCGCCTGGCGCCAGATCTGCCCGCCCGCGCGCGGGTTGTCGTCGACGATCGCGATCGTCGCGCCGCTTCGTGCGGCGGCCCGCGCGGCCGACAATCCGGCCGGGCCCGCGCCGACGATGGCGACGTCGACGCTCAGTCGTTCCTGTTTCATCGCGTGCGCTCCACCCGCATCCCGTCGCGGCACAGCGTCTGGCAAGCCAGACGACGGCGGCCGTCGATCGTCATCCTGCACTCCTGGCAGATGCCCATACCGCAAAACGGCGCGCGCGCCGCACCCGTGCACGACACGCGCGTCGTGTCGTCGCCGCTCGCCGCAACGGCGGCCGCGACGGTCGCGCCGTCGGCCACCGTCAGCGCGCGGCCGTCCAGATGAATGATCATGTCAGCGCTCCGGCTACGGGGGACGTCGTCAGAAAACGTCCCGGCAAATACGGTTCGATGTCGATGGGCGGCCGTTCGCCGGTCATCAGCGCGGCGACGAGCCGCGCGCTGCCCGGCGCAGTCGTCACGCCGAGCCCTTCGTGCCCGACCGCGAGCCATACGCCCGGCCGCGCCGGATGCTCGCCGAGCAGCGGCAGACCGTCGGGGCTCGCGGAACGGAAGCCCGTCCATGCGCGAATTCCGTTCAGGTCGGCCAGATCCGGCAGGTAGCCGGCCGCGCGGCGCAGCATGCGCGCGAGGACCGGCGGCTCGACGCGCGCGTCCTCGGTGTCGAACTGGCGCGATGAGCCGATCAGCAGCTGGCCGGTGGGCCGCGGCTGCACGTTGAACGCGACCGACGTGCCGTCGCTCGCGTGCGCGCTCGCCGCATAGCCGAGTTCGACGAGCTGGTGCGACACCTGGCCCGGGTAACGATCGGTGATCAGCAAATGGCCCTTCTTCGGGCGCAATGGCAATTCAGGCAACAGCGCGCGCGCGGCGACGCCGTTCGCGACGACCACGCGCGCCGCACGCAGCGTGTCGCCGCTCGCGAGCGTCACGCTCGGACCGTCGACCGCCACCGCGCGATCGCGCCGCAACGTGATGCCCGGCGCGCGCTGCAACAGCCAGCTCGCGGCGACGGGCGCATAGAGAATCGCGTCGCCGGGGATCTTCAGCGCGCCGCCGAGGCCCGCGCGCAGCATCGGCTCCAGCCGCGCGAGCGTCGCCGCGTCGATCAGCTCGCCCGCCACGCCGTGCGCGGCGAGCGTCGCCTGCTTGGTGCGCGCGAGATCCATTTCGTGCGCGTCGGCCGCGAGCCACAGCGTGCCGCAATTGCGGTACGCGCAGCCGTCCGGCATCTCGCCGGCGAGCGCGCGCCAAAATTCGATCGAATAATGGCTCAGCGCGAGCTCCGCCGCGTTGTCGTCCATCGCGACGAGGTGCCCCATGCCGGCGCCGGTCGCGCCGCCGCTCGCGTCGTCGACGACGAGCACGCGCAGCCCGCGCTGCGCGAGTTCATGCGCGCACGCCGCGCCGACGATGCCGGCGCCGATCACGACGACGTCGGTCCGGGTCTCGCTCACGACACGATGCCCCAGCCGAACGGGTCGTCTTCCTCGATCAGCAGCGTCGCTTCCGCGCTCAGGTGCGCGCTGCCGCGAATCGTCGGCACGATGCCGCCGTCGGCCTGCGCGTAGCTCGCCTGGAACACGCTGCCGATCACGCTCGCCTGACGCCACACGACGCCCGGTTCGAGCTTGCCGTCGGCCGCGAGACACGCGAGCTTCGCGCTCGTGCCGGTGCCGCACGGAGAACGGTCGTACGCATGGCCCGGGCACAGCACGAAGCTGCGGCTGTCGTACTCGGGATCGTCCGCGAACAGTTCGATATGGTCGATCTCGCCGCCGTTCGCGCCGGTGATGCCCGCGCGTTCGAGCCCGGCACGCACCGCGGACGCATAGGCGGTCAGCGCCGCCACGTTGTCGCCGGCCACGCGCTGGCCGTGATCGCTGATCAGGAAGAACCAGTTGCCGCCCCACGCGATGTCGCCCTTGACGGGACCGTAACCGGGCACATCGACGTCGACGGCCTTCGCATGGCGGTACGCGAGCACGTTGCGCACGCTGACCGACAGGTCGTCGTGCAGCGTCGCCTCGACGGTGCCGACCGGCGTTTCGATCCGGTGCACGCCCGGCTCGATGCGGCCCATGTGATGCAGCGTGCGCACCACGCCGATCGTGCCGTGCCCGCACATGCCGAGGTAACCGCTGTTGTTGAAGAAGATCACGCCGGCCGCCGCCTCCGGCGACACGGGTTCGCACAGCAGCGCGCCGACCAGCACGTCGCTGCCGCGCGGCTCGAGAATGCACGCGGTGCGATAGCGATCGTGCTCGCGCGCGAGCACGTCGCGGCGCTCGGCCATCGTGCCGTTGCCGAGCGAGGGAAAACCGGACACGACGAGCCGCGTGGGTTCGCCGCCCGTGTGCGAATCGATGATCTGGATGCGCTTCATCATGAGCCGTTCGAAGTGGGGAAAGGAGCATAGCTTCCTCCGTCGCGCGTCCGTCCGCTTGTGGCTTTTCGATGAGGACGGCGACGAAATCGGCATAGTGCGGAACGCGTTTCGCGGCCCTTGCGGCCACTGTGCCGATTTCGTCATTTTGCTCCGCGATACGGCTCAAGCGTGATGGGTGTTTGCACGGCGATACTGGTTGCACGTCGACGCGCCTGTCGTCGACCGATACGAAGCAGGAGATTGCAGTGAGCCGAAACGCCATCCAGCGGACCGGAGTTTTCCCCGCCCTCAGCCACCGGTTCGTACCGGACGCTTCCATCGCTTTCGACGCCGCGCACCGCGCCGAACGGAACCGCGCGAACCGCTGACCGGTTTCCCCCCGGCGGTGCGGCGGCCTCCCCCCGTCGCATCGCCACTTCCGTGTCCGGCATGGCCGGCACGGGCCCGTTCACCGCGGCGCCTGCCCGCGCCGCACTCGAGCGGGCCCCGGCCCTCGCGGTCGTTCGAACCGGCCGCACGCCGGCCGGCAGGTGTTGCGCCGCTGCTCCGTCGGAACGCGGCGCAGGCCGCACCTGCCCCGATATTTCCCAGGAGACAAACCCATGCCAGGTCAAGGCAACACACACCCGTCCGTCCCGCTTTCCCGTTCCGTGCCCGCCGACGGCGGTCACGGCAAGTTCAAGAAGCAGCTGTCGCTGACCGACCTGACGTTCATCGGCCTCGGTGCGATCTTCGGTTCGGGGTGGCTGTTCGCCGCGAGTCACGTGTCGACGATCGCCGGCCCGGCCGGCATCTTCTCGTGGCTGCTCGGCGGCTTCGCGGTGCTGCTGCTCGGCATCGTCTACTGCGAGCTCGGCGCCGCGCTGCCGCGCGCGGGCGGTGTGGTCCGCTACCCGGTGTTCTCGCACGGCCCGTTGCTCGGCTACCTGATGGGCTTCATCACGCTGATCGCGTTCTCGAGCCTGATCGCGATCGAAGTGGTCGCCGCGCGCCAGTACGCGGCCGCATGGTTTCCCGGTCTCACCAAGGCCGGATCGAGCGACCCGACGACAATCGGCTGGCTCGTGCAGGCCGCGCTGCTGTGCTTCTTCTTTTACCTGAACTATTCGAGCGTGAAGACGTTCGCGAAGGCGAACAACATCATCAGCATCTTCAAGTTCATCGTGCCGCTGTCGGTGATCGCGGTGCTGTTCACGTTCTTCAAGCCCGCCAACCTCACCGCGCACGGTTTCGCGCCGTTCGGCATGCCGGGCATCGAGATGGCCGTGTCGGCCGGCGGCATCATCTTCGCGTATCTCGGCCTCACGCCGATCGTGTCGGTCGCGAGCGAAGTGCGCAACCCGCAGCGCACGATCCCGATCGCGCTGATCCTGTCGATCCTGCTGTCCACGCTGATCTACGTGCTGCTGCAGCTCGCGTTCATCGGCAGCATCCCGACCGACATGCTGGCCGCCGGCTGGCACGACGTCAGCAAGGCCTTCTCGCTGCCGTACCGCGACATCGCGCTCGCGCTCGGCGTGGGCTGGCTCGCGGTGATGGTGGTCGCCGACGCGATGATCTCGCCGAGCGGCTGCGGCAACATCTACATGAACGCGACGCCGCGCGTCGTCTACGGCTGGGCGAAGACGGGCACGTTCTTCAAGGTGTTCACGCGCGTCGACGAGGCATCGGGCATCCCGCGCGCGGGCCTGTGGCTCACGTTCGGCCTCGCGATCTTCTGGACCATGCCGTTCCCGTCGTGGGAGGCGCTGATCAACATCGTGTCGGCCGCGCTGGTGCTGAGCTATGCGGTCGCGCCCGTGTCGGTCGCCGCGCTGCGCCGCACCGCGCCCGACCTGCCGCGGCCGTTCCGCGCGGTGGCGTTCGGCATCACCGGCCCCGCATCGTTCGTGATCGCCGCGCTGATCGTCTACTGGTCGGGCTGGGGCACGGTGTCCTGGCTGCTCGGCCTGCAGATCGTCATGTTCGTGATCTATCTCGCGTGCCGCCGCTGGGTGCCGACCGCGCACCTGAGCCTCGCCGAGCAGGTGCGTTCGTCCTCGTGGCTGATCGCGTTCTACGCGGCCATGATCGTGCTGTCCTACTTCGGCGGCTTCGGCGGCACGGGCCAGCTCGCGCATCCGTACGACACGGTCGTCGTCGCGGCCGTCGCGCTCGTCATCTACTACTGGGGCGCCAATACCGGCATCCGCTCCGACAAGCTGCAGCTCGACGACGACGAAGACTGACACACCCGCTTTCCCCTTTTCACTCCGGCCGGGCGCCTCACGCCCGGCCCCGCATTTTCCGAGGAAAACCCATGCAACTCACAGGTCAGCTCCTGATCGGCCAGTCGGCCATCGCCGGACAGAACGGCACCCTTCACGCGATCGCCGCCGCGACCGGCGAACCGCTCGAGCCCGCATTCGGCGGCGCGAGCCTGCACGACCTGGAGACGGCCTGCGCGCTCGCCGACGAAGCCTTCGACACGTATCGCGAGACGAGCCCCGAGCAACGTGCGGCGTTTCTCGATGCGATCGGCCGCAACATCCTGGCGCTCGGCGACGACCTGATCGAGCGCTGCGTCACCGAAACGGGCCTGCCGCGCGCACGCATCGAAGGCGAACGCGGCCGCACGGTCGGCCAGCTCGCGCTGTTCGCGTCGCTCGTGCGCGACGGCGGTTACGTCGATGCGCGCATCGATCCGGCCCGCCCGGACCGCAAGCCGCTGCCGCGCGTCGACCTGCGCCTGCGCAACGTCGCGATCGGGCCGGTCGCCGTATTCGGCGCGTCGAACTTCCCGCTCGCGTTCTCGGTCGCGGGCGGCGATACCGCGTCGGCACTCGCCGCCGGCTGCCCGGTGATCGTCAAGGCGCACTCCGCGCATCCGGGCACGTCCGAGCTCGTCGGCCGCGCGATCCAGCAGGCCGTGCGCGAATGCGGGCTGCCGGCCGGCGTGTTCTCGCTGCTGTTCGACGCGTCGCGCGAAATCGGCCAGGCGCTCGTCGCCGATCCGCGCATCAAGGCCGTCGGCTTCACCGGCTCGCGCCGCGGCGGCGTCGCGCTGATGAACATCGCGGCCGCGCGCCACGAGCCGATTCCGGTCTATGCGGAAATGAGCTCGATCAACCCGGTGTTGCTGTTCCCGGCCGCGCTCGACGCGCGCCACGACGCGATCGCGCCGCAGTTCGTCGCATCGCTCGCCCTCGGCGCCGGCCAGTTCTGCACCAACCCGGGCCTCGTGCTCGCCGTCGACGGCCCCGCGCTGCGCGCGTTCGAAGCCGCGGCGGCCACCGCCGTGCAGGCGACCGCCGCGCAGACGATGCTGACGCCGCACATCCACGCGAGCTATGCGCAAGGCGTGGCCACCCTGCGCGCGCACGACGCGGTCGAACTGCTGGCGCAAGGCGTGGAAGGCGGTCGCTTCCAGGCGCGCGCGGCGCTGTTCGCGACCTCGGCGGACGCATTCATCGCCCATCCCGAACTGCGTGACGAAGTGTTCGGTCCGGCATCGCTGATCGTGCGTTGCCCGGATGCCGACACGCTGCATCGCGTGCTGAAGTCGCTCGAAGGCCAATTGACGATCGCCGCGCATCTCGCCGACGGCGACGCCGCGCTGTTCGCCGCGCTGCGCCCGACGCTCGAGCGCAAGGCCGGCCGCATTCTCGTCAACGGCTTCGGCACGGGCGTCGAGGTCGGTCATGCGATGGTGCACGGCGGTCCGTTCCCGGCCACGTCCGACACACGCACGACGTCGGTCGGCGCACGCGCGATCGAGCGTTTCCTGCGCCCCGTGTCGTACCAGGACGTGCCGGACGCGCTGCTGCCCGACGCCATCCGCAACGGCAACCCGCTGAACGTGCCGCAACGCATCGACGGCGTGCCGGCGCCCCGGGAAACGCGCGATGTCTGAGCCGCTCGCCGAAGTCGTCCTGTCGCTCGATGAGGTCCATACGCTCGCGCTGCGGGTGCTGACGCACCACGGGCTGTCCGATGCGCACGCGCGGGCGATCGCGGGCGTGATCACGCAGGGCCAGCGCGACGAGTGCCACTCGCACGGCGTGTATCGGCTGCTCGTGTGCGTGCGCTCGCTGAAGAAGGGCAAGGTCGACCCGCAAGCCGTGCCGACGCTGCGCCGGCTGTCGTCGTCGATCGTCGCGGTCGACGCCCATCGCGGCTTCTCGCTGCTGAGCTTCGAGACCGGCCTGCCGGTGCTCGTCGAGATGGCGAAGCAGCACGGGATCGCCGCGATGGCGATCAACCACTGCTACCACTTTTCGGCGCTGTGGCCCGAGGTCGAGGCGATCGCCGCCGAGGGGCTGGTCGGCATCGCGATGAACCCGAGCCACAGCTGGGTCGCGCCGGAAGGCGGCCGCGAGCCGGTGTTCGGCACGAACCCGATCGCGTTCGCGTGGCCGCGCCCGGACGGCGTGCCGTTCGTGTTCGATTTCGCGACCAGCGCGATCGCGCGCGGCGACATCGAGCTGCACGCGAAACAGGGCAAGGCGATCCCGCCGCACTGGGCGATCGACGCCGACGGTCAGCCGACCACCGATCCGAAGGCCGCGCTGCACGGCGCGATGCGCACGTTCGGCGGGCACAAGGGCTCGGCGCTCGCGGCGATGGTCGAACTGCTCGGCGGCGCGCTGATCGGCGACATGACGAGCCAGGAGTCGATGGACTTCGACGAAGGCGTCGGCGCGACGCCGTGCCACGGCGAGCTCGTGATCGCATTCGACCCGAAGGTGTTCCTCGGCGACGATCTCGACGCGGGCCTCGCGCGCGCCGAGCGGATGTTCGCGTCGATCACCGGGCAAGGCGCGCGGCTGCCGTCGCAGCGGCGCTTCGACGCCCGCGCGCGCAGCATCGCGCACGGCGTGCGGATTCCGAAGGCGCTGTACGACGAAATCCTGACGCTGCTCGACTGACGCGCGATCGCCGGGCGCGGCTTCATCGCCGGCAGGACGGGCGATGAAGCCGCCGTCCGGTTCGACCGGCGTGTCCCGTGCCCGCATCCAGGCGCCCAGCCCGGCGCCCGCGCCCGCGGGCGGCCGCATGCCCGGCGGCTGTGGGATAATCGACGGGTTTGCCCAGGGCGCAGCTCAAGAGGTTGTTCGCACGGGCGCGCGAGAGGCCTCCATTCCCGTGCCTCCACCCTTTTTCGCGATAATTCTTCAGCCATCACCATGCCCACATACCGTTCCAAAACCTCCACCGCCGGCCGCAACATGGCAGGTGCGCGCTCGCTGTGGCGCGCCACCGGCATGAAAGACGACGATTTCTCGAAGCCGATCATCGCGGTCGTCAACTCGTTCACGCAGTTCGTGCCCGGGCACGTGCACCTGAAGGATCTCGGCCAGCTCGTCGCGCGCGAGATCGAGGCCGCCGGCGGCGTCGCGAAGGAATTCAACACGATCGCGGTCGACGACGGCATCGCGATGGGCCATGACGGCATGCTCTATTCGTTGCCGAGCCGAGACATCATCGCCGACTCGGTGGAGTACATGGTGAACGCGCACTGCGCGGACGCGATGGTGTGCATTTCGAACTGCGACAAGATCACGCCGGGGATGCTGATGGCCGCGATGCGCCTCAACATCCCGGTGATCTTCGTGTCGGGCGGCCCGATGGAAGCCGGCAAGACGCGCCTCGCGAACCCAGTCACCAAGACCGTCGAACTGAAGAAGCTCGACCTCGTCGACGCGATGGTGATCGCGGCCGACCAGTCGTATTCGGATGCCGACGTCGCCGAAGTCGAACGCTCGGCCTGCCCGACCTGCGGTTCGTGCTCGGGCATGTTCACCGCGAACTCGATGAACTGCCTGACCGAGGCGCTCGGCCTGTCGCTGCCCGGCAACGGCACGGTCGTCGCGACGCACGCGGATCGCGAGCAGCTGTTCAAGCGCGCCGGCCGCCGCATCGTCGAGCTGACCCGCCAGCACTACGAGCAGGACGACATGCGCGTGCTGCCGCGCTCGGTCGGCTTCAAGGCGTTCGAGAACGCGATGACGCTCGACATCGCGATGGGCGGTTCGACCAACACGATCCTGCACCTGCTGGCGATCGCGCAGGAAGCCGGCATCGACTTCACGATGAAGGACATCGATCGCCTGTCGCGCATCGTGCCGCAGCTGTGCAAGGTCGCGCCGAACACGAACAAGTACCACATCGAGGACGTGCACCGCGCGGGCGGCATCATGGCGATCCTCGGCGAGCTCGACCGCGCCGGCAAGCTGCACACCGACGTGCCGACCGTGCACGCGCCGACGCTGAAGGATGCGCTCGACCAGTGGGACATCGTCCGCACGGAAGACGAAGCGGTCCGCACGTTCTACCTGGCCGGCCCGGCCGGGATCCCGACGCAGGTCGCGTTCAGCCAGGACACGCGCTGGCCGAGCCTCGACCTCGACCGCGCCGAAGGCTGCATCCGCTCGTACGAGCATGCATTCTCGAAGGAAGGCGGCCTGGCCGTGCTGACCGGCAACATCGCGCTCGACGGCTGCGTGGTGAAGACGGCCGGCGTCGACGAAAGCATCCTCGTGTTCGAGGGCTCGGCGCACGTGACCGAATCGCAGGACGAAGCGGTCGAGAACATCCTGAACGACAAGGTCAAGGCCGGCGACGTGGTGATCGTGCGGTACGAAGGCCCGAAGGGCGGCCCCGGCATGCAGGAAATGCTGTACCCGACGAGCTACATCAAGTCGAAGGGCCTCGGCAAGGCATGCGCGCTGCTGACGGACGGCCGCTTCTCGGGCGGCACGTCGGGCCTGTCGATCGGTCACTGCTCGCCGGAAGCGGCAGCGGGCGGCGCAATCGGCCTCGTGCGCGACGGCGACCGGATCCGCATCGACATCCCGAATCGCACGATCGACGTGCTGGTGTCGGACGAGGAACTCGCGCGTCGCCGCGACGAGCAGAACGCGAAGGGCTGGAAGCCGGCGCAACCGCGCCCGCGCAAGGTGTCCGCGGCGCTGAAGGCTTATGCGAAGCTGGTGATGTCGGCCGACAAGGGCGCCGTGCGCGACCTGTCGCTGCTCGACGACTGACACCGGACGACGGGCCGCGCGAACGGCCCGCCTGCGTGATTCGGAAGCCGCTCCTCGGAGCGGCTTTTTTTCGTCCGGCGCCGGCCCGAAGCCGCGGCACCGGCGCCGTCAATCGATCAATGACGGAACTCGTCGGTGCCCCATCCGCCTCCACCGCCACCGTGGCTCCCACCGCCGCGGTTCCCGCCGCTGTTTCCACCGCCTTGCGGCCGTGCGCCGTAACCGCCGCCGCCCTGATACGTCGGCGGCGCCATCATCCGGGCCGCGCCACCGTTAGGTGCGGGCTGCTGCGCCGGCTGCTGCGGCTGCGGCTGACGGCCGGGCATCGGCGCAGGCGCGGGTGCGGCCTGTTGTGGCGCCGGCGCGCGGTTCGGGCCGTTCCAGCCACCGCGCGTCGCCGACGGCCGTGCATCATGCCGCTCGGGCGGCCCACCGCCCGGCGCGCGCTGGTTCGGCCCGCCCGGCTGCGGGTGTCCGTAAGCGGGCGGCATTCCGCCGGGGCCGATGCGCGGCTCGGCACGACGCTCCCAACGGTCGCGATCGTGAAACCACGGCCGATGGCGGTAGTAGCGGTCCCAGTACGCGCCGATCGCGAAGCCGGTCACCGGCACGCCGATGATCGCGCCGTATTCGAGCAACGGCACGTAATTGCCTTGATACGGATAGTCGAGTTGCTCCGCGTCGATCCAGCCGCGCACGCCCGGCAGCGCGACGTCGCACCACGAGTAGTCGCTCAGGCAGCCGAACACGTCCAGCGCGGTGCCGGGCGGAACCTGCGCGACGACCGGATAATCGGGCGCCGGCCCCGCATAGATTTCGGCCGGCGAGTTCGTGTAGGCGCTGCTTTGCGCGTCGGCGATGCCCGGCACCGCGGCGATGCCGAACAGGACGACGCACAAACTTCGGATGATCGTGTTGCTCATGATGCTCTCCCGCGCGGTGCCACCGCGCGTCGGTCAGTGTCGATGGCCCCCGCCCCCATGCCCGCCTCCCCAGTGACCGCCGCCCCATGGACGGTGCCAGTATCCGCCCCGGTAGCCGCCGCCCCAATGCCCCCAGAAACCGAGGCCGATCGTGACGGGCGGCCCATACCAGCCCGGGTAGTACGCGGGATAGTAGGCAGGGTAAGGCACATAGGCCGGCGCGACATATACCGGGGCCGGTACGTAGACGTAATCGTCTGCCGGCGGCGCCGCCGCGGCCGTCGACGGCGCGATCGGTGCGGCGGTTGCCGGCGCCACCGGGATCTCTCGCTGCGACACCGTGGCAGGCACGGGTGCGTAATACGGCGCATAGCCGTATGGGCCGGTGTAATAACAGCCGCTCAGCGCGAACATGGCCAGCGCCATGACGGCAGGCCGCGCGGCGGGAATCGGGTTCATTCGAGGCTCCGCAGGGAATCGGTGCGTCGCCGCGTGGCGCGCGCCTGACTCTAGCTTACGTCCCCCGCATATTTCTGCGGGTTTGATCCGTTACTTTTTGTTTCGCGGCAACAAGAACGGGGCGCGACCGCGCGGGCATGCCGCATGCTCGCGCGTCAGCCACGCCGGCGTTGAAGTTGGCGCAAATGCCCTCAAGTTGAATATCGAATCAGGCTGGCCGGCGCGGACGGGTGTTCGCGGCCCCCCGGGAGCCTGAAACCCGCGGACTTCGGCCCGCCCAGACAGGAGCGCGGCTCGCGCCGCCATCGACATGACTACGCCACGCCCCACGCTTCGGGCGGACACGCCCCTCGATCCGATCATCCAGCTGCTGGCGCTCGCCGGCGAACAGGGTTATCTGACGCACGCCGACCTCGTCGACGCGCTGCCGCCGGAAAGCGACAGCCCCGACGCGCTGGACGTCGTGCGCGCCGCGCTCGCGGACATCGGCATCGCCGTGCTCGACGAGCCCGTCGCGCCGGCGCCGTTCACGGGTGCGGCACCGGTCGACGTCGATCGCGACGCCCTCGACGAGGGCCGCGCGCTGCTTGGCGATCTCGCTCGCGGCACCGGCGCATCGACCGATCCGCTCGCCCTCTACATGCGGCGCATCCATGCGGTGCCGCTGCTCAAGCGCGAGGACGAAATCGTGCTTGCCCGCGAGATCGAAACGGGCCGCCATCAGATCCTGCACGCGCTCGCCGGCTGTCCGGCGGCCGTCGAGGCGCTGCTCGCGCGCCATGCCGCAACGCGTGCAACCGCCGCGACCACCGACGAAGGCGACGACGGCGATGACGCACCGGCGCATGCGCGCTACGACACGCTTCAAGGCGCGGTTGCGACCGTGCGCGACGCATTGCACGCGCAGGGCTGCCGCTCGGCCGAGTATCGCGACGCGCGCAACCGCCTGGCCGCGCTGCTCGGTTCGCTCGCATGGGTTGCACCGGCCGTCGACGAAGCGAGCCGCGTCGTGCGCGCGCTCGCCACTGCCCCGGTCGAAGCCGGAGCGGACACCACCGCGGGCGCCGATGCCGCGTGCTTCGATCCGGTCGCGCGGCGCGCGCTCGGCGCCGCGCTGAGCGACGGCCAGCAAAAAGTGCGCGACGGTACGCGCGCGATGCTCGAGGCGAACCTGCGCCTCGTGCTGTCGATCGCGCGCAAGTACATGAACCGCGGCGTCGACCTGCCCGATCTCGTGCAGGACGGCTGCCTCGGCCTGATGCGCGCGATCGAGAAGTTCGAATACCGGCGCGGCTTCAAGTTCTCGACCTACGCGACCTGGTGGATCCGGCAGGCGGTCGCGCGCGCGGTGGCCGACCGCTCGCGCACGATCCGCGTGCCCGTGCACGTCGGCGACCAGTACCAGCGCGTGCAGCGCCATGCGCTGCGCTTTCGCCAGCGCACGGGCCGCCGCGCGACGCCGGCCGAACTCGCGGCCGAGACCGGGCTCGCCGAGGACAAGCTGCGCGCGGTGCTCGCGCTGCCTGCCGAGCCGCTGTCGCTCGACACGCCGCTGCCCGACGCGGATACCGGCCTCGTCGACCTGCTCGAGGACCAGGCATCGGCGAGCCCGTTCGAGCGTCTGGCCGACACGCGCATGCGCGAATGCGTGACGTCGCTGCTGCGCTCGGTCACGCCGGCCGAGGCCGACGTGCTGCGCCGGCGGTTCGGCCTCGGCGGCGCCGAGCCCGACACCTACGATGCGATCGCGCAGGACGCAGGAATGTCGCGCGAACGCGTGCGGCAGATCGAGAAGCGCGCGCTCGCCACGCTGCGCATGGCCGCGGAGGCCGAGGGCGCGCAGTCGTTCCTCGACGCGTAACGGGTCGCGCGCTCGTGCTGCACGCCGGCACGAACGCGCGCGGGACCGGTTCCGCCCGTGCAACGTTTGCCGTTGACGCACATCAATTTTTGCTCGTCGCTTGCCGTGACAATGTGCTGAAATAAGAGGTGGACCGGGGCGTTGCGCGCCGCGTCCATTCCGTTTGCACATCTCCGGGCTCCGCACATGCAAACGACCATCGGCCAAACACACGAGGAAAACCGGCAGATCGCGGCCTGCCTGCGCGAGGCCGCGCAGTTGCTCGCCGACCAGGGCGCGAATCCTTATCGGGTTGCCGCCTACCGCGCATCGGCCGATACGATCGAGTCGCTCGAAGACGGTATCCGCACGCGGTTCGACGCAGGCGGCGTCGATGCGCTCGACGCACTGCCGGAAGTCGGCACGGGCGTCGCAGAGGCGATCGCCGAACTGCTGGTGACCGGACGCTGGCGGCTGCTCGACCGGCTGCGCGGCGACGCGGAGCGCGCGTCCGCATTCGAAGCCGTGCCGGGCATCGGCCATGCGCTCGCGCTGCGGATTCACGACCAATTGCACATCGATACGCTCGAGGATCTCGAACGCGCGGCCCGCAGCGGCCAGCTCGAGGCGATTCCGGGCGTCGGCCCGCGGCGCGCGGCCGGCATCCGCGCGGCGCTCGACGACGTGCTGAGCCGGCGCCGCCGCTGGCAAGGCCACGCGCGCGACGCCAGCCTCGGCACCGAGCCGCCCGTCGAACTGCTGCTGTACATCGACCGCCTGTACCGCAACAAGGCCGCCGCCGGCATCCTGCCCACGCTCGTGTCGCGCCGGCTGAACGCGGACGTGAGCATTCAGCCGCCCGTGATGCACATGACGAAAGGCGGCTGGCATTTCACCGCGCTGTGCCCGTATTCCGTGCGCCCGCAAGAGTCGGGGCGCACCGCGGACTGGGTCGCGCTCTACTTCTATGATGCGTTGCAATGCGAGAACCAGCGGACCGTCGTCACCGAAACGCTCGGCTCGCTCGTCGGCAAGCGCATCGTGCGCGGACGCGAGATGGAATGCCGCGTGTATTACGCGGGATGAGGCGCTCGGGACGCCAGCCGTGGCGATGCGGCCGCCCCGTGGCACGCTCGAGCGTCCACGCTCCGGCAAACCGGACCGCCTGACCGCTTACGCGCCTTCCGTCTTCGTGCGGCGCGCCGGATGCCGATGCGCCGCGATGCGCAGCAGCTTGCGGAACGACGGACACTCGAGATGACTCGGCGCCGGGCAGACGGCCGCGTGCCGCAACGCGTCGCGCACCGCGCCGAGACGGCGGATCGTACGGTCGAGCTCGTCGGCCTTGTCGTCGAGCTTCGCGCGATCGATCGCGGGCCGGCCGTCCGCGCCGAACATCGCGAGGATGTCGTCCAGCGAAAAGCCGGCCTCACGGCCGAGCGCGATCAGCGCAAGACGCTCCAGCACCGACTCGTCGTACTGACGCCGCAGCCCGTGACGGCCGTTCGGCACGATCAATCCCTTTTCCTCGTAGTAGCGCAGCGTCGACGCGGGCAAGCCCGAGCGGCGCGCGACTTCGGCGATGTCCAGACGGCTCATGCTCGATCTCAAGTGAACTTGAAGTCGCAAGATAGCCGCTCGACTCCTTCGATACAAGCCTGGACCGCCATGAACCGCCGGAGCCGGGTCGTCGGGCGCCGCGCACCGCGTTCATTCGCCGCCGCTGTCGATCAGGTTGTGGCGCACGCGCCCGAGCAGACGCACGAGCGTGTCGCGCTCGTCGCGCGTGAAGCCGCGCAACCCGTCGTCGGTGACCGTGTCGCCCACCTCCAGCATCTGCGGAAAGATGGTCAGGCCTTCATCGTCCCGGTGCGCACGTAACGCTCGTGCCACGACAGCGCCTCGGCGAGCAGGTGCGGCGTGTGCTTGCCGAAGCTCTCGCGCGACGCGCGCTCGAAGTAGTCGTCGAGCATCGGCCGGTAGTCGGGATGCGCGCAGGTCGCGATGATCTTACGCGCGCGCTGCTTCGGCGACAGGCCGCGCAGGTCGGCGAGCCCCTGCTCGGTGACGACCACCGCGACGTCGTGCTCGGTATGGTCGACGTGGCTCGCCATCGGCACGATCCGCGAGATCGCGCCGCCCTTCGCGGTGCTGGCCGACATGAAGCACGACAGGTAGCCGTTGCGCGCGAAGTCGCCCGAGCCGCCGATGCCGTTCTGGATCTTCGTGCCCATCACGTGCGTCGAGTTCACGTTGCCGTAGATGTCGGCCTCGATCATCCCGTTCATCGCGATGCAGCCGAGGCGGCGCACGAGTTCCGGATGGTTGCTGATCTCCTGCGGGCGCAGCAGGATCTTTTCGCGGAACGTCGCGATCTCGTCGGCGAAGCGCTGCACGGCGGCCGGGCTCAGCGACAGCGCCGTGGCCGACGCGAAGCTCAGCGTGCCGTCGTCGAGCAGGTCGAGCATGCCGTCCTGGATCACTTCGGTGTAAGCAGTCAGGTTCGAGAAGCCGGCCGAGCTCAGTTCCGCGAGCACCGCGTTCGTGATGTTGCCGACGCCCGACTGCAGCGGCAGCAGGTTTTCCGGCAGGCGGCCGCGCTTCACTTCATGGCGCAGGAAGTCGATCAGTTGCAGCGCGATCTGCTTCGACGTGGCGTCCGGCGCGGAGAACGCGTTGCTGCGATCCGGCGCGTCGGTCTCGACGATCGCGACGATCTTCTCCGCCGGGCAGCGCAGGTACGGCTCGCCGATCCGGTCGTCGCTTTTCGTCAGCGGAATCGGCTTGCGGTGCGGCGGCAGCGCGGTGCCGTAATAGACGTCGTGCATCCCGTCGAGACCGAGCGGCTGGCGCGCGTTGACTTCGAGGATCACGTGCTTCGCCTGCTCGAGCCACGTCTTGTTGTTGCCGATCGACGCGGACGGAATCAACAGCCCGTCCTCGCGGATGCCCGCGACTTCGACGATCGCGACGTCGAGCTCGCCATACAGCCCGAACCATGCGTATTGTGCGACGTGGCTCAGGTGGACGTCCTGGTAGTCGACTTCACCGGCGTTGATCTTGTCGCGCAGCGTCGGGTCGGACTGGTACGGCAGGCGCATCGAGATGCCATCGGTACGGGCGAGCGCGCCGTCGAGTTCCGGCGCGGTCGACGCGCCCGTCAGCACGTTGATCCGGAAGTCCTCGCCGCGCGCGTGGGCCGCGTCGATGTGGGCGGCGAGCGCGGCGGGCACGGCCTTCGGATAGCCGGATCCGGTGAAGCCGCTCATGGCGACGGTCATGCCGGGGCGGATCAGCGCGGCGGCTTCGTCGGCGGTGCGGACGAGCGAACGCAGGGCGGGAGCGAGGATGCGTGAAGAAGACATGGCTGTATATCTGACGCTTTGGTCTGTCGTTGACGTCGCGGGGGGTGTCTCCTGAGCGACGCGAAGCCCTTGGGGCCGCGAGGGGCGGCCCGGCACCACGGGCACGGTCGGAGTATCGCAGAGGCCATCGCCGCGAAATGTCCGCTGGATGCAAAAGATACTTGCTGAATGCACCGGGTATCGAACGACGGTTCTGTGACAGCCCGCGGCGGCCGCAAGCGCATGTATCCGAAAGGTGCGCGAAAGCGGACCGCCAGTTTTCCGCGCGAAAATTACGAACGGCTGAACATGAATCGACCGATACCTTTCCGGATTAGTCGCATCGACGCGAAGAATCCGCATGCGATGGCCAATCGGCGATCGCCGCGGCCGATTGTCGCCCGACGCGGCGGTTGCGGGCCTGATGCACGTCAACGCATCGACGCGCGCGAATTGCCGCCCGGCCCGCGTGCAAGGCCCGTCCGCCCTTGACAGCGGCGTGAGGCGAACCACACTGGATCAGACAGGGTCCGCCTGCGCGAACGCCGTTTCGCGCATCCGGTTTGCAATCGGCCGATGCCCGGAATGCGCGGTAACACTCCCGTATGTCAGGACATTGGTCGAAGAAAAAGCAACAAATTACAATTCCGTATATATTTCGCCGATGGACCAAAGAAAAACCGCTACACGCTCCGAACCGCCCTTGCCGCGCACCTGGGATGCTCGGCTCGCGCGCTCGCTCGTCCGACCGCTGATCGACACGCCCGTTACCCCGAATCACCTCACCACCCTTCGTCTGCTGATCGGCCTCGCCGGCGCCTGGTGCCTTGCGCACGGCGGCTTCGGCTGGAGCAACGCGGGCGCATTCCTGATCGTGCTGTCGAACTTCGTCGATCACACCGACGGCGAACTCGCGCGCATCAGCGGCAAGTCCAGCAAGATCGGTCACTTTTACGACCTCGCGGCCGACGCGCTCGTGACGGTCGCGCTGTTCGTCAGCATGGGCGTCGGCATCGTCGCCCAGGGCGGCCAGATGGCCGCGTCGCCGGTGCTGCTCGGCGCGGTGGCCGGCGCGGCCGTCGCACTGATCTTCTTCCTGCGCATGCGGATCGAATCGATCGCCGGCAAGGCCGGCACCAAGCAGGCGTTCGCCGGCGGCTTCGAGACGGAAGACGTGCTCTACCTGCTGCCGATCGTGACGCTCGTCGACGGCGTCCAGCCGTTCCTGCTCGCGGCGTCGATCGGCGCCCCGCTGTTCGCCGCGTGGGTCGTGATCGACTGGTGGCGCATCGTTCGGCGAAGCGGCACCCCTCAGAATTCAACCGAAATCCAGGCTTCCAAATGACTCCTAGCACGCGCGACGACTCCGTGCTGAGCCCGGCACGCCCCGCGCCTGCGCGCGCGGCAGCGGCCGATCCCGATCGCACCGTGGCCGACTGCGTCGGCCGTCTCGACCTCGACCGCCTGCGCGGCGACTACACGCGCCAGGGGTCGTTCCTGTACCTCGACGCCTTTCTGCCGGCCGACGCGCACGCGAAGCTCGCGGCCGCCGCGCGCGCGATGCAGGCCGGCCTGAACCGCAATTACCTGCCCGGCCACAAGCAGGGCGGCAGCGTGAGCCGGCACACGATCGACGAACAGGCGCCGTACATCGCCGAGCTGTACCGGTCGAAGGCGCTGATCGGCTTCCTCGAGAAGATCACCGGCGACAAGCTGATGCTGTCGCCGGACGACGATCCGCACGCGTACGCGCTGTACTACTACACGAAGCCGGGCGACCACATCGGCTGGCATTACGACACGTCGTACTACGACGGCCGCCGCTACACGCTGCTGATCGGCGTGATCGACGATTCGTCGTGCCGGCTCGACTACGAGCTGCATACGCGCAATCCGGACGTGCCCGACGCGCCGGGCTCCGTGCAGATCGCCGACGGCGGCATCGTGCTGTTCGACGGCGACAAGCTGCGCCATCGCGTCACGCCGCTCGGCCAGAACGAGACGCGCGTGTCGCTCACTTTCGAATACGTGACCAACCCCGGCATGCGGCCGTGGAAGCGCTTCATCTCGAACATGAAGGACGCGATCGCGTATTTCGGTTTCCGCCAGGTGTTCAAGCAACTGGCCACGCGACGGTCGACCGGGTCATGACACGCGCCGGCCTGATCCTGCTGTCCCTCGGAACGGCACTGTTCGTCGCCCTGCTCGCGTGGCAGGGCGTCGGCGCGGTCGCGTCGACGTTTCTCGCGGCCGGCTGGGGCCTCACGCTCGTCGCCGCATTCCACGTCGTGCCGCTCGTGATCGACGCGCTGGCGATCTCGGCGATGTTCCGCCGCGGCCAGCCGGGCGCCGAGCTCGGCAACGCGCTGCGCGCGCGCTGGGTCGGCGAATCGGTGAACAGCCTGCTGCCCGCCGGGCAGATCGGCGGCCCGGTGCTGATGGTGCGCCACCTCGCGCAGCGCGGCACGCGGATGGCCGATGCCGCCGCCGCGGTCACCGTCAGCACGACGATGCAGGCGCTCGCGCAGATGGCGTTCGCGCTGATCGGCATCGCCACGTTCAGCCTGTATGCGACGCACGAGTCCGTCGCTCACCTGCGCACGCCGGCGCTGATCGCCACCGGCGTGCTCGGCGCCCTCGCCGTCGCGTTCTACGTGGCGCAGCGGCGCGGGCTGTTCGGCCGCGGGCTGCGTCTCGCGTCGAAGCTGCTCGGCCCGCGCGACTGGTCGTCGCTGGCGACGCGCGCGGACGCGATCGACGACGCCGTCGGCGCGCTGTACCGCGATCGCGCGAAGGTCGCGAAGACTTTCGCGTTGAGCCTCGCCGGCTGGATCGTCGGCACCGCCGAAGTATGGCTCGCGCTGCACTTCCTCGGGCACCCGGTCAGCTGGCTGGACGCGCTGCTGCTCGAGAGCGTCGGCCAGGCGATTCGCGGTGCGGCATTCGCGATCCCGGGCTCGCTCGGCGCACAGGAAGGCGGTTACCTGCTGCTCGCCCCGCTGGTCGGCCTGCCGCCCGACGCGGCGCTCGCGCTGTCGCTCGCGAAGCGCGCGCGCGAACTCGCGCTCGGCCTGCCCGGCCTGCTCTATCTGCATTTCAGTGAAAGAAACTGGCAGCGGCGCCGCGCGCCGCAGCCCATCGCCGACTGATCGTTCAGATCCGCCGGCTTTTTGGTTGGAGAACCCATGCGAGCCATCATTCTTGCGGCAGGCCTCGGCTTGCGCCTGCAACAACCGCCCGAGGCGCAATTCCCGAAGTGCCTGCTGCGCTTCGACGACGTGTCGCTGCTCGAGCGCCATCTGCGCGTGCTCGACGCCGCCGGCGTCGATGAAATCGTGCTCGGGCTCGGCTTCCAGGCCGGGAAGGTCGAGCAGGAACTCGAGCGCCTCGGCCGCAGCGCCGAGATCGTGGTGAACGAGCGCTACGACCTCGGCAGCGTGCTGACCGTGCACACCGTCGCCGATGCGATGACGCGCGGCGGCGACGTGCTGCTGATGGACGCGGACGTGCTGTACGACGAGAACATCCTGCACGCGCTGGTCGCCGATCCGGACAAGTCGGTGGACCGCCTGCTGATCGATCGCGACTTCGAGGCCGGCGACGAGCCCGTCAAGCTGTGCCTGAAGAACGGCGTGCCGGTCGAGCTGCGCAAGCAGCTAGCGGTCGACCTCGAATACGACACGATCGGCGAGTCGGTCGGCTTCTTCCGCTTCACCGAAGGCACCGCGCGCCGCCTCGCGACGATCGTCGCGGGCTACGTCGACAGCGGCCGCGCGAACATGCCGCACGAGGAAGCCGTGCGCGACCTGCTGCTCGAAGGCGGCCATTCGTTCGACGTCGCCGACGTCACGGGCTCGCCGTGGATCGAGATCGACTTCCCGAACGACGTGGCACGCGCCACGCAAGAGATTCTTCCCCTGATTCAACGCACGACTGCAGGAGCCGCACGATGAACGCACGCGAACCCAACTTCTCCGAATCGCGCAGCGCACGCCTGCGCCGCATGCTCGTCAGCAGCGACCTCGAATTCCTGATGGAAGCGCACAACGGCCTGTCGGCACGGATCGTCCGCGAAGCCGGCTTCAAGGGCATCTGGGCATCGGGCCTCGCGATTTCCGCGCAGTTCGGCGTGCGCGACAACAACGAAGCGAGCTGGACCCAGGTCGTCGACGTGCTCGAGTTCATGGCCGACGCGAGCGACCTGCCGATCCTGCTCGACGGCGACACCGGCTACGGCAACTTCAACAACGTGCGCCGCCTCGTGAAGAAGCTCGAGCAGCGCGGCATCGCCGGCGTGTGCATCGAGGACAAGCAGTTCCCGAAGACGAACAGCTTCATCGACGGCGAGCGCCAGCCGCTTGCCGAGATCGACGAGTTCTGCGGCAAGATCAAGGCCGGCAAGGATTCGCAGAGCGATCCGGACTTCTCGATCGTCGCGCGCGTCGAAGCGCTGATCGCGGGCTGGGGGATGGACGAGGCGCTGCGCCGCGCGAACGCGTATGCGGAAGCCGGCGCCGACGCGATCCTGATTCACAGCAAGCTGTCGCGCCCGGACGAGATCCTGCAGTTCGCGCGCGAATGGAGCGGCCGCGCGCCGCTCGTGATCGTGCCGACCAAGTACTACAGCACGCCGACCGACGTGTTCCGTCAGGCCGGCATCAGCACCGTGATCTGGGCGAACCACCTGATCCGTGCGTCGGCATCGGCGATGCAGTCCGTCGCACGCGAGATCCACGAAAACCAGACGCTGATCAACGTCGAGGACCGCGTCGCGTCGGTCAACGAAATCTTCCGCCTGCAGGACGCCGACGAATACTCGGCGGCCGAGCGCATCTACCTGTCGTCGTCGTCGCGCGCGTCGAACGCCGCGATCGTGCTCGCCGCGAGCCGCGGCAAGGGGCTGGAGGCCGTCACCGAAGACAAGCCCAAGGTCATGCTGCCGGTCGCCGGCAAGCCGCTCTTGCGCTGGCTCGTCGACGGCTTCAAGAAGCATGGCGTGAACGACATCACCGTGGTCGGCGGCTATCGCGCCGACGCGATCGACACGTCGGGCATCAAGCTCGTCGTCAACGAGCGCCATGCGCAGACGGGCGAACTCACGTCGCTCGCATGCGCGGCCGAACGCCTGACCGGCGACACCGTGATCTCGTACGGCGACCTGCTGTTCCGCAGCTACATCCTGCGCGACCTGGCGGAGAGCGAGGCCGAGTTCAGCGTCGTCGTCGATTCGTCGCTCACGGAAACCAACCAAAGCGTGCGCGACTTCGCGCTCTGCTCGGCCGCGGACGATCGCGGCCTGTTCGGCCAGAAGACGTATCTGCAACGTGTATCGAGCGACGTCGCCGCCGCCGGCACGCCGCACGGCCGCTGGATCGGTCTGCTGAACGTGCGCGGCGCCGGCGTCGATCGCCTGAAGGCGATGCTCGCGACGCTGCAGGCGCGCCCCGATTTCGACACGCTCGACATCCCGTCCCTGCTCAACGAACTGATCGCCGCCGGCGAGAAGATCGAGGTGCAGTACGTGCACGGCCACTGGCGCGGCGTCAACGATCTCGAAGACTTCCGCCGCGCGGGCGACTTCGCGCACGGCCAGACGCCGCTGTCGGAGCCGGGCGCCGGCAACGGGGGCGCGCAATGATCGAAGCGGCCCAGTTCGTCGAGGCCGCGCGCGAACGCGGCTTCGACTGGTACGCGGGCGTACCCTGCTCGTACCTCACGCCGTTCATCAACTACGTGCTGCAGGACCCGACGCTGCATTACCTGTCGGCCGCGAACGAAGGCGACGCGGTCGCGCTGATCGCCGGCGCCACGCTCGGCGGCAGGCGCGGGATCGCGATGATGCAGAACTCGGGGCTCGGCAACGCGGTGAGCCCGCTCACGTCGCTGACCTGGACGTTCCGGCTGCCGCAGTTGCTGATCGTCACGTGGCGCGGCCAGCCGGGCGTGGCCGACGAACCGCAGCATGCGCTGATGGGGCCGATCACGCCCGCGATGCTCGACACGATGGAGATCCCGTGGGAGACGTTCCCGACCGACCCCGAACAGGTCGGCCCGGCACTCGATCGCGCGATCGCGCACATGGACGCAACGGGCCGCCCGTACGCGCTCGTGATGCAGAAAGGCAGCGTCGCGCCGTATGAACTGAAGGCGAACCCGGCGGCGGCGCCGCGCGCGCACGTCGCCGCGCAGTCGGCGGCACGCGCCGAAGCGCCCGCGTCGTGGCCGACCCGCCACGACGCGCTGCAGCGCGTGATCGCGCACACGCCGGTCGATTCGACCGTCGTGCTCGCGTCGACCGGCTTCTGCGGCCGCGAACTCTATGCCATCGACGACCGCCCGAACCAGCTGTACATGGTCGGCTCGATGGGCTGCGTGACGCCGCTCGCGCTGGGTCTCGCGCTCGCGCGCCCCGACCTGCGCGTGGTGGCCGTCGACGGCGACGGCGCCGCGCTGATGCGGATGGGCGTGTTCGCGACGCTCGGCACCTACGGCCCGTCCAACCTCACGCACGTGCTGCTCGACAACGGCGCGCACGAATCGACCGGCGGTCAGGCGACCGTGTCGCGGCACGTGTCGTTCGCGGGCGTCGCGGCCGCATGCGGCTACGCATCGGCCGTCGAAGGCGATACGCTCGACGTGCTCGATGCGACGCTCGCGACGCAAGCCGACGGTGCGCAGTTCGTGCGCGTGGCGATCCGCACGGGCGTGCCCGACGGCCTGCCCCGCCCGACCGTCACGCCGGTCGAGGTCAAGACCCGCCTGATGCGGCATATCGGCGCCGCACAGGCTGAAGCCCATGCCGAAGGAGCTCATTGATGCTGCTGCTGAATCCCGGCCCGGTAACGCTGACCGAACGCGTGCGCCGCAGCCTGCTGCAACCCGACCTGTGCCATCGCGAAAGCGAATTCTTCGATCTGCAGGATGAAGCGCGTGCGCGCCTCGTCGCTGCGTACGAACTCGATCCGGCCGAATGGGCCGCCGTGCTGATGACGGGCTCGGGCACCGCCGCCGTCGAAAGCATGATCGCGGCGCTCGTGCCGCAGGACGGCAAGCTGCTCGTGATCGAGAACGGCGTGTACGGCGAGCGCATCACGCAGATCGCGACGCAGTACGGCATCGCGCACGACGTGCTGAAGCACGAATGGATGCAGGCGCCCGATCTCGCGAAGATTGCCGAGCGTCTCGACGCGGGCGGTTATTCGCACGTCGCGGTGATTCATCACGAAACGACGACCGGCCGGCTGAACGACCTCGGCGCGATCGCCGACGTGTGCCGCGCGCGCGGCGTGAAAATGCTCGTCGACGGCGTCAGCAGCTTCGGCGCCGAAGCGATCGACTTCGCCGGCGGCGTGATCGACGCGGTCGCCGCGACCGCGAACAAGTGCCTGCACGGCGTGCCGGGCGCGGCGTTCGTGATCGTGCGCCGCGGCGCGCTTGCGAAGGCCGCGAGCCGCACGTATTACCTCGATCTCGGCCGTCTCGCGAAGCTTCAGGACCAGCGCAATACGCCGTTCACGCCGTCCGTGCACGCGTATTACGCGCTCGTCGAGGCGCTGCGCGAGTTCGACGAAGCCGGTGGCTGGCGTGCGCGCCATGCGCACTACAAGGCGCTCGCGGATCAGGCGCAGGCCGGCCTCGCCGCGCGCGGGATGCCGCTCGTGCTGGCCGAAGGCGCATCGTCGGTCGTGCTGCGCGCGTACCGGCTGCCGCAGGGCGTCACGTACGAGACGCTGCACGACGGCCTGAAGGCGCGCGGCTTCGTGATCTACGCGGGGCAAGGCGGGTTGTCGAAGGAACTGTTCCGCATCTCGACGATGGGTGCGATTGGTGCGGCCGACGTCGATCGACTGCTGGAGGAGTTCACGGCGCTGACGCGTTAAGCGTCGGCCTCGCTCTCCAACCCAAGGCCCGCGAGGGCCTTTTTTGTTCCTCGCAGATTTTCACGCGTATCGCTTATCGACGTCCGCGCACAGCGAAACAAACGACGGATGCCATCGAATGCTACGCCGCCGTCAACCTGGCGGTCTCCTGCGACGTTTCGCGCGCGAGCAGCCATGCCATCAGCTCTACGACAGGCATGGCCTTCGCGAAGTACCAGCCTTGTCCGTACTGCACGCCCTTGCCTCGAAGATATTCGACCTGTGTGTCCGATTCGACACCCTCGGCAACGACTTCCAGACCCAGCTCGTGAGCCATCGAGATGATGTGCGGTGCGACGATGCTCGATGCAGTGTCCCTTGCGACCGTGTCGATGAACGACTTGTCGATCTTGAGAATATCGACCTGGAAAGTCTGCAGGTAGGAAAGACTCGAATAGCCCGTGCCGAAATCGTCGATATAGACGGGGTGTCCGGCCGCCCTGAATGCCGCGATGACGTCGCGGGTTTCGTCCGCATTCATGAAGCTGCGCTCGGTGGCTTCGATCCGTATCTGGGACGGGTCAATGCCGGTGCCGTCGAGCACGCGCGCGAGAACCTTGAGGAACCGATCGCTTCGCAAGTCGTCGCTGCTCACGTTGATCGACACATAAAATGCCGGGTGTGTGCGCAGCAGAGGCGCCATGTCGGCAATGATCTTGTCGAGCACGAGATCGGTCAACGGCTGGATCAGATGATTTTCCTCGGCAACCGCCACGAAGATCTCCGGCGACACGGCTCGCCCGTTCAATTCCCATCTGACGAGCGCCTCGACCCCGGCGCAACGGCCGTCTACGAGATTGACGATCGGCTGGTAGACGACTTGCATCTTCTTGCGACTGATCGCCCACTCCAGGGTTGCCGGAAAGGAGAGCTGGCGCGACACGCGTTTGAACGCCAGCCATCCGATCGCAGCGCCCAGCGCAACGCCGATGGAAAGCCACGTCGCAAGCAGTTTCGGCCAGTCGCCGACAAGACTGCTCTTCGGCGATTTGACGACCATCGCGAGCGGGCCGGTCGCGGACTTCGCGACCGCGTAATACCATCGGTCGTTCTCGAGCTCGCCGCCGAGCTTCCATGCGTTGAGCATTTCATCCTTGTCGGCGCCATAGGAGAGCGCGAACAGCGTGCCGGTGTCGGTATTGACCGCCGCGATCGGGCGCCTCGCCGGATCGATCAGATCGACGTATGACTTTGGATCGATCAAGACGTAATGGCCGTTGCGAGCCAACTGGATGTCCTCGCGCACGTCGCTCAGCGGGCTCTTGCGCCTGAACCAGACCGAATATCCGTCCGCACTGCGCCAATCGGCCGGCGGCAACGTCAAATGCAACGCGCGCACATCGCCCATCAAGGGCGAGCAGAGATATTGTCCGTCGGCGTAGGTGCCCGCATCCTGCACATAGCCGTAATTGAAAATCACGCGCGCCGCGTGCGACAGGTTGGCGGCGGAACAGGATGCCCCCGGAACACGCTCCAGGTCCGCAAGGGCAGTAACGGCCTGATACGTGACCAACTCCGCGCGCAAGAGCGCCTTGGCTGCGAAGTCGCGCAGATCGTTCTGATCCCGTCGCTCGACGTCCTCATCGGCAACGTAAATGCTCGTCAGCACGGGGGCGATGGTCGCAACGCAGCCCAATACGATCGAGGCAGATACAAGCGTAAGCCGTTTGATCATCCATCAGCTCCGATGATCGATTGTCACCACGGTCGCAAAGCCGGTCAGGCAGAGGCTACATCGTCAGAGCATTACCGCATATCAACCGAACAATAGAATCTTGTCCGATTTTATTCAAATGGATAAATGAGTCGCTAGCGTTCAGGCGACGCCGGAACCCGGCAGATGCTTGCAAGCGGATGCCGGAGCACGTCGAATGACCGCGGCGGATGTGAGGTCGAATGGCGGTTCGTAGCCGAACAGCGACGGTCTGCCTCGCGTTTCCGGGAGGTTCGCAACGTCACCATTTCGCGTCGCGACGGCAAGTCGGACGGAATCGGCCCGGCGCGTCCTGTATTTTCCCGAGGCGCTGAAGCGTTTCAGCCTGGTAGACAGGCGGGGCCCGTCACGCGTGCCCTACTCCACCACCTTCGGCCCGATCGCATCGGTCGCCACCGGCATCCGCAGCGCATCGTCGCGCATGCGTCGCGCCTCGCGCGCGGCGTAGCGATCCTTCAACCGCAGGAACGGCTTCTCGACGAGGAAATAACTCGCCGTCGCGGCCAGCAGCGCCCACACGATCCCGAGCGGGAACGCGTGCGGAACCGCCAGCTCCGGATTCGCGAACGGCTGCTGCCACAGATACAGGCTGAACGAGATCGTGCCGACGAACACGACCGGCGCGGCGCGCAGCCACCGCGCGCACCAGAACTCGCTGCGGAAATTCAGCACGACGATCACGATCGCGATCAGCGCCGCCTCGAGCGTCACGCCGTAGGTTGCATTCCAGAAGCCACCGAGCCGATGCTCGGCAACGGGCATCCCGAACAGCACGACGACGACGAGCGCCGTCACGATGCGCGTCTCGCCGCGCCACGAGCGGATCCATGTTTCGAGCCGTTCGCGGTTGAGCGCCGCGTAGCAGCCGATCAGGATCGGATCGACGCCCGTATGCAACATCATCCCGAGTTGCCCGCGCAGCGCCGGCGCGACGAAATACGTGAGCGCGCGCACCAGCGGCACGGCCAGGATCAGCGCGGCCAGCCAGCGCGTGCCGCGACGGCGGGCGCCGTACACGAACAGCAGCGGCCAGAACCAATAAAACTGCTCCTCGAGCGCGAGCGACCAGAAATGGCCGAGATACCACGCGCCGGCCGGATGCAGCGTGTTGTCTCCGGTCAGCCCGAACCACGCCGAGTAGTTCCACAGATGCAGCGCCGCATACAGCCACTGCCGGCGATCGACGTCGAGCCAGCCGGCGATGGCGAGCACGCCGACGGTCGCGAGATACACGTAGCAGGCCGGCCAGATCCGCAACGCGCGGCGCACGTAGAACGACGTCAGCGCGATCCCGCCGGTGCGCGCGAATTCCGCGCGCAGCAGGTTGGTGATCAGGAAGCCGCTGAGGACGAAGAAGATCAGCACGCCGAGCCGGCCGTCTGCGATCAGCCGCAGCGGCGCGAGCCAGCCCGTGTAGCCGCCCGGCAGCACGTGCTCCGCATGGCCGACGACGACCATCGTGACCGCGACGGCGCGCAACCCGGTCAGCTGCTTGACGCGATGGTTCATCGGCTCGTTTCCCGTTGGCACGGTGGAGGAACGGTATGAAGGCCGGCGCCCGCGACCGGCTCGCCGATATGTCGCCGGGATTTTGTCTGAAAAATATCGGAACGAAATTGCTTCAAAAAATTTCGGTGCGCCTGTCGGCCGAAATGGCCGCGCCGCACGCCCGGTGCCGACCGCCGCACGGCGGGCGGAATGAATGGGCATAATGACAAGCCTTGTCCGGCGGCGGCCGGTCCGATGCAGACACAACGAATTTTGCGGCGCCGCAATATCCGCGATATCGGCGCCGCGGTATTCCGATCGCACACCGGCCCGTGCCTCGTCCGCCCTCCTGCCGACCCTCACCCCGGAGCCTGCCTGTGTACCCACCGATCGAACCCTACGCCCATGGCCACCTCGACACCGGCGACGGCCACCGCATCTACTGGGAGCGCTGCGGCAACCCGTCCGGCAAGCCGGCGGTGTTCCTGCACGGCGGCCCGGGTGCGGGCTGCAGCCCCGACCATCGCCGCCTGTTCGATCCCGCGCGCTACGACATCCTGCTGTTCGACCAGCGCGGCTGCGGGCGTTCGACGCCGCACGCGAGCCTCGACAACAACACGACCTGGGACCTGGTGGCCGACATCGAGCGGCTGCGCGAGATGGTGGGCGCGGAACAATGGCTCGTGTTCGGCGGCTCGTGGGGCAGCGCGCTCGGCCTCGCCTACGCGGAAACGCACCCGCGGCGCGTGAGCGCGCTCGTCGTGCGCGGCATCTTCACGATGCGCCGCGCGGAGTTGCTGTGGTACTACCAGGAAGGCGCGTCGTGGCTGTTCCCGGACCTGTGGGAGGAATTCCTCGCGCCGATCCCGGAAGCCGAGCGCGGCGACCTGATGGCCGCATACCATCGCCGGCTGACGGGCGACGACGAAGCCGCGAAGCTCGAAGCCGCGCGCGCATGGAGCATCTGGGAAGGCCGCACGATCACGTTGCTGCCCGATCCGGCGCTGGCCGCGCACTTCGCGGACGGCCACTACGCGCTCGCGTTCGCGCGCATCGAAAACCACTACTTCGTGAACCGCGGTTTCGTCGACGAAGGCCAGTTGCTGCGCGACGCGCATCGCCTCGCCGGCATTCCGGGCGTGATCGTGCAAGGCCGCTACGACATCGCGACGCCCGCGCGCACCGCGTGGGACCTCGCGAAGGCATGGCCCGACGCGACGTTCGAGATCGTGCCGGACGCCGGGCATGCGTACAACGAACCGGGGATCCTGAAGGCACTGCTCGCCGCGACGGACCGCTTCGCCGCGTAAGCCGCAACGCCCGGCGGCGCGTTGCAGCCGGCCATGCCGGCCTGCACGCGCCGCCCGCTCAAAGCGCGGCTTCGACGATCGTCCGGCCGCTGATCGCGCGCTCGACGAGCTGTTCGTCGCCGACCTTGCGGATCGCATCGTCGAGCAATCCTTCGGGCTGCTCGGTCGCGACCTTCAGCAGGCCCGACAGGCCGCGCGCATCGAGCACCACGAGCGTCTCCATCGAATCCGCGCGGCTCACGAGCACGCGACGGAATGCGGGGCCCGCGCCGAAGCTCGCGCAGAGCGCGATCGTCTCGTTGCCGAGCGGGTAGTCGAAGTTCTTGATCATGTCTGCCGCCGTTGCAATGAAATGGCCACGCGCGACGGCGCGGCGCCGTGACGTCGACGCACCCGTGCGTGCCGCCGGCGCCGGACCCGGGTCCGGTCCGTTCGTCGGCATCACCATGCTAGGCGGGCAGAATTAACGAAGACTTAAACGGCCGACGCGCGCGGCGCCGGCGCGATCATCCCGCGTGACTTACGGCGTATCGAGCGGCTCGACCGTCACGCCGACCTTCAGCTCCTGATCCGCGCCGCCGCCGCGGATCACGCCGCGCAGCGGCGTCACGTCCGCATAGTCGCGGCCGATCGACAGCATCACGTAGTCGTCGCCCGGTGCGCGGTCGTTGGTCGGATCGAGCTGCAGCCAGCCGCTGTCTTCGGGCCATGCCGGGTCGTAGACGTCGACCCATGCATGCGACGCATCCGCGCCGATCAGCCGCGGCTGTCCGGGCGGCGGCTGCGTCAGCAGATAGCCGCTCACGTAGCGCGCGGCGAGCCCGAGCGAGCGCAGCGCGCCGATCATCACGTGCGCGAAATCCTGGCAAACGCCCTTGCGCAATCGCAACGCATCGAGCGCCGTCGTCGTGATGTCGGTGCTGTTCGGCGTGTACGCGAAGTCGGCGTGAATCCGCCGCATCAGGTCCCACGCGGCCTGCACGAGCGGCCGCCGCGGCGTGAAGCTGGCGGCCGCATACGCGGCCAGTTCGGGATCGCACGCCACGTGCGGCGACGCGAACACGAACTCGCTCGCCGCGTCGTACGGCTGCCCGGCACGAAACCGCAAGCGGTCGCGCACGGCTTCCCATGCCGTCGCATGTTCGGCGTCGGGATGCGCGATCGCGGGCGGCGGCGCGCCGCGTGCGCCCTGCGACCAGACGGGCGGGCTCACGCGCACCGTGCTGCGGCTGCGCACGAGCAGCGCGTCGTGAGGCTGGTTCAGCGCGAACGATGCGCGCGCGTTGCCGAACGCGTCGATCTCGGTGCAGACCGCTTCCGGCGCGGGCTCGATGTCGAGCGCGAACGACAACACCTGCTGGCGCGGCGTCGCGAGCGGTTGCAGCCGCGCCTGGTGCTGGGCGGATTCGACGCGGGCGGCGTAGCGGTATTCGGTGTCGTGCGTGACGCGCAGCACGCGGCCGGCCGCGACGGCCGTCGGCGTTGCGGGTGCGGCGGGCGTGGCAGGCGTGACCGCCTCCTTCGCGCTGCCGGCACCGGCCGCGGGCGGCGTCTTCGCCGCGTGTTTCGTCGTCACCATAGCGTCCTGCCCGCCTCGCGCACGTGGCTGAAATAGCGCTCGCCGATCCGGTTCGACAGCTCCCACACGGCCTTCACGGTCGCGTCGAGCGCATCGAGCAGCGTGTCGTGCCGGCCGTCGTCGCCGGTTTCGCACAGCTCGTGCAGCGACCACGCGGGCACGTCCGGAATCGTCTCGGCCAGCTCGGACAGCGCATAGCCCTCGCTGCGCTCGACCTTCGTCAGCCGGCCGCGCAACGCCTGCACGACCCAGCCGAGCGAGCGCGGGTTGTCGGTGTCGAGCACCACGAGCGACAGCAGCGGCGCGACGTCGAAGCCGCGCTGGAACCGCGAGCGGAACGTGATCGTGCTGTCGAACAGTTCCAGCACGAGTTCGAAGCCGTCCTGCCGATGCACGGCGCCATCGTCGAACGCGAACTTCAGCACGCTGCACAGGAAGTCCAGCCGGTCGATCTGCCGGCCGATCGACAGCAGCCGCCAGCCGTCGTCGCGCGTCATGTTGTCGGTCTGCGCGCCGGTGATCGCGCCGAGCAGCAGCCCCAGCCGCTCGAGCAGCTGCAGCGCCTCGTTGCCGATCTGCTCCTCGGCTTCCGGATGATCGGCGCTGTCGGCGAACAGTTGCGTCGCGTCGTCGATCAGCCGCCACTGATCGCTCGACAGCCGCTCGCGGATCGCGGCGGCGGCCGCGCGCATCCCGAACAGGCACGACGCGATGCCCGACGTACGGTCCGCGCCGCGCGTCAGCGACGTCGCGAGCGCGTGCTGGAACGCGCGCGGCGCATCGACGGCGTTCGGTGCGTCGGGCGCGATCAGCCCGGTGTCGCGGCACAGCGTGTCGATCAATTCCAGATGCGCGGGACTGTCGACGTCGTCCTCGCCGCGCAGCCGCTCCAGCGCGGCGCGCGCGAGACGCATCAGGTTGGTCGCGCGCTCGGTGTAGCGGCCGAGCCAGAACAGGTTCTCGGCCGCGCGGCTCGCGATCGCGCGCGGGCGCTCGACCAGATCGTCGGGGCCGAGACGGGTTTGCAGCAGCGTCGTCGAATCGACGATGCCTTCGGTCATCACCCACGTATCGACGGTGCTGCCGCCGCGCGGCATCGGCGCGTTGAACAGCGTATCGCGCGTGCCGACCCGCGACAGCCCGCCCGGCAGGAGCCGCCAGCGTTGCGCGCCATCGGCGAGCGCGAACACGCGCAGCAGCAGCGGCTTCGGGACGATGCGCGCGCCGCCGGAGCCGTCGGGCGCGTCGGGTCCCGGCCAGGTCGGCGCCTGCGACAGCGGCAGGTCGGCCTGCACCGTGTAATGCTCGGGCCGGGCCAGGATTCGCGCACGCCATTCGGCCAGCTGCGCCGGCGTGAGCCGCGCGCCGATCACCGGGTCGAACGCGCCGCCGGCCTGCGCGTCGGGCGGATACGACGGCTTCACGATGCAGCGCGCGAGCTGCGCCAGCGCGTCGTCGCATGCCGCCGCCTCGCCGCACCACCACGAATGCACGGCGGGCAACGTCAGCGTTTCGCCGAGCAGCCCTTCCGCGAGGCGCGGCATGAAACCGAGCATGCCCGGCGATTCGAGGAAGCCGGAGCCCGGCGCATTCGCGAGCAGCACGTTGCCGGCGCGCACGGCCTGCAGCAGCCCCGGCACGCCGAGCAGCGAATCGGGCCGCAGTTCCAGCGGATCGAGCCATGCGTCGTCGACGCGCCGCAGGATGCCGTGCACGGGTTCGAGCCCGCGCAGCGTCTTCAGGAATACACGGTTGTCGCGCGCGGTCAGGTCGCCGCCCTCGACGAGCGTGAGGCCGAGGTAACGCGCGAGATACGCGTGCTCGAAGTACGTCGCGCTGTGCGGCCCCGGCGTCAACAGCACGATCCGCGAGTTCCTGGCGGCCGGGCTGAGCGCCTGCATGCTCTGCAGCAGCGACCGGTACGCGGACGCGAGCCGCTGCACGCGCAGCCCGCGGAAGCCGCGCGGAAAGAGCCGCGACACGATCAGCCGGTTCTCGAGCAGATAGCCGAGCCCGGACGGGCCCTGCGTGTGCTGCGCGACGATCCGCCATTGCCCGTCGGGGCCGCGCGCGAGGTCGAACGCGACGACATGCAGCCACGTATCGCCCGGCACGCGTGCGCCGCGCATCGCGCGCAGGTAGCCCGGATGCCCGGTCACGAGCGCGGGCGGCAGCAGCCCGCGCTGCAGGATCGTCTGCGGCCCGTACAGGTCGGCCATCGTCGCGTTGAGCAGCCGCACGCGTTGCAGCACGCCGCGCTCGATCGCGACCCAGTCCTCGGGCGTGACGATCAGCGGCAGCAGGTCGAGCGACCACGGGCCGGCCGCGCCGTCGCCCGCGCGTTGTTCGTGGAGCTGGTAGAACAGGCCGTTCTCGCGCATGCGGCGCTGCAGCGCATCGGCGCGGCGGTCGAGGTCGGCCACGCCGTCGCTGCCGATCGACGTGAAGAAGCTGCGCCATGCAGGCGCGAGCAGCGGCGCGGTGAGGCCGGCGGCGCTGCCGCGCAGTTCGTCGTAGCGGCCGGCCGCGGCCGGCGCCGCGAGCGCGGCGGCCAGTTCCGCGGCATCCGGCTGCGCGCCGGTATCGAAGAGCGTGGGCATCGCGTCGGCGTCGGCGAGATCGTCGGGGTGAATGGGCGGCACGGTCGATATCGTTGCGTCGTCAGGGGGCGGACGCACCCGCGCGCCGCCGCACCGACGGCCGGGCACGGCGGGCGGCCGCGTTCTGCCCGCATCCTAGCACTCCGGCCGGCGCGCCGGGAGGTCGCGAACCGTGCATCGTCGTCCGTGCTTTCATCCGGGGATCAAGGCCGTCGCAGGTCGAGCGTGAACGGGAATTCGCGGCTCGGCGCGGCGGCCGACACGTCCATCCGCCCCGGCGTGTGGCCCATCGCGACGAAGCGCGCGAGCCGGCGGCTCTCGGCCTCGTACGCGTTGACCGGGAACGTCGCGTAGTTGCGCCCGCCCGGATGCGCGACGTGATACCGGCAGCCACCGAGCGAGCGTTGCAGCCACGTATCGACGATGTCGAACGTGAGCGGCGCATGCACGCCGATGGTCGGATGCAGCGCCGACGGCGGCGCCCATGCCTTGTAGCGCACGCCCGCGACGTATTCGCCGACGGTGCCGGTCGGCTGCAGCGGCAGCGCGCGGCCGTTGACGGTCACGACGTGCCGGTTGTCGTTCAGCCCGGTCACGCGCACTTCGAGCCGTTCGACCGACGAATCGACGTAGCGCACCGTGCCGCCGGTCGCGCCCTCCTCGCCCATCACGTGCCACGGCTCCAGCGCGCCGCGCAGCGACAGCTGCATCCCGTTCACCGCGATCTGGCCGAACAACGGGAAGCGGAATTCGAAGTGCGGCGCGAACCACGCCGCATCGAACGCGAAACCGGCGTCGCGCAGCTCGGCCAGCACGTCGTCGAAATCCATCTTCAGAAACGCGGGCAGCATGAAGCGATCGTGCAGCGCGGTGCCCCAGCGCGTGAGCGGCGTCGTATACGGCGCGGCCCAGAAACGCGCGACCAGCGCGCGCAGCAGCAGTTGCTGCACGATGCTCATCCGCGCATGCGGCGGCATCTCGAACGCGCGCAGTTCGAGCAGGCCGAGCCGCCCGGTCGACGAATCGGGCGAATACAGCTTGTCGATGCAGAATTCGCTGCGGTGCGTGTTGCCGGTCACGTCGATCAGCAGGTTGCGCAGCACGCGGTCGACGAGCCACGGCGGCATGTCCTGCCCGTACAGCAGCTTGTTGCGCTGGATTTCCGCGAATGCGATGTCGAGCTCGTAGACCTGGTCGTTGCGCGCCTCGTCGACGCGCGGCGCCTGGCTCGTCGGACCGATGAACAGCCCCGAGAACAGGTACGACAGCGACGGATGGTTGTGCCAGTAAGCGATCAGGCTCGCGAGCAGGTCCGGGCGGCGCAGGAACGGGCTGTCGGCCGGCGTCGCGCCGCCGAGCACGAAGTGGTTGCCGCCGCCCGTGCCGACGTGCCGGCCGTCGACCATGAACTTCTCGCTGGACAGGCGCGACTGCCAGGCCGCGTCGTACAGGAATTCGGTCTGGCCGACGAGTTCGTCGAAGCTTTTCGCCGGATGGATGTTCACCTCGATCACGCCGGGATCGGGCGTGACCTGCAGCAGCTTGAGCCGTGCGTCGCGCGGCGGCGGATAGCCTTCGAGCACGAGCTTCACGTCGAGCGCGTGCGCGGTCAGCTCGATCGCGGCGAGCAGGTCGAGATAATCTTCGAGCGCGGCAAGCGGCGGCATGAACAGATACAGGATGCCGTTGCGCACTTCCGCGCACAGCGCGGTACGCGTGATCCATGCGGCCGATTCGAAGCGCTCGGGGCGGCGCTGCGCGTCCGCCGTGCCATGCGCGTGCCGCCCGTCGGCGGCCGTGCCGTCGCCGCGCCATTGCATGACCGTTTGCACGGGTGCTTCGCGATGCGCGCCGGCCAGGTAGCGCGGCGCGTCGGCCGTGCCCGCGTGACGCGCACGGAACGCGGCCGCGTCCGGCAGCGCGTCGCGCGGCGCGAACGGATCGCGTTCGACGAGGTACGGATAGTCGGCGCCGGCCACCCACGGCAGCGAATCGAGCGGCAGCCGATAGCCCATCGGCGAATCGCCGGGCACGAGGTACATCCGCTCGTCGCGGAAGAACCACGGGCCCGTCTGCCAGCGCGGGCCGTCGAGGCCGGGCTGGCCCGCCACGTCGTCCGCGCGTTTGATCGGCAGCACGTAGCCGACCACGCTGTCGAGCTGCTGGTCGAACACCTTGCGCAGCCGCGCGCGTTCGAGCTCGTCGTCGAGGCGCGAATCGAACGGATCGACGTTGACGGGCAGCCGGCGCTCGCGCCACAGGTAGTACCAGACGTCCTCGTAGCCAGGCCGCACGAATTCGTCGGTCAGGCCGAGGCGCGCGGCCAGCGCGTCGATGAAGCGCTTCGCGTCGGCGGTCGTGCACGCGGACGGTTCGCGCTCGTCGGCGAACAACGACGGATCGTGCCACACGGGCTGGCCGTCGGCGCGCCAGAAGATCGACAGCGCCCAGCGCGGCAACTGTTCGCCCGGATACCACTTGCCCTGCCCGAAATGCAGGAAGCCGCCTTCGCCGTATTCGGCGCGCAGCCGCTGCACGAGTTCGGTCGCGTAGCCGCGCTTGGTCGGGCCGAGCGCATCGGTGTTCCACTCCGCGCCGTCGCGATCGTCGATCGACACGAAGGTCGGCTCGCCGCCCTGGGTGAGCCGCACGTCGCCTGCCGTCAGCGCGCCGTCGACCTGCGCGCCGAGCGTGCGCACGGCGTCCCACTGCGACTCGGTATACGGCTTCGTCACGCGCGGCGATTCGTACACGCGCGTCACCGCCATCTCGTGTTCGAACGCGACTTCGCATTCGTCGATCAGCCCTTCGACCGGCGCGGCGCTGGTCGGCTGCGGCGTGCACGCGAGCGGGATGTGCCCTTCTCCGGCGAGCAGGCCCGAGGTCGGATCGAAGCCGATCCAGCCCGCGCCCGGCAGATAGACTTCGCACCACGCGTGCAGGTCGGTGAAGTCGACCGACGTACCGCTCGGGCCGTCGAGCGCCTTCACGTCGGGCGTAAGCTGGATCAGGTAGCCGGACACGAAGCGCGCGGCGATGCCGAGGTGCCGGCACAGCTGCACGAGCAGCCATGCGCTGTCGCGGCACGACCCGGACGCGAGCTCGAGCGTCTGCTCGGGCGTCTGCACGCCCGGCTCCATCCGCACGAGATAGCCGATGTCGTGCTGCAGCTGCTGGTTCAGCGCGACGAGGAAGTTCACGGTGCCGGCCGGCGTGCGGTCGACGCCGTCGAGATACGCGCGGAACAGCGGCGCCGCGCTCGTCTGCGGATCGCACGCGAGGTACGGCGCGAGTTCGGTCTTCAGCGCATCGTCATAGTTGAACGGATATTGCTCCGCGCTCGCTTCCAGAAAGAAGTCGAACGGGTTGTACACCGACATCTCGGCGACCAGGTCGATCGTGATCTCGAAGTGCTCGGTGCGTTCCGGAAACACGAGCCGCGCGAGATAGTTCGAGAACGGGTCCTGCTGCCAGTTGATGAAGTGCTGCGCGGGCTCGACCGTCATCGAATACGCGACGATCGGCGTCCGGCAGTGCGGCGCGGGCCGCAGCCGCACGATCTGCGGGCCGAGGTTGACGGGCCGGTCGTAGCGGTAGCGGGTGGTGTGATGCAGCGCGACGTGGATGGGCATGGGAGAGCCGCTCGGTTCGGGTTGGGCCGGCCGCGCGCGCCGCGTCGCCGTCGCTGCGGCGGCACGGCACGGCGGATTCGGCGAAGGGGTGCGTCAGACCAGTTCCGGCGACTGCACGACGCTGATCTCGATACCGACGATGCTCGCGCCGAGTCCCGTCACCGGCTGCGCGTCGCGCGCGTCGAGGCCGACGGCGATGCGCACGTAGCGCTCGTCCGGGCAGCGGTTCATGAACGGATCGAAGCCGACCCAGCCGAGCCCTTCGACGTAGGCCTCCGCCCACGCATGACCGGCCGGCTGCTGCATCAGCGCGGCGGCCTGCGGCTGCGCGCCGAGCGCCGCCTGCGGCAAGCCCTGCGACTGCACCGCGTGCGATGCGCCGAGCGCCTGCTGCATGCCGTCGCCGCTCTGCAGCGCGAGCGCCTCCTCTTCCTCGTCGTCCGCCGCGCTCTGCTTCGCGTCGGCGATGCGCTGCATCGCGCTGTCGGCGAGCACGTAGCCGGAGATATAGCGCGCGGGCACCTTCAGCGCGCGCGCGGCCGCGATGAACGCATGCGCATGGTCGCGGCTCGTGCCCTCGCCGCTTTGCAGCGCGGTTTCGGCATCGACCGGCGCGTCGGCCAGGTTCGGCGCGTACGCGATGCGGCCATGCACTTCCGTCATCAGCCAGTGCAGCGCGTCGAGGCTGTGCGGCTCGATCGGCAGCGCCTGCGTGAGTTCGCGCACGGTGTCGCCGGCCTTCGTGAGCGCGGTCTCGCGCTCGAAGATCCACGGCGGCGCATAGCCCTCGGGGTTGCCGAGAATGCCGGCGCGGTCCTGCGTCTCGACGACGCCGGCCGCGACCACGACGATCTCGTTCTTCGCGCCGCGGTCGTGGCGCACGAGGTCGATCCGGTTGCCGAGCCCGTCCGTGTAGGACAGCGCCGGCTCGACGCCTTCGATCGTGACCTGCCACGCGCGCACCGTCTGCCCGGGCCCCGATTGCGGGCGCAGCCGCAGCCGTTGCAACGCGTAGGTGGCTTGATCGTCGAACTGATAACGCGAGATGTGTCGGATGGCGAGTCGCATGGCAAGTCTCAGTCGAAGTTGTAAGCCTGGGCGATATCGATCCCGAGGCTGTTGTTGCGGCCGATGAAGTCGGTCAGGAATTCGTGCAGGCCGCTCTTGAAGATGCGCTCGACCGAGGTGTCGGACAGCATCTGCAGAATCTTCGTGGCCGTGTCGTGACACGGGTGTGTCACGCCGTAATCCTTCGCGAGCATGTTCAGGCTCGACACCACGCGCCCGTAGCAATAGCGCAGCGAACGCGGCATGCGGCCGTTCAGGATCAGGTAATCGGCGATGTTCATCGGCTTGTACTGCACGTCGTACACCCAGCGATACGAGCGGTGCGCGGCCACGCAGCGCAGGATCGTCTCCCACTGGTAGTTGTCGAGGATCGTGCCGACGTGCGACACCGACGGCAGCAGCAGGTGGTATTTCACGTCGATAATCCGCGCGGTGTTGTCGGCGCGCTCGACGAACGCGCCGATCTGCGCGAAATCGAAGATCTCGTTGCGCAGCATCGTGCTGTAGAAGCTGCCGAGGATCAGCGCGGTTTCACGCTTCACTTCGTCGAGCACCGCCGGCAGCCCGCTCTCCGGCACCGGCTGCGCGAGTGCGTGGCGCAGCGCGAGCCATGCGCCGTTTACGCTCTCCCACGCCTCGCGGGTGAGCGCCGTGCGCACCATCCGCGCGTTCGAGCGCGCGTTCTCGATGCACGACAGCACGCTCGACGGGTTGTCGCGGTCGCGCAGCAGGTAGTCGGTCACGGTATCGGCGGCATATGCGTCGTACTTCTGACGATAGCCGTCGTCCGCGCCCGAGCTGACCAGCACCGACGACCATTCGGCCGGCGCGTCGGACGTGCGCGTGAGCGCCATCCGCAGCCCGGCATCGACGATGCGCGCGATGTTCTCCGCGCGCTCGATATAGCGGTACATCCAGTAGAGACCGCTTGCAGTTCGTCCCAGAAGCATCTCGTGTCCACTCCGTCTTCGTTCGGTTCGCGCGCCGGCTGCGGCGCGCGCGGTCGTGCCCGGCTCAGTCGGCCAGCACCCAGGTGTCCTTGGTGCCGCCGCCCTGGCTCGAGTTGACGACGAGCGATCCCTCCTGCAGCGCGACGCGCGTGAGCCCGCCCGGCGTGATGCGGATCCGGTCCGACACCAGCACGAACGGCCGCAGGTCGACGTGGCGCGGCGCGAGGCCGGCTTCGGTCAGGATCGGCGTCGTGGACAACGCCAGCGTGGGTTGCGCGATGTAGTTCGCGGGACGCGCGCGCAGCTTCGCGGCGAACGCCTCGAGTTCGGCCTTCGATGCGCACGGACCGACCAGCATCCCGTAGCCGCCGGAGCCGTGCACTTCCTTCACGACCAGTTCGTCGAGATGGTCGAGCACGTATTTCAGGCTGTCGGCCTCGCCGCAGCGCCAGGTCGGCACGTTCTCCAGCAGCGCCTTGCGGCCCGTGTAGAACTCGACGATCTCCGGCATGTACGAGTAGATCGCCTTGTCGTCGGCGATGCCGGTGCCGGGCGCGTTCGCGATCGTGATGTTGCCGGCGCGGTAGACGTCCATGATCCCGGCCACGCCGAGCACCGAATCGGGGCGGAACGTGAGCGGATCGAGGAACGCGTCGTCGACGCGGCGGTACAGCACGTCGATCGGCCGGAAGCCTTCGGTGGTGCGCATCGCGACGCGGCCGTCGACCACCTGCAGATCGCTGCCCTCGACGAGGTGCACGCCCATCTGGTCGGCGAGGAACGAATGTTCGTAGTACGCGGAATTGTGGATGCCGGGCGTGAGCACGGCGATGGTCGGGTTGTCGGCGTTGCCGCCCGGCGGGCACACGGCCGCGAGCGACTGCCGCAGCATCTGCGGATAGGTCTCGACCGGGCGCACCTTGACCTGCTGGAACAGCTCGGGGAAGAGCTGCATCATCGTCTCGCGGTTTTCCAGCATGTACGACACGCCCGACGGCGTGCGCGCGTTGTCCTCCAGCACGTAGAACTCGTTCTCGCCGGTGCGCACGATGTCGACGCCGATGATGTGCGTGTAAACGTTCCCGGGCGGCCGGAAATCGATCATCTCCGGGATGAACGCCTCGTTGTGCGCGATCAGATGCTTCGGCACGATGCCGGCGCGCACGATCTCCTGGCGGTGGTAGATGTCGTCGAGGAACGCGTTGAGCGCCATCACGCGCTGCTCGATGCCGAGCGACAGCCGGCTCCATTCCGCGCCCGAGATGATCCGCGGCACGATATCGAACGGAATCAGCCGCTCGGCGGCCTGCGCGTCGCCGTACACGGCGAACGTGATGCCCGTCCTGCGGAACACGCCTTCCGCGTCGTGGGCCTTCTGGGCGAGGCTCGCGGGGTTCTGCGTGTCGAGCCACTGCTTGAGGCGCGCGTAAGGCGCCCTCACCATGTCGCCGGATTGCAGCATTTCATCGAATGGCTTCATCGATCTTTTCTCCATCGATCGTTTTCCCCGGCATTGCGCATGCCGGACCGGCGTACTGACTGCCTTGCAAGGAACGTGCCTTGCGATATTCCCTCAGGTTCCCCCTTTTTGTCGCACGGCCGGCACGCCCCCGCGGCACGCCGCACCACGATGGTGCGATGCGCACGACGCAGGACGCGCCAGAGGCGTGCCGTGCCCGCGCACGGCCTCTGCTGCACCGCGCCTGTCGAACATAGTTCCCCCGCGTGTCACGACTGTGCAATCTGCACTGCACCAATCCTTCCCCTGGCGGCGCGCCTCCGCGACTCTCCGCGCCGCCGGCCGGCAGCGGCGCCGCGCCTGCGTCGGCGCGGCTTCCCCGTCGCCGTGCGATCGCCCGCGCCCCGCCACCTTCCCGCCCGATCTTGCCGCATCGCAGCGAACCGCGACGCGGCATCGGCGAGCCATTGCGGCGGCCCGCCCTGCACCGCGACGGGGATTGCGCCACATCCTTCGGTTGCCCGGGCGGAATAGCGGAAAGGCGAGCCGGCGCGCGCGGGTGCGCGGCCGGCCCTGGGGGGAAGTACCGTCTGCGGCAAGTCGGGCAGTTCGACGCGATGAACTAACCGGTTAGCCGGGTCCGGCACCTCAACCGTATGTAGCCGTAATCCCGCCGACAACGCCCATGCATATTTCGACTAACACCAATCGAAAAAAAACATCGGCTCCGATGCGCGAGGCGCGGTACGCTACCAAACCGGTTCAGTGAAACGGCGCCGCCGCCTTCCGGCGCCGACTATAAAAAGCGAAGATCAACATGGAAGCAAAGTGGCTGGAAGATTTCCTGAGCCTTGCGGATACCAAGAGTTTTTCCCGGGCCGCGCGTCATCGGCACCTCACGCAGTCGGCATTCAGCAGACGAATCGCCGCGCTCGAAACATGGATGGACGCGAAGCTGGTCGACCGCAGCATCAACCCGATCGCGCTGACGCCGGCCGGGCAGATGTTCCGCGGGCTGGCCGCGGACATCCTGCGCAGCATGTATGCGGCACGCAACCTCGTGAACGGCTACGACCAGTTCGCCGCAAGCGACCAGGTGGTGCGCTTCGCGGTCGCGCATACGCTCGTGTTCACGCTGTTCCCCGAATGGCTCAAGCAGTTGAACGGCGAAGTCGGCCACGTGACCGCGCGCGTGAACGCGGTGAACGTGCCCGAAGGCGTGCAGCAACTCGTCGAAGGTGAATGCGATCTGCTGCTCGGCTATCACCATCCGCAACTGCCGATCGTGCTCGATCCGAACCACTTCCCGTTCGTCACGCTCGGCGTCGAGCGGATCCTGCCGGTGTCGACGCCCGACGCGCGCGGCAAGCCGGTATTCGAACTGCCCGGCACGCCGGACGCGCCGCTGCCGCTCCTCGCGTATTCGTCGGGCGCGTTCCTGGGGAACGTCGTCGAGATGCTGCTGCTGAACGCGTCCGAATCGTATGCGCTGCATCGGTGCTTCGAGACGCACATGTCCGAGGCGTTGAAAGGAATGGTCGTGGCCGGGCACGGCATCGGCTGGCTGCCCGAAAGCTGCGTGGCGAAAGAACTCGCGGATGGTTCGCTCGTTCGTGCGGGCTCGGCGGACTGGATCACCGAGCTCGAGATTCGCCTGTACCGGTCGGCCCGCAAGCGCGGGCTCGCGGCCGAGCAGTTGTGGACCTACATCATGAACCGCCCGCGCGTCGCGGCCGACGGCACGCGTGCGGCCGAGCCGTCGATCGAGCCGGCCGTGCGCATCGCGCGCCGCAGCGCCGGCGGCAGCCGGTAACACCCTCCACCGCCCCTCATCGCCCGATTTACCGGCGCGCCGCGCGGATGCAATCCGCGCGGCGCGCCGGTATTTCATGTTCGCCGTCGCGAAGCATTTTTCGATCCCGTTTCGTCTTCAATATGCGTTCCGCACGCCCGATCAATTCCACGATACCGCCAAACGTTTGCGAATCCGAATGAATTGTCGACTTGAATAACGGAAATACCCTGTTACACAACATATCAAAAGTTTCGATTTTCATGTAACGACAATCTCGCCAAAAACGTCATACCAGCCCTTTCGATTTAGCTGACCTGTGCTTCATGATTCATCGTGATGCGCCGATGACAGAGGCAAGTCTTCCTTTTATCAGTCGTTATTTTTCGGCACAAAGTTCGGTACCACTTACGTCGGAAAATTGCGAAATGGTCATCGCTACCGGCGAGCAAGTTTCATATTCGGCAATATCGACTTTGTTCAGCGCTGATCCATTTCGTCGAATGAGTACCAATCCTATTTAAATAAGACATTTAAAGCATGTCCCATTCGGGCCACGCGCGATTGTTTGTTCAAAGCCCATCGTGTATCAATAGCATGTCGCAAAAAGAACGTCGCTAATTTTCAAATCGGAATAAATGCGCTGTCAGCGATTTCGGATGGAGGTTGCAATGTCTTCCTCGTTTGAACAGCATGCTCGCCCGCTCCTCGGCATCGTCGTATCCGCACTCTGCATCAACGCCGCGGCACAGACCCAGCCCCCGGCACCCTCGTCCGACGCCGAGGCCGGCCGATACATGATTTCGTACATCTGCGGTGATGCGCGAATCGACGGTACGGCACCGCTTCCCCCCGATGGTCGCCCTTACAACCTCGGCGTGTCGTTCGTATCAGGCGCGAACGGGCAACCGCTGTCGAACGTGCAGGTGCGGCTGCGACGGCATGGCCGCGTGCTCGTCGAATTCAAGGCAACGGGGCCGCGCTGTCTGTTCAGCGTGCCCGATGCAAGTTACCGGGTCGAGGGCACCTATCAGGGCTCGACTCAGTTCGCGGTCGTCGAAACGGGCGCACTCACCACGCAGTTGCGGTGGTGAGCGTCGGTTGAATCCGCGTGGCGATGGCATGTGCGCGCGTCGTGCACTGCAATCCGTCGAATCGAGGAGGACTGAATGACTCGTGCAGAACGACCGGACGGCTCGCCCGTCCGTCAGTCGAAGCCCGCCTGGGGCCCCGGAAAGAGTGCGGCACTCAGCATCATTGCGTTTGCCGCGATCTTCGGCGGCTTCGCGTACGTCCAGCGGGACGCGGGAGTCGGCCATGCAACCGTGACGCACGACATCGCCGGCATGATCGGCAGCACCGTCGGAAAGTATCGCAACGCCATTGCGGCCGCGACGGCCGACGCCTCCGGCGCGGCATCGACCGTCGCGCAGGCCGAGCCGGTTACGCCTTCCGTGCCGGGAACGCAGTATGCGTCGGCAACTCCTGCCGTGTCGGCCACGGCGGCGCCGGCCGCACCGCCGCGCACGACTGCCCGCGCCGCCGCGAAACACCCGCACCCCGCGCATGTACCGCCCACGACGCTCGCGGCCAACGCGCTCGCCGCATCGGCCGGCGGTCGCGTGGCACGGCCCGGCGACACGCACCGCACGTCACGTTCGCAGGCGCTCGCAAGCACGAAAAAACACACCGACCCCGCGCCGCGTCGTCAACCGCAATCGTATCTCGCCGACTCGCCGCACATGGAGGCCACCAGCGTCACGCGCGACGAACTGGAAGGCGCGCGCGCACTGGCCCGGGCGCGCTGGTGCGCACGGATCGACGAATGGAATTGCGTGGAGCAGAACGCGAGCCGCGCGCTCGCCATCGACCCGAAAAACAGCGAATCGCGCGCGCTGCTTGGACAAGCGATCCGCAACCGCCTGTGAAGCGGCCGGATGCCGCCGGGCCTCGCTGCCGGCGGCACGACGACCGGCGACGCGCGTCGCCGGGCGTGCAACCGATGTGATCGTTTCAGAGTGAGGAGACATCGTGGCTAACAATCGTAGGCAACAATGCACCACCGCCGCTCCGCCCAACCGGCGGATCCTCCTGCATGCGCCATTGCTGTTGCTGCTCATCGCGTCCGGCTCCTGCCTTGCCGCCGAAGGCGACGCGGCCCCGGGCGGCGCGAGCGAAATCGCCGGGACGCGCGGCGCGACGGATGCGCTGCCGCCCGACATGCAACCGACGGCGGCGTCGCTGGGAATCGCCCAGGGTCGGAACGCCCTGCCCCCGCAAGCGCCGACGCCGATCGCGCAGGCATCGGATGCGTCGATGCAGCTCGCGCAGGCGTCGGACCCGCAACCGCAAGCGATGCCGATCACGGTCGTGGTGGATCCCGACGTCGCCCAGCCGAGCGAACCGGCGCCGGGCGCGCCGATCCAGATCGCCCAGGCGACCGATACCGCGCCACCGAGTACGCCGCCACCGATCGAGCCGACGTCGAGCGCCCCGATGCAGCCGGCCCAGGCATCCGACACCGCGCCGTCAAACACGCCGGCACCCGTCGCGCAGGCATCGGACGCGCCGATCGGCGTCGCCCAGGCCGCGAACCCGCAGCCGCCCGACACGCCGGCGCAAACTACCGCGACAACGTCCGACACACCTGCGTCCAGTTCGCCCGCGCCGGTCGCGCACACACCGGAGCCGCCGCCGCAACCCGCGCAGGCCGCAACCACCGCGCCCTCGACTGCGCCGACGCAAACCGCGCAGGCCTCCGGCACCCCGATGCCGGGCTCGCCCGCGCCCGTCACCCAGACACCGGGCTCGCCGCCCCCGTCCTCCGTGACGCCGAATTCACAGACGCCCGGCGCCCAGCTGCCCGGCGAGCAGACGCAACGATCGCAAGGCCCCGACGTCGAAGCGCCGAACGCCCAGATGCCGAATCTGCGTACCGCCGACGTCGCGACGGTGCGCAACGACGTGTTCGGCCTCGCGGCAAGCGGCGGCGCGATCCAGGCGCTCGAGGAAGCGAAGGCACGGCCCGATGCGTTCTCCGCCGTCGACGTCGCGCAGCTGGAGGAATTGGCGATTCGCCAGCAGGTGCGCGGCGGACGTGACAAGTCGCGCTCGATGACGAGTTCCGACCGCTTCGACGGCCTCGACAGCGCGCTGCACGCCGCGGACGACCTCGACAAGCGGATGCCGGCCACGCCCGAATATTCGCCGGTCAGGACGGCGCTCGCGGGCGACCGCACCGTCGCCTACGCGGCGCGCGGCGACATGACGAAGGCCGTCGCGACGTTCGAGACGATTCCGTCCGACGCGGAGATCTCGATCGATGCGCTGGCCGCCGTCGGCGACGCCTACCTCTACCTGAGCGAACCGGCCAAGGCGAACGGCGTGTACCAGCGCGCGCTGAAGCAGGCGACCGCCGCGCCGACGGACCGCGCAACCCGCGGCTTCCAGTACGGTGCACGCACGCGTGCGATCGAACTGCGCGAAGGGCTGTTCTGGTCGTACGTCGACCAGGGACGCGCGGCGGACGCGAAGCAGGTGCTCGACGACATCGGCAAGTCGCTGCCGCCGGCCAAGGAGGTGCGCAACTACGGTCCGGAAGAAAGCGACTTTCTGCGTTACTACCGGCTGCGCGCGCAATACCTGATTTATACGGGCCGCGTCGACGAAGGGATCGCCGCGCTCGAGCAGCTCGAGCAACAGGTGCCGTTCAATGCGGAGGTCCGTGCCGCGCATGCCGACGCGGTGTCGGGCCAGGCGCATCCGCGCCAGGCGATCGCGATGTATCGCGCTTCGCTGACCGACCACCCGGACAGCGTCGAGATGCTCGCGGGCCTCGGCCGCGCGGCGCTCGTGGCGGACGACTACGCGACCGCGAAGTACGTCGACCAGACCGTGGACAACGTATTTCCGGACAGCGGCGCCGTGCGCGGTTTCAAACGCGACTACAAGGCATACCGCAGCCCCGTGTTCACGACCGACCTGAGTTTCGAGCACGGCAACAGCGCGCTGGCCGACAACAGCTTCACGTCGGACAGTTATGTGTACTCCCAACCATTCGGCGACAACTGGCGCGTCTTCTCGCACACGTTCTTCGGCCATGCGCAGACCGACTCCGGCAGCGTCAGCCGCACGCGCACGGGTGTCGGCGGCGACTACCGGCACGGGCCGCTCACCGTGCAGGGCGAAGTCACGCGCTCGTTCGGCGCGGACGGCCGGACCGGCGGCCGCGGATCGATCGCGTACGCGCTGAACGACTACTGGACGGTCAGCGCCGGGCTCGACACCAACGACAACTCGCTGCCGTGGAAGGCGTATGCCGCGCACATCTGGGGCCGCTCCGCGAACGTCTCGGTCGTGTATCGGCAGAACGATCGTCGCGAGGTCAAGCTGAACTACGGCGTGAGCCGGTACAGCGATTCGAACCTACACCAGGAAATCACGGCAATCGCCACGCAGCGCGTGTACACGTCCGCCAACCAGCTCGTCAACGTATCGCTGGACCTCGGCACCGACAGCAACACGCGCCACGACGCGCCCTACTTCAGCCCGAGCCGCGATTACGCGGCCGCGGCGACCGTCATGCACCAGCTGACGCTGTGGAAGAAGGGCGACATGTCGCTGCAGCAGCGCGTATCGGTGTCGGGCGGCGTGTACAACGAGCGCGGCTTCGGCACCAGCCCGCTGTGGAGCGCGCGCCTCGAGCACGCGTGGACGTTCAAGCACGACATCACGCTGAGCTATGGCGTCGAGGTCAGCAGCCACGCGTACGACGGCCAGCGCGAGCGCTCCGAAACCGGCTTCCTGTCGGTCAACCTGCCGTTCTAGCAAGGAGATCGCTCAATGCAAACCAGACGGACCTTCATGTGCGGATGCCTCGGCACGTTCGCCGCCTGTTCGCTGTTCCCGGGCGTGTCGAACGCCCGGATGATCGACCTGCTGCCGCCGTCCGATCCGGCCGACGGCAAGACGTTCCGCGTGATCTGCCTGCACGACGTGCGCGACAACCTGATGGCGTCGTTCTCCTCCCCGTCGGCGATGGTCGACCCGTTCGCGGTCGATACCGGCACGCTGACCGCGATCTTCTCGTGGCTGCAGACCAACAACTACCACACCATCACGGTCAAGCAGATCGAGGAATCGCGGCACGGCGGCAAGCCGCTGCCGCCGCGCGCGGTGCTCCTCACGTTCGACGACGGCTACCGCAGCCACTACACGAAGGTGCTGCCGCTGCTCGAGCGCTTCAAGTATCCGGCCGTGATGGGCATCGTCACGGCGTGGATCGATGCGCCGCCGAATGCGCCGATCCGCATCAGCGACAAGATCCAGGTGCCGCGCGACTACTTCATGTCGTGGGAGGAGGTGCAGAAGGTCGGTCAATCTCACCTCGTCGAGCTCGGCTGCCACACCCACAACCTCCATCACGGCGCGGTCGCGAATCCGCAAGGAAACGAATTGCCGGCGACCACGTCGCACCTCTACCTGCAGAACGAGAAGCGCTATGAAACCGACGCCGAATTCGAAGCGCGCGTGCACGACGACCTTCAGACATGCGTGCGGCAGATCCGCGAACGCACCGGCATCGTCGCACGCTCGATGGTGTGGCCATACGGCGCGGAAAACCAGCCCGTGCGCAAGATATCGACGTCGCTCGGCATGGACATCCAGTTCAGCCTCGATGCCGGCCCGAATACGCCGGACGTGCCGCTGGACCGGCTGAGGCGGATCCTGATGATGTACGACGTCGACATCGGCGGGTTCGAGCGCTCGATGCGCGAGCCGGCATCCAACCGCGGCGACGTCGACGTGCCCGAGCGCATCGTGCAGGTCGATCTCGATCAGGTTTACGATCCCGATCCCGCGCGTCAGGAAGCGAATCTCGGCAAGCTGATCGAGCGCATCTACCGGATGCAGCCGAAATCGGTGTACCTGCAGGCCTATGCCGACCCGAAGGGCACGGGCGTGGCCGAAGCCGTGTATTTCCCGAACCGGCACCTGCCGATGCGCGCCGACCTGTTCTCGCGCGCCGCGTGGCAGCTCAACACGCGCTCCAACGTGCAGGTCTATGCATGGATGCCGGTGCTCGCGTTCCGGCCACCGCCGGACAAGCATCAGGGCCTCGAGGCCGTCAGTGCATACGGCGGCGCGCCGGCCCGCGAGAACGGCACGCGCGTGTTCCGGCTGAGCCCGTTCGATCCGGAAGCGCGACTGATGATCCAGCAGGTCTACGAGGATCTCAGCAAGCACGCGTCGTTCAGCGGCATCCTGTTCAGCGACGACGCCGTGCTCGACGACTACGAGGATGCGGGCCGACATGCGCTACGAACCTATTCGCAGTGGGGGCTGCCGGCCGACGTCGGCAAGATCCGCGAGAACCCCGACCTGATGAAGCGCTGGACGCGCCAGAAGTCGCGCTACCTGATCGACCTGACCCGCCAGCTCGAGCAGATCGTGCTCGCGCATCAAAACGTGGGCGACGTGCTGACCGCGCGGAACATCTTTGCGATGCCGGTGCTCAAGCCCGAGTCCGAAGCGTGGTACGCGCAGAACTACGACGATTTCCTTGCCACCTACGACTACGTCGCGCTGATGGCGATGCCGTACATGGAACAGGCGAAGGACCCCGAGGGCTGGCTGGACCAGCTCGTGCGCACCGTCCGTACGAAGCAGCGCGGGCTGCAGCGCACCGTGTTCGAACTGCAGTCGTACGACTGGCACGCGCACAAGGACGTGCCGGCCCGCACGCTGCTCGCTCAGATGCGGCGGCTGCGCAGCGAGGGCGCGGTGAATTTCGGCTACTACCCGGACAACTTCCTGAACGGCCAGCCGGAGCTCGACGCGATGCGCGACGTGATGTCGCTGAAGTCGCGGCTCGATCCGACCTCGATCAACGCGCTGATGCAGATGCAGCATGCGCAGGGAACCAAGACGCCATGACCACCCACAGCATCATCCAGCGCCTGCAGGATTTCGTCTTCTACTACCCGTTCTTCATGTCGTATCTGTGGATGATCGGTGGCGTCGTCCATTACTTCCTGCTCGAGGAAGGCCGCGAGCTGTCGACGCGCACGATCGCGGCGAGCGGAATCCCGAAGATCTCGATCGTCGTGCCGTGCTTCAACGAAGCGGCGAACGCGCGCGCCGTGATCCGCCACCTGAACGCGATGGACTACCCGAACTACGACATCATCGCGGTCAACGACGGCAGCAAGGACCGCACCGGCGAGATCCTCAACGAGCTGGCCGTCGAGATCCCGCGGCTGCTCGTGATCCATCACGCGCGCAACGAAGGCAAGGCGGTCGGGCTCACCACCGCGGCCGCAGTATCGAACGCGGAATACCTGCTCTGCATCGACGGCGACGCGCTGCTCGCGCACGACGCGATCGGCTGGATGCTCGAGCATTTCCTGACCGATCCGGGCGTCGGCGCGGTCACGGGCAACCCGCGCATCCGCACGCGCACGTCGCTGCTGGGGCGCATGCAGGTCGGCGAATTCTCGTCGATCGTCGGGCTGATCAAGCGCACGCAGCAGGTGTACGGCCGCATCTTCACGGTATCGGGCGTGATCACGATGTTCCGCAAGACCGCGCTCGCCGATGTCGGCTACTGGAGCTCGGACATGCTGACCGAGGACATCGACATCAGCTGGAAGCTGCAGTGCCGCGACTGGCGCGTCGTGTACGAGCCGCACGCGCTCAGCTGGATCCTGATGCCCGAGACGCTGAAGGGGCTCTACCGGCAGCGGCTGCGCTGGGCGAAGGGCGGCATCCAGGTGCTGCTCAAGTACGCGGGCACGCTCGCGCGACCGACGCAGATGATGATGTGGCCGCTGTTCGTCGAGTACCTGATCGGCATCGCGTGGGCCTATTCGATGTCGTTCATCCTGCTGCTCGCGCTGATCGACGTCGTCTACCCGCTTCCGCAGACCTGGCATGTGTCCGTGGTGCCGCACTGGCACGGGATGCTGCTGGTCGCGACCTGCATCCTGCAGCTGATCATCGGCAGCATGATCGATCGTCGTTACGACGAAAAACTCCTGATGTATTTCCTTGACACCGTCTGGTACCCCGTCGCGTTCTGGTTGATCAGCATGGTCACCACCGTCGTCGCCCTGCCCGCCGTCGTATTGCGGGGCCGCGGCAAGCGCGCCGTTTGGGTCAGTCCCGACCGAGGCATTCAACATGAAGAACGCACCGATTATTGACCTTTCCCTGCGCGCCCCGCGCGAACTGATCGCCGAACGCGGCGGCATCGTCGGGCCCGTGCTCGTCGCGTGGTTCCGCCTCGTGCGGCCCGCGCTGGTCGGAGGTGTGTGGGCATCGATCTGCATCTATACGTACCGCTACCTGCTGCCGTTCAACCAGGCCGAGATGCCGATCGAGCAGATCGTGTTCTACGTGACGAGCATCGCGCTGATCGCCGGCACGATCGTCACGTGGCTGATCGCGGGACGTGTCGTGCACCCCCTCGCGTACCGGTTGCGCGTCTCGAAGATGCTGCGGCGCTCGGCCAGCGTGAAGATGCGCTCGCTGCCGCCGACCGCGCTCGCGGGCGCCCGCCGGCGCGGCGCGCGGCGCACGTCGCGCATTCTCGTCGCGTCGCACGATGCGAACGGCTCGATCTCGGGCATCGAATGGATCGCGCACGCGGGACCGCAGCCCCGCGAATAGGTCACCGGAGACGTGCCGCGCCGGACGCGACGCATGCCGCGCGACGCGACACCGCTCCCGGATTCGCGCCGTCGCGTGTCGTGCGCCGGCCTGCAACTTCCTGTAGACGAGGTGAATCATGTGCGGAATCGTCGGAGCAAGCGGCCTGAACAATCAGGTGCCGCAACTGGTCAATGCACTGAGCCGGCTCGAGTATCGCGGTTACGACTCGTGCGGCATCGCCGTGCTGCGTGACGGCCGCCTGCGCAGCGAACGCACGCTGCGACGCGTGGCGGACCTGCAGGACCGCGTGCTGACGCTCGGCCTCGAAGCGCAGACGTGCATCGCGCACACGCGCTGGGCGACGCACGGCGCGCCGTCGGAAATGAACGCGCACCCGATCATGTCGGGCGACACGATCGCGGTCGTGCACAACGGGATCATCGAAAACCACGATGCGTTGCGCGCCGAACTGCGGGAGCGCGGCTACACGTTTCGCGGCGAGACCGACACCGAGGTGATCGCGCATCTGATCCACAGCATGTATCGCGACGACCTGTTCGATGCCGTCACCCGCGCGGTCAAGCGGCTGCACGGCGCGTACGCGATCGCCGTGCTGAGCGCGCGCGAGCCGCAGCGGCTCGTCGCCGCGCGCGCGGGCTCGCCGCTCGTGATCGGCATCGGCGCGGACCAGAACTACCTCGCGTCCGACTGCGCGGCGCTCGGCGACCTGACCGACCGCTTCGTCTACCTGGAAGACGGCGACGTCGCGCTGATCACGCCGGAACGGATCGACGTGGTGGACGCGATCGGGAGCGAGGCACAGCGTCCGCTGTGCCTGGTCAAGGCGCGCGACGACGACGCCGCGCTCGGCCCGTATCAGCACTTCATGCAGAAGGAGATCTTCGAACAGCCGAAAGCGATCGCCGCCACGATCGACGGTGTCGACACGATCTCGCCCGCGCTGTTCGGCGGCAGCGACAGCACGCGCGCGCTGCTGTCGAAGACCCGGAGCGTGCTGCTGCTCGGCTGCGGTACCAGCTACTACGCGGGCCTGACCGCGAAATACTGGCTCGAGGGCATCGCAGGCATTCCGGCGCAGGTCGAGATCGCGAGCGAATACCGTTACCGCGACACCGTGCCCGATCCGCGCACGCTGGTCGTCGGTATTTCGCAGTCCGGCGAAACCGCAGACACCATCGGCGCGATCGAGCGCGCGCGCGCGATGGGCCAGGATCTGTCGATGGCGATCTGCAACGTGGCGACCAGCTCGATCGCGCGCGGCGCGCCACTCAGCTTCCTGACGCGGGCCGGCATCGAGCTCGGCGTCGCATCGACCAAGGCATTCACGACGCAGCTCGTCGCGCTGTTCGTGCTGACGCTGACGCTCGCGCAGCAACGCGGCCGGCTCGATGCGGCACATGTCGCGATGCACCTGAAGAAACTGCACGAACTGCCGGATCGCATCGCTCACGCACTCGCGCTGGAAACGCAGATCATGGGCTGGGCCGCGAAGTTCGCGCGCACCGAGAACGCGCTGTTCCTCGGGCGCGGCATTCACTATCCGATCGCGCTGGAAGGTGCGCTGAAGCTGAAGGAAGTGTCGTACATCCATGCGGAAGGCTATCCGGCCGGCGAACTGAAGCATGGCCCGCTCGCACTCGTCACGAGCGCGATGCCGGTCGTCACGATCGCGCCGGACGACCGCCTGTTCCAGAAGCTGAAGTCCAACATGGCCGAGGTGCGCGCACGCGGCGGGCGGCTGTACGTGCTCGCGGGCCATCATCTCGAGATCGACGCCGACCGCGACACGCACCTGATCCGCGTGCGCGAATCGGGGGACGCGCTGTCGCCGATCGTCAACGTGATCCCGTTGCAGCTGCTCGCGTATCACGTCGGGTGCGCGCGCGGCGCCGACGTCGACAAGCCGCGCAACCTCGCGAAATCCGTCACCGTCGAATGATGCGACGGCCGGTCGCGACGCCGATTGCCACCGTGCGCGCCCATGCGGGCGCGCGCGCCGCCGCGTGGCGTGTCGCGACCGTGCTCTGCGGCGCGTGTTGCGCCATCGCGGCACCGTCGCACACATTCGCCGGCCCGCCGGTCGTGCACACCGTCACCGTGCAGGCGCCCGCGTCGCCGCAGGACAGCGGCGACCCGCGGCGCTTCATGCACGGAATCGGCGTGGCCGACGCCGGCGACGGCCGGCGCTGGGTGTTCTTCAGCAGCTCGGGCATCGCGCCGCGCGGCGCGCTGCGCAACGGCAACTGGCCGCACGACGTGTACGTCGGCGAATGGCTGCCGGGCAAGCCGCGTCTGCTGCGCGTCCGTACGTTCATCAGCCGTCCGGAAGCGCAGGAGCCCGTATCGATCGCGCAGAATCCGCGCGGCGACATCTTCGTCACGTTCGAGGACGGCTGGAACACGCCACAGGAGGTCAGCCAGCGCTACGGCGTCTATCGGCGCGACCTGAAGCCGATCAAGCCCTACCCGAACGACGTCGAGGCGGGCGGTCACTCCGGGCATGTCGCCGCGGTGGGCGAACGCTTCGTCGTGTTCTATTCCGCCGACTGGATCGACGGTGGCGGCGTCGACAACCTCGGCACCGGCAACGGCGTCTACGTGAAAACCTACGATGCCGACGGACGCGTGCTGAATCACGTGCCGGTCGCGCCGCACCGCCGCGAATGGTGGCCCGTGGTCGCCGGCTCGCCGCACCGCGCGCTGCTCGTCTGGCAGAAATACATCGAAGGCAGCACGGACGCGACGCTCGAATACGCGACGTTCGATCCGGTCACGGCGAAGCTCGACAAGCTCGGGCCGCTGAGCGACGCGATCCAGTACTACGTGTATTCGTCCGCGTACGTGCCGGCGATCGACCGCTTCGTCGTGGTCACGACGACGGCGGACAACCGCGGTGTCGCGATGCTGATCGACCCGGACGGCCATCGCCTCGCGACGCTCGACTGCCTGCCGGCGTCGGTGCGGGAATCCGGGATCGGCGTCGACGGCACGCATGCGTATGTGCCGACGCGCGACGGGCGGCTGCTGACGCTGGCGCTTTCGGCAACCGGCATGTCGGTGAGCGGCGCGCAGCGCTCGCCGATTCCGTGGGGCTCGACCGGCATCGCCGGGTTCGCGGCACGCGGCGGCACGATGCATTTCGTGTCGCTGACGCCGTCCGGGACGCGCGAAGCCGATTTCGACACGGCACGGGAGACGCCTTTACCGAAGACCGACGCGCAGTGTCCGACACATTGACGGCGACGCGAACGGGACCGGACCGACACCGCCGCCCCGTGTAATTGCGCCGATCCCCCATCGAATTCGCCAGCGACGCCCGTACCGGCTAGACTGTCGCCCGATTCCATCCATCGGCCGCGCGCTCGCCTTTCTGCCGCCGCCGGAACGCCCCCACGGAGAACGAATGCTGAAGCGCCGGTGGTTTTCGCTGTTGCTGGTGACGGTGTGTCTGATCGCGACGCGCGCGTCCGCGCAGGGCTCGCTCGAACTCGAGACCGACGGCACGCCTCGCGTGCTGACGCGCCAGGCGCTGCTCGCGCGCGCCGACGCGACGGACATCCACGTGCCGCGCGACATCGCGTACGGCCGGCCGATGACGTTCCGCGCGGTGCCGTTCGCCGCCCTGCTCGGCGACACGCCGCTGCCGGCGGACGGCGTGCTCGAAACGCGCGCGGCCGACGGTTTCGCCGCGCAACTGCCGCTGGATCTCGCGCGCCGCCGTGCGCCGGCCGGCGCCGTCGCGTGGCTCGCGATCGAGGACCCCGCGCATCCGTGGCCGAAGCTGCCGGGCAAGCAGGTCAGCGCCGGGCCGTTCTATCTCGTGTGGCTCGGGGCGGATGCATCGTCGGTGCGCGGCGAGCAATGGCCGTATCAGATCGTGCGCATCACGATCGAATCGTCGCCGCTCGCGCGCTGGCCATCGCTCGCCGTCGATCCCGCGCTGCCGGCGAACGATCCGGCCCGCGCGGGCCAGCGCCTGTTCGTCACGCAATGCCTCGCGTGCCATCGCCTCGACGGCGCGGGCAGCAGCCAGGCCGGCCCCGACCTGAACGCGCCGATGAATCCGGTCGACTACTTCCAGCCCGCCGCGCTGCGCCGCTACATCCGCAATCCGGCATCGGTGCGCGACTGGCCGGGCCGCGTGATGCCGGCATTCCCGCCCGATCAACTGAGCGACCGGGAGCTCGACCAGATCGTCGCCTACCTTACGTTCATGGCGCGGCGCAAGGCGGGCAAGTAAGCCGCGCCCGTCACGCGCGCATCACGCGCCCGGTTCCTGCGCGCTTTGCAGCATCGCGCGCAGCAGCACGTCGGCGCCCGCCGCCGACCATTCCGGCGTGATCGCCTCGGCCTCGTTGTGGCTCAGCCCGTCGACGCACGGCACGAAGATCATGCCCGTCGGCGCGACGCGCGCGATGTAGCACGCGTCGTGACCCGCACCGGAAACGATGTCCATGTGCGGCAGCCCGAGCGCCTGCGCCGCATCGCGCACCGCGTCGATGCAGCGCGGCGCGAACGGCACCGGCGGGTACGTGAAGATCTGCTCGATCCGCGCACCGAGGCCGGCGTCGGCCGCGACGCGGGCCAGTTCCGCTCGCAGCGCCGCGTCGAGCTCGTCGAGCACCGCATCGTCAGGATGGCGAAACTCGACCGTGAAGAAGCAGCCGCCCGGCACCGTGTTGCGCGAATTCGGCCGCGCCTCGATCATCCCGACCGTCGCGCGCGCGTGCGGCGCATGGCGACGGCCGAGCGTATCGACGAATTCGATCATCCGCGCGGCACCCACGAGCGTGTCGCGCCGGAATTCCATCGGCGTGGTGCCCGCGTGCGCGTCGACGCCCGTCAGCGTCACCTCGTACCAGCGCTGCCCCTGCCCGGCCGTCACGACACCGATCGTCTTGCCCGCGCGTTCGAGAATCGCGCCCTGTTCGATATGCAATTCGTAGGCGGCATGCACCGGATAGCCGCCGACAGGGTCGGCGCCCGCGTAGCCGATCCGCGCGAGTTCCTCGCCGATCGTCCTGCCCGCGCCATCCGTTCGCGACAGACCGTATTCGAGCGGATAGACGCCCGCGAACACGCCGGCCGAGATCATCGCCGGCGCAAAGCGCGAACCTTCCTCGTTGGTCCAGATCACGACGTCGATCGGACGCTCGGTCTCGATGCCCGCATCGTTCAGCGCACGCACGACCTCGAGGCCGCCGAGCACGCCGTAGATGCCGTCGTAGCGGCCGCCTGTAGGCTGCGAATCGGCATGCGAACCGGTCATCACCGGCGCGGCATCGGGATGGCGGCCCGCGCGGCGCGCGAACACGTTGCCCATCCGGTCCACCCGCACCGTGCAGCCGGCATCGCGCGCCCACTGCACGAACAGGTCGCGCGACTCGCGGTCGAGGTCGGTCAGCGCGAGACGGCAGACGCCGCCTTTCGGCGTCGCGCCGATTTGCGCCATCCGTTCGAGCGACGCCCACAGCCGCGCGCCGTCGACGCGCGGCGCGCCCGCGAGATCGTCACGCATTGCCGGCCTCCGGGGCGTCGTCGCGCGGTGTCGTGCGCAACGCATAGCGGAAATCGCAGCGCTTGCCGCCCTGCATGATCGTGCTCGTGCGCGTCAGCGCGATGCGCGGGTCGTAACCCTCGATGAAATAGCTGTCGCGCGCGCAGCTCAGCAGGTGGCCGATCTCGCCAAGCCCCATCGCGTGATACATCTCGGCGTAGCTGCAGCGATGCACGTCGTAGTCGTAGTGCGCGTCGTCCGCGCGATGCACCTCGACGTCGAGCGCATCGTCCTTCTCCCACAGCACCTGCAGCGCGATGAACGATTGCACGCTCGTGCCGTCGGGCTCCTGCGCCGCGAACGTGCGGCCCGCGTCGACGGCCGCGCCGCGCACGGCTTCCGCGATCACGGCCTGCGCGCGCTCGGCGCCGAATTCGCGCTTCATGATCTCGTAGATCGGCTTGATGATTTCCGCTTCGATGCGGCGCCGCGCGAGGATGCCGAGGCGCGTGTCCTCGGGTGCCGCCGTGGATGCGTGTGTCGTGTCGGTCATGGGATTCGTCTCCGTCGTCATTTCGTTGCCGGGTGCGCGCCGCCGAGCACGTCGACGACGGTCCACTTGCCGCCGCGCACCTGGTAGATCGTGAATGCCGGGTCCTTCAGATTGCCTTCGGCGTCGAACGCGACCCGGCCGGTCACGCCGGGCCGGTCGATCGCGCGCACGGCCGCGACCAGCTTCGCCGGCTGCGTCGTGCCGGCCTTCTGCGCGGCCGCGATCAGCGTGGCCGCCGCGTCGTACGCGAACGGCGCGTGCAGTTCGATCGGCGCGTGAAAGCGTGCGCGGTACTGCGTGTCGAACGCCTTGCCGCCCGGCATCCGGTCGAGCGGCAGGCCCGGTTCGAGTGCCGTCACGCCGTCGCCGTCCTTGCCCGCGAGCGACAGGAAGGTCTGGCTCACGAAGCCGCCGGCGCCGAGCAGCGGCGCGTTCACGCCGAGCTGGCGCATCCGGCGCGCGATCGGCGCGGCCTGCGCGTCGAGCCCGCCGAAGAACACGAGATCCGCGCGCTTGCCCTTGATCGCGGTCAGCACGCCGCTGAAGTCGGTCGTCTTGTCGTTCACGTACTGGCGATCGACGATCGTGCCGCCGTTCGCCTGCACGCCCTTGATGAACTGGTCGGCCAGCCCCGCGCCGAACGACGTGCGATCGTCGATCACCGCGATGCGCTGGGCCTTCAGCGTCTTCACCGCATAGGCGCCGGTGAAGTTGCCGCCCGCATCGTCGTGACCCATGATGCGGAACGCCGTCGCGTAGCCCTGCTGCGTGTACGGGTGGCCGGTGGACGCCGGCGCGATCTGCGGAATGCCGGCATCTCGATAGACGCGCGACGCCGGCACGCTGCAGCCCGTGTTCCAGTGACCGACGACGCCGATCACGTGCTGGTCGACGAGCTGCTGCGCGACCGCGACGGCCGTGCGCGGATCGGATTGATCGTCGGCCGCGACGAGCTTGTAGACGACCGGCTTGCCGCCGATGCTCGGATGCGTCGCGTTCGCGTCGTCGATCGCGAGTTGCGCGCCGTTCTGCAGGTCCTTGCCGATCCGCGCGGACGGGCCGGTGAGCGGCGCGGCGAGACCGATCAGGATCGTCTGCGGCGCGGACTGCGCGAAGGCGGGAACGGCGGCGATCAGCGTGGCCGCGGAGAATGCGAGGCTGGCGGGAAGAAAAGCGATTTTCATGTGCGGGGATCGGGGACTCGAATCAAAACATGAAAAATATTAAATATTCGGCTCCCGCACCCCAAATACTCAATTGTTGGATGCTTATGCCATTCCCGACACAATAACGTAATCGCCTGTAAATACGGGATATTTTCATGTTGTCGCTTACCCTGATTTTTCGATAAAATTCGACACATGAAAAATATCGAACAATTGCCGCACGATCCGCCGCTGCGCGCCGTCCGCGCGTTCGAGGCATTCGCGCGTCTCGGCTCGGTCACGGCGGCAGCGCACGAGCTCGACATCACGCCGTCCGCGGTCAGCCACCAGTTGCAACTGCTCGAAGCGTTCATCCAGACGCCGCTGACCGTGCGCGAAGGCCGGCTGCTCGCGCTCACCGACGAGGGGCGCGACTACTACCGCTCGATCAGTGCCGCGTTCTCGGTGCTGCGCAGCGCGACGCGCTTCGTGCGCGACCGGTCGTCGCTGCGGCAAATCACGATCAGCCTGATTCCGCTGCTCGGCATCGGCTGGTTCATTCCGCGGCTGCACGCGTTCCTCGCCGACAACACCGATGTCGACGTGACCGTGCTGTATGCGCATCACCGCAACTATCGAAGCGACGCGTCCGACCTGTCGATCCGCTTCGGCACCGGCGACTGGCCCGGCTACCGCTGCGAGCGACTGCTGCCGGGCGCGATGGTGCCGATGTGCAGCCCGTCGTTCCTGAAGCGCCACGGGCCATTCCGCACGCCGGCCGATCTCGCGCGGGCGCCGCTCGTGCACGACGAGGATCGCAGCACCTGGGTCAACTGGCTGCAAGGCGCCGGCGTGCGGCATGTGTCGCATGCGGTGGGGCCGATGTTCGAGGACGGGCAACTGACGCTGAGCGCGGCGCGCGCGGATCTCGGCGCGGCGCTGCTGCGCCCGCCGCTGGTCGAGCGCGAACTGGCGAGCGGCGAACTCGTGAAGCTGTTCGACCATGCGCTCGACGACGGGCGCGACTACTACCTGTGCACGCGCGAGGATACGGACATGCCGGACGGCGCGAGACGGCTGGCGGAATGGCTCAGGCGGATGGCTGCATAAGCGCGCGGGCCCGCACGCGCACCGTCCCGCCGATGCGTCACACCGCCCGCCCCCATCCGCGCTCGACCGCATGGGCGACCGTCGCGCGCGCCAGCTCCTGCGTGCTGTCGACCAACGCGAACGGTGCATCGCGCAACGCGCGCGCCGCGATCGGAATTTCCGTGCAGCCCATCACCGCCACGCCCACGTCCCGTCGTGCCAGCGTCGCGAGCGCGCGCGTCAGGCACCGCACCGACGCGTCGATCTTCCCCGCCTTGACCGCCGCGATGCACGCGGCGATGTCGCGCTGCGCGGCCACGCCCGGCATCACCGGCTCGAAACCGCGTGCACGCAGCGCCGCCTGGTAAAAACCCGACACCAGCGTGCCGCCCGTGGCGAGCACCGCGACGCGCCGCACGCCAGCCGGCAACGCGGCCACCGACGCATCGACGATATGCAGGATCGGCGCCGCGCTGCGTTCGCGCAGCGGCGCATACCAGTGATGCGCCGAATTGCACGGAATCGCGATCACGTCCACGCCGCAGCGGTTCAGCAGCGCGATGCCATCGAGCAGCGCCGGCAGCGGATCGGTCCCGCCGTCGATGATCGCGCGCGAGCGATCGGGCGTTCGCGTCAGGTTCGCGACGATCATCGGCAGGTGCTCCTGGTCGCAGCGTGCGCGTGTCAGGCAAATCACGCGATGCATGAAGTCGACCGTGGCCAGCGGCCCCATTCCCCCCAGTACGCCGACGAGTGCCATGACGCCTCCCCTCCTTCACGCGCGCGGCGGCCGCGCGCAGATCGCGGATACGACGGCCGAGTTGCCGATCACCAGCAACAGCGTCCGCAATATTTCGCAGAACGGATCGATCGCCGCGAACAGCACGAACGCAGCCTCGAACGGCAGGTGCAGTGCCGCGCACACCATGCCGGCGAGCGACACCGTCACGACGCCCGACGTGCCGGTCGACGCGAATCCGGCCAGCACCGATGCGACCAGCACGACGCAAAGCTCGCCGGGGCCGAGCGACCGTTCGTAGAGTTGCGCGACGAACAGCGTCGCGCTCGCGTAATAAACCATCGGCCCGACGCGCAGCAGCGACACGGCAAGTGGAACGACCAGTTCGACGCGCGCACGGGCGAAGCCGAAGCCGTCGGCCAGGCACTCGATCATGCTCGGCATGCAGGCCACGCTGCTGCGCGTGGCGAGCGCCATCGCGAACGGCGTGCGCAACCCGGCGAGCGTCTCGGCCAGCGTCGCGCCCGAGCGTTTCCAGATCACGACGATCGCGGCCGCGATCAGCACGAGCGCGACGACGGCGAACGCGGCGACGAACCGGACCATCGCCTCGAGCGGCCCGAACCCCGACGTGCCGATCTGCGCGGCGCCACCGCAGAACAGCACGATCGGCGTCGGATACGCGAGCCAGTGCATGATTTTCTGACACGTGAAATAGACGGTCTCCAGCGTCTGGCTCAACGCCGCCGAGATGCTCGCCGGCACGCGTCCCGACGCGAAACCGAAGAACAGCGAGAACACCAGCGCCTTCAGCGTGTCGCCGCTCGCGAGCGCCGCGAAGAAGTTGCCGGGCACCAGCGCGATCAGCATGTCGGCAAGGCCCGACGATTTCTCCGCGGGATCGGTGCCGTACAGCGTCATCACGGTGTCGCTCGCCGCGCCGTCGCTGCCGACCAGCGCGCCGAATGCCTTCAGCGTCGCGTTCGACAGATGCTCGCCCGGCCGCATCGCGACCAGCACGACCGCGCCGACCGCCACGACGAACACCGACGCGCAGCCGAAGGTCGCGATCACGCGCATCACGAGATCCGACGCGCTGCCGTCGCGCAGCAGCCGCTGCAGGCTGAAGATCACGGCGGCCGTCATGAACGGCAGCGCCGTCATCTTCAGCAGGCCGACGTATACCTGGCCCACATAGTCGAACTTCGGCGCGGCGGCCGGCCACAGCACGCCCGCCACGATCCCGAGCGCGAGGCTGCCAAAGACCGTCAACGGATGGATCGCGAACGCATGCAGCCGCTCGATGCGAGGCATGATCCTGATGTTCTCGTTCATGTTCATGTCAGCGACCCATCGCATCGAGCAAGGATTTCACGTCGAGCCGCTTGTTGCGCTCGGCCAGGAACTGATTGACGAACGCGAGCAACGTCGGCGTGGACACCGGCACGCCGACGGCAAGCGCGTCGGTGAGGTCGTCGAAGGTCGCGACGCGCAAGCGGATCGGCGCGGTCGGGTCGTCCTGCATCACCAGCTTGATCGCGAGTTCGTCGCGATACACGGCCGTGACCGCGCCTGCGTTCAGCGCGTCGAGCGTCGCCGGCCAGCTCGAATACGTGCGCACCCGCGCGGCCGGGAAGTCGTTGCGCACGTATTCCGCATAGGCCGACCCCGCGACGACGCCGATCGTGCCGCGGTAATCGCGCACGACTTCCGGCAGCGCGCGCCCTTTCGCGAGCTCCGCGAAGCTGACGCGGTTGATCAGCAGCGCGCGTCGCAGGTTGATGTACGGCGTGCTGAAGCGGATCACCTGCGCACGCGGCAACGTGCGCGACAGCTTGCTGATCGCGACGTCGGCCTGCCCGGTCGCGAGCAGGTGAACGACATCGTCGAAAGTGCGCGCATCGCGGTCGAACTGCACGGACACGCCGAGCTTTTTCGCGAGTTCGTCGGCGAGATCGATGTCGACGCCCGCCAATACACCGTTGCGCGACATGAAGAACGGCGGCTGATCGACGCCGAGCACCGCGACGACGAGCGCGCCGCGCGAGACGATGCGGGCGAACTCGGGCGCGAGCAGCCGGCCGTCGGGCATCTGCACGAGGCCGGTCGACGTGGTGGCGGGTGTCGCCGTCGCGGCCGGCGCGGACGCCTCGACGGCGAGCGCCGGCGCGACACACGAGAGGGTCACGAATACGCAGGCCGCACCGCGCAGGAGCCGATGCAGGCATCGCCGCGTGGGGACGATCTCGCGGAACCACGCGAGCAGCGCACACAGGGCGCGTCCGGAAAAGAGGTTCATGGCGGCAGTGGGACGAAGCGTGTCTGACGACCGCGCAGCCGTTCGTACCGAACGGGCGCCGGGCTCTTGCGCGGGTTGCGTCGCCGTCGCCCGGCGCCGCGCCCTCCCGCACGCCCAATGTGTCAGAAGCGCCGGTCGGCCGAAATCCGTCGGAAGGCCCGGCCCGGATGGCACGGGCCAACCGGACGGCCCGTCGCGACGGGGGCCGGAAGCAGATAGAAATTCCCGATGCCGCGGATTGAAACAAGCAATTTCACAAACCTGGGGTGAACCCGGATACTGGCAACACTTCATCAACACCCAAGCAAAGGAACTCGCAAGATGCCGATCATCAACACCCAAATCAAACCGTTCAAGGCAACCGCATACCACAACGGCGATTTCGTGCCCGTGTCCGAAGAGAACTTCAAGGGCAAGTGGTCCGTCGTCGTGTTCTACCCGGCCGACTTCACGTTCGTCTGCCCGACCGAGCTGGGCGACCTCGCCGACCGCTACGCGGAATTCCAGAAGCTGGGTGTCGAGATCTACGGCGTGTCGACCGATACGCACTTCACGCACAAGGCATGGCACGACACGTCGGACACGATCGGCAAGATCAAGTACCCGATGATCGGCGACCCGACGCTCACGCTGTCGCGCAACTTCGACGTGCTGATCGAGGAAGAAGGGATGGCGCTGCGCGGCACGTTCGTGATCAACCCGGAAGGCGAGATCAAGCTGTGCGAAATCCACGACAACGGCATCGGCCGCGACGCAGGCGAACTGCTGCGCAAGGTGCAGGCCGCGCAATACATCGCGGCGCATCCGGGTGAAGTGTGCCCGGCCAAGTGGACGCCAGGTGCGGAAACGCTGACCCCGTCGCTCGACCTGATCGGCAAGATCTGACGTTCGCGCCGCGCGCCTCGCACGAGGCGCGCGCGTCACGCGAATGCGGGCCGCCTCGTGCGGCCCGCGCCCTTCTCCGGCACGACGTGCCCGACCATAATTATCAATACGGAATCCGAAACGCCATGCTCGACGCCAATCTCAAGAACCAACTGAAAGCGTACCTCGAAAAGATCACGCGCCCGATCGAACTCGTCGCGTCGCTCGACGACAGCGCGAAATCGCAGGAACTGCTTGCGCTGCTGAACGAGATTGCGTCGCTGACGTCGCGCGTGACCGTAACCGAACGCCGCGACGATGCCGAGCGCAAGCCGTCGTTCTCGATCGGCGAACCCGGCAAGCCGACCGGCATCCGCTTCGCCGGCATCCCGATGGGCCATGAATTCACGTCGCTCGTGCTCGCGTTGCTGCAGACGGGCGGCCATCCGCTCAAGCTCGACGACGACGTAATCGAACAAATCCGCGCGCTCGACGGCGATTACGCGTTCGAGACGTATTTCTCGCTGTCGTGCCAGAACTGCCCGGAAGTCGTGCAGGCGCTGAACGTGATGTCGCTGATCAACCCGCGCATCCGCCACGTCGCGATCGACGGCGCATTGTTCCAGAGTGAAGTCGAAGCACGCCAGATCATGGCCGTGCCGACGATGTTCCTGAATGGCGAATCGTTCGGCCAGGGCCGCAGCAGCGTGAAGGAAATCCTCGCGAAGCTCGACACGGGCGCCAGCGCCCGCGCCGCGAAGTCGCTCGAGAACAAGCCGGTGTTCGACACGCTGATCGTCGGCGGCGGCCCGGCCGGTGCGGCCGCCGCGATCTATTCGGCGCGCAAGGGCATCGCGACGGGCGTCGTCGCCGAGCGTTTCGGCGGCCAGGTGCTCGACACGATGGCGATCGAGAACTTCGTGTCGGTGCAGGAAACGGAAGGACCGAAATTTGCCGCGGCGCTCGAGCAGCACGTGAAGCAGTACGACGTCGACATCATGGACGTGCAGCGCGCCGACGCGCTGATTCCGGGCGACGTGCACCAGATCCGCCTCGCGAATGGCGCCGTGCTGAAGGCGAAGACGATCATTCTCGCGACCGGCGCGCGCTGGCGCGAAATCAACGTGCCGGGCGAGCGCGAATACCGCAACCGCGGTGTCGCATACTGCCCGCACTGCGACGGCCCGCTGTTCAAGGGCAAGCGCGTGGCGGTGGTCGGCGGCGGCAACTCGGGCGTCGAGGCCGCGATCGACCTGGCCGGCATCGTGAAGGAAGTCACGCTGATCGAATACGGCGCGCAACTGCGCGCGGACGAAGTGTTGCAGCGCAAGCTGCGCAGCCTGCCGAACGTGACGATCGTCACGCAGGCGCAGACGACCGAGCTGACCGGCGACGGCAGCAAGCTGAACGGGCTCGTCTACAAGGATCTGCGTTCGGGTGAAACGAAGCGGGTCGATCTCGAAGGCGTGTTCGTGCAGATCGGCCTCGTGCCCAACACCGAATGGCTGAAGGGCACGATCGAACTGTCGAAGCACGGCGAGATCGTCGTCGATGCGCGCGGTGCGACGTCGGTGCCGGGCGTGTTTGCCGCCGGCGACGTGACGACGGTGCCGTTCAAGCAGATCGTGATCGCGGTGGGCGAAGGCGCGAAGGCATCGCTCGGCGCGTTCGATCACCTGATCCGGCAAGACGCGACGCCCGCTGCCGCCGACGCCCCGCAGGCCGAAGAAGCGATCGCCGCGTAACGCGCGACGCACCACACAGGTTCGTGTCTCTTGGCCCCGCATGCCCTGGTCGGCGTGCGGGGCCCTTTTTCATCCTGCATCGAGCGGCGCTGCGCGAGCGCGGCCGCTCCCTTCTCACTGAGCCATGCCGGGCCCCGCGTTCGCCGGTGTGGCTGCCTTGAAGCTGCTCGACTGCTTGACCAGTTGATCGGTCATCGCGGCAGCGACCGGATTCGCGCCCGTCGTCGCGTGCTGCCGATCGGCGCTCGGCGTCGCCACGTATTGCGGCGGCGGCAACGACGGATCGAGCTTTGCCGATTCCCGCACGAGTGCAGCGGTTTCAGGCGTTTCGGATTTCATCGCGGGAGTCGCGGCCGCGTGCCGCTCGAGCCCGTCGCGCTTGCGCGCCGCGCGCTGGGTCGGCTGCTCCGCCTGCTGACTCGGCCGAGCCGCCTGCGTCGCCTGGGCCGGCGGCGTCGATTGCACGGGTTGCGCCGCTTGTACCGGCGCCTTTACCGGCGGAGCGGGCTGGGCTTTCGGCGGGGTCGCAACCTCCGGCTCGACCGTCACGACATGGACGGTCGGCGGCGGCGCACTCGGTTTCGCCGGAGGCGCCGGCGCGGCGACGACCGGCGCGACGGCAGCGGATGCCGGCGCCGCGCTCGTACGCGCAGGAGCCGCGGATGGCGGCCGTACGGCCGCTGGTTGCGGCACGGCCTCATCTATATGCTTGGAAGGGACGGCGACCGCCGCAGGCGGCGCGATCGTGCCTTGTGCGGTGTGGCCGTCGTTCGCCGCCGTCACGGCGGCGGCAGGCGCCGCGGCGTCGCCGATGCCGGCCTCCGCGATCGCGCGGTGGTCCGCACGCAGGAGCATCACGTAGCCGGTGCCGGCCGCGGCAACCAGCAGGCCGCCGGCGATCATCAATGTCTTACGGGTACTAGTCATGCTTGCTCACCGATCTTATCGACGTGAACAAGCCATCATACGCGTGCGATCGCGGCTGATCCCGCACGAATACAATTGGTTTCATTGATGTCGACCCCAGAGCGGCGCGGCCTTGCCGCACCGCGTCGCCCTATCGTCAGACGGTTCGACATCGCTCCCAGCGATATTGCATCGGACGATCGAAGTCGCGGAAGGTCGGCCATTCGCGCTGCACCACCGCGAGCCAGGGAACGCACCGCGTGTCGAGAAACGGCGCCACACCTTGCCGCGCCGGCGCGTATGAACGACATACGCAATGAACGCGATCGGCACAATCCGGCATGCGGCAATTATTCGGGAAACGGCAAATCAGTCTGTCCGTCCGCGCGCATGGCGAACGTGTTGAGCGTCATCGCCACGAGCGCGTAATAGCCGAGCAGCGCGACGAGGTTCACGACGGTCTCGTGGCCGAAACGCGCCTGCGCGCGCGCGAACGTCGCATCGCTCACGCGCCGCGTGTCGTACAGCTCGGTCGCGAACGCATGGATCAGCGCATCGTCGTCCGATTCGAACGCCGGCTCGACGCCGCGGCGGATCGCGTCGGCCGTCGCGGCCGGCACACCGGCATCGAGCGCGATCGGATGATGGATGTGCCACTCGGCCTGCGAGCGCCAGCGCGCGGCCGTCACGAGAATCGCGAGCTCGGACAGACGCAGCGGTAGACCCGTGCGATAGCGGCAGAACGCGCCGAGCCGCTGCGCATGCTGCGCGAGCTCGGGACTCGCGATCCAGCCGAGGAACGGCCCGTTCAGGTTGCCGCGCGGGCCGCTGAGAATGTCGGCGAGCACGGCCTTCTGCTCGTCGGTGGCCGATGCGGGATCGAAGGGAGGCAGTCTGTCCGTCATGGTGAGGATTCGATGAGATAAAGGTTCACGCGCCGGCCGATGCGAGCGCCGCATCGATCGCGCCGGACAGCCGTTCGACGATCGTGTCGATCTGCTGCGCAGTGCACACGAACGGCGGTGCGATCAGGATGTGATCGCCGTGCACGCCGTCGATCGTGCCGCCCATCGGATACACCATCAGGCCGCGCTGCATCGCCTCGCGCTTGACCGCCGCATGCAGCTTCAGCGCGGGATCGAACGTCGCCTTGCTGTCGCGATCGCGCACGAGCTCGACGCCGACGAACAGCCCGCGGCCGCGCACGTCGCCGACATGCGGATGCGCGCCGTAATGCTCGCGCAGCGACGCGCGCAGTTGCTCGCCGCGCGCCTTCACGTTGTCGAGCAGCTTCTCTTCGGCGATCACGCGCTGCACTTCGAGCGCGGCCGCGCAGGCCGTTGCATGACCGAGATACGTGTGGCCGTGCTGGAAGAAACCCGAGCCGTCGACGATCGTGCGGTAGATGTGATCGCTCACCAGCGTCGCGCCGATCGGCTGGTACCCTGCGCCGAGCCCCTTCGCGATCGTCAGCAGGTCGGGCGCGACGCCATCTTCGTCGCACGCGAACAGGTAACCGGTGCGCCCCATCCCCGACATGATTTCGTCGAGGATCAATAGCACGCCGTACTTGTCGCACACCGCGCGAATCTTCTTCAGGTAGCTACGCACCGGCGGCACCGCGCCGGCCGTCGCGCCGACCACCGTTTCCGCGACGAATGCCGCGACGTTTTCCGCGCCGAGCTCGACGATCTTCCGCTCCAGCTCGTCAGCCAGTCGCTGTGCATAGGCTTCGTCGGTTTCATCGGCCTGCTGGTCGCGATACGCGTAGCACGGGCTCACGTGATGCGCCTCGATCAGCAGCGGCAGGAACGGCTCGCGCCGCCATGCGTTGCCGCCGATCGCGAGTGCGCCGAGCGTGTTGCCGTGATAGCTCTGGCGACGTGCGATGAAATGGCGGCGCTGCGGCTCGCCCTTCTCGACGAAATACTGACGCGCGAGCTTCAATGCGGCTTCGATCGCCTCGGATCCGCCCGACACGAAATACACGTGTTCGAGACCGGCCGGCGCGGCCTCGACGAGCCGGTCGGCCAATTCTTCCGCCACGTCCGTCGTGAAGAACGACGTATGCGCGTACGGCAGTTGCTGCACCTGCCGCTTGATCGCATCGATCACGCGCTGGTTGCTGTGGCCGAGGCACGACACGGCCGCGCCACCGCACGCGTCGATGTAGCGTTTGCCGGTCGAATCGATGATCTCGATGCCGTCGCCTGCAACGGCGACGGGCAAGGTGGCGCGTGGAGCGCGATGAAAAACGGTCGTCATGCGTTGCCTCATGGATCAGGACGCGCTGCGCGCGTGCGCGGACGGCACGATGCGCGACGCGAAGCGCCGCGTGCCGTGCTGGTGAATGGTGAAGTCGATCGCGGTGTCGCGAATCGCGAACACGGCGGTCGCCAACGTGTTTTCGTCGTCGGGGTCGGCCGGATCGTCGCGATAGATCGGCAGTCCTTCCGGTGCGCGGTCGCCGAGCACGCGCAGCAACGCGGCTTCGTCGATCGCGTCGATGCCCGGCGTCAGCGCATCGACACGCCGCTGACGATCGCCGGACGATTGCGTGACGATCTGCGCTTCCCCCTCGCATCCCGGATGCACGAGATGATTCGCGTGACCGGCAAGACGCGCGACTTCAACGACCGAGCAGCGCGCGACGCTCGCCTCGATGCTCAGGAGCCGCATATCGCCGGTCGCGCCGAGCGTGTGGTGAAAGCCGCTCGCGCGCGCATGCGTGCGCAGCACGTCGGCGGCCGCATCGAGCGATGTGGCGTCGAGCACGGCGCGCGCGAGGATCATCCGCGGCACGCCGAGTGCCGGCGTGCGGATCCGCAGGTTGTTGATCGCCTGCGCGATGCCCGCGCGGTTCGCGGCGAACGTATGCCCGGGCAGCGAGCCCGGGTAGTAGAAACTGATGAAGCCCGGCTTGCCTTGCGGCTGCACGTCGACCAGCAGGCAGCGCTCGCGCAGGTACGGATCGCCGTCCTCGTTGTGCGCGATCCAGCGCGTGCCGTGCGCATCGCGCCCGGCGAGCGTCGTGCAGCCGTCCGGCGCGCGATGGATCAGTTCGCCGCGGCAGTTCCACAGAAAGATGTCCTCGGCCGGCCAGCCGACGCCCGCCGCGATCCCGTCCAGTTCCGCGACGAGATCGGGGTACGCGGCCAGCGCGGCCTGTCGCAGCGCGGCGACGAACGGATGGCCGCGCCAGCGGCGCACGGCCTGCCATGCGCTGCTCTGCTGCATGTACGCATCGAACACGGGGCGGGCAAGCTCGCCGAGGCGCACGCCGATGTCGAACGGCGTGCCGGCGATGACGGGAGATGGGGAAAGCGGCATGTCGGTTGATTCGGTTTCGTTCAGGACACGTGTTTCAGGAATTCCTTCAGGCGCGGTGTCGGCGGGCGGTCGATCAGGTCGACCGGATGGCCGTCCTCGGCGATGCCGCCCTGATCCATGAACAGCAACCGCGTGCCGACCCGCTTCGCGAAGCCGATCTCGTGCGTGACGACGATCATCGTCATCCCTTCGGTCGCGAGATCCTGCATCACTTTCAGCACCTCGTGGCGCAATTCCGGATCGAGCGCCGACGTCGGCTCGTCGAACAGCATCAGCCGCGGCCGGATCGCGAGCGCGCGTGCGATCGCGACGCGCTGCTGCTGGCCGCCCGACAGCTCCGACGGATAATGATTCGCGCGCGATTCGAGGCCGACCTTGTCGAGCAGCGCCATCGCCTGGTCGCGCGCGTCGGCGCGCGACGCGCCGCGTACCTGGGTCGGCCCGAACATCACGTTCTCGAGCGCGGTCATCTGCGGAAACAGGTTGAACTGCTGGAATACCATGCCCGCTTCGAGCCGGATATTGCGGATCGTCGACGCGTTGCCGCGCACGCTCTGGCCGTCGACCAGCAGCTCGCCGCTCGTGATTTTCTCGAGCGCGTTGATACAGCGCAACATCGTCGACTTGCCCGAGCCCGACGGACCGATCACGACGACCACCTCGCCCGCATCGATCTTCAGGTCGATATGCTTCAGCACCGGCACATGGCCGAAGCTCTTCGACACGTTCTGGAATTCGATCATGCTCATAAGATGCGCATCCTCTTTTCGACGAGCCGAAGCGTCAGCGTCATCGCGCCGGTCAGCATCAGGTAGATGACGGCCACCGCGGTCCAGATCTCGACCGCCTGGAAATTGCCGGCAATGATTTCCTGCCCCTTGCGCGTCAATTCGCCGACGCCGATCACGATGAACAGCGACGTGTCCTTGAGGCTCACGATGCACTGGTTGCCGAGCGGCGGAATCAGGCGCCGGAATGCGAGCGGCCCGACCACCTTCAGCAGCACGCGCGGCATCGACAGGCCCATCGCGAGCCCCGCTTCCGTCAGCCCCTTCGGGATCGACAGCAGCGCGCCGCGCACCACTTCCGCGAGATACGCGCCCGAATTCACCGTGATCGCGATGATCGCGGCCGTCAGGCCGTCGATCCGGATATGCGCGAGCAGCGGCAACGCGAAATACAGGAACATCACCTGCACGACGATCGGCGTGCCGCGGATCAGTTCAATATAAACCTGTGCGAGCACGTTCATCGCCTTCGGTCCGTATGCGCGGAACATGCCCGCGATCATCCCGACGACGAATCCGCCCACCAGCCCGAAAAATGCGATGAACACCGTCAACCGGACCCCGTCCATCAGGTCCGGCAACGCCGCCCAGATCGCCGACCAATCGAAATTCACCTGTCGCTCCCCGTCCGATTCAAGACCGGCGCGGCCGCCCGGCCGCGCCATGCTGTGCCGTCACGCTCACATCTTCGGCGGCTCGGCGCCGAACCACTTCTTGTAGATCTGCGCGTAGCGGCCGTCGGCCTTGATCTTCACGAGCGACGCGTTGACCTTCGGCACGAGCGCGCTGCCCTTCGGGAAGCCGATCCCGTACTTGTCGCCGCTGACCGGCTGGCCCGCGACCTTCACCTTGCCCTTGCCTTCGTTGTTCACGAAGAACAGCACGTTCGGCGTGTCGTGCATCGCCGCGTCGACGCGGCCGGCCTCGAGCGCGAGATATGCCTGGTCGATGTTCGGGAACTGGCGGATCTCCTTCGGCTTCAGGTGCGCCTTGATCCAGTCGATCGTCGCGGTGCCCGTCTTCGCGGCGATCACCTTGCCGTTCAGGTCGTCGATCGACTTGATCGTCGTGTTGTCCGTTTGCACCATCGCCGCGAGGCCGCTGTCGTAGTACGGCGCGGAGAAGTCGATCGCCTTCTTCCGCTCTTCCCTGATGGTCATCCCCGACAGCGCGACGTCGATGTTCTGCGTCTGCAGCGCCGGGATCAGGCCCGCGAAATCCATCGGCTGGATCGTGTATTTCCAGCCCTGGTCCTTCGCGATCTCCGCCCACAGGTCGAGATCGAAGCCGACGTACTTGTCGCCCTGCTTGAACTCGAACGGCATGAACGACGTATCGGTCCCGACGACGAGCGTCCTGGTATCCGCGTGCGCGATGCTGGCGCCGAGCGCGGCGACCACCGCGACGGCTTTCAGGAAGGAACGGCGACTCATGACTTTTCTCCGCATGGTTGAGCGATGTAACCGGCCGGCTGGCCGGGGAACGACGACATCAAGCCGCACCGCAACATGCGATGTTGAATTAGACATTAGTGCAACAAGTGTTGTCAACACGGATACTACGACAACAAAAAAATACTCAACATGAAAATGAATCGAGACAAACCCGAGCCGCACGGGCGGGATTGATCGGAGGAAAGGTGTGCGCGGATGGGCGCATGGCGTGGAAGCGCGGAACGCCCGGCAATTCGGCGCGACCGGAGGGCCCCGTTGCGCGCCGACGCCGCGGCGATCGTGATGCCGGCCACCGCCGGCGCGGCTCAACGAACGGCGTGTACCGCGAGCGACAACGCCGTTCGGCACGGCCTCGAAGCGCCGTCGGTCACGCCGCCACCCCGCTCGCCTGATGCGAGACCAGCCGCGCATACGCGCCCTGCCGCGCGATCAGCGCCGCATGCGTGCCCGCCTCGATGATCCTGCCGTGCTCGATCACGAGGATCGTGTCCGCGTTGCGGACTGTCGACAACCGGTGCGCGATGATGATCGACGTCCGCTGCGCCATCAGGTCCTCCAGCGCCGCGCGGATCTGCTGCTCGCTGATCGTGTCGAGATGCGAAGTCGCTTCATCGAGGATCAGCACCGGCGCATCCTTCAGGAACGCGCGCGCGATCGCGACGCGCTGGCGCTGCCCGCCGGACAACTGCACGCCGCGCTCGCCGACCCGCGTCGCGAGCCCGTCCGGCAGTCGCGCGACGAAATCGCCGAGCGCCGCCTGATCGATCGCGCGCCGCACGTCCTCGTCCGATGCATCGTTCGCGGCAAGCCGGATGTTCGCTTCGAGCGTATCGTTGAACAGATAGGTGTCCTGCGCGACGAGCGCGATGTGCCGGCGCAGATCGTCTAGCCGCAGGTCGCGCAATTCGGTGCCGCCGAGCGTCACACGCCCGTGTTGCGGATCCCAGAAGCGCAGCAGCAGGCTCGCGACGGTCGATTTGCCTGCACCCGATGCACCCACCAGCGCGACCGTGCTGCCGGGCGGCACCTCGAAGCTCACGCGATCGATCGCCGGCACCCCGCGTCCCGGGTACGTGAAACCCGCTTCCTCGAACCGCACGGTCGCGTTGCCGGACAGCGCGTGCGTGCCGTCGACGACCGTCACCGGCTCCTTCTCGAGCGCGCGCAGGCGCCGCGTCGACGCGATCGTGTCGGCCAGCTGCCGCGCGACCTGGCCGATCTCCGCCACCGGCATGAACGCGGCCACCGCGACCAGCACCAGCAGCGGCAACGATTCGTGCGCGAACCAGCCACGCGCGCACAGCAGCGCGCCGAGCGCAGCGACGGCCAGCCCGCCGAGCCCGCTCGCGACTTCGAGCGCGGCGCTCTGCGACGACAGGTCGTCGAGCAGCTTCGCGCGCTGCTGCCCGTACGCGTCGGCTTCCGCGACGAACGCGGCACGCCGCCGCGCGAGCGCCTGGAACGCGGTCAGTTCCGCCAGCCCCTGGATCGTTTCGGTCAGATGCGCGCCGAGCTGGCCGAGCGCCTCGCGGGCACCGGTGCCGAGCCGGTCGACGTCGCGCCGCGCCAGCACGGGCGCCAGTCCGGCCCACAGCAGGAACGGCAGCAACGCCAGCGCGAGCGGCCATGCGACCGACGCGAGCAGCGCCAGCACGCCGGCCGGCACCAGCACGGCGACGAACGCCGGCGCGAGCGTATGCGCGTAGAAGTATTCGACGGTCTCGACGTCCTGCGTCGCGAGCGCGACCAGGTCGCCGGAACGGCGGCGCAGCAACCCGGCCGGCGCGAGCCGTTCGAGCGTCGCGAACAGCGCGATGCGCATCTCGGCGAGCAGCCGGTACGCCATGTCGTGCGCGAGCCACGATTCGAGCCAGTGCAGCACGGCCGCGACCGGCGCGACGACGAGCAGCGCCGCGACGAGCGCGCCGTTCGCGTGTCCGGTCGACACGCCGCCGACCACCAGCGCACCGATCACGCCGACGCCGATGAACGCGAGCACGCGACCGATTCCGAACAGCACGGTCAGCACGACCTTGCCCTTCCACGGACTGACGAAACGCAGCAGCGCGCGCAACGTTTCGGGCCAGCCGATGGTCGCCGCATCGTCGTTCAGCGGCCTGACCTGCGGGCCCGACGCGGCGCGTGCGCCCGCGCCGCCGGCGGTCGCGGCCATGCCGACGGCTTCGGCGGCGGCCTCCAGCTGCGGCCCCATCAGCCGGCGATACGGGCCGTCGCGCGCGATCAGTGCCGCATGCGTGCCCTCGTCGACCACCCGCCCGTGGTCGAGCACCAGAATCCGATCGGCGCCGATCACGCTGGACAGCCGGTGCGCGAGCACGAGCGTCGTGCGCCCGCGCGTGAGCCGGTCGAGCGCCTGCTGAATCAGCGCCTCGTTCTCGGCATCGACCGACGACAGCGCCTCGTCGAGCAGCAGGATCGGCGCGTCGCGCAACAGCGCACGCGCGATCGCGATCCGCTGGCGCTGACCGCCCGACAGCATCAGCCCGCGTTCGCCGATGCGCGTCGCATAGCCGTCGGGCAACGCCGAGATGAAATCGTGCGCGTTGGCGGCGCGCGCGGCCGCGATCATGTCCGCGTCGCTCGCATCGGGACGGCCGAGCCGCAGGTTGTCGGCGACGCTGCCGTCGAACAGCGTCGCGTCCTGTGCGACCACCGCGATCATCTCGCGCACCTGTTCGGCGTCGAGCGTGCGCACGTCGTGGCCGCCGATGCGGATTGTGCCGCCCTGCGCATCGTGCTGGCGCAGCAGCAGGCGCACGATGGTCGACTTGCCGGCACCGCTCGGGCCGACGATCGCGACCGTCTCGCCTTCGCGCACCGTGAAGCCCAGCGACGCATGCGCGTCCGCGCGACGCCCCGGATACGCGAAGCTGACGCCGTCGAACACGATCTCCGGCCGCACGTGCGGCACGCGCGATGCGACCGCGGGCGGTGCGTCGCCGCCCGCGTCGAGCAGCGCGTGAATCGCGTTCGCCGCCGACTGGCCGATCATCCCCTGGTGCAGCACGCCGCGCAGGTCGCGCAGCGGCCGGAAGATTTCGCTGCCGGCCATCAGCACGATCAGCAGCGCCTCGAGACTCATGTCGCCATGGCGCACGCGCCATGCGCCGACCGCGATCGCCGCCGCCGCGCCGAGGCCGGTGCCGAGATCGGTGAAGAGCCGCGTCAGCAGCCCGAGCGCGAGCACCCAGAACGTGCTGTCGGACAGCGCGCGCGCCTTGGCCGCCAGCTTCGCGCCGAACGCACCGCTTTGCCCGAACGCCTTCAGCGTCGGCAAGCCCTGTACCGCGTCGAGAAACTCCTCGCCGAACGCCTTGAACGCGGCCGAGCGTGCGAGCGCCGCGCGCCGGTCGGCGCGATGCACGAATTGCGGCAGCGCGAGCGTGACGAGCGCCGCGACCAGCAGGATCGCGGCCGTCGGCACGTCCCACCACGCGAGCACCGCGAAGATCATGACCGGCGCGCACGCGGCGATCACGAGCTGCGGCAGGTAGACGCCGAAGAAGGTCTGCAGTTGCTCGACGCCGTCGACGACGGCCAGCATCACGCCGCCCGTGCGCTCGCCGCTGAACCAGGCGGGGCCGAGCGCGGCGATCCGGTCGAACAGCCGCGCGCGCAGCGCGGACTGCACGCGCCCGGCCGTGTGCTGCGCGAGCACCGTGCGACGATGATCGAGCCATGCACGCAGCAGCACGCAAGCCGCCGTTGCGGCGACGGTTTCCGCAATATCGCGCGCCGGCGCGCCGGCAAAAACGAGCGCCAGCACGCGGCCGAGAAACACGAAACGCAGGATGCCGACACTCATCGCGAGCAGCCCGAGCGCAACCGCGGCGGCAACCCGCCAGCGCATTCCGGCCATCATCGCCCATAGTCGTCGGTCGAAATACATGAAGCCCTCCGGTCGGTTTTGGTTGTGATTCGATTGACCGGACCAAGGCTACCCGCGCACCCGACGCGCGGCAAAAGATGATTTTTCAACGGGTGTTGAGTCAACTACAATACCCCGCATGTCGCACCTTCCTCCCCTCAGCGCGCTGCGTGCTTTCGAGGCGGCCGTCCGCCTTGGCGGGTTCGCGCGCGCGGCGGCCGAGCTGAACGTGTCGACGAGCGCCGTCAGTCACCAGATCCGCGCGCTCGAGGCATCGCTGGGCGCCCGCCTGCTCGAGCGCAGCACCGGGCTCGGCGGCATCGGCCTCACGCAAGCGGGCGCCCGCCTGCTGCCGGCCGTCAGCGACGCGCTGTCGAAGCTGACCGACGCGTGCGACGAGATTCGCGGCACCACCGCGCAACGCCTGACGGTGTCCGCCAACGCGCCGTTTTCGTCGATGTGGCTCGCGCGCCGCCTCGCGGAGTTCTCGTCGCTGCATCCCGAAACGCCGCTGCATGCCGTCGTGGTCGAGGACGAACCGGATTTCGCGCGCAGCGGCGTCGATCTCGCGATCGTGCACGTGCCCGCGCACCGGCTGCGCGACGACGATGACGTGTTGCTGCGCGAAACCGTGTTTCCGGTCTGCAGTCCCGAACTGTATCCGCATGCATCGGGATATGTATGCCGCTCGCGGTTGCTGCAGGAGATGCACGAGGACAGCCCCGAAATCGACTGGCGCAACTGGGCCGTGCACTTCGGTTTGCCGGACGACTTCGAAACGAAGATCGTCCGCTACAGCAGTTTCAGTCAGGTGATCGGCGCGGCGCTGGGCGGCGCGGGCATCGCGCTCGGGCGCGTGCCGCTGATCGAGCCCGAACTGCGCAGCGGCCGCCTGGTGCCGCTGGTGCCGGGCCTCGCACGCGATGCGTCATGGCGCTTCGTGCTGCGCCGCAATCCGTCGGCACGGCATCGGCTGCTCGATCCGTTGATCGCGTTCCTGCGCCGCGAAGCCGATGCACCACCGTTCCAGCTCGCGAAGATCGTTGCGCCCGCATCCAACGACAGTCACGCGCGCGGCGCGGGCGGTGCGTAGCGAACCCGCGCGCCAGGCCCGCGCCGGGGCCGCCCGTTCATCCTCTCGTCACGGCGCGGCAAAGAACAACGCGACGACGCAGGCCATCCCCGCGAACCACACGAGCGAGCGCAGCGACGCCCAGTTCAGCAGGTACGTCAGCACATAGACGACGCGAAGCGCGACGAACCCCATCGCGAGCTGATCGACGTGATGCGCGTTCGCGCCGCTGTGCCATGCGACGACCAGTGCGGCCGTAAACAGCGCCAGCGCTTCCCACGCATTCTGGTGCGCGGCCTGCGCCCGCGCGCGCCAGCCTTCGAGCCTTGCCAGATACTCGCGCGGCGCGCGGTTGTCGTAGCCCTTGCGGGCCTTGGCCAGGAACGTCATCGGGAACGGCAACAGCGCCACGATGAACAGGCAGATCTGGGACGTCGTCATCAAAGTCTCCTCCTTTATGATTACATTGATCAATGACACGGTCGCGCAGAGCTTAGCATTGCGCCGGGCGGTTCGCGCACCGGTTTTCTAGACGGGAGACTCGGCAAAACCGCCTGCCGAAGGCAGTGACGGCATGGATCCGGTACAAAAAATTCCACCAAATCGCCGACAAATACGTTAATTAAAACTGGTCGAACACCAATAAGATAGCGCTCAACACTGGCTTGGCGTGTTGCCGCGCCAGCCTGCTTACCCGCGCCGCGCCGCCGCGTGCGCCGAACGACTTTCGACCCGAGCCCGCCCATGCCCCGTCCCATCGTCGCCCATATCCGTCCCGACGCCGTCCGCCACAACCTCGATTTCATCCGCCGCACCGCCGCGCAATCGCGCGTATGGGCCGTGGTCAAGGCCAACGCATACGGTCACGGAATCGAGCGGATCTATCCGGGCCTCGCGGCCGCCGACGGCATCGCGCTGCTCGATCTCGACGAAGCCGTGCGCGTGCGGGACCTCGGCTGGGACAAGCCGGTGCTGCTGCTCGAAGGGATCTTCGAGCCGGACGACGTCGAACTGGCCGATCGCCATCGGCTGACGGTGGCTGTGCACTGCGACGCGCAGCTCGATCTGCTGATCGCCGCGAAGCCCCGGCAGCCGATCGACATCCAGCTGAAAATGAACTCCGGGATGAACCGGCTCGGCTACCGGCCCGACGCATTCCGCGCCGCGTGGGAACGCGCGGCGGCCGCGCCGTCGATCGGCAAGATCACGCTGATGATGCATTTCGCGAACGCCGACGAAGGCGAAGTCGACTGGCAGCTCGATCGATTCGATGCGGCCACGGCCGGAATTCCGGGCGAGCGCTCGGCATCGAATTCGGCGGCCGTGCTGTGGCATCCGCGCGCGCATCGCGACTGGGTCCGGCCGGGCACGATCCTGTATGGCGCGTCGCCGACCGGCGCGTCGCGGCACATCGCCGACACGCCGCTGGTGGCCGCGATGACGCTAACGAGCAAGATCATCGGCGTGCAGACGCTCGCGCCGGAGGAAACGGTCGGTTATGGCCGTCGCTTCACGGCAGACCGGCCGATGCGGATCGGCGTCGTCGCGTGCGGCTACGCGGACGGCTATCCGCGCCACGCGCCGACCGGCACGCCGATCGCGGTGGACGGCGTGACGACGCGCGTCGTCGGCCGCGTGTCGATGGACATGCTGACCGTCGACCTGACGCCGTGCCCGAACGCGGGCATCGGCTCGAGCGTCGAGCTGTGGGGCGATCGGGTGAAGGTCGACGACGTCGCGGAAGCCAGCGGCACGATCGGCTACGAGCTGATGTGCGCACTCGCGCGCCGCGTGCCGGTCGTGACCGTGCCGCCCGGCGCGTCGACGATGCAGCCGGCGCTGCGCACGGGCAGCTACGGGCGTTGATGCCCGGCGCGGATGCGGCGGCCCGCGCGCTGTCGCCGCGCATCCGGATCAGCGCGCGGGCCGCTTTACCAGCGGCCCGTCTGCTTTTGCAACGTGCAAAAAGCGCTGGCGCGGGCAAGGCGCACGCGCGGCCGCCGCGCTACGAACGCCACACCGGCTTGCGTTTCTCCAGGAACGCGTCGATCCCCTCGCCGGCGTCCACTTCCATCATGTTGCGCGCCATCACGTCGCCCGCAAACGCGTACGCGTCGTCGAGCGGCAGTTCGCGCTGCCGGTAGAACATCTGCTTGCCGTAGCGCACCGCCGCCGGGCTCTTCGCGACGATCTCCGCGACCTTGCGCGCGATGGCCGCGTCGAGCGCATCCTCGGGCACGGCCTCGTTGACGAGCCCCCAGGCAGCCGCCGTCGCCGCATCGACGAAACGCCCGGTGACGAGCATGTCGAACGCGCGCTTCGCCGACACGTTGCGGCTCAATGCGACGGCAGGCGTCGAACAGAACAGCCCCACGTTGATTCCGGATACCGCGAAGCGCGCGGTGTCCGCTGCGACGGCGAGATCGCACGCGGCGACGAGCTGGCAGCCGGCCGCCGTCGCGATGCCGTGCACGCGTGCGATCACCGGCACCGGTAACGCGCGCATCGCGAGCATCACGCGGCTGCATTGCGCGAACAGCGTGCGGTAGTAATCGAGTTCGGGTTTGGCGCGCATTTGCCGCAGGTCGTGGCCCGCGCAGAACGCCTTGCCCTCGGCGGCGAGCACGACGCAGCGCACGTGCGGATCGGCGGCCAGCGAATCGAACGCGTCCTGCAGGCTCGCCAGCATCGCCTCCGACAACGCGTTGAACTGTTGCGGCCGGTTCAGCCGCAGCGTGACGACGCCGTCGCGCACGTCGCGCAGCAGGATCGGCTCGGGTGTTTCGTGACGGGATTCCATGATGCTCCGCTCGACGGGGTTCGATCGGGCGCGAATCCGCAGCGCCGGCAGCACGGGCGGCACGCGCCCGGATTCGCGATCGACATGATCACGAATCGTCCTCCACATTGCGCGCGGCGTCCAGCGGGGCCGACCAGCCGGCCGCGAAGCCGGCTTGCACGTCACCGCACCGTGAAGCGAAGGCCACCCAGGCTGCCCATCGATCGCCGCTCGACGGCGATGCATCCCCCGCGTGCGTGCTCAGCCCGCGAGCTTCTTCAGCGCGTCGAGCACCGCGTCGCCCTTGAACGGCTTCACGATCCAGCCCTTCACGCCGGCGGCCTTGCCGCGCTCCTTCATCGCCGGGCTGCTTTCGGTCGTCAGCATCACGACGTTGACCGACGTATTCGCCAGCTCGCCGCGGATCTTCTCGACCATCGTCAGGCCGTCCATGTTCGGCATGTTCACGTCGCTGATCACGAGGCGCACGCCGGGCGTCGCCTTGAGCTTCGCGAGCCCGTCCTTGCCGTCCACCGCCGTCGCGACGTCGAGCCCGTGATTGCGCAGGAACCCCGCGACCTCGTCACGCACCGTGCCCGAATCGTCGACCACCAGAATCTTTGCCATGCCGTATTCCCCTTTCCTTGTTGCTGACTTCAACATTCAAAACAGTTCGAGTTCGCCCGACTCGACCATCGGCCCCACGTCCTGCACGGATTCGCGGAAATCCTCCGGCGACCAGCTCAGGCTGAACACGAAACGCTGGTCGAGCCGCACCGATCGTCCCGACTCGGGGTCGGTCATCCGGTACTTGAAACACAGCTGCGGACAGTCGCCGCCGAACGAAATGAATTTCTGCTTGTGATTGACGACGAGCGGCACCTGCACCGGATGGCGCGCGAGCGCCTCCGCGTCGCCGAGATAGCGGTTCTTGAACGCGCCCCACACGAGGTTGGTCAACTCGCCGAGCACGTTGTTCACGTCGCGGAAATCGGGTGCGCGGCCGTCGTCGCGCGTGCCGCCGATCATGTCGAGCAGCGGTTGCTCGCTCGTCTGCAGCAGCATGTAGCCGCGGCACCACGCGCTTTCCAGCGCGATCAGGCTGAACACCTCGCCGAAGATGATCTGGTCGCGCACGATGCACGGCGTGTCGCGCTCGATCGCGAGGCCCGGAAACAGGCTGTCGAGCCGCGCCTCGGTGATCTCCGCGATGCCGCGCACGAGCGCGTTCGGGTAGTCGCGGCCGAACAGGTATTCGTCGATCGCGCGCTTGAGCGGCGTCAGGTCGTCGGCGACGTAGGCCGCGCACGCGACGCGCGCGAACGCATCGGGCAGCCCGTCGCGCGACGCATTCGACGCGCGGCGCAGGATGATCGGCAGCTCGGGCCGCAGCGCATCGATCTGCGTCGCGATGATCGCGCTTTCGTCCGGCGAGCCGCCGTAGTCCTCGGCGAGCAGGATCGCGCCGAGATCGATGTTCGAGCGCAGCACCTTCAGCAGCCGGTTGCGCCGCACGGTCAGGCCGACCAGGTTGTGCTCGTCGCAGAAGCGCTTGATCGTCGCCGCATGCGCGCGGCTGTCGTCGAGCACGAGCACCTTGCTGACGGGTTGGTCTACGGTCATCTCGCGGAGTCCTTCCTCACAATCGGTCAAAACAGTTCGAGCTCGCCGCCCGTGTCCACGCTCGCCGCTTCCGGCACGTGGAAATCGACCGGCGCGTTCGCGCACACGCACAGCGTCGCGCCGATCCGCACGTCGCCGTCGAGCGTCACGTCGTACGCGGCCACGTGATGGGGATTCAGCGCCGGCAGGTAGTCGACGCTCGCGCCGCTCAACAGGTAAGGCGTCGACATCCCGAGATCGGGGAACGGCGCGGTCAGCGCCTGGTTGATCGCGCCGCAGCACAGGTTCGCGACTTCCATGAACGCCTCGGGCAGCGGCCGCTGCGCGCTCGCGCCGGGCATCGCCGCGGCGAAATGACGACGCGTCGGTCCGTCGTCGCGAAAGCGCAGCGCGAGCAGCAGCCGGAAATGCAGCGCCGAGATCGTCAGCACTGCGACGTGTTCGGTAACCTTCGGCGTCGCGCGCGATTTCGCGCGTGACGGATCGTGCGACGCGTCGTGCGCATCGCCGGCGGCCGGCCTGATTTCGCACGCGCCGCCGGACGCGAGCCGCGTGCGCGCCGCATCGAAGAAGATCCGCTCGAAACCGGCCCGGGCCTGCGCGCTGATCACGCCGCCGCTCCCTCGAGCCGCGCATGCAGTTGCCCGGCCAGCGTCTCGACCGTCGCGAGCGCGGCCGTGATCATCTTGCCGCCGGCCTGGATGTCCTGGAACGTCGCGGCCGTCACGAGATCGTTGCGATTCAGGCTGTCGCGATAGCTGTTCGACAGTTGCTGCGAGCGCGCGGCGAGCCCGCGCACCTCGCTCGCCACGATCGAGAAGCCCCGCCCGGCCGTGCCCGCGCGCGCGGCCTCGATCGACGCGTTCAGCGACACGATCGACACGTGCGCGACGATCGCCGACAGCTCCTGGTTCTTCGTGCGCATGTCCTGGTTCTGCGTGGTCAGCGAGATCATCTGCTCGTGCCAGCGTTCGAACGTGCCGGCCAGCCCGCGCAGCCGCGCGGCTTCGTCGGCGAGCTTCGTCGCATGCTGCGACAGCGCGGCGCGCTCGGCCGCGAGCGCCTGCAGCGCGTCGCGCTGCTCGCCGGTGCCGGCCGCCTCGCGCGCCAGCGCCTCCTCGAACGCCGCTTCGCGGCGCGCCCACGCCTGCGCCGCTTCGGCATGTGCGGCAACGGCTTCATCGGCCCGTGCATCGGCCGCGCCGAGCGCGGCGCGCAACGCCCCGGCTTCGCGCGTCAGCGCGGCAACGAGCCGTGCTCGCGCGATGCGACACACGATCGCGGCCACCGCCGCGACCACCAGGCCGCCCGCCAGCGCGGCGCCGATCGGGATCATCCACGCTTGCACGATCACTCCGTCACGTCGGCGTTCGCGATGCCGGCGCCGGTCGGCTGCCCGGCGTCGCGGGCCGCGCCGTCCGCCGCGAATCGCGCCGGCAGCGACACGATCGTCTCGAACGCGCGATACGACGCGCCGACGCGATCGTCGGTGAAGCGCAGCGCGATGTCGCCGCCGTCGCGCTTCAGGAAGTTGCGCACCGCGTCCATCCCGACGCCGCGCCCCGATACTTCGGTCACCGCGCGCGCGGTCGAGAAGCCCGGGCGAAAGATCAGTTCGGCCACCGCTTCGTCGGTCAGCGCGGCTTCGTTGCCGGCATCGATCCAGCCGCGCTCGCGCGCGATCCCGCGAATCCGGTCGAGCGCGAGGCCGCGGCCGTCGTCGCCGAGCACGAAGCGCAACGCGTCGTCCTCCACGTCGACCGCGATGTCGATCTTGCCGGCCGGCGCCTTGCCGGCCGCGCGACGCTCTTCCGACGTTTCGATCCCGTGGTCGATCGCGTTGCGCAACAGGTGCATGAACACGTTCTTCAGCGTCGCGCCGATCTCGCTGCGCACGCGATGGCCGTTGCTGTCGATATGCACGACGGGCGCCGGCTTGCCGAGTTCGGCCGCGAGCGACGGCAGCGATTCGATCACGCCGCCCAGCGCATCGCCGATGCCCTGCGTGCCGAACTGGCTCAGCAGGCGGCGCACCGAATCGCGCGCCGCGCGCCAGTCGCTTGCGTTCGCCGGATCGGCGCCGTCGAGCATGCGCAGGCTCTCGCTGATATGCGCGCGCTCGACCATCAGGTAGTCGGCGCCGCCGTGCTGCGCCGCCTCGCCATGCCGGCCGAGCGTGACCGCGTTGATCGTCGCGTAGTGGTCGACTGCTTCGCGCACGCGGGCCAGGTCGTCCATCAGCGCATCGCGATTCCACTCGGGGCCGCCGTCCGCGCGGCGCAGCGATTCGTACGCCTGCTCCGCTTCGTGCACGATGTTGGTCAGATGCTGCAGGCTGTACGTGCGCGCGTTGCCCTTGATCGTGTGCATGTTGCGGAACAGCGCTGCGACGATCGAATGATCGGCGCGTTCGTGCTGGCGGATCATCCGCTCGTTCTCGCTGAGGAAGCCCTTCGCGCTGTGCACGAAGTCGTGGAACTTGTCCTGGCTGATCGACAGGATCTCGCCGATCATCTCGAGGCGGCGCTGCTGCTCGCCGGCCTGCGCGGTCAGCTCGCGAATCTCGGTCACGTCGCGCACGCACAGCATCAGGCGCACGACCGTGTCGGTCTCGTCGGTGATCGCCGACCAGCTCAGGTCGAGCCATTTCTCGCGGCCGTCCGGCATCCGCTTGGCGACTTCGTTGACGAGCAGGTGTTCGTTGAACGCGAAGTTCATGCTGTCCTCACCGAGGCACGCATGCACGGCCGCGTCGACCTGCGAGCGCGCGTCGGAGCCGATGCTCGAATCGTCGAACACGAGCGCCATCAGGTCGCGTCCGGCGATGTCGCCGGTCTCGAAGATGGTCTCGAGGTAAGCCGAATACTCCGCATGCACGACACCGCCGTCGACGACCGTCAGGATCCCTTGCTGCATGTTCTGCAGCATCGCCTGGATGTCGGCCGTCTTCTGCTTCAGTTGCGCGGCGTTCTCCTGGATCTTCTCGATCATCCCGTTGAACGCGACGATCGAATGACCGATCTCGTCCATCCGGCCCACCGGCACGCGGCGCGTGAAGTCCTGGCTCGCGGCGATCTCGCTCATCGCCGTCTGCATCCCGATCAGCGGACGCGTGATCTGGCGATACAGCACGAAGCCGAGCGCGGTCAGCAGCACGACCACCGTGCCCGCCACGCCCGCGATCGCGGTGGCCGTCGTCGCGAGCATGCCGTTCAGCGCGCGGATCGCATCGTCCTTCTGGCGGTTCTTCTCGACGCGCAGCGTGTCGACGATGCCCTCGAGTTCGTCGCGATACTGCGCGACGTTCGCGAACAGGTACGCCTGCGCCATCTCGGGCTTGCCGTCGGTCTTCATCTTCACGGTGTCGTCGATCGCGGCGAAGTAGTTCGCGGCGCTGTCCTTCGCCTGCTCGACGAGGCCTTCCTGCGCACGGCCGACCGCCGATTTCGCCTGGGCGTCGAGCGCCGCGCGCAGCGCGCCCTGCTTCGCCTTCAGCTCGTCGCGCGCCTGCGCGGCGGTGTTCGCGTCGGGCGCGTAGACCAGCGTCATCGTCGCGATCTGGATGTTCTTCACGTCGGCGACGAGATCCGCCGATGCGAGCGCGCTCGGCACGATTCCCTGGGTAACCTGACGCACCTCGGACGCGCTCTTGCGCGTCTGGTACACGGCGTACACGCCAATCGCGGACAGCGCGAAAAACGTCAGGACGACTAGCAGCGTAATGCGATGACGGATGGTCATGAGTACAGCTCCCCGCAGCGATCCGGCTTCGATCGCCCTTTTGTCTATTGAAAGAATGTGAGCGCCGAATTATCGGGGATGGTGTATGACTGTCCGATGACTGAAAATCAATCGGTCGTTGAGAAAATCGCAATGATCAATTGCGGCGAGAAAATCCTAAAGTTTTTCTCGAATCGGCCGTTAACCTCTGGCCCGAGTGGTCCGGCGGGCGTTCCCGGCGGCCTCGATAAATCGAATCCGGATATTCATTCTTTTATTTGCGATCCGATAATTCAATCGGGCCGAATACCGGTAAAACGTTTGCGCATTATCCGCGAATCGAATCGGGCATGCACCTTCCGCCGCGCGGCCGGATTCGCCGCGCCGGCCGACATGGCGAATGACCGTCGATTCATTCCGATCAGGAAACAATCAATCGCCGCCCGGCGATTCACCTTCTCTTCCGCGCGTTCTAGACTGTCGGATCACTTCCCCACCGGACCCTTGCAATGACCGACGTCCTGCCGCTGACCACCGACTCCGAATCCGGCCTCCACTACCGGCTGCGCCCGGCCGCGGGCCGCGCCGCGGGCCGCCTGTTGCTGCTGCACGGCGTCGGCGGCAACGAAACCAATCTGCTGAATCTGGCCGGCATGATCGACCCACGCATCGAAATCGCGTTCGTGCGCGGCCCGCTGACGTTCGGCCCCGGCCAGCACGCGTGGTTTCCGGTGCGCTTCGGCCCGAACGGCCCGGAAATCGATGCGGCCCGCGCGGAGGCGAGCCGTGTGCAGCTGATCGCGCTGCTGCGCGCATTGCGCGCCCGGGGCACCGACGACGAACACGCCGCCCTGCCCACCGTGATCGCCGGCTTCAGCCAGGGCGGCATCATGAGCGCGAGCGTCGCGCTCACGTCACCGGCCGATGTCGCCGCGTTCGCGGTGCTGTGCGGGCGCATCCTGCCGGAGATCGATTCGCTGATCGCGCCGCGCGACGCATTGAGCGCGCTGCACGCGCTGGTGATGCACGGCCGCTTCGACGACAAGCTGCCGGTCGCGTGGGCCGAAACCGCCGACGCGAAGCTGACGGCGCTCGGCGTCGCGCACGACACGCGCCTCTACGACGCCGGCCACGAACTCACGGCGGAGATGGCCGGCGACTTCGGCCGCTGGGTCGGTGCGCGCACCGGATCGAACTGAGCGCACGGGCGGTCGCCCCGCCCGTGCGTATCGTCAGACGTTGCTCGCCGGATCGGCGCCGATCGGCGCGGCGGCCGCGGCGGACGCCTCTCGCGCGGCACCGCGCTTCGCGAGCTTCCAGCCCACCACGAGCGCGAGCACGACGACCGGGATCATCCCGACGGTCCACGTGCCGCCCGGGTAATCGAACGCCATCATCACCAGCACGCTGACCAGGAACCCGAGCGTGAGCCACGACGTGAACGGCGCGCCGGGCATCCGGAACGACACGGGGCTCAACTCGCCGCGATTGACCGCGCGGCGGAACAGGATCTGGCACATCACAATGAAGCCCCAGGTCGTGATGATCCCGAGCGACGCCATGTTCAGCACGATCTCGAACGCCTGCGCCGGGACGATGTAGTTCAGCGGCACGCCGATCGCATTGACCGCGACCGTGACGAGGATCCCGCCGTACGGCACGCCGCGCGCGTTCATCCGCGACACGAAGCGCGGCGCCGAGCCGCCCATCGCCAGCGAACGCAGCACGCGCCCGGTCGAATAGAGGCCGGAATTCAGGCTCGACAGCGCGGCGGTCAGCACCACGACGTTCATCACCGTGCCGACGTACGGCACGCCGAGCTTGCCGAAGAACGTGACGAACGGGCTTTCGTGCGCGCTGTACGCGGTCCACGGCAGCAGCATCGTCAACAGCACGACCGAGCCGACGTAGAAGAGCGCGATGCGCCACATCACGCTGTTGATCGCCTTCGGCAGCACCTTGCGCGCATCGGCGGTCTCGCCCGCCGCGACGCCGACGAGCTCGATGCTCGCATACGCGAACACGACGCCCTGCACGATCAGCACCGCCGGCAGGATCCCGTGCGGGAAGATTCCGCCGTGATCCGCGATCAGGTGCAGCCCCGGCATCTGCCCGGCGACCGGATGACCGCTCGCCAGAAACACGGCGCCGACGGCGAGGAACAGCGCGAGCGTCCCGACCTTGACGATCGAGAACCAGAACTCCATCTCGCCGAACACCTTCACGCCGATCATGTTCATCACCGACACGATCCCCAGCGCGCCGAGCGCGAACACCCACTGCGGCACGTCCGTGAACACCGCCCAGTACTTCATGTAGATTGCGACCGCGGTGATGTCGACGATGCCGGTGGTGGCCCAGTTCAGGTAGTACATCCAGCCCGCGACGAACGACGCGCGCTCGCCCATGAACTCCCGTGCGTACGACACGAACGAGCCGCTGGTCGGCCGATGCATCACGAGCTCGCCGAGCGCGCGCATGATCAGGAATGCGAATACGCCGCACACGAGATACACGACCGCCAGCGCGGGGCCCGCGCTCTGCAGGCGGCCGCCCGCGCCGAGAAAGAGGCCGGTGCCGATCGCTCCGCCCATCGCGATCATCTGCACGTGGCGCGGCTTCAACTGTTTCTCATAGCCGGATTCGTGCGACGCGAACATCGCGTCTCGGTCGGCATGACGGGGATCCGCGCCGCCGGCCGTGTCGGCCGCGCGCTCGCTGGCGTGCTTCATGGTGTGTCTCCGTTTCTTGATGTGTCGCGCCCGTCGACGGGGCGCTGCGGGAACGGCCGCGCACGGGCGTCCGGCGGCATGCGCCCCGGCGCCGCGCGGCCAGAATCAGTACGCGCGCGGGCGGATCAGCGCTTCGGGCTGCAGCGCTTCGTCCAGTTGCGCGGCGGTCATCAACTGGCGATCGAGCACGACTTCGCGGATCGACTTGCCGCTCGCGTGGGCCTCGGTGGCCACGGCCGTCGCGCGCTTGTAGCCGATGTACGGGTTCAGCGCGGTCGCGAGCGCGACCGACCGCTCCATCGTTTCGCGCAAGCGCTCGGGGTTCGCGGTGATTCCGCTCACGCAGCGGTCCGCGAGCGTCGTGCAGGCCGCCGTCAGGTGGCCGAAGCTGCGGAACAGCGCGCTCGCGATCACCGGCTCGAACGCGTTGAGCTGAAGCTGGCCAGCCTCGGCGGCGAACGTCACCGTGAGGTCGTTGCCGAATACTTCGAATGCGACCTGGTTCACGACTTCCGGAATCACCGGGTTCACCTTGCCCGGCATGATCGACGAGCCGGCCTGCACCGGCGGCAGGTTGATCTCGCCGAAACCGGCGCGCGGGCCGCTCGACAGCAGCCGCAGGTCGTTGCAGATCTTCGACAGCTTCACCGCGATCCGCTTCAGCACGCCGGAAACCTGCACGAACGCGCCGCAGTCCTGCGTCGCTTCGATCAGGTTCGGCGCGGTGCTCAGGTCCAGGCCGGTGATGCGCCGCAGCGCGGCCAGCGCCTTCTGCGCGTACTGCGGATGCGCGGTGATGCCGGTGCCGATCGCGGTCGCGCCGAGATTGATCTCGCGCATCAGCAAGCCGGCTTCCTGCAGGCGCGCGATGTCTTCCGTCACCATCACCGCGTAGGTCGAGAATTCCTGGCCGAGCGTCATCGGCACGGCGTCCTGCAGCTGCGTGCGGCCGAGCTTCAACAGATCCGAGAACGCGTCGGCCTTCTCCGCGAACGCATCGCGCAGGCGCGCCATCGCGTCGAGCAGATGCTCGACCGCGAAGCAGGTCGCGATCCGGATCGCGGTCGGATAGACGTCGTTCGTGCTCTGCGCGAGATTGACGTGCTCGTTGGGATGGAGGTATTCGTACTGCCCGCGTGCATGCCCCATGATTTCGAGCGCGCGGTTGCAAATCACCTCGTTGGCGTTCATGTTGGTCGACGTGCCGGCTCCGCCCTGGATGATGTCGACCACGAACTGATCGTGCAGCCGGCCCTCGCGGATCTCGACACAGGCGGCGGCGATCGCGTCGCGATACGCGTCCGGCAGCAGCCCGAGCTCGCAGTTCGCATCGGCAGCGGCTTCCTTCACCGCCGCGAGCGCCATGACGAGGTACGGCAGCGACGCGATCGTGCGCCCCGAAATGTCGAAGTTCTCCTTCGCGCGTAGCGTATGGACGCCGTAGTACGCCGAATCCGGAATGCTTCGTTTCCCTAAAAGATCCGCCTCGACGCGGAAGCCGCTTTCCGTCATGGTGCCCCTCCTGAATTGTCTCTGCCGACGTGGGAAACCGGCTGCGTTCACCGCTTCCCCGTACGACGGGATCGCATTCTATGCCTTTGCATAAAGAACCTCGCTTCTGTATTATCGAAAGCGGTTTTGCGTGGGATGCAACAGCGAGAGACGAATGAAAACAACGGCGAGAGACACCGGCATCGATCACCTCGGCGCGATGCGCGCGTTCGTGCGGGTCGTCGAAATGGGAAGTTTTTCCGCGGTCGCGAAGGAGATGCGCGTGTCGACGTCGACGGTCGCGCGCAAGATCACGGCGATCGAGGACGCCCTCGGCGTCGCGCTGTTGCATCGCTCGACGCACAGCGTGACGCTGACCGAGGCCGGCCACATCTACCTGGAACGCGCGGTCACGCTGATCGCCGATCTCGACGACACGCTGCGCGTCGTCGCCGAGCTCAATTCGCAGCCGAGCGGCCCGCTGAAGCTCACCGCGCCGGTCGCGTTCGGCCGCCGCCATCTCGCGCCGCTGATCGCGCCGTTTCTCGCGCGCTATCCGACGATCCAGCTCGACGTGCGGCTCACCGACAACCACAACGACCTCGTCGCCGGCGGCTTCGACCTCGACATTCACGAAGGCGAGAACTACCTGGACAACCTGGTCGTGCACCGGCTGTCGCGCAACGACAGCATCCTGTGCGCGACGCCCGGCTACCTCGACCGCTGCGGGCGCCCCGCGACGCCGGACGACCTGCGGCATCACAACTGCCTGCGCTACGTGCATCCCGAGGGCGATCCGCGCTGGGAGCTCGTGCGCGGCGATGCACGGCACAGCGTGCTGCCGGCCGGCAACCTCGTCACCGACCATTCGGAACTGCTGCTGGACGCGACCTGCGCGGGCCTCGGCATCGCCGAATTCGAGATCTGGCTGGTGCGCGACCTGCTCGCGAGCGGCCGGCTCGAAGCCGTGCTGCCGCGCTACCGGCTGCAGAACAAGCTCACGGGCGACTACATCTACATCGCGTATCTGGCGAACCGGCGCAGCTCGGCAAAGTTGCGTGTGCTGAAGGACTTCCTCGCGGAGCATCTCGCGCACATCGGCGAGCTGTCGGAAGTCGAGCTGACGAAGATTCGCGACGCGGGCGCGTAGCGGCGGCCGTCAGGCCGGCTGCAATTCGAACGGGAACGTCGCGTGCCCGATCTCGACGCCCTGCGTGTTCAGCATCCGCGGCCGGTGGAACGCGGCGAGCCGCGCGCGCTGCGCGTCCGTGCCGATCCGCAGCCGTTCGAGCAGTTCGCTGACCATCATGTACAGCACGTCGATGTTGCCGTCCTCGATCTTCACCGAGAGGCCGAGCGCGCCGTCGGCGCCGAGTTCCCGCGTGCGCGCCGATGCGCGTACGCCGATCCCGTAGCACGCGTCCGCGCCGAGCTTGCCGACGACCTGCCCGTCGAAGGCCTCCATCAGCACCGTGCAGTAGCGCCCTTCTCCGGCGACCAGCTCGGGATGGGCCGTCATCGCATGATGAATGCGCGCCAGCGCGCGCACGCGATCGGTCGTCGCCGCGCTGCCGACTTCAACCGTATCCGCACCGTCCGCCAGCGATGCATAAAGACGCGCGAGGCGGTCGAGCGGGAACGCCGGCGTCGGCAGGTTGCAGCCGTCGATCGCCCAGTCGACCGCGTCGTCGGGCAGGCCGCACGCATCGGCGACCACGTGCTTCACGCGCATCTGCATCGGATGCGCCGGCAGATGGTAGTCGGCGATCGCGGCGCCGATCGCCCGCGCGCCGGCCAGCATCCCGACGTGCTTGCCCGAACAGTTGCTGCACACGCCGGTCGGCGTGTAGTCGCGCTTGATCCACGACCGGTACACCGCGTCCGACAGCGGCGCATGGCCGCCGCACCGCAAATCCGACTCCTGCGCGTCGACCTTCGCCAGCATCGCCCGCGTGCGCGCGATGTGCCGCTCCTCGCTGCTGTGCGATGCGCACATCAGCGCGATGTCCGCTTCGTCGAAACCGAAACGCTCCGGCGCGCCCGTCTCGATCACGGACAGCGCCTGGGCCGGCTTCGCCGCCGAGCGCGCGAGGGTCATCCGGAACGGATCGCCGAGCCGGAACAGCAGCTTGCCGCCGGCATCCACCACCGCCACATCGGCGACGTGCGTGTTCTCGATCGCATTGCCGCGGTACGTCACGACCGCTGCGCGTTGGGTGTCCATCTGTGCTGTCTCCTTCGTCGGGGCCTGATATGCCGGGGCCCGTGCAACCGGTACGGCAGTGTATCGACTCTGCCGCCGGGTCGAGCCGGGCGCCCCGTGGAAAGCGGTATTGCGCCGGACGCAAAGCCGTCACGCACGCCGGGCTCGAACGCGGGCCTCGGCGGCGGCGCCGCTCCCATCACGGCGACAAACCAGAACCGCGCGCCCGAGCGCTAGCGCAACATCGAACTCGGCTTCGCGGGCAACCGACGCCGCGACTACGCGTCCAGCGCCAGCAGCGCGAACGTCGCGAGCCAGTGCTCGCCCATATAGTCGCCGGCCACGTGCGCGAGCGCGCTCGCGAGGTGCCGGTCGGCCGCATCGCGCAGCTTCGCGCGCCGCGCATCGCCTTCCGGCAGCGCGCCGGCGAGCGAGCGCTGGCACCACGCGCGGCTCAGATTCAATCCGTCCAGATGCGCGATCTTGCCGTCGCTGCGGTCGCTGACCGTCGCCGGCTCGAACAGCGTCGCCGGCTCGCCGCGCGCGAGATCGGGCAGGAAACGCGCGAACCAGCCGTCGAATTCGGCGGCCGGCAGCACGCGGCGCATCAGCTCCGCCTCCATCAGCGCGGGCGACAGGAACTCGTCGCCCGACGGCTCCCACGCCTGGCACGCGACATCGTTCAGATGCCAGCGTTTCGCCGTATCGACGATCAGCGCCGCGAGCCCGTCGCGCTGCGTCGCGCGCGCGAAGTCGAGCGCGAGCGCCAGCGCGAACGCGGTGTTGAAGTGCGTGCCGACCCGCAGCGGATAGGTGGCTTTCGGCAGGAAGGTCTCGAAACGCGCGACGAACAGGTCGGCGAGCGGCGCGAGCGTCTTCGCCCAGCGCGCGGCCTGCGGCACCACGCCCTTCAGCGCGAGCCGCTCCAGCTGCGCGGACAGCGCCAGCAGCCACGCCCATCCGTAAGGCCGCTCGAAGCCGCTGTTGTGCGGCAGCGCCAGATACGCGCGTTCGCCGGCGACGTTCGCGTCGGTGAAGTGCGCATCGACGACGGCGATGATCCGCTCGGCCTCCGGCAGCGCCGGATAGCGTTCGAGCACGCTCAGCACGAGCCAGTAGCCGTGCACGCACGAATGCCAGTCGTAGCTGCCGTAGAAGATCGGATGCAGCGCGCGCGGCCCCTGCACGTCGTGCGGGCCTTCAAGCGAATGCGTGAGCTTGTTCGGATATTCGCGGGTCAGGTGCGCGAGCGCGAGCGACGCGAATTTCGATGCGAGTTCGGGGGTCAGCCGGTCGGTCATGGGCACCTCGTCAGAAGCGGAATACGAACGCGTACATCAGCAGCGTGTTGACGGCCAGCAGCAGCACGGCGGTCGGCCACTGCGCCTTGATCACGCCGTTCTTGTCCTTCAGTTCGAGCAGCGCGGCCGGCACGATGTTGAAGTTCGCGGCCATCGGCGTCATCAGCGTACCGCAGAAGCCGCTCAGCATCCCGATCGCGCCGAGGATCGCCGGGTTGCCGTGAAATTGATGGACGATCAGCGGCAGGCCGATGCCGGCCGTCATCACGGGGAACGCGGCGAACCCGTTGCCCATGATCATCGTGAACAGCGCCATGCCGACCGTATAGGCGGCGACGACCGCGAACGGCGAATCGATCGGCACCCACTCCCTCACGAGCCCCGACACCACGCCGCCGACGCCCGCGACCGCGAACAGCGCGCCGAGCGCCGCGAGCATCTGCGGCAGGATCGCGGCCCAGCCGACCGCGTCCATCGTGTGACGCGCCTCCTTCAGCGCGTGAACGGGCGAATCGCGCAGCATCGCGAGCGCGACGGCGAACGCGACGAGCGTGCCGAGCACGAGCGAGATCAGCGTCACGCTCTTCGGATCGACGAACGGCACCCGTTTCAGCGCGAACGTGCCGATCAGCGTGACGACGGGAATCAGCAACGCCGGCAGGAACAGCCGGTTGCCGAAGCGCAGCGCCTTCGCGTCGCGCCGCGCGCCCGCCGCTTCGCTGGATTCGTCCGACTTGCCGCGTCCGAGCTTGCCCGAGCCCGCGATCAGCGCGAGCGCGATCGCGAGGCAGCCCGTCACGAAGTGCGGCAGCCGCGCGCCGAACAGGAACGTGAGCGCGTAGATCGCCCAGAACGCGAAGTTGACGACGCGGCGCGGGTTCGTGCGGTCCGTCAGGTTGAAGCACGCGAACGCGCCGAACATCAGGCCGGCGAGCGTGTACAGCGGTTCGAGGCCGATCATCGCGCGCCCTCCCGCCCGAATGCGCCGAAGCTGCGCGACAGCCGGTGATCGAGCAGCGCGAGCCGCGTGCAGTGGATCAGCAGCGCGGCGATCGCCGTCGGGATCGCCCAGACCGACAGGTGCAGCGGCTCGACCACGATCCCGTTCTGTTCGAGAAAGCCCTTGATCAGCAGGATCGACTGGATCGCGATGAAGATGTCCTCGCCGAAGAACACGGCGACATTGTCGGCGGCCGACGCATGCGCGCGGATCTGCTGGCGCACGGATTCAGGCAGGTCGCCGAGCCGGCTGACGGCCGCGGCCTCGGCCATCGGCGCGATCAGCGGCCGCACCATCTGCGCGTGGCCGCCGAGCGACGTGAGGCCGAGCGCGGCCGTCACCTGGCGCAGCACGAAATACAGCATCAGCACGCGGCCGGTGGTCGCCGCGTGCACGCGCGAGATCATCCGCTTCGCCTGTTCCTTGAGCCCGTTGCGTTCGAGCAGCGCGATCACCGGCAGCGTCAGCCAGATCAACCCCATGTAGCGGTTGTCGGTGAACGCCTTGCCGAATGCGCTGACGATGTCGACGAGATTCATCCCGCCCGCCAGCCCCGTCGCGAGGCCCGCGATCGTCACCACCAGCAGCGCGTTGAAGCGCAGCGCGAAACCGATCACGACGATCGGCACCCCAATCAGCACCAGCATTGCCCCTCCTTGCGATGGATTCGCGGCGCCGTGAAGGCGCGCCGCCCGCCCGGTTTCGACCGGGTTCAGGCGGCAAAATCTAACACGAGACTTTATCGATAAAAAGTCGACAATTTGAAGCTTCGGGTAAACGTTGAAACCGATGCCACGTTGCGCCGGCCGTGTGTCCGCCGTGTTTCGGCGGAACGATTCGCGGCCGGCGGGCGGCTGGCGGCGGCAACGCGCGCGCGGCAACGCACGATTCCGGCCGGCGTGCCGTGGACCGCCCGCGCCCCCGCCGCGCATGGCGGAGCGCCGGTGCGCCGACTACACTGGAAGGCATCGCAACGTTCGGGAGAGCCGCCATGATCGACGTATTCCAGACCATCGGCAGCCGCGCGTTCTCCGCTCATCTGGCGAAGGACGGGATGGTGACGCTGATGGAACAACGCCACGAAGTCGACCGCGTGACGCTCGCGACCGCCTATGCCGCGCTCGTCGAGGAATCGGAGCAGGAAGCCGATCTGCTCGACGCAACGGTCGAAGGGATGATGCGCGCGCTGATCCAGGGGTACGCCCGCAGCCATTGAACGACTGGACGCGCACCGCGCGCGGTGTGCCGGCCCGCGCGGCCGGCTCGCCGGTGCCTGCGCGTGCGCCCGTGCCGGGCGCCGCGCTTCGCGCCGTCACGAACGCGTCGACGACGGATTGCCGCGCTGCCGCATGATCCTGCACATCGCTGTCCGTCTTCCGGGGCGGCAAAAAATGCCGTCTACCCATAGAGGAAAGGGTCGGAATCGACGCAATGCGCAATTTTTTCGATTGCCGCCGCTCGCGCCGCATGACAGCATTCGGGGCGTCGCCAGTCGAAAAGAATTTCGTGCCATCCGCCCGCCGATGCCGTTCGGCGGCGCCGGCCCGGCACTGCCTTTCACCTTTCATGAACCCGGCCCATATCCAACACTACGAACCGACCGGAGTATCCCGCTTGTGAACATCGGCATCGTCAACGACCTCCCGCTAGCCGTCGAGGCGATGCGCCGCGCGCTCGCGCACCGGCCCGAGCATCGCGTGCTGTGGGTCGCGACCGACGGCGCGCAAGCCGTCGAAATGTGCGCCGCGCAACCGCCCGACGTCGTGCTGATGGACCTGGTCATGCCGAAGTTCGACGGCATCGAGGCGACGCGGCGGATCATGCGTTCCAGCCGCCCGTGCGCGATCCTGATCGTGACGAGCTGCATCGGCGCGAACGCGTGGCGCGTGTTCGAAGCGATGGGCGCCGGCGCGCTCGACGCGGTCGACACGCCACGCCTCGGCGAAGGCGCGGGCGGCGACACCGCGCGGCTGCTGCTCGCGAAGATCGACCAGATCGGCCGGCTGCTCGACGCGCCCGGCGGCGTCCGCGCGGCCGGCACGGCCTCGCGCGCGAGCGGCGGCCCGCTGATCGCGATCGGCGCGTCCGCCGGCGGCCCCGGCGCGCTCGCGTCGATCCTCGGCAGCCTGCCGGCCGACTTCAGCGCGCCGATCGTGATCGTCCAGCACGTCGATCGCGCGTTCGCCGAAGGCATGGCGCAATGGCTCGACGGCCAGACGCCGCTGACCGTGCGCGTCGCGAACGAAGGCGACCGCCCTCAGCCCGGCGTCGCGCTGCTCGCGGCGACCGACGATCACCTGCGCGTCACGCGCACCGGCACGCTCGAATACACGCGCGAACCGGCCGCCACGCCGTACCGGCCGTCGGTCGACGTATTCTTCAACAGCCTGACCGAGCACTGGCCGGGACGCGTGATCGGCGTGCTGCTGACCGGCATGGGACGCGACGGCGCGATCGGCCTGAAGGCACTGCGCATGAAGGGCTGTCATACGATCGCGCAGGACGAGGCGACCAGCGCCGTCTACGGCATGCCGAAGGCGGCCGCGACGCTCGGCGCCGCGCGCGCGATCCTGCCGCTCGAGCGCATCGCGGGCGAGCTGGTGGCGCTCGCGCGAATTTGATCCCGATGAAACCCTGTCACACCCATCGCTACCATGGCGCAACCCAGCATCAATCATGACTAGCGACCTCACCCGCCCGCCCGGCGGGCTGCATGCGGCGTTCGACGCCGCGCACGCGGCGTCCACGCCGCACGCCGACGCGCCCGCGATGGTCCTGCTGGTCGACGACCAGACGATCGTCGCGGAAGCCATCCGACGCGCGCTCGTCGACGAGGACGGCATCGACTTCCACTACTGCCCGCGCTCGGACGACGCGCTGGCGACCGCGATCGAGACGCGGCCGACCGTGATCCTGCAGGATCTCGTGATGCCCGGCACCGACGGGCTGAGCCTCGTGAAGGCGTACCGTGCGAATGCGGCGACGCGCGACGTGCCGATCATCGTGCTGTCGACGCAGGAAGAGCCGGTGATCAAGAGCGCCGCGTTCGCGGCCGGCGCGAACGACTACCTCGTGAAATTGCCGGACCGCATCGAGCTGATCGCGCGGATCCGCTATCACTCGCGCTCGTACATGAACCTGCTGCAGCGGGACGAGGCCTATCGCGCGCTGCGGCAATCGCAGCAGCAACTGCTGGAGGCCAATCTCGAACTGCGGCGCCTCACGCATTCGGACGGCCTGACCGGGCTGTCGAACCGCCGCTATCTCGACGAATATCTGGCCGCCGAATGGCGGCGCGGCACGCGCGAGCGCAGCGAGCTGTCGCTGCTGATGATCGACGTCGACAACTTCAAGCTGTACAACGACACGTACGGTCACGTGTCGGGCGACGGCGTGCTCAAGCAGGTCGCGGCCACCATCGAACGCTGTCTCGGGCAATCCGGCGATCTCGCCGCGCGTTTCGGCGGCGAGGAGTTCGCGGTCGTGATGCCGGCCACGTCGCCGGGCGCCGCGCGGCTGCTCGGCGAGAAGATCCGCCTCGCGGTCGAGTCGTTGCGGCTCGAGCACGCGCACTCGTCGACGGGGCGCTACGTGACGATCAGCATCGGCGGCGCGAGCATCGTGCCGGCCGCCGGCCTGCCGACGACGTCGCTGATCGAGGCGGCCGATCGCGCGCTGTACCGCGCGAAGCACGACGGCAAGAATCGCGTCGAGATCGATGCGCCGCCCGCACCGCCGGCGCCCGCGGCCCCGCCTGCGTCGCCGGACGGCGGCGGTCTCGCGTGAACGCCTAGACGGCGACGAGCCGGCGCGCGTAGTCGGCCGGATCGAGCGGCCGGCCGAACAGGTAACCCTGCTGCATGTCGCAGCCGATCTGCTGCAGGAACCACGACTGCGCCTCGGTCTCGACGCCTTCCGCGGTGACCTTCATCCCGAGCGAATGCGCCATCGCGACGACGGCCTGCGTGATCGCGACCGAGTCGCGATGATCGGGCACGCCCGACACGAACGAACGGTCGACCTTCAGGTTGTGCAGCGGAAAACGCTTCAGGTACGCGAGCGACGAATAACCGGTGCCGAAGTCGTCGACCGAGATCCGCACGTTCATGTCCGTGAGCGCCTCGAGCATCGGCAGCACGGTGTCCGTGTCGTTCATCAGCAGTCCTTCGGTAATTTCCAGTTCGAGCGCGCCCGGATCGAGCCGCGTCTGTTCGAGGCAGCGGTCGACCGACTCGACGAGCCCCTCGTGGAACTGCCGCGGCGACAGGTTGACCGCCAGCATCAGGTCGGGGGCGATCGTGCGGCGCCATTCGGCGGCTTGCCGGCAGGCCGTTTCGAGCACCCACTGGCCGATCGCGACGATGAGCCCGGTATCTTCCGCGACCGGGATGAATTCCGCCGGCGACATCGGCCCGAGCTCGGGGCTCGTCCAGCGCAGCAGCGCTTCGGCGCCGACCGTGCGGCCGCTGCGCGCGTCGACGACCGGCTGATAGGCGAGCCGCAGCGCATCCGAGGCGATCGCGCGCCGCAGCGACTGCTCGATCGCGAAGCGGCGTTGCAGGCGCAGGTTCAACTGCGCGGTGAAGAACGTGAAGTGGTTGCGGCCGCGCTGCTTCGCGTCGTACATCGCGGAGTCGGCGTTGCGCATCAGCGTGACCGCATCGTCGCCGTCGCGCGGCGCGACGCTGATCCCGATCGACACGCCGAGCCAGTACTCGTTGTTCGCGATCGCGAACGGCTTCGCGATCGTGTCGATCACCTCGCGCGCGAGCACGGCGAGCGCGTCGGGATCGTCGCAGTCGTCGACGAGGATCACGAACTCGTCGCCGCCGACGCGCGTGAGCGCGTGGCGCCCGCCCGCGCACGCCGCGAGGCGCGCCGCGACGCTGCGCAGCAGCGCGTCGCCGGCGTCGTGCCCGGCCGTGTCGTTGACCTTCTTGAAGCCGACGAGATCGATGAACAAGACCGCGACACGCGCGGGCCCGGCCGCCGCATCGCGCGCGCCGAACAGCTCGCGCATCCGGTCGGAGAGCCAGCGCCGGTTGTAGAGGCCCGTCAGCGCGTCGCGCGTCGCCAGGTAGCGCAGCTGCTGCTGTGCTTCACGCACGGGGCCGATGTCGTGAAACGACACCAGCACCGATTCGGGTTGCGTCTCGCCCGGCTTCACGATCGGCACCGCGTTGCCGCGCACCCAGATGACGTCGCCGTCGGCGAGCCCGAAGCCGACCGAGTAGTCGAGCTGCGGCGTGGCCGTGGTCAGCGCGCGCCGGCTCGGCCAGTCGTCGGGCGCGATCGGCGTGCCGTCCTCGTACAGCTTGTACAGGATCACCGTCGACAGCCGGCGGCCGACGAGGTCGCCCTTCGCGCGCATCATCCGGTTCGCGCTCGGATTGCTCGCGACCACCACGCCGTCGGGCGACACGACGAGAATCCCTTCGTTCAGGCTGTTGACGACCAGGCGGTGATGTTCCTCGCTGCGCACGAGCTGCCGCGCGATCCAGTCCTGGTGCACCGCGAGGCCGACGCTGTTGCCGATGTCGCGCAACAGGTCGGTTTCCGCATCGGTGGGCCGGCGCGGCGTCCGGTGATAGACGGCGAACGCGCCGAGCACGTTGCCGGCTTCGTCCAGAAACGGCACCGACCAGCACGCGCGCAGGCCGAACGGCAACGCGAACGAACGAAAGTCGGCCCACAGCGGATCGGTTTCGATGTCGTCGACGGCGACCATCCGGCGCTCGTACATCGCCGTGCCGCACGAACCCGCGGCGGGCCCGATCGACGCCCCGTCGATCGCCGCGCTGTACTGCGCGGGAAGCGACGGCGCGGCGCCGACGCGCACGTGCACGCCGTCCGCGTCGAGCAGCAGGATCGTGCACGAGGCGCCGTCGCCGAGCAGCGCCTCGGCGCGCCGGCAAACCTCGACGAGCAGTTCCGGCAGCGGTGTGTTGCGCGTGATCAGCCTCAGCACGCTCTGCTCGGATGCGAGCACTTCGGCTGCGAGGCCGAGGCTGTAGCGAGAACTTTGCGGTTCGGTATTCGACATGAATCCTGCCGTCAGTTCGACCGGGTCTGATGCGCCCGATTCGTTAGCGATGCTTCGTGCCGTTTTCCGCACCGGGATGACGTCGTGCCCCCGGTGCGTCCCCATTCGGGTGCGCCCCTGATGCGCACCAAAATACATTTAATACCAATCCGTGCAGCCCTGCGCGTCCCTGCGCATCAGGGCTTACGCGCGGTCGCGGCCGGCCTGTCCGGAACCCGATTCGTCTGATTATTACGCCGCCGTCAGTCCTTGCGGATATGTTCGGCGAGGAAGTCGATCAGCAGCCGCGCGCGGGCGGGCGACGACACGGCCAGCCGCGTTCGCGGATACGTGCTTCAATGTCGTTCGAACCGGCGTCGCGCGTTGTCATCACGCCGCGCATCGCGCCTCCCTCGACCGACCTTCACGGAATCCCATGACGAACCCTGCCGACATTAAGGCGCTCGTTTTCGACGTGTTCGGAACGATCGTCGACTGGAGAAACGGCGTCGCGCGCGAAGCCGCCACGTTCCTGGCGCGCCATGCGCCGGATCGCGATCCGTTCGAATTCGCCGATACATGGCGTCGCGAATATGCGCCGTCGATGGAGGAAATCCGCAGCGGGCGCAGGCGCTACGTGCGGCTCGACGTGCTGCATCGGGAGAACCTCGTGCGCACGCTCGACCGCTACGGGATCGACGGCGTGCCCGACGCGGAGATCGACGCGCTCAACCTCGCGTGGCACCGGCTCGATCCATGGCCCGATTCCGTCGCGGCGCTGCAGCGGCTGAAGCAGCGCTACATCATCGCGCCGCTGTCGAACGGCAACATCCGGCTGATGATCGACGTCGCGAAACACGGCGGCCTGCCGTGGGACGCGATTCTCGGCGCCGAAGTCGCGCACGCGTACAAGCCGTCGCCGAAGGTCTACACCGAAGCGGTCGAGATTCTCGGTGTCGAGCCGGCCGAGGTTTGCCTGGTCGCCGCGCACAACGGCGATCTGGCCGCCGCGCGGCAACTGGGGTTCGCGACCGCGTTCGTGCTGCGGCCGACCGAACACGGGCCGAACCAGACGACGGATCTGAAAGCCGACGGCGCGTGGGATTTCGACGTCAAGAACCTGCACCAACTCGCGGACCGGCTCGGCTGTCCGGGTTGACGCACGGCCGCGTGCCCGGAAAACGATCACGATATGAACGCACGGATCGTCATCGCGGCCCGGTTGCGTTCGTCGTCGCCGATCGACACGGGACGGATCGCCCGTGACGCACCGCCGCGCTCAATCGCCGACGAATCGCACTTGCTCCGACTCCCCCATCAGCAATGCCCGGTTCGCGTCCGCCGCCGCGCGCAGGTAATCCCATAGCGCCGTCACGCGGCGCAGCTTGCGCAGGTCCTCGCGACACGTCAGCCAGAAGCACCGCGTGACCACCACGTCGTCCGGCAGCACCGGCACCAGCGCCGGCTGCGTGGCCGCCATGAAGCACGGCAGGATCGCGAGCGCGCCGCCCTGCAGCGCCGCGAACACCTGCGCGATCACGCTCGTCGTGCGCAATCCGGCGGTCGCGCCGGGCACCGCGCGCTCCAGATACAGCAGCTCGCTGCTGAACGCGAGATCGTCGACGTAGCTGATGAACGCATGCCGCGCGAGATCGTCGGTGCACGTGATCGGCGCGTGACTCGCCAGATAGTCGCGCGTCGCATAGAGCCGCAACTGGTAATCGCACAGCTTCGTGACCACGTAAGGCCCGCGTTCGGGCCGCTCGAGCGTGATCGCCAGATCGGCCTCGCGCTTCGGCAGGTTGACGAAATGCGGGACCGGCAGCAGATCGACCGTCACGTGCGGATGCGCGACGCGAAACCGCGCAAGCTGCGGCGCGAGGAAAAAGCAGCCGAACCCTTCGGTCGACCCGATCCGCACGTGGCCCGACAGCGCCTCGCCGGTATTGGCGACCTGGTCGCACGCGGACTGTACGGTCGTCTCCATCGCGTCCGCATACGCGACGAGCCGCTGCCCCTCGGCCGTCAGCGTGAAGCCGCCGGAGCGCGACTTGTCGAACAGCAGCGTGCCCATCGCGGCCTCGAGCGCGCGAATGCGCCGCGCGACCGTCGTGTAGTCGACCCCGAGCCGCTTCGCCGCCCCGCTCGCGCGCTGCGTGCGGGCGACTTCGAGGAAGAAGCGCAGATCGTCCCAGTTCAGGTTGCCGGAAACCGGCTCGGTGGCATGTCGCATCGGCGGGAAAAAGGGCAGGAGTCTCCGGGCCGGCCGTCGATATGCATAAATGCACATCCAACCGGTTTTCTTGTCGGTACATCGTGGATCCGCGCATAACTATACTCGACCGTGACCTGCGGACCATGAGCCGCGGGCAATAAATACGGAGACACCATGCAGACGCGATCCACCCTCGATGAGCATGCCGCCGTCGCAACGCCGGCCCCCGCCCGCACCGCGAGGCACTACCTGCTGGCCGGCTGGGCCAGCATGGCCGGCACCACGATCGAGTGGTACGACTTCTTCCTCTACGGCACCGCCGCCGCGCTCGTGTTCAACCGCATCTTCTTCCCGTCGCTGGACCCCGTCGTCGGCACGCTCGCCGCGTTCGGCACGTTCGCGGTCGGCTTCATCGGGCGGCCGATGGGCGGCATCGTGTTCGGCCACTTCGGCGACCGCATCGGCCGCAAGTCGATGCTGATGATCACGCTGCTGCTGATGGGCGTGCCGAGCATGATCATCGGGCTGATCCCGTCGTACGACCGCATCGGCTACTGGGCCGCCGCCCTGCTGATCGCGATGCGCTTCCTGCAGGGGATGGCGGTCGGCGGCGAATGGGGCGGCGCGGTGCTGATGGCCGTCGAGCACGCGCCGAAGGGCCGCAAGGGGCTGTTCGGCAGCCTGCCGCAGACGGGTGTCGGGCTCGGGCTGATCCTGTCGTCGGTCGCGATGGCCGCGGTGGCCGCGCTGCCCGAAGCGGACATGCTGTCGTGGGGCTGGCGCGTGCCGTTCCTCGCGAGCATCGCGCTCGTCGGCCTCGGCTGGTTCATCCGCGCGAAGGTGCCCGAGTCGCCGGACTTCGAGAAGATGCAGCGCCAGGGCAAGGCCGAGAAGTCGCCGGTGACGGCCGCGCTGCGTCGCCATCCGCGCGAGGTGCTGACGATCGTCGGCGCGCGCGCCGCCGAGAACACGTGGTTCTACATGGTCGTCACGTTTGCGCTCGCCTATGCAACGCAGCAGCTGCATCTGCCGAAGGCCGACATGCTGCACGCGATCACGGCCGGCGCGGCGCTGTCGCTCGTCACGATGCCGCTGTGCGGGCATCTGAGCGACCGCATCGGCCAGCGCCGGATGTTCGCGATCGGCCTCGTGCTGATGTGCGCGTTCGCCGCGCCGTTCTTCATGATGCTCGGCACGCAGCAGACGTCGACCGCATGGTGGGCGATCGTGCTCGGCCTCGGCGTCGTGTTCCCGATTCTTTATGCACCGGAGTCGCTGCTGTTCGCGCAGCAGTTCCCGGCGGAGATCCGCTACAGCGGCATCTCGTTGTCGGTGCAGCTCGCCGGCGTGATCGGCGGCGGCTTCGCGCCGATGATCGCGACGTCGCTGCTCAAAGCGGGCGGCGGCCAGCCGCACTACGTGATCGCGTACCTCGTCGGCTTCGGCGTGTTCGCGCTCGCGTGCACCGCACTGATGCGTCCGGCACGGACGTAACGCATCGACGCCCGCCGGCCCGGCTTTACCTGGTTTCCATTCGACCTGCCGTCCGCCGTGGCCGAACGCGCGACGGACGCAGGGCACCCATTTTCTTCGCACCACCGTTTCCGGAGAGTTCCATGAACGCCGCAGTTCCCCAGACCACCCTCGCCCTGCCCACCGCCAAGCTGCTGATCGACGGCGCGTTCGTCGATTCGCAAAGCGCCGAATGGGGCGACATCGTCAACCCCGCGACGCAGGAAGCGATCGGCCGCGTGCCGTACGCGACGCTCGACGAGGTCGATGCCGCGATCGCGTCCGCGCAGCGCGCGTTCCAGACCTGGAAGACGACGCCGATCGGCGCGCGGCTGCGCATCATGCTGAAGTTCCAGGATCTGGTGCGCCGCAATCTCGAACGGATCGCGCACACGCTGACGGCCGAGCAAGGCAAGACGCTGCCCGATGCGCAGGGCGACATCTTCCGCGGCCTCGAAGTGGTCGAGCACGCATGCTCGATCGGCACGCTGCAGCAAGGCGAGTTCGCGGAGAACGTCGCGGGCGGCGTCGACACCTACACGCTGCGCCAGCCGATCGGCGTGTGCGCGGGCATCACGCCGTTCAACTTCCCCGGCATGATCCCGCTGTGGATGTTCCCGATGGCGATCGTGTGCGGCAACACGTTCGTGCTGAAACCGTCCGAGCAGGACCCGCTGTCGACGATGCAGCTCGTCGAGCTCGCGATCGAGGCCGGCGTGCCGAAGGGCGTGCTGAACGTCGTGCACGGCGGCAAGACGGTGGTCGACCGCCTCTGCACGCACCCGGACATCAAGGCGATCTCGTTCGTCGGCTCGACGCGCGTCGGCACGCACGTGTACAACCTCGGCAGCCAGCACGGCAAGCGCGTGCAGTCGATGATGGGCGCGAAGAATCACGCGGTCGTGCTGCCGGATGCGCATCGCGAGCAGTCGATCAACGCGCTGGTCGGCGCGGGCTTCGGCGCGGCCGGCCAGCGCTGCATGGCGACGTCGGTCGTCGTGCTGGTCGGCAAGGCGCGCGACTGGCTGCCCGATCTGGTCGAGAAGGCGAAGGCGCTGAAGGTCAACGCCGGCGCGGAAGCCGGCACGGACGTCGGCCCGGTCGTGTCGAAGGCGGCGAAGGCGCGCATCCTGTCGCTGATCGACGCGGGCGTGAAGGAAGGCGCGACGCTGCTGCTCGACGGCCGCGACGTGAAGGTGCCCGGCTACGAGCACGGCAACTTCGTCGGCCCGACGATCTTCTCGGGCGTGACGACCGACATGTCGATCTACACGGAAGAAATCTTCGGGCCGGTGGTGGTCGTGCTCGAAGCCGACACGCTCGACGACGCGATCGCGCTCGTCAACGCGAACCCGATGGGCAACGGCGTCGGCCTGTTCACGCAGAGCGGCGCGGCCGCGCGCAAGTTCCAGAGCGAAATCGACGTCGGCCAGGTCGGCATCAACATCCCGATCCCGGTGCCGGTCCCCTACTTCAGCTTCACGGGCTCGCGCGGCTCGAAGCTCGGCGATCTCGGCCCGTACGGCAAGCAGGTCGTGCAGTTCTACACGCAGACGAAGACGGTCACCGCGCGCTGGTTCGACGACGACGCGACGGCCGGCGGCGTGAACACGACGATCGCGTTGCGCTGAGCGTGAAGCATGGGACCGGGCTAAGCGCTGAAGCGCCAAGTTCGGTCGACCGCGAAGCATGGGACCGGACTAAGCGCTGAAGCGCCAAGTCCAGTCGACCGCAAAGCATGGGACCGGACTAAGCGCTGAAGCGCTAAGTCCGGTCGACCGCGAAGCATGGGACCGGACTAAGCGCTGAAGCGCTAAGTCCGGTCGACACAGGAGCCTGTACATGGAAATTGCATTCATCGGACTCGGCAACATGGGCGGCCCCATGGCCGCCAACCTGCTCAAGGCCGGCCACACGCTGACGGTATTCGACCTCGATGCGAACGCGGTCGACGCCGCCGTGCATGCGGGCGCGACGGCGGCCGCGTCGCCGCGTGACGCGGCCGCCCGCGCGTCGCTGGTAATCACGATGCTGCCGGCCGCGCAGCACGTGCGCGCGGTTTATCTCGGCGACGACGGCGTGCTGGCCGGCGCGCGCGCCGGCGCGACGTTCGTCGACTGCAGCACGATCGATCCGGACACCGTGCGCGCATTGGCCGACGCCGCCGCGCAGCGCGACTTCCCGCTCGCCGATGCGCCGGTGTCGGGCGGCACCGGCGGCGCGCAGGCCGGCACGCTGACCTTCATGGTCGGCGCGGAAGGCGCGCTGTTCGAGCGCATCCGCCCGGTGCTGCTCGACATGGGGAAGAACGTCGTGCATTGCGGCGGCACGGGCACCGGGCAGATCGCGAAGATCTGCAACAACCTGCTGCTCGGGATCTCGATGATGGGCGTGTCGGAAGCGATGGCGCTCGGCGCCGCGCTCGGCATCGATCCGGCCGTGCTGGCCGGCATCATCAACACGTCGACCGGCCGCTGCTGGAGCTCGGACGCGTATAACCCGTACCCGGGCGTGAACGACGCGGCGCCCGCCGCGCGCGGCTACTCGGGCGGTTTCGCCGCGAACCTGATGCTGAAGGATCTCGGGCTCGCGACCGAAGCCGCGCGCAGCGCACGTCAGCCGGTATGGATGGGTGCGCTCGCGCAGCAGCTTTATCAGTCGATGAGCCAGCAAGGGCTCGGCACGCTCGACTTCTCCGCGTGCGTGAAGCTGTACGAGGCGCAGCCCGCGTAACGCGGCCGACGGGCGTGCGTCGACCCGCGATGCCCGTCAACGGCATCGCGGGTCGATTCACTTCCGGAGCAGCACGGGCGTGGCAGCCACGGCCGCGCGGGCGACGCGGCGCTTATCCGCGCGGGTTCGACGCCGTCTCGAAGGTCGGATGGCACTCGAACGCGAGTTCCGAGCGCGCGTCGACGCGGCGGCCGCCGGTCACCGACTCCTGCTTCAGGCTCGCGCGCATGCCGCGCTGCGTGCAGTAGTTGGTCGCTTCGTTGACGGCTTTTTCATGGGCGTCGGCCCACGTCGTCGACACGCCGAGCGTGCGCGTCGTCACGGTGAAGACGTTCGGGTTCGACGTCGTGGTCACGTCGGAGGCGGTCGAACACGCGGCGAGCAAGCATGCAGCGGCCGCGATGGTCAACCCTCGCAGGGATCGAAAAGGTACTGGGATGGACATGGGGGGCAAGCGCACGTCGATTCGACGGCATTGAGCAACATAGGCGATAGTATGCCTGCCCGATTGCCGGAGATCATGCCCTTTTCGGTGAACACATTGTTTCGAATGGTTAAACGATGGGTGTCCGCGGCAAGATTTACGGGGCCGCGGCGCGTCCGGCGTTGCCGCCGCACCTCCGCCACACGGGCGCCCTCGCCCATTCCGTCGCGCGGGCACATCGCTTGCGGCATCCATGCGCCCGCCGCCCCGGCGGACGGCAATTCCTTCCTTCAATCCGGCGCTGCGTACCGCGCGATGCCTCGCGCGGCGACACCGCATCGCAATCAGGTTCCCTGAATGAGAGGACGACAATGAAATCCATTCGAACAATAGCAGCCCTGTGCTCGGTCGTTTCCATGCTCGCGGCATGCGGCGGAGACGGCAACGACGTCGGCACCGAACTCGGCATCTCGAAACCGCAGGCGCGCTTCATCAACGCGGTGCCGGCCGGCCCCAATCTCGATTACTACCTGAATGCGAAGGTCGACGCGTCGGGTGTCGCGTACAAGGGCGTCACCCGCTATCACGACATCGACTCGGGCACGCAGACCGTCAGCTACGACGTGTCGGGAACGACCACGACCGTCGCGTCGCAGTCGTTCGGCGCGGCGAACGGCCATCACTACACCACGATCGCGTTGCCGAGCACGTCGTCGGCGATTTCGGTGATCGACGATCCGTTCGACAAGAAGCTGCTGTCCGACAAGGCGCGCGTGCGCAGCTTCAACGCGTCGCCGAACGCGCAGAACGTCGACGTGTACGTCGTGCCTCCCGGCACCGACATCAACGCGCAAAGCCCGACGCTGGCGGGCGCCGCGTATCAGAACGCCGTGCCGGCATCCGGGCAGGATTCGGTCTACCTGAACGGCGGCAGCTACCAGGTGATCGTCACGACGGCCGGCAGCAAGTCGCCGATCCTGAAGACCGCACCCGTGAGCATCAACAACAATGCCGACTGGCTGCTGGTGACGATTCCGTCGGGCGGCATCGGCGACGTGACGCCGAACGACGTCCACGTGCTCGTCGCGCAAGGCAACGATGCGGACACGTCCGCGCAGGAACTCGGCCCGCAGTAACGGCCGTCGGCGGACCGCCGGCCGGCGGTCCGCCTCGCGTCCATCGATACGTCAGTCGGTCCGCTCGAGGCGGATCACGTGCTCGGCCCGCGTGCCGTCGCCGTGCTCGACATCGACGTCGCCGACATGGCGGACGCGCCAGCCCGGCCGCGTCGCGATTTGCGGCATGTTGCCGCCCGGGCGGCTCTCGATCCCGCCGAGCCCTTCGTCGGGCGTGTCGACCGCGTCGTCGAGCGACGCGTTCGAATAAATCACGTTGTCGTGCCATTCGGTCGCGCCCGCACGCGCCTCCAGGCCCTTGCCGTCGACGTCGACCGTGTTGTCCGTCATCGCCATGTTGGCGTTGTCGAGCGTGACGATCCGGCCGGCCGCGCGACGCACGGGGTCGCCGCTGTCGACCGCATGCGCGTCGACGTCGATCGGCGGCAGGCCGGTCGGCGTTTTCGCCGCGACCGCCTCCGGCGTCAGCGGATGCTTCGCGACTTCGGCTGCCTGGGTCGCCGCATCCGGCATGTCGCCGGCCGCCGGCGTCTTCACCGGGCTCTTCCGGATCTGTTCCCGCTGCTGTTCCGGGGTTGGGTTCGATTCCGCGTTCTGCATCGCACCTCCTGTTCCCGACGGCGCGCGCCGGCATGACGCGGCCGGCGCCGCTCCGGGAATCGCTACAACGGTCCTTGCAAATCTTTCACGCGCAGCGCGCCGCCCGCGCACGTCCTGCGACGCACGTGCCGAGCGGCATGGCGTGACGGCGGCGCACGGGCAATCCGCCCGCGCACGCCGCCCGCTCCCGCGATCAACCGCCGCTTGCGCCCGTCGGCGCGGATGCCGCGCCCGGCATGCTCGCCGCGCCGCCGGCCGTGCCGCTGCCCGGCATGCCCGACGGTGCGGTGGACGGCGCCGGCGCCATGCCGCCGGTGGCGCTCGTGTCCGAACTCGCGCCGGTGCCGGTGTCGCTCTTTTTCTGACAACCCGCACCCGCCGCCAGACCGGCGATCAGGATGCCGGCGAAGACGGCCCGCGATACGTGACGAATGGAATATCGCTGCATGACACCTCCGCTGATGTCGATGTGGATGGAGCCCTTCAATACGCAATTCGCGTGCCGCGCGGTCGATCCATCCCCATTCATTTTTCAAATGACGCTCAGCCGAATATTTAATTTCCCATCGCCGCGCCCGCCGCCCATACTCGCGAACAAATCCGAGACATAACGTCCACGGCGGCCGGCCCGCGCTGCGTGCACACGCTGCCGGTTCGCGCCCCGCACATGGAAGGAGACAAGGCGTGCAACTGGAAGCCATCCACCGCGCGGGCATCGTGCCCGGCGCGCACGACGCACTGCATCGAACCGATACGGCCGCGCGCGATCCCGCGTTGAGCCCGCGGCTGCACAACGCCGACCTCGCGCCGACCAAGGCCGAGGGCCGCACCTGGGGCCGCTACAGCATCTTTGCGCTCTGGACCAACGACGTGCACAACATCGCGAACTACTCGTTCGCAATCGGCCTGTTCGCGCTCGGCCTGTCGGGCTGGCAGATGCTCGCGTCGCTCGCGATCGGCGCCGTGCTCGTGTATTGCTTCATGAACCTCACCGGCTACATGGGCCAGAAGACCGGCGTGCCGTTCCCGGTGATCAGCCGGATGAGCTTCGGCATCTACGGCGCGCTCTTGCCCGCGATGATCCGCGCGGTGATCGCCATCGCATGGTTCGGAATCCAGACCTATCTCGCATCGGTCGTGCTGCGCGTGCTGCTCACCGCGATCTGGCCGGGCCTCGCCGCCTTCGATCACGATGCGATCCTCGGGCTGTCGACGCTCGGCTGGATCACGTTCGTCGCGATCTGGCTGGTTCAGATCGGCATCCTGACTTACGGCATGGAGATGGTCCGCAAGTACGAGGGGCTCGCCGGCCCGGTCATTCTCGTCACGACGCTGTCGCTCGCCGCGTGGATGTTCAGCCGCACCGGCGGCCATCTCGCGATGTCGATCGGCAAGCCGATGACCGGCCTGAAGATGTGGACCGAGGTGTTCGCGGGCGGCTCGCTGTGGCTCGCGATCTACGGCACGCTGGTGCTCAACTTCTGCGATTTCGCGCGCTCGTCGCCGAGTGCGAAGACGGTGCGGGTCGGCAACTTCTGGGGCCTGCCGGTGAACATCGTGGTGTTCGCGGCGATCAGCTTCGTGCTCGCGGGCGCGCAGTTCAAGCTGAACGGCCAGATCATCCACAGCCCGACGGAAATCATCGCGACGGTGCCGAACAAGCTGTTCCTCGTGCTCGGCTGCCTCGCGTTCCTGATCGTGACGGTCGCGGTGAACATCATGGCGAACTTCGTCGCACCGGCCTTCGTGCTGACGAGCCTCGCGCCGCACCGCCTGACGTTCCGCCGCGCGGGCCTGATCAGCGCGACGGTCGCGGTGCTGATCCTGCCGTGGAACCTGTACAACAGCCCGATCGTGATCGTCTACTTCCTGTCCGGCCTCGGCGCGCTGCTCGGCCCGCTGTACGGGATCATCACGGTCGACTACTGGCTGGTGCGCAAGCAGCGCGTGAACGTGCCGGATCTCTATACCGAAGCGCCGACCGGCGCCTATTTCCATACGCGCGGCGTGAACCGCAAGGCGCTCGCGGCCCTGGTGCCGTCCGCGCTGATCTCGATCGCGCTCGCCGTCGTGCCGGCCTTCGGCGCGATGACGCCGTTCTCCTGGCTGCTCGGCGCGGCCGTCGCGGGCGGCGTGTACTGGCTGACGGCCGATCGCAAACGGCAATACGAGGAGCGCTCGGGCGAACACATCGCGGTCGCCTGCGCCCGACACTGAACGCAGCATACGGAGTGCACCGATGAGAATCCTGGTAGTCAACGTCAACACGACCGAATCGATCACCGACGCCATCGCCGCGCAGGCGCGCGCCGCCGCGTCGCCCGGCACGGAGATCGTCGGGCTGACGCCGCGCTTCGGCGCGGAGTCGGTCGAGGGCAACTTCGAGAGCTACCTCGCGGCGATCGCCGTGATGGACCGCGTGTTGAGCTACGACGAGCCGTACGACGCGGTGATCCAGGCCGGCTACGGCGAACACGGCCGCGAAGGGCTGCAGGAACTGCTGACGGTGCCCGTCGTCGACATCACCGAAGCGGCCGCGAGCGTCGCGATGCTGCTCGGCCACCGCTATTCGGTCGTCACGACGCTCGACCGCACGGTGCCGCTGATCGAGGATCGCCTGAAGCTCGCCGGGCTCGATGCGCGCTGCGCATCGGTGCGCGCGAGCGGTCTCGCGGTGCTCGAACTCGAGGAGAACCCGGCCCGCGCGATCGAGTCGATCGTCGACCAGGCCGCGCGCGCGGTGAAGGACGATCACGCGGAAGTGATCTGCCTCGGCTGCGGCGGGATGGCCGGCCTCGACCGGCAGATCGAGGAATGCACGGGCGTGCCGGTCGTCGACGGCGTGTCGGCCGCGGTCGCGCTTGCCGAATCGCTGGTGCGCCTGAAGCTGAAGACGTCGAAGGTCCGCACGTATGCGCCGCCGCGTCCGAAGCGGATCGTCGGCTGGCCGGGCACCTTCGCCAAATGACGGGCCGCGCGAACGCGTAGCGCCATGCGGGACGCACCGGAGCCGAACGGCGTTGCCCTCGACGCGTCCGACGCAACGGGCGCGCTCGACGTGCTGGACGCGCGGCTGATGCGCATCCTGCTCGTGCTGCTGACCGAGCGCACCGTGTCGCGCGCGGCCGTGCGGCTGAACATGTCGCAGCCGGCGACGAGCGCCGCGCTCAAGCGCCTGCGCACGCTGCTCGGCGATCCGCTGCTGGTACGCAGCCGCTACGGGATGGTGCCGACCGAGTTCGGCGCGCGGCTGATCGAGCCGCTGCGCAACGCGCTGCGCGTGATCGACTTCATCCGCATCCAGCAGCCGACCTTCGACGCGCGCACGTCGGTGCGCACTTACCGGATCGGCTGCCCCGACTACCTGAACGTGCTGTTCGTGCCGAAGCTCGTCGCGCTGTTCCGCGAACGCGCACCGAACGCGCAGCTCGTGTTTCATCCGCTCGGCGACGGCTTCGACGACGAACGGGCACTCGCCGACGGCGAGCTCGACGTCGTGATCGACAACCGCCCTGCCCGCTCGTCGCGGTTCCGGCAGGACGACCTGTTCGACGATCGCGTCGTGTGCCTGATGCGCGCGACGCATCCGCTCGCGCGGCGCGGCGCGATGACGGCCGCCGACTTCGCGCAGGCGCCGCAACTGTGCCCGACGCCGTCGTGGCTCGAAGCGTCCGGCGCGATCGACCGGCAGCTCGAACGCGTCGGCCTGCAACGGCGGATCGTCGTCACGCTGCCGCACTTCGAACTCGCCGCGCACGCGCTGGTGCGCTCCGATCTGATCCTGACCACCACGTACCGGCTCGCGCGCCACTACGCGAAGCTGCTGCCGCTCGGCACGGTCGCGCTGCCGGCCGAGCCGCCCGACATCGTGTATCGGATGACGTGCAACGAATCGGGACCGTGCGTCGACGGTGTGCGCTGGCTGCGCGGGCTGATCGCCGAGGCGACGCGCGGCTGGCTCGATGCGGAGGCCGCACGGCCGGCCGTTGCGGCGGTCGCCGCGAACGCGAACGCGGATGCGGACGCGCGAACGAACGCGCCGATCGCCGATGCCCCGCCCGAGCCGACGCGGCGCACACGCCGCCGGCAGGCGACGCACTGCGGTGCATCGCAGCGATCGCACGTCGCGCGCGCGGCGCGCATCCATCGCCTCGCGATGAAATCGCGCTGAACCGCGGGCTCGACGACGCCGCGTCGTCGCGTGCAACGGGAAGCGCGTCGCTCGCGACAGGCGTCACGCATCGCGCATCGGTTGCGCAAGCAACGTGTATGCAATGGCGGCGACAGCCAGCGCGAGCACGCCGCTCACCGTCAGCGCGGCGGCGAATCCGCTCGCGAAGGCCGCGGGCGCCGCATCGGCGAGCGTGCGCGCGGCCGACGGCGGCACGTGCGCCAGCGCCTGCCCGAGATCGCCGGCCAGCAGGCTCGACATGAACGGCGCATCGACGAACGCGCGCACGTCCGCCACGGCGGACAGCATCCGGTCGAGTCGCGCGTGCGTGCTGGCGGCCAGCACCGCGCCGAGCACGCCGACGGCCGTCACGATCGCCGAGAAGCGGGTGGTCGTGCTGATGCCCGACGCCATTCCGGTCCGGCTCGGCGGCACGCACGCCATGATGGCCTTCTGCGTGTCGCCGTTCATGATGCCGGCACCGCAGCCCGTCACGAACATCCCGAGCGCGACGAGCCGGTAGTCGCCGAAAGCGGTCAGCGCCGCGGTCGCGAGATTGCCCGCGCCGATCAGTGCGAGCCCGCCCGCCAGCACGCCGCCGGACGACACGCGCGACGCGAGCATGCCGCCGAGCGACGGCCCCGCGATCATCGCGAACGCGAACGGCAACATCCCGAGCCCCGCGTCGATCGCCGACATCCCGAACGCGTTCTGCAGGTACAGCGGCAGGAACGTCATCATCACCTGCGCGCACGCCGCGTAGCCGAACATCGCGAGCACGGCGCCGACGAAGCGCGGCTGGCGAAACAGCGCGAGATCGATCATCGGCCGCGCCTGCCAGCGCTCCGCGCCGATGAACGCGGCCAGCAGCGCGCCGGCGAGCGCGAACCGGCCGAGCGTCGCGGCCGACAGCCAGCCGTGCGACGGCGCGCCGATCAGCGCCGCGATCGCGCACGCGAGCGCCGTGCCGAACAGCAGGCTGCCCGCGGCGTCGACCCGTTTCGCATGCGGGTCGCGCGACTCGTCGATCGCCACGCGCGCGCCGACCGCGAGCAGCGCGCACACCGGCAGGTTCAGCAGGAACACCCAGCGCCAGCCGATCCACTGCGTGATCGCGCCGCCGACCAGCGGCGCGACGGCCGTCGCGATCCCCATGCACATTCCCCAGATCGCCCACGCGCGGGCGCGTTCGCGCCCGTCCGGAAAGCGGTTCGCGATCACCGCGAGCGCGGCCGTCAGCAATAGCGCGGCCCCGCCGCCCTTCACCGCGCGCGCGGCGATCAGCCAGCCGGCCGACGGCGCGATCCCGCACCCGAGCGACGCGAGCGCAAAGAGCGCGAGCCCCGCGCCGAGCATGCGTTTGCGCCCGAAGCGATCCGCGAGCCCGCCGGCCGGCAGCAGGCATGCGGCGAACGCGGTCATGTAGGCGCTCACGACCCACTCGATGTCCGCGAAACTCGCATGAAAGCTGCGCGCGACACTCGGCAGCGACACGGCGACGACGTTCGTGTCGAGCACGATCAGCGAGCACGTCGCCGAGGCGACCGCGAGCGTCGCGGCGGCCGGCAGGCGGGCATGCGCATGCGCTGCGGCGGGCGCGCCGGCACGCGGGGCGGGAGAAGACTGGGACATCGACGGGCTCCGGAGCAAGAGGGACGAGCCGTATGCTAGGCTGGCCCCGTATTGCCTGTCATTGACATACCCATGCAGTTTCATTGACGAAAATCGCAATCATGAATCCGCTCGAATTCCGTCACGTGCGCGCATTCCTGGCCGTCGCGCAGCACCTGCATTTCGCCCGCGCGGCCGACGCGCTCGACATGGCGCCGCCCGCGCTCACGCGGCAGATCCAGGAAGCCGAGCGGGTGCTCGGCGTGCGGCTGTTCCAGCGCTCGCGCCGCGCGGTCACGCTGACGGCGGCCGGCGAGGCGTTTCTCGCCGAGGCGAGCGCCGCGTTCGAGCATCTGCAGCGCGGGCGCGAACTCGCGACCCTCGCCGAGCGAGGCGAGCTCGGCCGCCTCGAGATCGGCCATGTGTCGTCGGCCGTTTATTCGGGCACACTGCAGCGCACGGTCGGCGCGTTCCGCGCCGCGCATCCGCGTATCGAGCTGAACCTGCGCGAGGTGCCGATGGACGACGTCGCGAAGCAGCTCGACACGGGCCGGCTCGACCTCGCATACGTGCGCCCGCCGTTGCCGCTGCCGGGCGGCCTGCGGATCGTCACGCTGCAACGCGACGTGTTCGTCGCGGCGGTGCCGGCCGATTCGCGTTACGCGGCGATGACCGCCGTGCGCGCCGCCGATCTCGCCGACGCACGCTTCGCGGTGCCGGAACAGGAACGCGGCACGCTCGAAGTCGCACGCCGCGGCCGCTTCGCGCCGGTGATCGCCGCGCGGCCGGGCGGGTTGCTCGCGGTGCTCGCGTGCGTGTCGGTGAACGGCTGGGTCGCCGTGATCCCGGACGCGCTCGCCGGCTGCGTGTCGTTGCCGGGCGTCGTGTACCGGCCGATCGCCGGCAAGCCGATCATGTCCGAGCTCGCGCTCGCGCATCGGCGCTTCGAAAAGGCGCCCGCGGTGCGCGCCTTCCTGCGCACCGTTCCGGCCGCTGGCTAGGGCCTGGGCCTGTTCGCGCCAGCAACGGACTGGCGCCGCCCCGCCGCCGTCGAGCATGCGTCGAGGGCGGCCGCGGCCTTGGCTTCTCCACACCGCCACTCCCCACCCTCGCATGAATAAGCATTTCGCGATTCGATGTTTGCCGGCGCGAAACCGATTCCGTAATCTGCCCGGCAGCCGCGCGGCTTGCGCGCGGATCACCGAGGACCTGCCGCCGATGACTTCGCCCCCCGCCCCGGCCCGCCGCCGCGCCCTGCTGCGCGTGGCCGCCCTGGCCGCCGCACCGCTGGCCGGCGCCGCCGCATCGCCCGTGCGCGCGGCCGGCCCCGACCTGTCGAACGTCACGCTGGTGCTCGGCGACCAGGCCGGCGGCCTGCGCGCGCTGGCTGAAGCCGCGCGCGTGCTCGACGGCGTGCCGTACCGGTTTCGCTGGGCGAATTTCCAGGGCGCGGCACCGTTGTTCGAAGCGCAGCGCGCGGGCGCGATCGATCTCGCGCCGGCCGGCGACCTGCCCGTGTTGACGGCCGCGCTCGGCGATCCGGCATTGCGGATCGTCGCGACGCGCGTCGGCTCGCCGACGTCGCTGGGCATCGTCGTGCAGCCCGATTCGCCGGTGCGCACCGTCGCCGACCTGAAGGGGCGCACCGTCGTCGTGTCGTCGGCGCGCGGCAGCATCTCGCAATACCAGCTGTACGGCGCGCTGCGCGAACACGGCCTCGCACCGGGCGACGTCGAGGTGCGCTTCGTGCTGCCGGTCGATGCGTTCGCCGCATTCGAGGCGAAGCAGATCGGCATCTGGGCGACCTTCGATCCGTATTACGGACATGTGGTGCGGCGCGGTGCGCGCATCGTGCGCGACGGCAGCGGGATCAATTCGGGGCTCGCGTTCCTCACATCGCCCGTCGACACGCTCGACGATCGATCCAAGCGCGCGGCGCTGTCGGACGTGCTCGCGCGCCTGACCCGCGCCGGCCAGTGGGCCTTGTCGCACTCTTCCGATTACGCGGCCGTCTATGCGTCGCTCACGCGCCTGCCGCGCGATGCGGCCGCCGACATCGTCCGCCGCGCGGCGCTCGCGCAGCGCGGCGTCACCGGCGCGGACATCGACGTGCTGCAACGGGTCGCCGACCGTGCCGCCGCGGACGCGATCCTGCCGAAGCGCGTCGACGTCGCGTCGATCGCGATACGCAACCTGTCGGCCGCCTGATCGGTTTCGCGCGCGTTCAGCGCGGTTTCGGCACCGGCGTGCCGCCCGGTTCGCGAATGACCGTGCACCGTGCTGCGTCGCCGCGCGGCGCGCCGAGGTCTTCCGCCATCGCCACCCAGAAATCGGGCGGCGCACCGGCCAGATCCTGAACCTGCATCGCGCCCTCCAGCGGTCTTGAAAACGCCATCCTGGCGCCGCCGCGCGCGGTTCGCCGACGCGCCGCCGTCCGATGTTTTCCCCAGCAAACCGGCCAGGCGTGCAAATCCACCGATACGTGTTACGAATCGGCGATTCCTGCCTACAATGAACGCAATGCCTGTCGTCCGGTACGCGGTGGACGAGCAGGCCGGAACCGACTTCACGCCGAACCGGGCCGGGCCCGTTCGGCGAACGACAACCGGAACCATACGGTGCAGCGCAGGCCGGATCTCTCGGGGGAACCGCAGCATGTCCACGCACGCCAGGAAGCCGCTGATATCGCTCGTCGTGCCGTTTCACGACGAAGAGGAAACGATCGACGCATTCTTTGCAGAAACGCTGCCCGTTCTCGAGTCGGTCGCCGGGGTGCGCTTCGAGATCGTCTGCATCAACGACGGCAGCCGCGACCGCACGCTCGACCGGCTGGTCGCGGTCGCCGCACGCGACCCGCGCGTGCACGTCGTGGATCTCACGCGCCGCTTCGGCAAGGAAGCGGCGCTCACCGCGGGCCTCGACGAGGCCGCCGGCGCCGCGGTGATCCTGATCGACGCCGACCTGCAGGACCCGCCCGCGCTGATTCCCGCGATGATCGAACACTGGCGCGGCGGGGCCGAAGTCGTCGCCGCGAAACGCACCGACCGGATGTGCGATCCGTACCTGCAGCGCGCGGCGGCGGCACTCTACTATCGCGTGCACAATGCGCTGTCCGAAGTCGAAATGCCGGAAAACGTCGGCGATTTCCGCCTGATGGATCGCGAGGTCGTCGATGCGCTGCGCGCGCTGCCGGAGCGGCGGCGGTTCATGAAGGGGCTGTTCGCGTGGGTCGGCTTTCGCACCGCGATCGTCGAATACACGCGCGCGCCGCGCAGCGGCGGCCGCTCGAAGTTCTCCGGATGGCGCCGCTGGAACTTCGCGCTCGAGGGCATCACGAGCTTCAGCACCGTGCCGCTGCGCGTGTGGACCTACGTCGGCCTCACGTTCGCGATGCTGTCGCTCGTGTACGGCGCGTTCATCGTGGTGCGAACGCTGCTGTTCGGCAATCCGGTGCATGGCTACCCGTCGCTGATTTCCGTCGTGCTGTTCGTCGGCGGCATCCAGTTGATCGGCATCGGCGTGATCGGCGAATACCTCGGCCGGATCTATCACGAGTCCAAGCAGCGCCCCGTCTATCTCGTGAGGCGACGCTATCGTGCCGAGCGCGATGCCGCCGGGCAGCCGGCATCGAAGCTGCTGCAGTTCCCGCTGAAGCGCGCGAACGCCGCGCGCCGCCGGACGGCGCTGCCGGCGGCAACCGGCGTCGCCGCTCGCAAGGCGTCGTTCAAGTAGAACCGGGCGGCCGCAATTGGACATTCCCCGGCAATCGCTGCGCTCGGCGGAGCGCCCGGTCGTCGCGTGGCTCACACCGCGACGCGTCATCCTGTACAGCACGCTGATGCTGGCGTTGTCCGCGTTGTTCGTCGCGATCTGGATATCCGTCGTGCGTCATGCGCACGGCAGCGTCCTGTCTCGCGCCGGCGCCGACTTCTCGGTGTTCTGGTCCGCGTCGTACGTCATGCTGCACCGCTCGCCCTCGCAGGCATACGATTTCTCGGCGTTCTCGCGGCTGACGGCCGAACTGTTCCCGAATCTTCGTCGCGACGCCTTCGCCCCGTGGCTGTACCCGCCCACGTATCTGCTGCTCGTGACGCCGCTGGCGCTGCTTCCGTTCGCGCTCGGTTATCCGCTGTTCGTCGCGTCCGGTGTCGCCGCGCTGGGCCTCGCCGCATGGCGCGTGGCGCGTCTCGGCGTGATTCCCGGCGCATGGCGCGCCGGCATCGTTGCGCTGCCCGTCGCGCCGTGCGTGTTCGTCACCGGGGCGCTCGGGCAAAACGCGTTCCTGACCGCATCGTGCGCGGCGCTGGCCGTCCACTGGGCCGAGCGGCGGCCGATGTGGGCGGGCCTTTGCATCGGACTGCTGTCCGTCAAGCCGCAGATGGCGCTGCTGTTCCCGTTCGTGCTGGTGGCGACACGCGCATGGCGCACGATCGCGTGGGCTGCGCTCGCCACCGGCACTTTCGTCGCGCTGGGCGTCCTGGTCTGCGGCATCGAGTCGTTGCGCCTGTTCGCGGCCGGCACGGACCTCGTACGCTCGATCGTCCTCGAACACGGTGTCGTGTTCTGGCTCGCGTCGCCGACGCCGTTCGCGGCGTTCCGCCTCTCGGGCGTGCCGCTCGGCGCCGCGTATGCGGCACATGCGGGCATTGCCGCGATCACGATCGCGGCCGCCTGCATCGCCTGGACGCAGTCGCGCGATACCCGCGTGCGCGCCGCCGTGCTGACGGTCGCGACGCTCGTGGCCACCCCGTACCTGTGGCACTACGAACTCACATGGCTCGCCATCGCGATCGCCTGCATGCTGTCGATCGGCTGGCGCGACGGCTGGCTGCGCGGCGAACAGACCGCGATCGCGCTGATGTGGGCACTGCCGATCGTCGAATACCTGAACCCGTGGCTCCAGTGGCCGCAGATCGGCCCGGCCGTGACGCTCTTCGCGCTGCTCGTGCTGCTGCGCCGCGCGCGCCACGACGCTCACAGCGCGAGCCGCGGCGGCACGTATACGCCGTAGTACGGCCCGACGCCCGTCGCGACGCCGGTCATCTTCACGCCGGCGACGAAGTGCCCCTGGATGTACTTGTACGTCCCGCCGAGCGACACGTCGATGTGGAACGCCGCGAACGCGACGATCGGCACGTAGGTGCTGCTCGCCGTCTGCGTGACGACCGGCAGCACGACCGTCGTGCCGACCGGCACCGACGTGTAGAGCGTGGCCTTCACGCCGGTCGCGAGATAGATGCTGTCGCCGATGTTGAGCGTCGTCGGGTTGCCGGTCACCATCAGGCCGCCCATCGTCGTCGTGTCGGTCGCGGTCGACTGGAACGACGTCCACTGGCCGCCCATGCACAGCGCGCCGTAGGTCTGGCCGTTCGTGATCGAGAATTCGTACGGCAGGCCGGTCAATGGATTGATCAGCGGCTGGTTGGTCGCCGCGTTCCAGTACTGGTTGTACACGCACTGGTCGATCGCGATCGGAAAGAGCCCGCCTGCCGCGACTCCGCCGGGCGCGGCGAGCACCGCGATCGCGGTCGCGCTGCCGGATGCGCCGGGGATGCCGAGCAGCCCGCCGAGCAGCAGCGGAATCGACCCGCCGTTCACGCCCGGCGCGCGCGACACGGTCACCTGCACCGCGGGCACATCGTACGAGCCGGGCGTGATGGTGGTCGGCTGCATCGACGCGGGGCTGCGCGTCACGTTCCAGTAGCCGGTCGTCACCGTGCCGGTCGCCAGCGGTGCGCCTGCCGCCGCGTTCTGCGCGATCACGCCGTTCGCCGCAGGCGCGGCCTGCGACCAGTTCAGCGCGCCGCCGGTCGGCGACATCATCGCGTCGGCCCCCGCGAGCGCAGCCGCGTCGGCGGCGTTCTGCAACTGGTTGCGCACGGTGGCCACCCACGCGATGTCGATCGCCAGCGCGCCGAACGACAGCAGCGGAATCAGGAACATCAGGAAGAACAGCGCGACGGAACCGCGCTCGCGCACGGCGCCGATCCCTGGCGCGTCGGCGGCGTCATTCATAAAGCATCACCGAGCTGGCCGAGATCGTCACCGGGCCGGTCAGCGCGCTGAATGCCGAACCCAGCACCAGCCCCGAATACGTGTAGGTCACCGTGACCGTCAGCGCGGTGCCCGACGTCGTGCCGTTCGCCTGCGTCACGGTCACGGTCGGCGTCGTCGCGGCGCCGCCGGTGATCAGGCTGTTCTGCATGTAGCTCGATGCGACGCTGGCGATCTGCGTCGTGGTCAGCATCGGCACGCGCAACACGACGCCGGCGCGCGCGGCCTCGCGGCTCGCGTTCGTGATGACGGCCTTGTCGCATAGCAGCAGGCTGGTGTCGATGATACCGATCAGCACCATCAACAGGAACGGCAGCATCAGCACGAATTCGAGCGACACGACGCCGCGCGCGCGGCGCGCGCCCATCGCCCCGCGTGTCATTTTTCGGCCTCCGCGGCGGGCGGCACGGCACGCGGCTCGAGCGCGGCGCCCGTCGACGGCCGCGCCGCGGCGGACGCCGGGCGCGACGCGAGCTGCGCGCGCACCGCCTGGTAGACGCGCAGATTGTCAGCCACCGCCGACGCGGGCAGATCCGCGGACAGCAACTTCTTCGCCGAATCGGTGTTGCCGAGCACGCCATACGCGAACGCGAGATTCTGGCGCGCCTGCCACGGCGCGTCGGGCAGCCCGGCCACGTCGAGCAATACGTTCACGCCCTCGCGTGGCCGGTTGCCCAGCACGAGCGACAGCCCGAGGTCGACACGCAGCCCCTGCGCATCCGGATGCGCGCGCAGCGCATCCCGGTACACGGCCTGCGCGTCCTCGTGGCGGCCCTGCAGATCGAGCACCGTGCCGAGCCCTTCGGCCGCGAGCGGAAGGTTCGGCTGCGCGGCCAGCAGGTCGCGGTAGCGCCGTGCGGCCTCGTCGAGCCGACGCTGCCGCAACGCGACCCGCGCAAGCCCGATCTGCGGCCCGAGTTCGGCGGGCGCCTGCTGCCGTGCCTGCTCGTAGAGAATTCGCGCGCGCTCCAGATCGCCCGCGCGGTAGTTGACGTCGCCGAGCCCCAGACGCGCCGGGAGCGAATCGGGATGCCGGGCAAGCACCTTCTCGTACAGCGTCGATGCGAGATCGACGTTGCCGCCGGCCAGCGCGCTGTCGGCAATGCGCAATTCGGCCTGCGGATCGTCGCTCTTGTGCGACAGCGCCGGCCGCGTCTGGATACCCGGCGCGCAGCCGCCGGCCAGCACCGGCAACACGGCCGCGAACGCGAGCGCACGGAGGACGGATCGTGTCATTTGAATACCTCGAGCAGGCGGATCGCCGCCGGGCCCGCCGCGATCAGGCCGACCGTCGGCAGGATGAACAGCATCATCGGCAGCGTGATCTTCGGCGCGAGCTTCGCGGCCTGTTCCTCGAGCGCGACGATCTGCTCGGTCCGCTCGCTGCGCGACAGCGTCCGCAGCGCCTGCGTGATCGGCGTGCCGAATCGCTGCGATTGCGTAAGCGTCGTGGCAAGCGAACGCGCCGACGCGAAGTCGACGCGTATCGAAAAGTGCGCAAGGGCTTCGGCCACGTTGCCGCTCAGCGTCAGCTCGTCCGCGCACACCTTCAGCTCGTCGGCGAGCGGCGGGCAAATGCGCTCGAGTTCGCGCGCGACACGCCGCACGCCCGATGCGAGGCTGTTGCCGGCCATCGTGCAGATCACGAGCAGGTCGAGCGCATCCGGAAAGCACGCGGAGATGATGCGCCGACGCCGCCGGATCATCGCGCCGAGCACGTATTCAGGCACGATCACGCCGATCACGAACGCGGCGACCATCGCCAGGGCGCGGATCACGAAGTATTCGCCGAAGCGCGGAATGTACGGGCTGAACACGATCGCGACGCCCGCGAACAGCACGCCGCAACTCAGCTTGATGCCGATCATCGACGATACCGCACGCCGCTCGCGAAAACCCGCGCGCGTGAGCTGCAGCCCGAGCTTCGCGCGCTGCATCGGGTCGAGCACGGGCAGCCGCTCGCCGAGCTGCGCGAGCCGCCGCGTCAGGTCCTGACGCACCTCGCCCGGCTGCAGCCGCCCCGACGCCAGCGACAGCGGGCGCTGCCCGGCCGCCTGCTGCACTCGCTCCGCGATCCGCCGGCGCGTGCCGCCGCCGGGCGGCGCGAGCGCCGCCGCGACGCACGCGAGCAGCAACAACAGTTCGAGGCCGCGGGCGGCCAGCATCGACATCGTCATCGCGCGGTATCCAGTTTCGAGATCTTGCGGATCATAAGCAGTCCGATCGTCAGCAGCGCCGCGGCGATCGTCAGCATCACGCGTCCGGGATGCGTGTCGAACAGCAGCATCACGTACGCGCGGTTCACGAGGAACAGCGCACCGATCATCACGAACGGCACCGCCGAAATGATCTTCGTGGTGATCCGCCCTTCGGCGGTCAACGCGCGCGTCTTCAGGCGGATGTCGCGGCGCGTGCGAATGATGCTCGACAGCTCGTCGAGCGTCTCGCCGAGGCTGCCGCCCGTCTCGCGCTGCAGCAGCAGATAGACGGTGAAGAACGAGAAGTCCGCGATCATCAGCCGGTCCGCCGCGAGCGTCAGCACGTCCTTCAGATCCGCGCCGACGCGCAGGCTGTCGCCCATCGTGCGAAAGGTCGAGCGCACCGGCTCCGCCGCGCTGTCGCCCACCGTGCTGATCGCCTGCGTGACCGGAATGCCCGCGCGCACCGCCCGCACGATCAGGTCGATCGCGTCCGGGAACGCTTCGAGAAAGCGCAGCCGGAACCGCTCGACCAGCGCGCGGTAACTGGCGCGCATCGCCACCAGCGGCAACCCGACGTAGATCAGCGGATGAAGTACGCTCGGCAGCGCGACGAGCTCCACCACGGCGATCGCGGCGATCGCGCCGGCGAGCGTGCCGGCGACGACGATCCGCATCCCGCGTTCGCCGCCGACCGCCCGCACGCGCGTCACGTAACGCTGCAGCCACGCACGCGCGCGGCTTTGCCGGCGCGGCAGGTTGAACAGCGCGACGCCGGGCGCCGCGGCCGCACCGGCCTCCCGGCCCGCCAGCGATGGCGCAAGGTGCCGCATCCGCGCGCGAATGCGCTGCTCCGGCGTGTGGCGCGCACGATCGAGCAGCGCGGACAGCGCCAGGCCCACCGCGAGGATCACGACGAATGCGCCGAGCGCGAACAGGTCCGCGGCGCTCATTGCCGGAATACCTCGGAAAGCGCGTCCTCGACGCCGTAATACGCGGCGCGCGGCGCGAACGCAGGCCGCAGCGACGACGCCTCGAACACGCCTTTCACCACGTCCCGCGTCGTGTCGCCTTCCTGACGGAACGCGAAGAGATCCTGCGTGATCACCACCTCGCCCTCCATCCCGACGATCTCGGTGATGCGGGTCACGCGGCGCACGCCGTCGCGCATCCGCTCGACCTGCACGAACAGGTGCACGGCGCTCGCGATCTGGCGCCGGATCGACAGCAGCTGCAGGTTCGCGTTCGCCATCATGACCATGCTTTCGAGCCGGCTGATCGCGTCGCGCGGCGAATTCGCATGGATCGTCGTCATCGAGCCGTCGTGCCCGGTATTCATCGCCTGCAGCACGTCGAACGCCTCCGCGCCGCGGATTTCGCCGAGGATGATGCGGTCGGGCCGCATCCGCAGCGCGTTGCGCACGAGGTCGCGCTGCGAAATCCCGCCGAGCCCTTCCGTATTCTCCGGCCGCGTCTCGAGACTCACGACGTGCGGCTGCAGCAGTTGCAGCTCGGCGGCGTCCTCGATCGTCACGATTCGTTCGTGCTCCTCGATATGTTGCGACAGCGCGTTGAGCAACGTCGTCTTGCCCGAACCCGTACCGCCCGAGATCACGATGTTCAGCCGGCACGCGCACGCGATCTTCAGCACCTGAAGCATCCCGTGCGAGATATTGCCTTGATGCGCCATGCGCGCAAGCGTGATGTCGCGCTTCGCGAACTTGCGAATGGAGATCGACGCGCCGCGCATCGCGATCGGCGGCAGGACCACGTTCACGCGGCTGCCGTCGGCGAGACGCGCGTCGACCATCGGGCTGCTTTCGTCGACGCGACGCCCCACCGCCGCCGCGATCCGCTGCGCGACGCTCGTCACGTGCGCGTTGTCGCGAAACTTCAGCGGCGTGAGTTCGAGCCGGCCCGCGCGCTCGACGTACACCTGATCGGGGCCGTTCACGAGAATGTCGGAGACGGTGTCGTCGGCGAGCAGCGGCTCGATCGGCCCGACGCCGAACATGTCGTTCAGGATCGCATCGACGATCAGCACCTGCTCGCCCGTCGTGATCTTCAGACGTTCGCGCTCGACAGTGTGCGCAGCCACCTGTTCGATGCCCGCACGCACTTCGTCGCGCGTCTTCATCAGCGCCGCCGACATGTTCATCGACGAAAACACCGCGGTGCGAATCGCATCGAACTTGCCGGAGCGAATGAGCGCCTCCTGGGTATCGGCCGACGCCAGCGCGCGCGCGGACGCGGGCGCCGGGCTCGCGGCCGGACCCGCGCCCGGGCCCGGCCCGGGCGCGCCGTCGCGCGGCGCGGCGGGCGCCCCTGCGGGCGCCGGGTCCGGCGTCGACTGCTTGCGGGTACCGAACGTCACGATCCCTTCCTCCATTTGACGAAGCGCGCGTACCATGGCTCGGCGACGGCCATCGATTCGCCGGTGATGCCGTTCGCGAGCAGCCGGATCTCGTCCAGGAAGCCGTGACGTTTCGCGCGCTCGATCGGCTCGCCGAGGTTCTCGGCGACCGCGAGCGGCTGCGGCTCGTGCGGCAGCTCGCGCAGCCTCACGCCGCCGAATGCGTCCTCGAAGTCGGTCTGCGCGACGCGTCCCTTGACCGGTTCGAGCGGGTTGTTCAGCATCATCGACAGCAGCCGCTCGCCGGGCAGCTCCTTCACGAAGCGCGCAAGCCGCGCGGCTTCGTACGCGGCGTGCACCGAACGGTCGGCGACGATATAGACGAGATCGGACACCGCCAGCGCGTCCTCGAACAGCTTGCCGACGCGGGTGCCCACGTCGAACAGCACGTAGTGGAAGCGGTCCTTGAGCATGTCGACGAGCAACGCGACCGCATCGTCGCGCAACGACGCTTCCTCGCCGTACGCCAGTTCGGCCGACAGCACGTGCAGGCGGTCGCCCTTCGTGACGAACATGCGGTCGAACAACGCGTCGTCGGGGCGCTGCTCCATGTTCAGCAATTCGATCAGCCCGTTGTTGCTCGACAGCCCGAACATCGAGTTCGCGCCGCCGCCATGCAGGTTGAGGTCGACGTACGCGACGCGGCGGCGCTTCTCGCCCGCCAGGCAGCGCGCGAGACTCACCGCGATCGTGGTCGTGCCCACCCCGCCGCGCGCGCCGACGAAGGCGACGATCTTGCCGGTGCGCGCCTGCACGACCGATTCCGTCGCGGTCAGCGCGCGCCGCATCAACTCGACGGTCAGCGGCTTCACGATGTAGTCCTGCACGCCGATGCCGAGCAGGTTGCGGAACAGCCCGACGTCGTTCTGCGTGCCGATCGCGATGACCCTCACCGACGGATCGCACACGTCGGCCAGCCGCATCAGGTCGGATACCGGCAGCACCGAATCCGACACGTCGACGATCAGCTGGCGCGGCGAGCGTTCATGCTGCTGCAACAGCCGGATCGCGTCGTCGCAGTTGCCCGGCTGCACATGGGCGCGCGTGATCGACAGATCCTGCGCGACGCGCCGGATCACGTCCTCGCTGCCGGCGTCGGACACGACCGCGACGAGGTCCGCCGCTCCGGCTGCGGCGGCGTGCTTGGCATTCTGGCGGTCGAGGACGTTCATGGGCGGCATCGCGCTTCGCATCGGGAGTGGGTCAATGGCCGGGCGAGCCGGTCGTCGTCAACGTCTTGCCGGGTGCGGGCTGCTTCACGCGATCCTCGACGTAGCGGCGCACGGCGTCGGCCGCGACTTGCGCGTCCGCGCCGCCATACGGCACGGGCGCGACGAGATCCTCCGGGCGCGCGAGCATCGTCGCGAGATTCGTGTAGGTCGCGCAGCCGAACGGCACGCCGGGCCGCCCGAACCCGGCATCGACGAGATGCGACGGCTGCATCAGCTTCGCGCAGTCGGGCGGCACCGCGTGCACGCCGTCGAAGCCGATCGCGCGCGCATCGGGCAGGTTGATCGGCGGCGGCGCCGACAGGCAACCCGCCAGCGCCGGCGGCAACAGGACGGAGACGATGGTTCGAATTCGCATGCGCTCCTCCGGTCAGTACACGAAGCCCGCGGCGCCGACGAGGCGCGGCGTGTCGCCCGACAGCATGTCGATCCCGAGATTGCGCTGGATCGCGAACTCGAGATCGCTGCTCGGCCGCGCGACGGTGTCGAGCGCCTGCTCGAGCTGGCCGGGGCCGGTCGGCTGCACGATGTACGGCGTCACGATCACGACGACCTCGGTCTTGTTGTCCTGGAAGTTCTTCGACGAAAACAGCCGGCCGATGATCGGCAGCCGGCCGAGCCCCGGGATCTGCGACACGGTATCGGCCGTCTGGCTCTGCAGCAGGCCGCCGATCGCGAAGCTCTGCCCGCTCGACAGCTCGACCGTCGTCTCGACGCGCCGCACGGAAAGCCCCGGCACCGTGACGCCGCCCGTCGTCACGCTGTTGCTCGAGTCGACCTCGCTCACCTCCGGCCGCACCTTCAGGCTGATCCGGTTGTCGGCGAGCACGGTCGGCGTGAAGTCGAGCGACACGCCGAACGGCTTGAACTCGACCGTGATCGCGCCGGTCGTGGTGCCGGCCTGCGCGACCGGAATCGGAATTTCGCCGCCGGCGAGGAAGCTCGCGGTCTGCCCGGACATCGCGGTGAGATTCGGCTCAGCGAGCATCGTGATCAGGCCTTCCTGGTCGAGCGCATCGAGCACGACGTCGATCGACCAGCGCCCCGCGTGGAAACCGCCGAGTATCGAATACGCGCCGGTCGGCGACAGGTTGAACAGCTTGGTCGTCGGATCGAACAGCGTGCGTCCGTTGAACAACCCGCCAACGAAATTGCCGGCCGCGCCGAGCGAGCTCCAGTTGATGCCGAGCTGCTGCGTGACGTTGCGGCTCACCTCGGTCACGCGCACGCGCAGGTTCACCTGGATCGGGCGCGACAGCGTGAGCCGGTTGACGATCTTTTCCTTGTCGTTGAGATACGGCGTGAGCGACTGCATCACGGCGTCCGCGTCGGCTGCGCTCGGCACCTTGCCCGACACCATCAGCGAGCCCGGCGCGCCGGACACCGACAGCTTCAATTGCGGAAAGCGGCTGTCGAGCACCGCCTGCAGCGACGCGGTATCGACCTGCACGATCACCGTCCGGCGCAGGATCGGCCGATGGTTCGCGCCGAGCGCGATCAGCGTGGTGGTGCCCGCCTTCTTCCCGAACACGAACACGGTGCGCGGCGACGGCACCTGGATGTCCGCGATGCTCGGGTCCGCGACGAACATCGCGGTCGCGGGTTCGGACAGCGACAGCATCTCGCCCTTGCCGGTCGCGATCGACAACGCCGCACCGGCGTCCGCCGCCTGCGCGCGCGGCGCGAGCACGACGCCCGGCGCGACGATGCAGGCCAGGCACCAGAAAGCGATCCAACGAACCATGCGCACCATGCGTCTTCCCGTCAAATGCCGGCCGCCGGGCGGCCGGCCCGAATCGTCATGCCGTCACTGCGGCACGGCCGCGCGCGGCGCTTGCGCCGTCGCGTCCGCGGCGACGTTGCCGCCCGCAGGCGCAGCCGGCGCAACCGGCATGCCTGGCATAGCCGGCCACCCGGACGGCAGCGGCGGCAAGCCAGGCGTGCCGATGCCGATGCCGCGCGACCCGTCGTCGACCGACGAGCCGCGATAAATCACGACCGTATTGCCCTGCACCGCCGGCCGCGTGCCGCCGTCCGTTCTCCCGGACGGCGCCCGCGCCGCGTCACGGGCCGCGCGCGACACGTCGCCGGCCCACACCGGCGGCGTATCGGGCTCCTGTTCGCCGCCGCCCGCCGCCTGGCGGCGATCACTCGTCGCGAAGCTGCGCAACGCCAGCGACAGCGAGCCGAGGCGCGTCGCGACCAGCACGACCTGGGCGGTGCGCGGCGCGACCTCGAGCGTGACCGTGCGCGCGCGGACCGGCACGTCCGGCGCGCTCGCGGGTGTCTTCGCACGCTGGAATTCCGAGCCGACCGCGAGCACGCGCGCGCGCCGCACGACCGTCTCCGCTTCGAACGTGCCGGGCGTCGTCGCGGACCCGCCGATTTCCTGCGTGAGCACCACGTCGACGAAGTCGCCCGGCTGGATCAGCCCCGCGTTGCCCGATACGTCGTCGACCGGCACCGAGATCGCGCGCATGCCGGGCTGCAGCGCGGCCGCGAGAAAATCCGGCGCGCCGGCCGCAATCACGTTGTCCGCGCGGATCGGCGCACCGGCGTCGACACGATTGCGCAGCAGCGCGCCCTTCAGGTCCGCGCCCGGTTGCGTCTCGACGAACGCACCGGCCGGCAACTGCGTGCGCGGCATGCGCTTCCACGCGAGATCGTTGTCGCGCAGCAGCAGCCCTTCGGGCAGGTCCGCCGCCGCGACGCGCACGCTCACCTCGGCCGCTTCGCCGGGCGCGGAAGGCGTCGACGCGGAGACGTACAGCTGACGCAGGATGAAGGCGCCGATCGCGGCAGCGATGATCAGCACGGCCATTCTCAGGGGTTTGGGCATGGCGGCGTGCGTCCCCCGGCTAGGCAAGCGAAACCGCGTGAGGAAACGGCGCCCAGACGGCCAGCATGCCGCCGAGCGCGAGCGCGATGCCGTACGGCACGCCGCGCGGCGCGATCGCACGTGCCGGCGCGGTGTGACGCCGCCATGCAACGGCCGCGAGCGCGGCGACGCCATACAGGGCGCCGCTCGCGGCGACGAGCGTCAGCACCGGGAACGCGAGCGTCGGGCCGGCCCACAGGAACACCGCCGCCGCCAGCTTCACGTCGCCGCCGCCCATCCAGCCCGCGTGACGCAAGCCCGCGAACAGCAGCAGCATCGCCGCGGCGGTCGCCACGTGACCGGCGAGTTGCGCGAGCCCGTCGCGCGCGAGTGCCGCCGCGATCAAATACAGCATCGCGAACGCCAGCACGGCGCGATTGGACAAGCGCCGCTCGCGCAGGTCCTGGGTCGCGAGCGACACCAGCACGAGCGTCGCCGCCGACTGTGCGAGAAAGAGCATCGGAGAGCCGTCCGTCGGCGCGCCCCGGCTGGATACGTCGTACCGCTGCGGATCCGTGTGTCCGCCGACGGCGCGCGGGTTCAGGAGATCAGATCAACGCCGTGACCTTGTTGATCAGCGCGGTGAACACGGCCGGCAAGCCGCCGGACGTGCTGCTGAGAATCACCCCGACCGCCGCCAGCGCGACCACGACGATGCCGGCCAGAACCGCATATTCGAGCGAGCTGACACCACGTTCATCGCGCAGCAAGGTCTTGACGTATTGCAGCATGACAACCTCCGTGTGGCGGGGTCGGTGATCGACCGTTGAATGTAATGACGCGGTGTTGCACGGGGTGGTGCGCACGGCGTTCGCTCATTCTTGACCCATGCGGCGGCCCCGGCATCGGACCGTGCGCATTCCCCGGAATCCATTCGATCGCTGCAACGCGTGGCGTGCGGCGACGGCATTCCCCGCTACATTCGCGCGGTTGTGGCGAGCCGCATTGACACGATGCGGATTACGCCAATTCGTCTAGGGTATAGACAATTTTCTGGGCGAATTCAAATGATTTGGCGTCGGAATGCATTTATGCGCGGAGCGCTTCAGCGATGAAATACGCGCACGCCATTTACCGCTTTTCCAGCGTGGCGCGGCAGGCCGGTCATGGCTCGAAGTAAGTATGTTAATGCCCGGCCGCATCATTGCCGCCAGCGTTCAATTCGATGGTTTTTTATTCAGTTTTTCGATATGCCGCACGCTTCGCATTGACGAATTCAGAACACACTCTCGTGTGCGTTGCCCGGCAATCCTTTCGTGCATGCCAGCGCGATCCGGAAAATATTGCACGCCGTCGATCGGCTGCGGGATCGGTGCTCGGCGCTCGCGCGATTCGACATTTCCAATTGGCGCCACGCGTGATTTGCCAACCGGAAACGCGGCGATAAGCATAGTTCAAATCGTTGCTTGTCCCGCGCCGGCGGCGTCCTCCAGAATGGTTCGACGCCCTCCGGCCCGATTTCCACTCCTCGCCATCCGACGCGCCATGATCGACCGATTCCCGTCTCCGCTGCGCCTGCTGCGATCGTTGCTGATCGCGTCCCTCGTCGCGTTCCCCGCTGTCGCCGCGCACGCCGACAAGCCCGCCACCATCCGCATCGGCGTCGCCCAGCAGGGCACCGGCGATCCGCCGACCTTCGGCGGGTCGAGCGCGGCCACCGCGCAATTGCAGCAACTGGTCGAAAAGGAGTTCGCGACCGACGGCATCAAGGTGCAGTGGCTGTTCTTCAAGGGCGCCGGCCCGGCCGTCAACGAGGCGATCGCCAACAAGGCGCTCGACTTTGCCTACCAGGGCGACCTGCCGGCGGTGCTCGCACGCTCGAATGGAATCAGGACGCGCCTGCTGCTCGCCGCGAGCGTGCGCTCGGGCGTGAAGATCGCGGTGCCGCCGGACTCCGCGATCCGCTCGATCGCCGACCTGAAGGACCGCCGCGTGTCGATCTTCCGCGGCACGAACCTGCAGCTCGTCGCCGACAATGCGCTCGCGAAGAACGGCCTCGGCGAACGCGACCTGCGCGTGATCAACCTCGACTCGGCGAGTTCGCTCGCCGCGCTCGCGTCGAAGGGCATCGACGCATCGGTCGGCGACTATCAGTTGTACAAACTGCGCGACGCGGGCCTTGCGAAGATCATCTACGAATCGCAGAACGACGGCCCGCAGTTCACGCGCCAGACCCACCTGCTCGTGCTCGACGACTTCGAGCGCGCGCATCCGGACATCGTGCAGCGTGTCGTCGACGCGCTGGTCAAGGGCGCGCACTGGTCGTCCGATGAAGCGAACCGCGACGCGTTGTTCAAGCTGTGGGCGAAAAGCGGCGTGCCTTATACGTCGTGGCAGGCCGACTTTGCGAACCAGCGCCTGAAGGACCGCCTGTCGCCGCTGATCGATCCGTTCCTCGTCGCGCGCTACAAGGCCGTCGCGCAGGACGCGCTGAAGCTGAAACTGATCCGCCAGCCGGTCGACGTCGACGGCTGGTTCGAACCGAAGTATCTCGACAACGCGTTGCGCGCGCAGCACCTCGAGCACTACTGGCCGCGCTATGACGCGTCCGGCAAGCCCCTCTCCTGACCCGGACTGGCCCCGATGAGCGACACCGCGATCCCGATTCCGTCGTCCGACCCGCCTGCGCTCGCGGCGCAGACCCGCGCGGCGGCCGTGAAGCGCGTGGCGTGGCGGCTCGCGCCGTGGGCGCTGCCCGCACTGCTGTTCGCGCTGTGGACGGTCGGCAGCGCGCGCGGCTGGATCGCGCCGCAGATCCTGCCGCCGCCCGAACAGGTCGCCGACTCGCTCGCGGAACTCGCCGCCAGCGGCGATCTCGCGCGCCATACGCTGGTCAGCCTGCAGCGCGTGCTGGTCGGCTTCGCGGCCGGCACGCTGCTCGGTTTCGCGACCGGTGCGGCGCTCGGCCTGTCGCGCACGCTGGAAGCCTACGTGCTGCCCGGCTTCAACGCGCTCGTGCAAATTCCCGTGCTCGGCTGGCTGCCATTCCTGCTGCTGCTCGTCGGCGTCGGCGAGCCGCTGAAGTACCTGCTGATCGCGCATGCGGCACTCGTCCCCGTGACGATGAGCACGCTGCAGGGTTTCCGCCAGACGCCGCCTGCGCTCGATGAAGTCGCGCGCGTGTTCGGCTATACGCGCCGCCAGCGCATCGCCCACGTCGTGCTGCCCGCCGCGATCCCGACACTCGCGACCGGTGTACGGCTCGCCTTCACGAAATCCTGGCTCGCGCTCGTCGTCGTCGAACTCGTCGCGTCGTCCGAAGGGCTCGGCTACCTGATCGTGTACGGGCGCCAGCTGTTCCAGCTCGATCTCGTGATGGCGGCGGTGATCGTCGTCGGCGCGGTCGGCCTCGCAATCAACCGGCTGCTCGACGCGCTCGAAGCACGGCTGCGCCGTGGCGTGCCGTCCGCGTTCCGCGGCTGAACCCGATTCAAGGATGCCGCTCATGCCGCCTGCCGCCACGTCGACACCCGACGCCTCGTCGCCCGCCGTCTCGACCGCCCGGCGCTTCCCCGTGCCCGACTGGCGCGGTTTCGTCCTGCCACTCGGCGCGTTCGCGCTCTGGTGGGCCGTCTCGTCCGCGCATCTCGTCAAAAGCGGGCTGCTGGTCGGCCCCACCGACGTGCTGCACACGGCGTGGACCCAGACGACCAGCGGTGCGCTGGCGCGCGCGCTGTCGGCTTCGCTCGCGCGCGAAGCGTGCGGCTTCGCGATCGGCGCGACCGGCGGCCTGCTGCTCGGCGCCGCGCTCGGCCTGTCGCGCATCGCTGCGCGGGTGGTCGGCCCGAGCTTCGACACGTTCAAGCAGATCTCGCTGTTCGCGTGGATTCCGCTGATTTCCGTCTGGTTCGGCCTCGGCGACGCCGCCAAGGTCGTGTTCCTGTCACTCGCCGCGCTTCTGCCGGTCGCCACGCATACGTGCGACGGCATTCATGCAGTGCCGCGCGCGTATGTCGACGTGGCCCGCGCGCTGCGCTATTCGCGGCTTCAGCTGGTGCGTTACGTGCTCCTGCCCGCCGCGCTGCCGTCGATCTTCACCGGGCTGTATCTCGGCCTCATCTACTCGTGGCTCGCGACGCTCGGCGCCGAGTACCTGCTCGTCGCGGGCAGCGGGATCGGCAACACGCTGATCGACGGCAGCGAGCAGTTCCGGATGGACCTCGTGCTGTTCGGAATCATCGTCGTCGGCGTGACCGGCTGGGCGCTGAACGCGATCGCGCGTGCGGTCGAACGCAAGGTGCTGGCCCGGCGCGGCGACCTGCGCCATTGATCGCCCTTCTTCTTCCTGTCGCTTCCTGCTCCGCCATGACGAACCTCGCTTCCGATTCGCTCGATATCCTCCACGTGAGCAAGCGCTATGCGCAACGCGGCGCGACGCTTGCCGTGCTCGACGACGTGTCGCTGCACGTGCGTGCCGGCGAATTCGTCACGATCGTCGGCGCGAGCGGCTGCGGCAAGTCGACGTTGCTGCGGCTGATCGCCGGGCTCGACACCGACTACGCGGGCGAAATCCGCGCCGGGGACGAACCGGTGCGCGACACGTCGCTGCAGCGCGGGATCGTGTTCCAGGATCACCGGCTGTTCCCGTGGCTGACGGTCGCGCAGAACGTCGAGGCCGCGCTGCGCAATGCACCGCTCGACGCTGCGAGCAAGCGACGCGCAGTGGCCGAGCACATCGCGCTCGTCGGGCTGAACGGCTTCGAGCATGCGTACCCGAACCAGCTGTCGGGCGGGATGGCGCAGCGCGTCGCGATCGCACGCGGCCTCGTCAACCGGCCGCGCGTGCTGCTGCTCGACGAGCCGTTCGGCGCACTCGATGCACAGACGCGCGCACGCATGCAGAACGAGCTGCTGCGCATCTGGGAGCAGGAACGCATCACGATGGTGCTCGTCACGCACGACGTCGACGAAGCCGTCTATCTCGGCGATCGCGTCGTCACGATGGCACCGCGCCCCGGGCGCATCGAGCGCATCGTCGACGTCGCGCTGCCGCGGCCGCGCCGACGCGATTCGCCGGAATTCGCGCGGCTGCGCGATACGGTGCTCGCCGATTTCGACGATCGCGCACCGCCGGGTGGCGGCGATGGGGGCGGTGGCGGCCGGGCGAAGCGCGTCGATGCGCCCGATGCGCACCGGATCGGCGAATGGCGGCTCGCGTGGTGACACGGTCGCGCCGCATGACCCGACACCGTGCCCGAATTGCTCAGCATGACGACACATATCGATCATCGCGGCGCGCGCTAAGGATGTGACGATTCATCGGTTCCGGTTCCGCGCGGTCCCTGCTTGAATGGAGACTCGACCGATCCGATCCAGGAGACTCCCGATGTCCGAAGTCCAGCACGCCGCTCACCCGTCATCGCATGCTTCGCACGCCGCCGCACCGCGCACGGCCGCCGTCCCGCTTCAGGTTCGCCAGGTCGCCGGCCGGATCGGCGCCGAGATCGCCGGGGTCCGGCTGTCGGGCACGCTCGACGACGCGACGTTCGACGCAATCCAGGCCGCGCTGCTGCGCCACAAGGTGCTGTTCTTCCGCAACCAGGGCCATCTCGACGACACGGCGCAGGAAGCCTTCGCGCGCCGCTTCGGCGAGATCGTCGCGCACCCGACCGTGCCGTCCGTCGACGGCAGCGCGCACCTGCTCGAACTCGATTCCGCGCACGGCGCGCGCGCCAATTCGTGGCACACCGACGTGACCTTCGTCGACGCGTATCCGAAGGTGTCGATCCTGCGCGCGGTCGTGATCCCGCCGTTCGGCGGCGACACGGTGTGGGCCAACACGGCCGCCGCGTACATGCATCTGCCCGAATCGCTGCGCGCACTCGCCGACACGCTGTCGGCAGTGCATACGAACGCTTACGACTACGCGTCGACGCACGTGCATGCCGACGACACGCAACTGAAGCGCTACCGCGAAGTGTTCACGTCGACCGTCTACGAGACCGAACACCCGGTCGTGCGCGTGCATCCGGAGACCGGCGAACGCACGCTCGTGCTCGGGCACTTCGTGCAGAAGATCAAGGGGCTGTCGTCGCAGGATTCCGCGCATCTGCTGCAGGTGCTGCACGAACACGTGACGCGCCTCGAGAACACCGTGCGCTGGAACTGGCAGCAAGGCGACGTCGCGATCTGGGACAACCGCGCGACGCAGCACTATGCGATCAACGATTACGGCGATGCGCACCGCGTCGTGCGGCGCGCGACCGTTCACGGCGACGTGCCGGTCGGCGTCGACGGCCGCCGCAGCGTCGTGCTGAAGGGGCCCGGCGCGACGCTGCAATGACGTTCGCCGCGCGCGGCGGCGACTTCGGCCGCCGCCGCGCCGGCCACCTTTCCGCATTCCCGCATTGCCGACCGGAGGATCCGACCATGACGTTCCCGCCACCGGGCCGACGCTTGCATGCGCAACGATGTCGCCGGCCGTCCACCCCGTTCACTTCCGCCAGGAGCGTCGCATGAGCGCCCTACCCGAACCCGCCGCCCAGCCGGTCGACGTGATCCCGCTGTCCGCCCACATCGGCGCGGAGATTCGCGGCATCGACCTCACCCAGCCGTTGACCACGCCGCAGATCGCCGCGATTCGCGCCGCGCTGCTGAAATGGCGCGTGATCTTCTTCCGCGAGCAATTCCTCACGCACGAGCAGCATGTCGCGTTCTCCGCGCAGTTCGGCGAGCCGACCGTCGGCCATCCGGTGTTCGGGCACGTCGACGGTCACCCGGCCGTCTATTCGATCGCGAAGCATCGCAAGGCGACGCGTTTCGAAGGCGAGCCGGTGCGCCGGCCGTGGACGGGCTGGCACACCGACGTGACGGCCGCGATCAATCCGCCGTGGGCGTCGATCCTGCGCGGCGTGACGATTCCGCCGTACGGCGGCGACACGCACTGGACCAACCTCGTGCGTGCGTACGAGACGCTGTCGGCGCCGCTGCGCGGCTTCGTCGACGGCTTGCGCGGCATCCACCGCTTCACGCCGCCGGCCGGTGCGCGCGCGACCGGCGCATTCGATGAAGCCGTCGAGCGCCGCCCGCTCGTGACCGAGCATCCGCTGGTGCGCGTGCACCCGGAGACCGGCGAACGTGCGCTGTACGTGAGCCCGAGTTTCCTGAAGTCGATCGTCGGGCTGACGCCGCGCGAAAGCCAGGCGTTGCTCGAACTGCTGTGGGAGCACGTGACGCGGCCGGAATTCACGATCCGCTTCAAGTGGGAGCCACGCAGCATCGCGTTCTGGGACAACCGCGCGACCGCGCATCTCGCGCCGGTCGACATCTTCGATCTCGACTTCGATCGCCAGCTCTATCGCACGACGCTCGTCGGCGACGTGCCGGTCGGCCCCGACGGCCGGCCATCCGTCGCGCTCGAAGGCTCGCCGGTCGAAGCAGCGGCGGCGGTCGCACTGAACTGACCGTCGCGTCGACGGCCGGCGCACGCGCGCCGGCCTGCCTTCCTCAATCCAGCGAAACGCCGTCGAACCGGTGCCCGCCGAGCGGCGAGAACGTCACCCCGTGCACGCGCTTCGAGAGCGGCAGCGACACGATCGATGTCGCGATCGGCGTGAACGGCACCTGACTCTTGAATACGACCTGGGCCTGCTCGTAAAGCGACGTGCGTTTCGCGACGTCCGCGTTCGTGCGCGCCGCATCGACGAGCCGCTCGAAATCCGCGTTGCACCACTTCGCGAGGTTGCTGCCGTGCACGGCGTCGCAGCCGAGCAACGTGCCGAGCCAGTTGTCGGGATCGCCGTTGTCGCCCGACCAGCCGTACAGGATCGCGTCGTGCTGCCCGTCGTGTTTCGCGCGGCGGTTGTACTCGCCCCACTCGTAGCTGACGATCTTCGCGCGCACGCCGATCCTCGCCCAGTCCTGCTGGATCAGTTGCGCCATCAGCTGCGCGTTCGGGTTGTACGGGCGCTGCACCGGCATCGCCCACAACGTCAGGTCGAAACCGTTCGGGAATCCTGCTTGCGCGAGCAGCGCCTTCGCCGCGGCCGGATCGCGCGGCGCGTCCTTCAGGCGCGGGTTGTACGACCATTGCGCGGGCGGCATCGGGTTCGTCGCGATCGTCGCGTCGCCGTTGAACACGGTCTTGATGATCGCCGCCTTGTCGATCGCGATGTCGAGCGCGCGCCGCACGTCGACGCGATCGAGCGGCGGATGCTGTGTGTTGTACGCGACGAAGCCGACGTTGAAGCCCGTCCCCGAAAACAGCGTCAGCTTCGGATCGCGCCGCACCGTCTCGAGATCGGCCGGCCGCGGAAACACCGACACCTGGCACTCGCCGGCCGTGAGCTTCTGCAGGCGCACGGCCGGATCGGGCGTGATCGCGAACACGAGATGCGCGAGCTTCACGTCGTCCGGCTTCCAGTAGTCGGGGTTCGCGTCGTAACGGATCGTCGCGTCCTTCTGGTACGCGCGCAGCTGGAACGGCCCCGTGCCAACCGGGAACTGGTTGATGTCGGCCTCGCGATGGCTCGCCGTCAACTGCGACGCGTATTCGGCCGACAGGATCGACGCGAACGCCATCGCGAGATTGCGCACGAACACGACGTCGGGCGACTTCAGCACGAAGCGCACCGTGTCGTCGTCGACTTTCTCGATGCGCTCGATGTTGCGGTCGAATCCGAGATCGCTGAAGTACGGGAAGCTGACCGGATAGGCCTTGCGGAACGGATCGTCGGGGTCGAGCATCCGGCGGAACGTGAACACGACGTCGTCCGCCTGGAACGGCCGCGTCGGCTTGAACCACGCGGTCGTCTGGAACTTCACGCCGCGCCGCAGGTGAAACGTGTAGACGCGCTGGTCGGACGACACGTCCCAGCTCGTCGCGAGCGACGGCGCGAGATCGAGCGTGCCGCGCTTGAACTGCACGAGCCCGTTGTAGATCGTGTACGTGCTCGCGTCGAAATCGGTGCTGGTCGTGTGCTGGCCGGGGTCGAAGCCGGCCGGGCTGCCTTCGCTGCAGAACACGAGCGTCTTGCCGGCCGGCGCCGCGAACGCGTGCGTGACCGCGCCGGCGAGCAGCAGCGACGCGGCCATGCCGCGCAGCGCCGCAACGGCAACGGATGCGGGCCGCGCGCGATGCGCCGAGAACGAAACGAATGGAATCTTCATGGTGGCGGTCGAGAAAGGACTTCATGCGAATGACGACCGCCGATCTTCGCGCGCCGCCCGCCGATCGCTTACCAATTAATTCCGCGTTGCTTATCGCGGCGGATGCATCGCGCTGCCGCTGCATGAAAATGTCCGCGCGAGCGTCGGGCATGCCGGCGAATTCCGGCTGCCACGCGCCGCCGCTCCGCGTCATGCGGCGACGCCATTCGCGGCCCGCCTTCCGGCCCCCTGCAGAGTCTGCGGAATTGGCGCATCGTATCGGTTGGTCAACGCCGGCACCGGCGCGCGCGCATTCGCCCGCGCGCACGTTGCGGCGCGGCGTGCCTGCCGGCGCGCTGCCCCTTCCTGGAGGACCCACGATGTCGATCAGCCCCGATACGCCCTCTCGTCCCGTGAAGTCGCCGGGCCCCGATCATCCGATCACGATCGAACCGCATCCGTCCCGCGTGGTGGTCAAGATGGCCGGCAAGGTCGTCGCCGATACGCGCCACGCGCTGGCGCTGCGCGAGGCCAGCTATCCGGCCGTGCTGTACGTTCCGCGCGAGGACGCCGACATGGCGCTGCTGCAACGCACCGACCATGCGACGTACTGCCCGTACAAGGGCGATTGCGCGTATTACTCGATTCCCGCCGGCGGCGAACGCGCGACCAACGCGGTATGGACGTACGAGCATCCGAACCCGGCCGTCGAATCGATTCGCGCGCACCTCGCGTTTTACCCGGATCGCGTCGACTCGATCGAGGAAAGCCCGCTCGGCACCGATTGAGTTCGGCAGCGCCTGCCGGCCCGTCGTTCACGTATCGTCCGCCCGCTGATTTGCATATGCGGATTCATTGGTTGGCCGCCGAATTGCGCGGTCGTATCGTCGTGCATCCGGCGCGGGCCGGCCGCGCGCAGCTTGCGCATCCGGCTGCGTCCCGTGCCGATCGCGCCGCAAGCGCGCGCGACCCGTGAACCCGCCCGCAGGACGCCTCGATGAACGACGAATCACACGCAGACCTTGAAACGACCCCGGCAAATCCGCGCCGCCGCCAGTGGCTGCACGGCGCGGCCGCCGGACTGGCCGGGCTCGCGCTCGGCCCGCTCGCGGGCATGCCCGCACTGGCGCAGGGCAGCGAGAAGCGGCTGCGCGTCGGCTTCCAGAAATACGGCAACTTCGTCGTGCTCAAGGCGCGCGGCACGCTCGAGAAGCGGCTCGCGAGCCAGGGCGTGACGGTCCAGTGGCTCGAGTTTCCGGCCGGCCCGCAATTGCTCGAGGGGCTGAACGCGGGCGCGATCGACGTCGGCACGGTCGGCGAGACGCCGCCGATCTTCGCGCAGGCCGCGGGCGTCGATTTCGTCTATCTCGGCAACGAACCGCCCGCGCCGCACGGCGAGGCGATCGTCGTGCTGCCCGATTCGCCGATCCGCACCGTCGCGCAGTTGCGCGGCAAGAAGGTCGCGTTCAACAAGGGTTCGAACGTCCACTATCTGCTCGTGAAGGCGCTGGAACATGCGGGCCTCACGTATGCCGACATCCAGCCGATCTATTTGACGCCCGCCGACGCGCGCGCCGCATTCGTGCAGCGCAGCGTCGACGCGTGGGTGATCTGGGATCCGTATCTGGCGGCCGCCGAACGGCAGCTCGGCGCACGCGTGATCGCGGACGGCGACGGGCTCGTGCGCAACACGCAGTACTACCTCGCCGCGCGCAAATATGCCGCCGCGCAGCCGCAGGTGCTGCGCACGCTGCTCGACGAAGTCGACGCGGTCGATCGCTGGGGACGCGACCACGTTCCGGAAGTCGCGGCGCAACTGTCGCCGCTCGTCGGCCTCGACGCGCCGACGCTCGAAGTCGCGCTCAAGCGCGCCGGCTACGGCGTGCAGCCCGTCACCGATGCGACGCTCGCGTATCAGCAGAGCATCGCCGACGCGTTCAGCGCGCTGAAGCTGATTCCCGGCAAGGTGACGGTCGCCAACGCGCGCTGACGCGCCGTCGCTGCGCCGCGTTACGGCGAACGCGTCGCGCCGATGCGCCGCCACTCGTCGTAATCGGTGACGAGGCCCGCATCGTCGACCGCGATATCGGCCGCATACGTGCCACTCTCGTAGCGGTAAACGTGCTCCGCCGTGCGCGCATAGCGCTGCTCGCCGCGCACGATCTCGAACGCCGGAAAACGCAGCCAGGCCGTGTGAATGACGGCCGACGCGCCGACCGCCAGCCCGAGACGCCGGATCGGCAGCGTATTGGTCGACGGACTGAAGCCGAGATCGATGTCGGTCGCGCCCGCGAGGGCCGGCGCGTCGATGCCGTCGATCGTCCAGCGCCCCGCGTCGCGTTCGATTGCGAGCTGCCGTGGCGGCGCTGCGCCGAGCCAGTACGTCACGTGCGCCGATCGCGTCAGCCAGTCGGCCCCGCACGCGATCGCATAGTCGACGCGAAACGGCGTGCCGTCGATCGCGCCCGCTACCGCGCCCGACAGGTCGATGCCCGCATGCGTCTCGACGAGCCGGCACCATTCGGCCGCCTGCCAGGTCTGCGTGTTCTGCCACGCGACGCACCGCGTGCGCGCCGCTTCGTCCCGTTGCGTCATGTCGTCTCCCGTCGGTTGCATGAGCCGGATTTACGCTCACGGCGTCGATGATCTGCTGGGCCTTTGATCGGTGACGGCGACGCGCCACTGACGCCCGATGTTCGACACGATCCTGGCCGGCGGCGGCATCGGCGTCGTGCAGGCACCGGCCTGCGGCTATGCGCTCGCGCACGGCACGCGCGTCGAGATCACCACGCCTGCCGATAGATCGCCAGCGCGTCGGCTTCCGTGACTTCGCGCGGATTGTTCACGAGCAGGCGCGTCTGCAGCATCGCGTCCGACGCCATCCTCGGCAGGTCGCCCTCGCCGACGCCGACCTCGCGCAGCGTGCGCGGAATGCCCGTCGCGACGATCAGGCGATCGATCTCGTCGATCAACGCCTGCGTTCTCGCTTCGTCGCTACCCGTCGCCGACGGCGCGACGATTGCCGCGAGTTCGGCATACAGCGGCGCGGCAGCCGGCGCGTTGAAGCGCAGCACATGCGGCAGCACGAGCGCGTTCGACAGCCCGTGCGGCACGTGGAAAATGCCGCCGACCGGATAGGCCAGCGCATGCACGGCCGCGACCGGCGCGTTTGCGAATGCCTGGCCGGCGAACATCGCGCCGACCAGCATCGCTTCGCGCGCGTGGCGATCGCCGCCGTCGTCGCATGCCTTCAGCAGGTTGCGCGACAGCAGCGTCAGCGCCTGCACGGCCAGCATGTCGGACACCGGATTCTTGAGCCGCGACGACGTATACGCCTCGATCGCATGCACCATCGCGTCGATGCCGGTCGCGGCCGTGGCCGCGCGCGGCAGGCCGAGTGTCAGCTCGGCGTCGAGGATCGAGACGTCCGCGAACAGGTGCGGCGACACGACGCCCATCTTGCGCGCCTCGCCGACCGTGACGATCGACACGGCCGTCACTTCGGAGCCGGTGCCGGCCGTCGTCGGCATCTGCACGAGCGGCAGCCGTGACGTCGCAACCTTGTCGACGCCGTACATGTCGGCCAGCGCCTGCCGCCCCGGCGCGAGCACCGCGATCAGCTTCGCGACGTCCATCGACGAACCGCCGCCGAGGCCGAGCACGATTTCCGCATCGGCCGCCACCGCCCGCGCGGTCGCTTCGAGCACGACGTGCTCGGGCGGATCGGCGATCACGTCGTCGATCACGGTCACCTGCCAGCCGTGCGCGGCGAGGCTCTCCAGCGCGGGCGCGAGCACGCCGCTGCGATGCAGGAACGCGTCGGTGACGACGCACAGCCGCGCGAGCGCCGGAAAGCGTTCGCGCAACAGCGCGCCGAGCCGGCGAGCAGCGCCGAATTCGACGATCTGCGTCGGAACGGTACGGAATTGAAAGGGGTTCATCGGGTGCCTCCCGGTGGCGTCGCCGTGCCGGTGTCCGGCTGCACCATGTAGCGCGTCACGTCGCGGCGATCGAGCAACGGAAAGATCGCACCGACACCGATCCGCTGGAAATGCGGCGTTTCCCGATGCACGTCGAGGCCGTCGGCCTCGCGATAGCGCTCGAGGATCACGATGTGGTCGGGATCGACCGGCGACCGGAAGTATTCATAGTCGAGGTTTTTCGGCTCGGTGCGCGTGGCCGGCGCGAGTTCGGCCAGCAGTTCGATCACGCGGTCGCCGTTGCCGGGTTTCGCGAAGAAATGCGCGATGACCTGCAGGTAAGGTTCGTTCATGCTGCGCTCCGTATTCGCCAGCGGCCCGTCATGACGGGCCGTCATTCCACCATGCGCGATTGCGCGCCGAAAGTGGCGGTCGGCGGCCCGACGCGGCGCCGATGCCCCGACGTCGCATTGTATTGAATCGGCGCCGCGTGCGCAGCGCATCGTCACGCGCGCCGCTGCACCGGCCGCTACCACGGCACGGTGCGCCCCTGGTAATCGAGGTATTCGAGCCCCGCGCGCCGCTGCTTCCCGATCAACACGTTCACGAGGCTCGGCACGCTTTCGTCGATCGTCAATCGCGCATCGGGCCCGCCGAGTTCCGTGCGGACCCAGCCCGGCGCCATCAGCACCATCGCGCGCGGCGTGCCGGCCTGGCGCGCCGCGAAACTGCGCATGAACTGGTTCAGCGCGGCCTTGCTGCCGCGGTAGACCTCGCGCATGCCGCTCACGTTGTTCGCGACGCTTCCCTGCCCCGACGACATCGCGCCGATCAGGCCATCCGGGGTCACGAGATCCTGCAGCGCGTCGATCACGCGCATCGGCGCCAGCGCATTCGTGATCATCACGCGCACGAATTCGTCGGTCGTGACGTCGCCGATCGTTTCGTTCGGGTCGTTGGTCGTGCCGGCGTTCACGAACAGCATGTCGAAGCGCCGGCCCGACAAGCGCGCGCGCAGTGCGGCCAGTTGTTCCGGCGCGCAGATGTCGAGCGTCTCGATCTCGAGCCGTCCGTCGAAGCGGTCGGCGAGCGCGTGCAGCTGCGTGCGCGCCGATGCCGCGCGCACGGTTCCGGTGACGTGCCAGCCCTTGTTCAGGAATTGTTCCGCCATCGCGAGCCCGAGGCCGCGCGAGGCCGCGACGAGCAGGATCGAAGGTGTCCTGGGGGTCGATACGGTCGATTGCATGGATTTCACCTTTGCCGGAGTTCGTCATCCGGCCACTATAGGCGCGCACCATCGCATGCACCAGACGCACCGGACTCAATCGATAGTTGCATCGAACGCCCTGTCACATCATGCGATGTCGTATGCTGTCCGGATGGAAGACATCGACCTGAACCTCGTCGCCGCGCTCGACGTGCTGCTGACCGAAGGGAGCGTGACCGGCGCCGCGCGCCGGCTCGGACTGAGCACTTCCGCGATGAGCCGCACGCTCACGCGGCTGCGCACCGCCACGGGCGATCCACTGCTCGTGCGTGCCGGCCGCCGGCTCGTGCCGACGCCGCACGCATCGGCATTGCGCGATCGCGTGCACGCCATCGCGAGCGATGCGCGTACCGTGCTTCGTCCGGCCTCGGCCGACGTCGACATGGCCACGCTATCGTCCACGTTCACCATCCGGGTGGCCGCGTCGTTCATGGACATGCTCGCCGGCCCGGTGGTCGCCGCGATCGGCGACATCGCACCCGGCGTGCGCGTGCGTTTCGTCGCCAGGCTCGACCGCGATCCGGGGCCGCTGCGCGACGGCACGGTCGACCTGGAAATCGGCAAGCGCGGCGACGACGCACCCGAACTGCACACGCGCGAGCTCTTTCACGACGGACACGTCGCGGTGGCACGCGCCGGGCATCCGCTGTTCGCGGCGACCAGGATCACGCCTGCGCGCTACGCGGCCTGCCGCCACGTGATCGCATCGCAGCTCGGCGACTTCGGCGGGCCGGCGAACGATCCGGCAGACACGCTCGCGCCCGCTCACATCGTGCAGGTCGTGGTGCCCGGCTACCCCGATGCGATGCGCGTCGCGGCCGGCACCGACCTGATCGCGCTCGTGCCGCGCTCGAGCCTCGGCAACGCATTCACGCCGGGGCTCGTCGATGCGCTGGGGCTGCGCAGCTTCGCGATACCGGTCCGGCTGCCCGAGATCCTGATCTCCGCGCTCTGGCATCCGCGGATGCAGCGCGATCCCGTGCATCGCCGTCTGCGCGAGGCCGTCATCGACGTGTGCAAACGCGCGTATCCGGCCGCCCGCGCGCCGCGCGCACCGAAGCGCGGCCATTGCAACGCGCCGGGCGGCGCCGGCGGGCCCTTCGGCTAAAATGCCGCACTTTCCATCCTGTCCGGCCCGCTCGCCATGCAACCCGCCTCCCACGCCCGATCCGCCTCCCACGGCGCCGACGACGCAGATTCGTCGCGCGACCTCGTCTATGGCCCCAATGACCGGCCCGCGCCGATGGTCGCCTTCGTCGCGGCGCTCCAGCACCTGCTGGCGATCATCGTGCCGATCGTCACGCCCGGCCTGCTGATCTGCCAGGCGCTCGGCGTATCGAGCCGCGATACGACCCTTATCGTGTCGATGTCGCTGGTGATTTCCGGTATCGCGACCTTCGTGCAGTGCAAGCGCTTCGGTCCGCTCGGCGCCGGCCTCCTGATCGTGCAGGGCACCAGCTTCAACTTCGTCGGGCCGCTGATCGCCGGCGGCAGCGTGATGGTCAAGCAGGGCACGCCGGTCGAGACCGTGATGGCCGCGATCTTCGGTGTCGTGATCGCCGGTTCGTTCGTCGAGATGGGCGTGTCGCGCATCCTGCCGTTCGTGAAGCGCCTGATCACGCCGCTCGTCACCGGCATCGTCGTGTTGCTGATCGGCCTTACGCTGATCAAGGTCGGGCTCATCAGCATGGGCGGCGGCTACGGCGCGATGGCCAACGGCACGTTCGCGAGCGCCCAGAACCTGACGCTGTCGTGCCTCGTGCTCGGCACGATCATCCTGCTGAACCGCGTGCCGATCGTATGGGTGCGCAGCACCGCGCTCGTGATCGCGCTCGCGATCGGCTATGCCGCGGCCGCGGTGCTCGGCCGCCTCGACTTCACGGGCGTGCATCAGGCCGCGCTGTTCCAGGTCCCGACGCCGCTGCACTTCGGCATCGGTTTCTCGTGGTCGCTGTTCGTGCCGATGCTGATCATCTACCTCGTCACATCGCTCGAGGCGATCGGCGACGTCACCGCCACCAGCAAGATCTCGAAGGAGCCGGTCGAGGGGCCGGTGTGGATGCAGCGGATCAAGGGCGGCGTGCTCGTGAACGGCGCGAACTCGCTGCTGGCCGGCGTGTTCAACACGTTCCCGAGCTCCGTGTTCGCGCAGAACAACGGCGTGATCCAGATTACCGGCGTCGCCAGCCGCTACGTCGGCATCTGGATCGCGGGCATGCTCGTGGTGCTCGGCCTGTTCCCGGTCGTCGCGGGCGCGCTGCAGGCCGTGCCGGAGCCCGTGCTCGGCGGTGCGGCGATGGTGATGTTCGGCGCGGTGGCCGCATCGGGCATCAACATCCTGTCCGGCATCCAGCTCGATCGCCGCGCGCTGCTGATCATCGCGGTGTCGCTCGCGCTCGGCCTCGGCGTGTCGCAAGTGCCGGACATCCTGAACAGCCTGCCGCATGCGTTGAAGAACGTGCTGGAATCGGGCGTCGCGACGGGCGGCATCTGCGCGCTCGTGATGAACTGGTTCTTGCCGGAACAGAAGTAACGCTACGGACTCCATGACGACGCGGCCCGACCGACGGGCCGCGTCGCGCTCGGCGGCTCCGGCTTGGCCGGGCGCCCGAGTCTCGCTAGAATCGGGGCATGTCTCAAGCCCCCGTCTCCACGAATGCGCCGGAAGCCAGTGCGGTCCTCGTCAAGGAACGCGCGACCGTCGTCTGCTACCGCGAACAACAGGTCTTGCTCGTTGCGCGCGTTTCGTCGCGCTGGGCGCTGCCCGGCGGCACGATCAAGCGCAGCGAAACGCCGCTCGAGGCCGCACATCGGGAACTGCTGGAGGAAACCGGCATCGTCGGCCAGAGCCTCGTCTACTCGATGCAGTTCACCGGGCTCGCGAAGGTGCACCACGTGTTCTTCGCGGAAGTCGGCCCGGAGCACAACGCCCAGGCGAGCAACGAGATCGAGAAGTGCAAGTGGTTTCGCATCGACAACGTCGATGCGCTGCGCGCGAGCATCCCGACGAAGCGCATCGTCGAGCTCGTCTACCGGCACGAAATCCTCAAGTAAGTAGACACCCCACCCCCGCCGGCTCGCACGAGCCGATATCATGCGCCCACGGTCCGTCGTCGCGTTCCCTTCCGAGCGAGCTGCAGATGAACAGTGCGTACATCTACCGCGGATACACCATCGATGTCCGCTGCGAATTCCGGCTCGACGAACCGCGCGACCACGCGCCGCCACCCGCCACGCTTCGGTTCGGGTTCGTGGCGGTCGTGCAGGTCCGCGCGGCCGGCATCGCGCCCCGCCTGCTGGCGCCGGTCCGGCTCGGCGACGATGGCGGCCGCCTGTTCGACGACACCCTCGACGCGCTGCGCGCCGGCCGGGCGGCCGGCGAAATCATCGTCGACGACCTGCTGGTCGATTCCGGCTCCACCGACGGGCGCGCGCATTCCTGAGCCAGCAATTGGCCCGGAGCGTTCTGCGCGGGTCGACGGTGCCCCGACGCTCAGTTCAGGCGTTTTCGTCGTAGTTCGTGTGTCGAATAGACGACGAGGAAGATCCCCAGCATCGCGACGCCGGATGCCATGAAGTCGTTTGCGGTTCCCATGCTGTTCAGCGATTTCGGGAAAATGCCGAGACTCAGTCCCGCGGCAGCCAGGAGCACGCCTGCCGCCACACCCCATACCGGTCCGGTGGTCTTTTCGATTGTGTTTTTCATACAGCACCCGTCTTCAGTCGTTACCTGAACGGGGGCGGCGCATGTCGCTCGCGACCACCGTTCGAGCTTCGACTATAGCGGCGAAATAATCAGGGCGGATTCAGTGCTTTCACCGATCAAGTTTTCGCCGATCGCGAAATGGGCCGTGTTCCGGCGACACGCGTTCTCGCCGATCGGTTCGGAGCATGATTCATTCCCCGCGCGCCGCAATACGTGCCACGGGTCGCGAATACCGGTGGAGAAGCGCCTCCCCTTACGCTCCGACGCAGAATTTACGGTTCGTTTCAAAGCTGTCCACACTGTGGGCATTCCCCGACACTATGCTTCGTTGCATCCACAATAATTTCCTGGAGGGGGCAAAACAATGAACCATTCATTCTGGAAGGCCGCACTATGTGCGGCAGCGGTGCCGTTCGCGCTTGCAGCGTGCGGCGGCGGCGACGATGGCGGCAGCCCGCAAACCGGCACGCTGCATGTCGCGATGACCGATGCGCCTTCATGCGGCTTCGATCATGTCTTCATCACCGTCTCACAGGTTCGCGTCAATGCGAACGGGAATGCTTCCGACAACGACGCCGGCTGGTCGACGATCACGCTGGCCACACCGCAGAGGATCGACCTGCTGTCGCTGACCAACGGCGTGCTCGCCGATATCGGTCAGACGGCGCTGCCGGCAGGTCAGTATCAACAGGTCCGTCTGGTTCTCGCGCAGAACCAGGGCAACACCCTCGCGAACTCGGTCGTCCCGACGGGCGGCACGGAACAGGCGCTCGCGACGCCAAGCGCGACGCAAAGCGGCTACAAGATCATCCAGCCTTTCACGGTTCAACCGAACACGCTCGTCGACCTCGTGCTCGACTTCAACGCGTGCAAGTCGATCGTCCAACGGGGCAACGGCACGTATGCGCTGAAGCCGGTCGTCACCGCGATCCCGACCGTCGTGAGCGGTGCGATCTCCGGTTACGTCGCATCGGCCGAAGCCGGCGCGACCGTGTATGCGGAACAAGGCGGCAAGGTGGTCCGCGGCACGGTTGCCGACGGTACCGGGAAGTTCGTGCTGTCGCCGCTGATCCAGAGCTCGACGCAAGGCAACTACGATGTGGTGGTCGTGCAGAACAACTTCGCGTCTGGCATCGTGCGCTCGGTTCCGGTCGTCGTGAATACGACCACGGCGGTGTCGACGTCGAACGCGCCGATCGCGCTGCCGGCATCGACGATGAGCACGGTCAGCGGCACGGTGACGGCAAGCGCCGACGCGTTCGTGCGTGCATTGCAGACCATCGATGCAAAAGCGTACGAGATCACGTCGATCAACGCGAACATGGATACGGGCGCGTATGCGCTCAACGTACCCACGGCCGCGCCGATCGTCGGCACTTACTCGGGATCGCTGCCGGTCGCGCTGGCTGCATCGCCGGGCGCCGCGGCACAATATACGATCGAGGCGGACGCAGCGTCGGGCGCAACGCAATCGACGAACGTCAACGCAACGACCAGCCAGTCGAACGTCAATTTCAGTTTCTGACGCATCGACAGCATCATCGAAAGGGCCGCACGGCCCTTTCATCAATAAACGGGAGAACGAAGTGAAGAAAGGGGTTATTGCATTGCTCGCGGCGGCGAGCGTGGTCGGCGCGCTCAGCGGGTGCGTCGCATATGTTCCGGGTCCGCCGGTGGTCGTCGCACCGCAAGGCGGGCCGGGGAACGGGTTCTGCCCGCCCGGACAGGCAAAGAAAGGCAATTGCTGATTGAACGAGGCCCGCGTACGCGGGCCTTTGATTTTCAACGGTACACGACGCATAAGCGGCGAGCCCCATCGACGCCGCGCCTGCCACGATCGCCGGTTCGGGCAGACGTATGCCCTCGTCCGGAACACGCCCGGTTCTGTCCATCGCGAGTCGCCCATCGCGTTGGACATCCGAGGTATCGCGGGAACGCGTGCGTCGATCTCGCGCTCGATCCCGGAAGAAAACACTCCGGTGCCCCAACGTTCAGGCGCGCCGTTACCTCGAGCTACACCCTCGCTGCCGCTTCTCGAAGCCGGCACGCACTACCCACTCTCGCACATCAAGGCGGCATCGCGGCAAGGCCACCCTGCTCTTCGCACTGCTTACCGTTCTGCAGTTGAAACTGCTCTTCCCAAACACGGTCCGGCGCGGCTGCCGCGAATCATCTGCTCCGCTGCGTACATTTCGTCCGAAGTTTCATTCGGTACGTCATGTTTAGCAAAACAAACAAAAAATCAGGGAGACATCTGATAGTTGATAAACCGACGACTCTGTAATATTCCGTAACACCAGGGAGGTGGACAACAATTTCCAACAAGGAGACCGAAGGTGACAAATAGCACACGCTGGATCGTGGCCGCAGTCGCGGCCGCAATGTTGAGCACCGGTTGCGGCGGCGATACGGCTGACAGCCCGCCTGCAGATCATTCACCGATGTATCCTGGCAGGCCATCGAATCCCGGCTCTCCGTCGAATCCATCCAATCCCGGTACGCCGTCCAATCCGACACCGTCCGTCAAGGATTTGCAGTTGACGCGCTATGTCGACCCGATGATCGGCACCGATCAAGTGCCGCCGATCGATCCGGACATTGCGAAAGCCGAAGCTCACCCTGAAGATTTGCTCGGTGGATTTACGACGCCTGCCGCTACGTTGCCGTCCGGCATGGTTCAGTGGGGGCCGGATACTCCGCCCGTTCCCAACGTGTGGAGTCCGCCCGGCTACCATTACAGTCAGACGCAAATCACGGGTTTCAGTCTCACGCACCTGAGTGGTGTCGGTTGTAACGCAGGTGGCGCGTTGCCGGTATTTCCGACCGTTGCCGGCGAAGATGGTCCTTCGTCGTTCAGACATTCGAACGAAACCGCGAAGCCCGGCTATTACGGTGTGACCTTTGACAACGGCATCCGTACCGAACTGACGGCAACGTTGCGTTCCGGCGCCGCACGTTTCGCGTGGCCGGAAGGCAAGATCGGACAACTCAATATTTTGGCAGAAAGTATTGCAGCCGCAGGTGACGGTTCAATTGCCATCGACCCAGACGATTCTCAAGCGTTGCAAGGCACGCTGACAGGCGGCGGCTTCTGCGGCAATGGCCAGACTTACACGATCAATTTTTACATTAAATTTGATCAGGACTTCAAACCAAGCATAAGTGGCGATAGTGCGAAATTGACATTTTCTCCGTCCAAACCGGTGAACATGAAGGTCGGCATTTCGTACGTCAGCATCAAGAATGCCAAGGAAAACTTGCAGCAGGAGAGCGGTTCACAAACGTTCGACCAACTTGCTTCGCAGGCCGATGCGATTTGGAACAAGGAACTGAACGCAATCCAGGTGACAGGTGGCAGCGACGAAAACCTGAAGAAGTTCTATTCGGCCTTATATCACGCGCTCCTTGCGCCGAGCATTTTCAATGACGCGAACGGCGAATATCTGGCGATGGATGGCACAACAGCCAAAGTTCAAACGGGTCACAGCCACTACACCACGTTTTCCACCTGGGATATTTACCGGTCGCTGATGCCGATGATTGCGTGGCTGAAACCGGCTGCAGCAAGCGACATGATGCAGTCGCTTGTCGATGATGCCAATGTGTGCGGCGGCAGCTTTCCGAAATGGGTTGAAGCCAGCACGAACAGCAACGTCATGCCGGGGGACGGCGCTTCGATTCTCGTTGCGCAGAGTTACATGTACGGCGCAACCGGTTTCGATACGAAAAGAGCGCTGTCGATCATGCTCGATACGGCAAACGGTGTCGCCACTTCGTGTAACGGAATCGATGCGCTCCCCGGACTTTCCGATTACATCAAATATGGCTACCTGCCCCCGGAAACCGTCAGCAACGGCCCCGCATCGACGACGCTGGAATATGCAGCAACGGATTATGCGATTTCCCGTTTCGCGCAAGCGCTCGGCGACAGCAGTAACGCGGCGAAACTGCTCAAGCGTTCGGCAAACTGGAAAAATCTGATCAATCCGTCTGCTCCCGGTTATAACGGCACTACGTTGGCGCGCCTGTCGGATCGAAAAGGCGATGGTAGCTGGGTGGCGGACGCCTACAAGGAAGTCGAAGGAAACGTCGAACAATACACGTGGATGGTGCCGTTCGACATTCCGGGATTGATCAATGTCCTCGGTGGTGACAGCGCAGTCGTGCCCCGGCTCGATATGTTCAACCGCTTCCTGAATGCGGGTGAAGGCAGTCAGCACATGTGGATCGGAAACGAACCGTCGTTTGCAACGCCGTGGATTTACAACTGGACAAGCCGCCCGGACCGGACGCAAAAAGTCGTACGCCGGATCGTCAACCAACAGTACACGACGGCCGCATCCGGTCTGCCGGGCAACGACGACGAGGGTGCAATGTCCGGTTGGTTCGTCTGGGCGGCGCTTGGCCTTTACCCGGAAGTTCCGGCTGTTCCCGGCTTTACGCTGACGAGCCCGTTGTTCCAGCATGCGCTGATTAAACTCGGCAACGGCAACATGCTCGCGATTGACGCCGACAATCCGGACTTCACCTACGTGAAAAACGCCACACTGAACGGCGCGGCGTTGAGCAGCACTTGGCTCGACCTGGATCAGGTCAAGAACGGCGGCGCACTCGCTTTCGGCCTGAGCGATGCACCGACGACGTGGGGGCGTTCCGCTGTCGCACGGTAACTTTTCAGCGCAAAGCAAACTGCGCGAAACGCATTTGGCGCAGATGCCTCTCTGATGGACAACGCTGTTTTGTTGATATGACGATCTGACCGACCTCCATTGCCCCTCCTAACTCGATCCCGAGGGGCAATTTCACGGCGGGTGTCCATTTTCCTGGCACCCGCTCTTTTTCGTACTGCAAACGATGTGATGTCGATTTGGAAAACGTTCAGGACCCGAAAGATATTCCCTCGACCTGGATTTACTGCAATCTCGTAAAGCATCAGCGATTCGTCCCGAGAAGCTGTCAGCCGAATACGCAGCCATTGATCTGATCCACCAGAGATAGACCATGACCCATGCAGCAACCCTCCATTTGTCTGCCGATCGGCTCGAAGCCGCGCAGACCAAAGTCACTGACATATTTCACGCGATCGGAACAGTCTTGACCCTCATAAAAGAAGGGCCGGACATTCAACTCGAACTGGCGACCGACTGTATCAAAGTGGCCGAGTTCAGTCTCGCCGGGCTATGCAGCCTAATGGGCGTCGACACCTTTACCTCAAGGGAGCGCGAGCAGCGTTACCTACACCTTCGAGCAGCCAACAAGCGCATTCGTGATCTCGAGACCCAGCTTGGCAACACGGCGTCCCCGGAGATCACTCAACACGCCATCAAGAACATCGCCCTTCACCTCAAGAAGTGGTGGAACCGCGACGGATTCGGCTATGTGCACGACCTCGAATTCGGCGCCTACGGTACCTGTCATGGCAAATTCTCGTTTCGGCTCAACGCTGGAGTCCCGCCCCCCGACTCGGACACGCCTGCCTTCGACAAGCGGAACGACGCAGCGCGAATAGATAGCTTGCGCAACCGAGGCTTCGTAATCGTTCGGGATGACAGACAATGGGCGATCGCCGACTGCGATGCCAGCCGTGCTGCATTGATCGATCTTTTCGCCAAGAACATTCCGTCGGCCAAGGTTTTCAGGATCGAGAACGTAAATCGCTGGCGTGCGAACGACTTCGTCCTGACAGCCGCCGAAGTCTACATTCATGACCTTACGGAAATCATCGAGCTCCCAATCCCTCCTGTTTGACAACCATTGCCATGGCTACCCGAAACGTTCTCCAACCGATTCCCGTCATACGAGACGAGAACGGCTATTTCATGCATCCGGATCTTCGCCGTTTCTGCAACGTCACGATGAGCGGCGCAAAACAATGCGGCGCATTAGAGTGGGCAGCGCTCGAGGCCCAGGCCGGCGTCAAGACGTCGGTCTACCTTCTTGAATCCGAGCCACAGGATCATCCGGCGGTCGACGCATATTTCGTACGCGGCATCCGCGAGGCATTACGTGCATCTGGTAACCGCCCAGCTTGCATAGCGCCCGTGTCCGCTTTTTACGGAATTCCAATCCCAAGCCATCGGCGGAAATCGTAGATCAAACCCCAAAGAAGGCCAAACCCGCGATCACGATGCCAATCGCGGCCACGCCGATCGACAAACCTTGCATCCATGACCGTCGCGTGAGGATCGTGATCGCCGCCAGTGCGATCGAGATCTGGATGATGGTCGTCGCCTGCGACCATCGATGGTGTCGGTGCATCCGCTCCTCACTCGCCACGTTGTTCTTCTCGACTTCCTTTTCCAGCGCCTCGGCACGTGCCCGGATCGGCTCCTTGTCGGCGCGGTATCTCGCGGCATCCGTCTCGAACCGCTTTCGCTGCGGCGACGTCTCCGGGCTCAACGCCGCACCGAGTTCGGCGAGGTTCTGCTTGTTGCCCTTCGCCTGATAGTAGGCCCACTGGTTCGCAGCCTCGGTTTTCCGGATCGCGGCGTCATTCTTGTAGAGCAACGCAAGGCTCTCGTCGGCACCGCTCTGATAGGCTGATATCGCGCCGAAGCAGGCAAGCACGGCCGTCAGCACCGCGATGCGCGACGTACCGTGATCGCCATCGTGAGCCGCGTGATGTTCCACCGCGTGGTCGTGAGGACCATGAACTTCGTATTCTTCAGACATCCTTGGCACCCGCGTGATACGCGTTCTGTCGGGATAATGCGGCGATTATCCGGCACGAGGGCGATTTCGGGCAACGCCCCAGGCACCGAACGCGTGTGCGTCATAGCAGTGGCCCGGCAGCGCTTCACGCAATCCATCGTTGCAGCCTCGTTCGACACTCGCGCGATGCGCTCGCCGGATAACTGCCCGGCTCGCGGAAGCCGTCAAGAAGACCGGCCAATCGTAGAGCGCCGACACGATACGGGCAGAAAAGCCCGCCCCACATACGAAAAAAGGCGCTCCCGATGGAGCGCCTGGATCGCCAAAAACCCTTGTGGCGGAAGGCAGCCAGAGTCGAACTGACCCGGGAGTGTCTGACACCCCCAACCGGGTTTGAAGCCCGGCCGTACCACCGGATACGAATGCCTTCCGTGGGAAAAAACCAAAAGAACAACGAGCGCCTACGCCTGTACACCCATCCAACCGCTGTCAGGCCGCAGGAAGTGAAGATCGCGGTGGAAGCGAGTATACCCAACCCGATCGAAGAATTCGAGAATCTGGATCGCCCGCTTGCGGCCAAGCCCGGTCGCGTCACGGAACGTCGCCGCATCGAGCCCGCCGCCACGCGTCGGCGCGAGATTGGCAACCAGCCCGGCCAGTTCGCGCACGACATCCGCGTGATAGAACAGGTCGCGCACGACCTGATGCACGTCGCCGCGCCGCGCGAGCTTGCGCAGCAGCGTGCGCACGGCATCCTCGGCCGCGCCCGTGTCGCGCGCCAGATCGCGGACCCACGGCGGATCGAAGCGCCCCGCATGAATCAGCGGCAGCAGTTGCTGCGCCAGCGCTTCCTCGCGCGCATCGAAACTCACCGCATGCGACGGCAGATGCAGCCACGGCCCGCTTCGCGCGACCTCCCCGCCGTCCACCAGCGCATCGACCAACGCGCGCCACAGCACATCGCCGACGAGCGGCGCCGCCATCCGTCGCAGGCGCGCCGCATCGAGTCCCTGCTCGTCCGGCACGCGCTCGTGATACGCGCGCAGCGTGTCGATCGCCCTCGCCTGCAGCGCATGCCAGTGCGCGCGCGCGATCACCGTGCCGTCGTTCGACGCACGCTCGCGCTGGCCGATCGCCAGGGCGTCGTCCGGCAACGCGAGCGCGTCGGGCGCGAAACCCGTCAGGTGCGTGAGCATCGTGCGTGCGATACCGAGCGGCGCCTGCGCAAGCAGCGCATCGAGCCGCCCTTCGTCGAGCCATGCCGCGAGTGCGTCGAGCCATGCGCGACGCGCGGGCGTGCGGCGCTTGCGCGCGGGACCGAACGGGTCGAGCACGCGGCCGCCGCCGACGGTGCGCGTCGCCTGCGGATTGCGGACGATGAAGCGATCGCCCGGCAGCGCGAACACGGGTTCGTCGAACACCAGTTGCACACGCATCTTTTGGCCGGCCGCGAGCGTATCGCCGTCGAGCAACGCGACGTGCGCGACGCGATGCAGCGTGCCGAGATGCACGTGCAGCGGCGCCCAGTGCGTCAGCGTGAGCCCCGCATCGGCCAGCAGCGTCAGGTCGACGTCGAGACGCAGCGACGTCGCGACGAGCCGCGCGTCCGCGACGGTATCGCCACGCTCGACGTCCGCCTTGTCGACGCCGGCCAGGTTCAGCGCGCAGCGCTCGCCAGCACGGCCCGCGCCGACCGGCCGGTTCTGCGCATGGATGCTGCGCACGCGCGCGGCGGCGCCAGTGCGCACGACCGCGAGCGTGTCGCCGGTCGCCACGCGGCCGGCGAACGCGGTACCCGTCACGACGGTGCCCTGCCCGGCGAGTGTGAACACGCGATCGACCGCGAGCCGGAACAGGCCGTCGTCGCGACGTGCGCGCCACGCGAGCGCCGCATCGGCGAGATGACGCTTCAATGCGGCGACGCCCGGATCGTCCTCGCGCGTCGCGCAGGTTTCGAAGATCGGCGCGCGATCGAGCGTCGTGTCGTGCAGCCACGCGGCGATCTCGTCGCGCACCGCCGACAGGCGTGCGGTGTCGACGCGATCGCACTTCGTCAGCGCGACCGCGCCATGCGTGACGCCGAGCAGTTGCAGGATCGCGAGATGCTCGCGGGTCTGCGGCATCACGCCGTCGTCGGCGGCGATCACGAGCAGCGCGAAGTCGATTCCGCACGCGCCGGCCGCCATCGTATGAATCAGCTTCTCGTGGCCCGGCACGTCGATCAGGCCGAGCACGTCGCCGTTCTCGAGCGGCGTATATGCATAGCCGAGTTCGATCGAAATGCCGCGCGCCTTCTCTTCCTTCAAACGGTCGGTATCGACGCCCGTCAGCGCGCGCACCAGCGTGGTCTTGCCGTGGTCGATGTGCCCCGCGGTACCGACGATCATGCAGCCGGCCCCGCGACCTGCACGCATTGCGCGACGAATGCCGCTTCGTCCGCCGCTTCGAGGCAACGCAGGTCGAGCCGCAGCGCGTTGTCGGCGATGCGGCCGATCACCGGACGCGGCCATTCGCGCAGTTTCTTCTCGAGTTGCGCGAGCGCGCGGCCGCCGCGCTTGCCGTCGGGCGTGCGCACGACGAGCCCGGCGCTCGGCAACTGATCGATCGGCAGCGCACCGCTGCCGATCTGGCTGAACATCGGCTCGACCGTCACGTCGAAGCCGCTGCCGAGCGCGGCCTGCAACGCCGGGCGCACGCGCTCGGCGGCCTCCGCGATATCGCGCTGCGGCCGCGTCAGCAAGCGCAACGTGGTGAGCCGCTCGCGCAGGAATTCCGGCGCGCGGTAGAGCCGCAGCACGGGTTCGAGCGCGGCGAGCGTCAGCTTGCCGACGCGCAGCGCGCGCTTGAGCGGATGTTTCTTGATCTTCGCGACGAGCGCGCGATCGCCTACGATCAGGCCGGCCTGCGGCCCACCGAGCAGCTTGTCGCCGCTGAACGTGACCACGTTCGCGCCGGCGGCGACGGTTTCCTGCACGGTCGTTTCGTGCGGCAGGCCCCATTGCGTCAGGTCGGCGAGCGTGCCGCTGCCGAGATCGACGGCGACCGGCAGCCCGTGCTCGCGCGCGAGCGGCGCGAGTTCGGCCAGCGTCACTTCCTTCGTGAAGCCGCTGATCGCATAGTTGCTGCAGTGCACCTTCATCAGGATCGCCGTGCGCGGGCCGATCGCATCCGCGTAGTCGCGCAGATGGGTGCGGTTGGTCGTGCCAACCTCGCGCAGCTTCGCGCCCGCGCGGCTCATGATGTCGGGAATGCGAAATGCACCGCCGATCTCGACCAGCTCGCCGCGCGACACGATCACTTCGCGTTTCGGTGCAAGCGCGGACAGCGTCAGCAACACGGCCGCGGCATTGTTGTTGACGACGGTCGCGGCTTCCGCGCCGGTCAGTTCGCACAGCAGATCGTCGATCAGGTCGTCTCGATCGCCGCGGCGGCCGGTGGCGAGATCGAATTCGAGGTTGACGGGTTGGGTGAGCGCGTCGACCACCGCACGCACCGCCTCGTCGGGCAACAACGCGCGCCCGAGATTGGTGTGCAGCACGGTGCCCGTCAGGTTGAACACCGGGCGCACGGTGCCCGCGTTCTGTGCGGCCAGCGTGCGGGCGACGGCCGCGGCGATGCGCGGCTCGTCGAGCGGCTCGGCCGCCGACGGATCCTGCTGAGCGGCGGTGCGCCAGCGTTCGAGTTCGGCACGCACCGCGTTCAGCACGCGGGTGCGGCCATGGTCGGCGAGCAGCGGTTGCAGCGGTGCCGACGACAGCACGCGCTCTACCGACGGCACGCGCGCGAGGACGGCATTCAATTCATTCAAACCCGGTTCGGTCACGTAATGGTGGCTCCATTTCCATGCGCGGCGGGGCAGCCGGCACCGGCGCTCGCGCGCCCGCCCCGGCTGCCTGCCGTCACTCCGCTTCGCGCGACATGTCCGGCCACAGCAGCGGGTTCGGCGAACTGCGCTGGTAGCCGGCTTCGTTCATCAGCAGATCGAGCGTGAGGCTCGCGAGATCGTCCGCCAGCGGCTCGAACTCGTAGTCCTTCTCCTGGTAGCCGATCTTGCGATAGGTCTTGCATTCGTCGCACGACTCGGCCTTGACGGCTTCGCTGCCGCCCTCGATCCCGTGGTAGGCGATGCCCTTGGTCGAGTCGCAGTGCGAACATTTCGTGCGCACCATGTGCCACTCGGTCGTGCACAGCCCGCACTGAAGGAAACGGTAGCCCTGGAACTGGCCGCCCACGCGCACGACGCTCGCGACCGGATGCGAGCCGCACACGGGGCACAGCCCCGGCTGGTCGAGATATGGGATGTCGGCCGGTGCGACGCGGCTCGCGAGATCGGTCCAGACGACCTGCAACGCGGCCATCAGGAACGGCGCGGTGGCCGGATCGACTTCGGCGAAGCGCAGCGCGAGGATCGCGTCGGCCTGTGCGTCGAGTTCGGCGGGCGCCATCAGGCGCAGCCGGTCGAGCAGCTTCGCGAGCGACGGATTGACGAGCCCGGCGCTTTCGACGCGGTCGAGCAGTTCGTACAGCACGGCCCGCCACTGCGGGTTGCGCTCGCCGTCGAGCGCCGGCACGAGCGGCATCGAATGCTGCTGCGCACGCGCGATCGCTTCGGGCGACGGCATCGGCAGGTTCAGCGCCTGCAGCGTCGCGTGCTGCGCATCGGCGACGGTCGCCATCAGCCGCAGGTAGCCGCTGATCGGGTTCAGGTCGGCGAGCTTGCGCAGCCGTGCGGCACGCGCGGCAAACACGGTGTCGCGCTCCGGCAGGCGAAAGCGCGGAATGGCCGAATGATCGAGCGTCGAGATCTCGGTCGGTTCGAGAATGCGTTGTGTCACGAAAATGTCATCCAAAAAAACAAGCGCCGACGGATCGGCGCTCTTCAGGCAGTCCCGGCGGCAGGCGGGACGGCGCGCCGCAATCGGCGTACCGCCCCGCTCCCGTGCGTTATTTCACGCTTTCACGGAACCACTTCGGGTGATGCTTGCGGGCCCAGCCCAGCGTGACGGTGCCGCGCACCATCGCCCCGATCGAGCCCTTCACCCACAACGCCGCGTAAATGTGCACGATGATGCTCGCGATCAGCACGAAGGCCGCCACGGCATGCACGACGGCCGCCGCGCGGATCATCCCGATCGGGAAGTAGAACGAGAAGTAGCGTCGCCAGATCACGATCCCCGACAGCAGGAGCAACAGCAGGCACGCCACCAACGTGAAGAATAGCAGCTTCTGTCCGGCGTTATAGCGCCCGACGGGCGGCAGCTTGTCTTCCTGGTTGGTCAGCACGTCGTCGATCTGCTTCAGCCATTGCCGGTCATCCGCGTCGAGCGTGTTGTGGTGCCAGAAGCGCACCACGAGAATCGCGAACGACACGAACATCACGAGACCGACGAACGGATGCAGGATCCGCGTCCACTGGCCGCCGCCGAACAGCGCGGTGAGCCAGAACATCGACGGATGGAACAGCGCGAGCCCGGACAGCGCGAGCAGCACGAACGTGATCGCGGTGATCCAGTGGTTCGTGCGCTCGTTCGGCGTGTAGCGGACGATCAGGTTGGGGTCGTCGTGCTTCATTTTGCGTCCTCCTTGATGCGTCGCGCCTCGTCGCGGGCGGCGGCTTCCTCGTCCTCGCTGACCTCGTTCGGACCGACCCGGGTGTAGTGGAAGAACCCGGCCAGCGCGGTCAGCGCGAGCCCGGCGACCGCGAGCGGCTTCGCGATGCCCTTCCACAGCTTCACCATCGGGCTGATCGACGGATTGTCGGGCAGCCCGTGGTACAGCGACGGCTTGTCCGCGTGGTGCAGCACGTACATCACGTGCGTGCCGCCGACGCCCTGCGGGTCGTACAGCCCCGCATGCTCGAAGCCGCGCTCCTTCAGGTCCTCGATCCGCTCGGCCGCGTGCTGCTTCATGTCCTCCTTGGTGCCGAACACGATCGCGCCCGTCGGGCAGGTCTTCACGCAGGCCGGTTCCTGGCCGACCGCGACACGGTCGGAACAGAGCGTGCACTTGTATGCGCGATGATCCTTCTTCGAGATCCGCGGAACGTTGAACGGGCAGCCGGTCACGCAATAGCCGCAACCGATGCAGTTCTCCTCGTGGAAATCGACGATCCCGTTGTTGTACTGCACGATCGCGCCCGGCGACGGGCACGCCTTCAGGCAGCCCGGATCCTCGCAATGCATGCAGCCGTCCTTGCGGATCAGCCACTCGAGGTCGCCTGCCGGGTTCTCGTATTCGGAGAACCGCATCACCGTCCACGAGTGCTCGGACAGGTCGGACGGGTTGTCGTACACGCCGACGTTGGTGCCGACTTCGTCGCGCAGGTCGTTCCATTCCATGCATGCCGTCTGGCATGCCTTGCAGCCGATGCACTTCGATACGTCGATCAGCTTCGCGACGCTCCCGGTCACCGGTTCGCGCACCGTGGGCGGTGGCGTCGTGGTGGCCGAGACGCGCTTGATATCCAGCGATTGCAATGCCATCTCTTCCCCCTTACGCCTTTTCGACCTTCACCAGGAACGACTTGAATTCCGGTGTGTACGAGTTGCCGTCGCCTACGGACGGAGTCAGGGTATTGGCGAGATAGCCGGGCTTCGTCAGACCCTTGAAGCCCCAGTGCAACGGGACGCCGACCGTCTGGACCTTCTTGCCCTCGATCGTCAGCGGCTTGATCCGCTTCGTGACGAGCGCGACCGCGACGATGTAACCGCGCTTGGACGACACCTTCACGCGATCGCCGTGCGCGACGCCGACTTCCTTCGCGAGATCTTCGCCGATCTCGACGAATTGCTCGGGCTGGATGATCGCGTTCAGACGCGCATGCTTGGTCCAGTAGTGGAAATGCTCGGTCAGCCGGTAAGTCGTCGCGACGTGCGGGAACTCCGACACCTTGCCGAACGACGCGCGGTCGTCCGGGAACACGCGGGCGGCCGGGTTATTCAGCGCCTGCGGGTTGTCGGGGTGCAGCGGGTTCGCCGCGAGCGGCGTCTCGAACGGCTCGTAGTGCTCGGGGAACGGCCCTTCGTTCATCCCCGCGCGGGCGAAGAAGCGCGCGACGCCTTCGGGGTTCATGATGAACGGACCCATCCCGTTCTCGGGCGATTCGTCGGCCTTGAAGTCCGGCACGTCGGCGCCCTTCCACGCGCTGCCGTTCCAGCCGATCAGCTTGCGGGTCGGGTCGAACGGCTTGCCGCTCACGTCGCACGACGCGCGGTTGTACAGGATCCGCCGGTTGGCCGGCCAGGCCCACGCCCAGTTCAGCGTCTGGCCGATGCCGGTCGGGTCCGAGTTGTCGCGCCGCCCCATCTGGTTGCCGGCCTGCGTCCAGGCACCGCAGAAGATCCAGCAGCCGCTCGCGGTCGTGCCGTCGTCCTTCAGCTGCGCGAACGCGGCGAGCTGCTCGCCCTTCTTCACGAGCGTCTTGGCCGGATCCTTCGGGTCGGGCAAGTCGGCGAGCGCACGGCCGTTGAACTCCATCGCGAGCTCTTCGGGCGTCGGGCTTTCCGGGTTCGCGTACGGCCAGGTCAGGTTCACGATCGGATCCGGGTACTTGCCGCCGTCCGTCTGGTACATCTTGCGCATGCGCAGGAACAGCCCCGACATGATCTCGAGATCGCTGCGAGCCTGGCCCGGCGGCTCCGCGCCCTTCCAGTGCCATTGCAGCACGCGGCTCGAACTGACGAGCGAGCCGTTTTCCTCCGCGAAGCACGTGGTCGGCAGACGGAACACCTCGGTCTGGATCTTCGACGCATCGACGTCGTTGTAGTCGCCGTGATGCTTCCAGAACTCGGACGTCTCGGTCGCGAGCGGATCCATGATCACGAGCCACTTCAGCTTCGCGAGGCCTGCCGCCGTCTTCACCTTCGACGGCGCCGCCGCGAGCGGGTTGAAGCCCTGGCAGATGTAGCCGTTCATCTTGCCGGCATTCATCAGCTCGATCGCCTGCAGCAGGTCGTACTGCTTGTCCAGCTTCGGCAGGTAGTCGTAGGCCCAGTTGTTCTCGGCGGTCGCCGCATCGCCCCACCACGACTTCATGAAGCTGACGTGGAAGGCCTTGTAGTTCTTCCAGTAGCTCAGCTGGTTCGGTCGCAGCGGCAGCTGCGTGCGCTTCTTGATGTAGCCGTCGAAATCCTGCTCGGCCTGCATCGGCAGCGTCATGTAGCCCGGCAGCAGGTTCGACATCAGCCCGAGGTCGGTCAACCCCTGGATGTTCGAGTGGCCGCGCAGCGCGTTCATGCCGCCGCCGGCGATGCCGATGTTGCCGAGCAGCAGCTGAACCATCGCGCCGGTGCGGATGATCTGCGCGCCGATCGAGTGGTGGGTCCAGCCAAGCGCGTACAGCACCGTGCCGGCGCGGCCGGGAACGGCCGTCGTCGCGAGCATTTCGCACACCTTCAGGAATTTCTCCTTCGGCGTGCCGCACGTCTGCTGCACCATGTCCGGCGTATAGCGCGCGTAGTGCTGCTTCAGCAGGTTGTACACGCAGCGCGGATGCTGCAGCGTCGGGTCGACCTTCACGAAGCCGTCGTCGCCGCGTTCGTAGTCCCAGCTCGATTTGTCCGGGTACGCGTGTTTCTCCGCGTCGTAGCCGGAATAGATGCCGTCGTTGAACGCGAAATCCTCGCGCACGATGAACGAGAAGTCCGTGTAGTTCTTCACGTACTCATGCTGGATCTTGTCGTTCGTCAGCAGATAGTTGATCACACCGCCCAGGAAGACGATGTCGGTGCCGGTGCGGATCGGCGCGTAGTAATCGGCCACCGAGGCCGTACGCGTGAAGCGCGGGTCGACGACGATCAGCCGCGCCTTGCGGTGCGCCTTCGCCTCCGTTACCCATTTGAAACCGCACGGATGGGCCTCGGCTGCATTGCCGCCCATCACGAGAATCACGTCCGCGTTCTTGATGTCGACCCAATGGTTCGTCATCGCTCCACGGCCAAACGTCGGGGCAAGACCTGCCACCGTCGGGCCATGTCAGACACGCGCCTGATTGTCGAATGCGAGCATCCCCAGACTACGGATAGTCTTGTGGGTCAGGTAGCCGACTTCGTTGCTGCCCGCCGACGCGGCCAGCATGCCGGTGGTCAGCCAGCGGTTGACCTTCGCGCCGTCTTCGGCCGTCTCGACGAAGTTCGCGTCGCGGTCCGCTTTCATCAGCTTCGCGATCCGGTCGAGCGCGTCGTTCCACGAGATCGGCTCCCACTTGTCCGAGCCGGGCGCGCGGTATTCGGGATGCGTCAGGCGGTTCGGGCTGTGGATGAAATCGATCAGGCTCGCACCCTTCGGGCACAGCGTGCCGCGATTGACGGGGTGGTCGGGATCGCCTTCGATATGGATGATGCTCGGCTGTGCGTTCTTCGCGCCGTCACCGAGGCTATACATCAGGATGCCGCAACCCACCGAGCAATAAGGGCAGGTGTTGCGCGTTTCGACTGTGCGCGCCAGCTTGTACTGTCGGACCTCGGCGAGCGCTTCCGTCGGAGAAAAGCCCATCAGGGCAAGACTCGATCCGGCAAGCGACGTGGCCGTCACCTTCAGGAACTGGCGCCGGGACATTTGTAGCATGATGGTCTCGGCGTTTTTGTGGGGTGAGGTGAAACTGAAAGGAATTATAGACAGTTCAGGCAACTATGATCGAATCCTCGGATCAATACGGATTTGTCTGATCCCCCGATGTCCTCGCGTACAACGCCCAACCGAACCGTCATGAAACGACCGATCACGTCCGAAGCCACCCGTCTCGCGCAACAACAGGCCAACTGGGCGCTCAACGCGTTCAAGCGCTTCTCGTCCGACCGCTGCTCGGCGATGGCCGCGAGCATCGCGTTCTTCTCCGCGTTCTCGCTCGCGCCGACGCTCGTGATGGTGATCGCCGTGGCCGGCTGGTTCTACGGCGACGACGCCGCACGCGGCCAGGTGTTCGAGCAGGCGCATCAGTTGATCGGCGACGACGCGGCGGCCAGCATCCAGACGATCGTGCAGAACGCGCATCGCGCCGGCGAGCGCGGCGGAATCGCGACGCTGATCTCGTTCGCCGCGCTCGCGGTCGGCGCGTCGGCGACGTTCGCGTCGCTGAACACCGCGCTGAGCGTGATCTGGCCGAGCACGGAAAGCCGCTGGTCGAGCATGCTCGGGCTCGTGCGCGTGCGGCTGGTTTCGTTCGGGCTCGTGCTCGGCGTCGCGTTCCTGTTGATCGTGTCGCTGGTGCTCGATACCGCGATCACGTTCGTCGGCACCTGGCTGCTCGGCGATTCGCCGTACGTCGTGATCACCAATCTGCTTCAGTTCTTCGTCGGCATCGCGGTGCTCGCGGGCGCGTTCGCCGCGCTGATGAAGTTCCTGCCCGATGCGCGCGTCGCATGGCGCGACGCGACGATCGGCGGGATCGTGTCCGCGATCCTGTTCTCGGGCGGCAAGAAGCTGTTCGCGCTGTACCTCGCGCGCGCGGGCACGGCCAGCGCGTTCGGCGCGGCCGGATCGTTCGCGGTCCTGCTGATGTGGCTGTACTTCTCGGCGGCCGTGCTGCTGCTCGGCGCGGAATTCGCGGCCGCGCGCGGCGATGCGCATCGCCGCACCGGCAACGCCGCGGCCGCGGCCGCGCCGACCGATCGCGCAAGCGGCGACTGATTCCCCACGTATTGCTTCCCGCGGTCGCGCCGCGCGCGTCGTATCGCCGCCCTACGCGACCGTCTCCCTTTCCGCAACCATCCCGCCCGCCACGCATTCGCGCACGTTGACGCGTTCTTTGCGTCGGCAGGCGATGCGCGCTGCAATGGCAAACGTTTGCATGCCTCGATTTCCGCGCACGAACCGGCGAAATCCGCCCTTCTCCTGCCGAACGCATCAACAGCTGCAACAATCGCAGCGCACCAAATGTCAACTATTTCAAAAAGAGGAACAGTCGTTGATGTCCTTGATATATATGGATTTTTTTCGGCTGTTACCTTTTCGAGACACTTTATTTTTTAAGCTTTCTTGCACGTATGGCACTGAGCTATTCTCCAATCCGCAACAAATAACGAATGACGATTCATTTGCGTGGAGATACTCAACGATGAAGAAACTCGCACTCTCGACCCTCTCGCTCGCCCTGCTGGGCGCCGCTGGCGCTGCTCACGCTCAGTCGAGCGTCACGCTGTACGGCGTGATCGATACGTCGATCGCATGGGTTCACGGCAACAACGGCCAAGCCAACAACTCGTGGCAAATGCTGTCGGGCAACCTGCAAGGCAGCCGTTGGGGCCTGAAAGGCGCTGAAGACCTCGGCGGTGGCCTGAAGGCGATCTTCCAGTTGGAAAACGGTTTTGATCCGGGCACCGGCCACCTGAACCAGGGCGGTCGCATGTTCGGTCGTCAGGCATACGTCGGCCTCGAGAGCGCCCAGTACGGTACGCTGACGCTCGGCCGCCAGTATGACCCGCTGGTCGACCTGGTCCAGGCAGTCACGGCTGACAACTACTTCGGCAGCGTGATGGCAACGCCGGGCGACGTCGACAACAACGACAACTCGCTGCGCGTCAGCAACGCAATCAAGTACACGTCGCCGGTCTGGGCAGGCTTCCAGGTCGAAGGCATGTACGCTCTCGGCGGCGTTGCAGGCAAGACGGGTTCGGGCCAGACGTGGTCGGTCGCGGCTGCCTACAACAACGGCCCGGTCGGCGTTGCAGCAGGCTACTTCTACGCAGCCAACCCGTCGCCGACGACGGCTGTCGGCCGCGCAGGCTGGGGTTCGACGACGTCCGACGCGATCTTCGACGGCCCGATCAACTCGGGTTACGCAACGGCGAAGTCGATCGCCATCGCGCAAGTCGCAGGCCAGTATGCCCTCGGCCCGGTGACGTTCGGCCTCGGCTACAGCAACGCACAGTACAAGCCGGACGCATTCTCGGGCTTCGGCTCGACCGAAAAGTACAACACGGGCCGCGCGTTCGTGACGTACCAGGTCACGCCGCCGCTGCTGCTGGGCCTCGGCTACTCGTACACGAAGGCTAGCGGCGACACGTCGGCCAAGTACCACCAAGTCGGTGTCGGCGCGGACTACTCGCTGTCGAAGCGCACGGACGTCTACCTGGTTGGCGCATACCAGCACGCAAGCGGCACGCAGCTCGTCGACGGCGTGCAGCAAAGCGCGCAAGCGTCGATCGCTTCGTACGGCTTCGCTGGCAAGAGCTCGGCCGAGCTGGTCGCGGTCGGCATTCGCCACAAGTTCTAAGAAGTACGTTTCCGGTGTGCATGGCGTCTCCGACGCCATGTCGCCGAACTGCAAAACCAGTCACCGGTTTCGGCCGTGGCTGGTTTTTTTTCGTCCGTTGCCGGCGGCGCCGTGGCGGGCGATGGCCGTGGTCGGCACTTGGGTACGGCAACCGGCCGGGAGCGGCTCCTGGACCGCCTGTCGCGCGCTGGAAGCCTGTCCTGAGGCATCCGGACACCCCTTGCTGTCCGACGGCCGCATACGGCCGGCCAGGCGCACGCCGCCGCACGAACTTCGCCATATCCCCCTGACGCGCGACGACGCGGAATCCGGCATCGCAACGGACGCTTGTCCGCCCACCCTGCCGATTTCGATACAGCGAGGCGAAGCACTATGCTTCGACTTGTCGATTTCGACGGCCTTCGTCCGTCGTATCGATGGCGGCACGCAGATTGCCCCATCCTTCACCGACATCCGACAGGAGACGCTCCATGACGATTCAGAAGATCACGCCGTTCCTCTGGTATGCGACGGAAGCCGAAGAAGCCGCGGCCTTCTACGCGGGCATTTTCCCGAACTCGCGCGTCGTGCGCGTCACGGCGATACCCGGCACCAGCGGCACCCGGATGGTCGAATTCGAGCTGTTCGGCCAGCCGTTCATCGCGATGAGCCACCCGCGCACCGAGACGTTCAACCACGCGATCTCGCTGATGATCAGTTGCGCCGACCAGGCGGAACTCGACCGCTACTGGAGCGCGCTGCTCGACAACGGCGGCACGGCCGACGGCTGCGGCTGGCTGCGTGACCGCTTCGGCGTCTCATGGCAGATCGTGCCCGACGCGCTGATCCCGATGATGGCCGACCGTGACGAGGTCAAGGCGGCGCGCGTGGCCGCGGCCATGATGCAGATGACGAAGTTCGACGTCGCCGCGCTGAAGGCCGCCTACGCCGGCACGGCGGGCTGACGAAGCACCGGCGCCGCAGCCTCCTGCGCGCGGGCATCGGCACGCCCGCGGCGCGCGCGATACGCGCCTGACCGCGGCCGTCGACGGGATTGCATCGCGCCGCGACGCAATCGCGGGCAGCGGCCGTTCGCGCGCGGCTACGCCGACAACATGGCTTCGACGATCCGTCGCACGTAACGCACGAATGCGGCGACCTGTTGGCGCGACAACAGCGCATCGGCACCGTCGCCGTCACCGCGCAGATAGACGGTACGCGCGGCCGCCAGAACGGGGCGGTACGTGTCGGGCAGGCGCTCCAGCGCCCACGCCGCGGCGACATCCTTCGGCGCGATCCTGCCGGTCGCGGCGCTGTACCAGATGCGCGCGAGCGCGAGCACGACGTTGCATTCGTCGCCGCGCCAGTCGGGCTCGGCATTCCACTGCGCAACCGTGGCGAGGAGCGCGGCGACGAAATCGCGTGCGGGCACCGCGTCGAACCACGCGGCCGCGCGCGGCCCGCGCAGCGCAACGTCGTGCTGCCGCACCTTCGTCAACAGAATGGCCCGATCGTGATCGACGCATGCCGGCTCGACGATACCCGCGCGCAGATCGCGGCGCAGCCATTCGCCGAACTGAAGTTCGCGCCGGGCGGGATGACGCCACGGCACCACGTCGCCGCGCACGACCACGGTTACTTCCAGCGCGCGCATGAGCGCCTCGCTCCGTGGCGGCGCAGACACGTCGAGCAAGTCGAGCATCAGCGCGCGCCGCATCGCTTCGCCCGGCGATGCGGCAACCGTCACCAGCAGGTCGATGTCGCTGCGCGGTTTCAGCCCGCCGTCGAGCGCCGAACCGAACAGATGCATCGCCTGCAGCGTCGCGCCGAGATGCCGTTCGATCGCGGCGCACGCGACCGTCACCTGCTCGGCGATCTCGGCGGGAACGATCGTCGCGTTCATCGCGCAAGCCCCGCGCGACGCGCGCGCAACGCGCGGCGATGCAGCGCCGCGCGCCGGCACGAACACGACGATCCGGCCATCCGCGCAAGCGGCCCGCCACACCGGATGCGCGTCACGTCAGGCCGTATCCGCGCCGTGCGATACCGACGCGGCCGTTCGATTTGCGCGGCGCAATAAAAATCCCCGTACGCTTTCGCGTACGGGGATCGTCGGACATCGCAACGGCCGCCGACATGCATTCGGCGACCGTTACGCGGCATTACGCAGCCGCGTCCTTCAGCTTCTTCAGCGCACGTGCCTTCACGCGCACGCTGGCCGGCTTCGCCGGGAACCAGCGCTCTTCGCCCGTGAACGGATCCTTGCCGAAGCGCTTCTTCTTCGCCGGCACGACTTGCGCCGTGATCTTCAGCAGACCCGGCAGCGTGAACTCGCCTGCGCCCTTCTTGTGAACCGAGCCCAGCACGACGTTCTCGAGTGCGACGAGCACTGCCTTGACCGCCTTCACTTCGACAGCTGCGCGCTCAGCGATGTGCGTTGCGAGCGATGCCTTCGTGAACTTGTCCTTCAGCGGCGTCGGAGCAGCCGGTGCTGCCTTCGCGACAGCCTTCTTGGCCACTACTTTCTTCGCGGGCGCAGCCTTTTTGGCAGCCACTTTCTTGGTGGCCGGTGCGGCAGCCTTCTTGGCCACCTTTTTTGCGGAAGTCGCCATGTTTCTCCTACCAGGTGTGGTCGTTGGATACACGAAGCGTGCAACGCGCGCGCTTCAACGCCGGATTCTACAAGCGCCTTGACGCTTCGTGGAGTACTTTTATGCGTTTTCGCGGGGTTTCCCGCAGGTTTTGTTGCGCGCGACCGACTTCGACGCCGCTCCAGCATCGAAAAACGCCTTCACGTATACGTCCAAACGCGTCCGATCGCGAATTACGTTCGATATTTGCGCACCTATACTGACCTCGCTCAGTGCCCCGGATGCCTTCATGCGCGAAGTCAGATACGTCAAAGGACTCGACGGCCTGCGAGCCATCGCCGTCATCCTCGTTTTCCTGTCCCACAAGGGCCACGTCCTCGCCGTCGACGTGGGCAAGCTCGGTGTGTGGACGTTCTTCTTCATCAGCGGATTCCTGATCGTCGGCGAACTGCATCGCAATCGTCAGGCGATCGAATGCGGCGCGATGACGCGCCGTCATGCGCTGGCGCTGTTTCTCGCGAAGCGCGCGCTGCGGATCTTTCCCGTCTATTACCTGCTGCTCGCCGCGCTCGCGATCGCGCACGCGCTGTTCTACCAGCGCGGCGTCGATCTCGGGCTCGCTTGGCACGCCACGTTCCTGTCGAATTACTGGATCGGCGTCGTCAAGGACGGCTGGCCGGGCTCCACGTCGCACTTCTGGAGCCTCGCGGTTGAGCAGCAGTTCTATATGATTGCGCCGCTCACGCTGCTCGCGGTGCCGGCCGCGCGCCACGTCGTGCTCGGCGTCGCGGCCATCGCGCTGTGCGCGCTCGCGCATCTCGCGCTCTACGCGGTCGATGCATCGCCGGTGCTGATCTACGCGTTTTCCCCGTGGAATTTCGCGCTGATCGCGCTGGGCGGCGTCGGCGCGATGGCGCTCGCCGATCGCGGCCAGGACGTCGTCCGCCGCATTCCGCCCGGCTGGCTCGGCGCCGCCGGCGTCGTGTTCTTCCTCGCGCTGCCCGCGTTCACGATGCTGCCGGACGTCGTCACGGGGCTCGCGGATCTCGGCCTGTCCGCGTCGCTCGGCGCGCTGATGCTGTGGATCGTCACCGAACCCGACCATCCGGCCGTGGCACTGCTCGACTGGGCGCCGCTCGTCTATCTCGGCACGATCAGCTACGGCTTCTACCTGTTCCACAACCTGATCCCGGCACGTTTCGGGGAGATGCCCGCGCTGTTCGCGCACGTGCCGATGCCCGGAATCGTCCGGGAAGCGCTGCCCGAACTGCTGCAGTTCGCGCTTGCCGTGCTGCTCGCACATCTGTCGTGGCGCTATCTGGAACGGCGCCTGCTCGACTTCAAGAAGCCGATCGCCGCGATGCTGGCCCGGTACTTCGTCGCGCGGCCGAGCACGTCGCCGCGCTGAGCGCGATACCGGCGCGGACGCGACGCAGCCTGTACGCAACCGTCGTTCATCAGCGCGCAAGCGGCCGGCGCGCCGGCACCGGTTTCATCGCCGCGACATCCGGCGCACCGCTCAACGCGCGCTCGAACCGGCATCACCGTCCGGCGGCATACCAGAATCGTCGCGCACACACCTGCTCGAACCCGCCCGACATCCGCATCGCCGCTCACCCGCCGCCGCACGCGCGCACTTCGTCCACACGCAAAAAAGCCCCGACGCACGAGGCAGCCGGGGCCAACGGAACAACCACCACCTGAAACAACGGAGCAGCGCGGCTGCTTATGCGACAGCAGCCAGCGCGGGCAGACAGGTACGCAGGTACGCCTCGAATTCGCGGCTCACTTCCGGATGCTGGAGCGCGAGCTCGACGGTCGCCTTGAGGTAGCCGATCTTGCTGCCGCAATCGAAACGCGTGCCGTAGTAGCGATACGCGAGCACCTGTTCGTTCGCGAGCAGCGTCTGGACCGCGTCGGTCAGCTGCAGCTCGCCGCCGGCACCCGGCTTGAGCTTGCGCAGATGATCGAAGATCGTCGGCATGAACACGTAGCGGCCGACCACGCCGAGGTTCGACGGCGCGTCTTCCGGCGCCGGCTTCTCGATGATGCCCGACAGCTTGATGATGTCCTCTTCCCACTCGCGGCCTTCGACGACGCCGTACGAGCGGCTGTCCTCGCGCGGAATCGTCTCGACGCCAATCACCGAGCTGTGATAGTGGTCGAACACGTCGACGAGCTGCTTGAGCACCGGCTGTTCGCCGTGCAGCAGGTCGTCGGCGAGAATCACCGCGAACGGCTCGCCGTGCACGAGCTTTTCCGCGCACAGCACCGCGTGGCCGAGACCGAGCGCTTCCGGCTGGCGCACGTAGAAGCAGTTCACGTGGCTCGGCTTGATGCCGCGCACGAGTTCGAGCAGCTTTTCCTTGCCGCGCGCCTCGAGTTCGGCCTCGATCTCGTACGACTTGTCGAAGTGATCCTCGATCGCGCGCTTGCTGCGCCCGGTCACGAAGATCATCTCGGTGATACCGGCGTTGATCGCTTCCTCGACCGCGTACTGGATCAGCGGCTTGTCGACGACGGGCAGCATCTCCTTCGGGCTCGCCTTCGTTGCCGGGAGGAACCGCGTGCCGAGACCGGCGACGGGGAACACGGCCTTGGTGACTTTCAACATGTTCGCATCCTGATTGCGTTGACTGCGCCGCGTCGCTGGGCGACCCGGCGCGATTGTTTTTCGAACGGCATATCGAGAACCGGCGGCACGGCCAATTCCACTCCGCTCATTTTCGATATGGACCTATTGCCCATGTTTCCGGAAAATAGATAATCGGCGAATCCGGTCGATATTGCCGAACCCGGCGCCGACACATAAACAAATTACCGATTTTCCGGATACAAATTCTTACGATTCGAATTCCTCGATATACGGGACGCCGCCCCGCTCGAGGCCCGGGCGAATCGGCTCGTTCTTCAGCGCCTCGCGGTACGCCGACAGCACGGCCATGACCAGCAGTACTGCCGCGCTCGCGATCCAATGCATGTCCATCTTGCCGCTCCTTGCATCAATCAACTGGAGCTTCAAGCTATCAGAAAAAAATCGGCAAATAATTGTGGCGGCGGCGAAACCGCTTTCAGACCGGAATAAAACCACCATCTGAAACACCGTCATTTCCCGGCGAGATTTTTTTATTCATTCGATCGAATTCTTGCGCATTACGATTGGACCATCCCCTTCATCCGTCGCAAGGAATCGAATCGCATGCAAGCTTTCAGCGGATCGTCTTTGACCGCGCCGCCCGTCGCCGACCACAAGGAACACGTGATCGACGCGATGCGCGGGTTCGCGGCGCTGCTCGTCGCCTATTTCCACTGCCGCCAGGTCGTCTGGGTCGGCATGCAGAGCTTCCATCACGCTTACGGTCATGCGCTGAACCCGAGCGTGATCGCCGGCTACCTGACCTTCCCGTTCGCGTGGGGCTCCGCCGGCGTGCCGATCTTCTTCGTGATCAGCGGCTACTGCATCCATCGCAACGCGGCGCTCAAGCTCGCGGCCAACCCCGCGTACCGGCTCGACGCGCCGAACTTCTGGGCGCGCCGCTTCGCGCGCATCTACCCGGTGCTGCTCGCCGCGCTGCTGTTCACGCTCGCGATGGACGCGGTCAGCCTGCAGATCGCGCCGGTCAGCCACAAGATCCGCGACGTCGGCCTCACCGCGTTCCTCGTGAACCTGTTCTCGCTGCAGGGTGTCGCCGGCTACACGTACGGGTCGAACGGCGCGCTGTGGACGCTGTCGCTCGAAGTGCAGTTCTATGCGATCTACCCGCTGCTGTTCGCGCTGCGCCGGCGCATCGGCATGCCGGCCATCGTGGCGGCCGTCGCGCTCGTCAACGTCGCGTCAGCGTGGCTGCTCGAACGGCACGACCTGCAGTTCTTCACGTCGTACTGGCTGTCCTGGACGGTCGGCGCATGGATCGCCGACGTGCGCGCGCAGCCGGCGCGCGGCACGGCCGCCGTGCCGTCGCGCGCGTGGTATCTCGCGGCCGCCGCGCTGCTGGCCGCGGGCTGCGGCGCGTTCCATTTCGGCCAGTACGGCGCGTTCCAGCTGTGGGCGGCCGGCTTCGCGTGCTTCCTGTACCGCGCGCTCGCGTGCCCGCCGCGCCCGACGCCGCTGTTGCGCGTGCTCGGCTGGTTCGGCGACTTCAGCTACTCGCTGTACCTGATCCATCTGCCGCTGTTCGTCTGCCTCGGCTCGGTGCTGTTCCACTCCGAACTGCAACTGTCGATCTGGCCGTCGATCGCGTTCATGGCCGCCGCGATTCCGGTCGCCTACGTGTTCTACCGGCTGTTCGAACGCCCCGCGATGATGTGGTCGGCCAGCCTGAAGCCGACGCGCGCCGCCCGCGTCGTCGCACCGGCGCCCGAACGGGCTGCCTGATTGCGCCGTTACGGCGCTCCCGGCCCCCGCGCGACCTCAGGTCGCCCGGGGGCATTTTCATGGGCGTGACGCGGCGTCACGCGCCGCCTGGGCGGCTGCACTGCCGCCGCATCGCCCGCCCAAAAAGCAGAACCCTCATGCAGCACACCGCCGCATGAGGGCCCGTTTCCCGGCGCATGGCGTCGATTCGCGCCGACGCGCCGCACCTACCGCTTCTGCGCCTTCGCGGCCTTCACCGTATCCGCGAGGATCTTCTCGACCCGTTCCACATAGGTCGCGGTGCCGAACCGGCGCACCGCGGTCGCCCGCCCGCTCGCGACGAGCCGCTCGCGCAGCGCGGCGTCGTGCTGCAGCCTGCCCAGCGCATCGGCCAGCGCGGTCGCGTTGCCCGGCTCGCACAGCAGCCCGTTTTCGCCGTCCTCGATGATCTCGACGACTCCGCCCGCGCGGGCCGCAACCACCGGCCGCCGTGCGAGCATCCCCTCGACGATCACGCGCCCGAACGGCTCCGGCGTGATCGACGTATGCGCGACCACGTCGACCGCCTTCATGCACGCGGCCACGTCGCGCTGGAAGCCGAGGAAGTGCACGCGATCGTCCATCCCGTGACGCGCGACGATCTCGTGCAGCTGCGCCGCGTATTCGTCCTCGCCGAACAGCGGCGCGCCGACCAGCACCACGTGCATGTCCGGATGGCGAGCCGCGGCCTCCAGCAGCAGGTGCTGCCCCTTCCAGTGCGCGAGGCGGCTGAACGAGCCGACCAGCCATGCGTGCTCGGGCAGCCCGAAGCGCGCGCGCAGCGCGGCCTGGCTGGCCGTGTCCAGCGCGTCGAACGGTTCCGCCGAAATGCCGTTGAATACGACGTCGACGTGCTGTGGCGTGAAGCCCGTCAGCGCACGAAACGCCTGCGCGGACGCGTCGGAGTTCGCGATCACGCGCGTGACGCCGAACCGCGCGCAGTATTTGATCGCCATCAGTTGCTTGCTGCCGAAATGGTCGCCGCTGACGATGTCGCGCAGGTGCCAGACCACCGGCTTGCGCGCGAGCCGCCCGGCCAGCGCCGCGACCACCATCGCACGCTGCGTGTTCGCGTAGATCACCTCGGCGCGGCGTGCGCGCCGCGCGACGTCCCGCACGAGCGTGTAAAGCTGCTTCAACGCGCCGGCCGACACGCCGCCCTGCTTGCGCACCCCGGCGAGCGCGCCCTGGTCGAGCACGTCGACGCGCGCGCCGATCTCGTCGAGCGCCGCGCGGAACGGGCCATCGTCGAACAGCACCACGTCGGCGTTCGTGCGCATGTGCTTCATGATCTCCAGCAGCGACAGCTCCGCGCCGCCGAGCACGCCGCTCTGGTCCAGCACGAGCGTCGCCGGGCCGCGCGCGGGCGGCATCGGCGCGACGGCCGTGCCACGCTGCGCGGTCGAGCCGGGCAGCGCCGCCTCCACGTAGTCGAGGAAGCGCCGCCGGAACGTGTCGGCGGAGAAGCGCTCCGCATTCGCGCGGCACGCGTGCGGCGTGAAGCGCTGCGGCGCCCGCTCGAAATCGTCGACCGCCGCGACGATCGCGTGCGGCGTCTGTTCGTCGAAGAACAGCCCGGTCGGATTCGCGTGCGCGCGCGGCTCGAGCACCGTCTCGAGCGCACCGCCCTTGCCGTAAGCGATCACGGGCGTGCCGCACGCCTGCGCCTCGACCACCGAGATCCCGAAATCCTCCTCGGCCGCGAACACGAACGCCTTCGCGCGCCGCATCCGGTCGTGCAGCACCGCGAACGGTTGATAACCCATGATCTCGACGTTCGGGCCGGCCTTCGCGCGGATCTTCTGCATCTCGGGGCCGTCGCCGATCACCACGAGCTTGCGCTCCGGCGTGCGCGAGAACGCTTCGACGATCAGGTCAATCTTCTTGTACGGCACCATCCGCGACGCGGTCAGGTAGAAATCGTCCTTCGCCTCGTTCAGCGAGAAGCCGTCGACGTCGACCGGCGGGAAGATCACCGCCGCGTCGCGGTGATATACCTTGCGGATGCGTCGCGCGATGAACGCGGAGTTCGCGACGAAGCCGTCGACCGCGTTCGCGGTGCGCGTGTCCCAGTTGCGGATGTAATGCAGGATCATCCGCGCGAGCAGCGACTTCGGCCCGTGTGTGAGGTTCGACTGTTCCAGATACTGGTGCTGCAGGTCCCACGCGTAGCGGATCGGCGAATGCACGTAGCTGATGTGCATCTGGTCCGGCCCGGTCAGGACGCCCTTCGCGACCGCATGGCTGCTGGAGATCACGAGATCGTAGTCCGACACGTCGAGCTGCTCGATCGCGAGCGGCATCAGCGGCAGGTAGCTGCGGTACTTGGTGCGCGCGAACGGCAGTTTCTGGATGAACGAGGTCGTCACCCGCTTGCCGCGCACGAACGCGCGATCGTCGAGAAAATCGACGAGGCTGAACAGGTCCGCGTCGGGAAAGCACGCGACGATCTGTTCGAGCACGCGCTCGGCGCCGGCGTACGTGACGAGCCAGTCGTGGACGATCGCCACGCGCAGCGGGCGCGACGCATCGCGGGCGCCCGCCTGCCCGGCCGGTTCGGTCCGTCGCAGCGCGGCGGTGTCGCCGGCTTCGGCCACGGCGGCATCGGCCGTGGCGAGGTTCAGGATGGCGTGTTCCGCCAGATCGCGATTCATACGGTTTTCCTCGCATTGAGACGGACGAACAGGTCGCGCACCAGCGCGCGCAGGGCCGGCGTCATCGTGAGCGACCACGCAAGGTTCAGCACCAGCACGACCGCGCAGAGGCCGATCGACTCGCCGAGCCCCGACCACGCCTGCGCCAGAAACAGGCTCGCGAGCAGGAAGGCGAGATGCGCGAGCATGTCGAGCACGATCGCGCGCATCCGGATCGCCGACAGGTAAAGCAGCACGCCGTAATCGACCAGCGCGCGGGTCGCGACGACCACCGCCGCGCCGATCAGCCCGAAGTGATGAATGCCGAACCACAGGCCGCCGACGAAGAACGGCATCTCGACGAGCCCGGCGAACGCCGCCCGGGCCGGATTGACCTGCGACTGGATCAGGATCCGCGTGACGCTCGCCTGGCCGACGAGCCAGACGCTGATCACCAGCACGCGCCCGACCGGCGCCGAATGCGCGGCGAGATCGGCGCCGACCCACAACGTGAGGAACGGTGCGAGCGCGAAAATCGCGACGATGCCGACCGGCGTGAACACGCCGTTCAGGAATTCGAGCGACTGGCGCGCGAGCGTGTCGGCATGGTCGCGGCCGACCGCCGACAGGCGCGGAAACAGCGTGCGCACCAGCGCGTTCGGCAGCATGTTCAGCCGCGTGACGAGGTTCTGCGGAACCGTGTAATAGGTGACGAACTTCGCGCCCATGCCGGCGCCGAGCATCACGCGGTCGAGCGTGTCGGCGATCATGCTCGTCGTGCTCGCGATCAGCATCCAGCCGCCGAAGTTGAACAGCCCTTTCGCGGTGCCCCACTGCGGCGGGTCGATGCGCCGGATCCCGAGCACCTTGATGCTTGCGTGACCGAGCATCACCGCCGCGATGAGCCGCGCGAGGACGGCCGCGGCCAGCACCGTCTGCAGGTTCGGCGCGATCCACCATGCGGCGCCGAGCGGCAGCAGCTGGAACAGGAACGTGCCGATCGTCTGGTTCGTGTTGAACACGCCGAACCGTTCGGCCCCGTTGATCGCGCCGGCGAACACCCACGACACGTTCGCGAGCGGAATCGCGAGCGCGAGCCACGGCAACGCGACATACACCTCGTGCTGCATCGCCGCCGACACCTTCGTGAAATACGCGGTGTAGACGAACGCGCCGAAATAGATCAGCAGGCCGCCGACGATGCCGGTGCCGAGGTTCAGCCAGAACGCGCTCCAGAAGACCCGCGCGCTTTCGTCCGCGTTGCCGCTCGCGAGCGCCTTCGAGATGTGGTTCTGCGCGGCCATGCTCATCCCGAGATCGAGGATCCCGAAATAACCGATCAGCGTCCACACGAGGCTGACGACGCCGTAGCGTTCGACGCCCAGCGCGTGGATGTACGCGGGCACCGTCACCAGCGACACGAAGGTCGGCAGGATCAGCCCGATGAAGTTGATCGAAACGTTCTTGAGTATGCCTTTGTCCATGCTTCTGCCTTGTGTGACGCCAACGACGACGGCGCGCCGCCCGTCACGGTTTCCAGCGATACATCAGCACCTTGCCGCGCGCGTCTTCCTCGACGAACACCAGGTATTCGCCGTTCTCGCGCCGGAACGCGCTGATGCCGAACGGCACGTCGACCCAGCCCGACGCCTTGCCGACCTCCGCGCCCGGGCTCATCACGCCGACCTCCTTGCCAGTTTCCTTGTCGTACACGTGGATCTTGCCGACCGGCTCCACCGTGAAGATGTAGCGGCCTTCGACCGTGATGCCGATCAGGTCGAGGATCGGCTTCGCGTCGAGCTGCCACGGCAGCGCGACCGTGTAGCGCACCACCGGCGAGCCGGTCGACCACTTGTCGAAGCGCACCAGCACGCGGCCGACTTCCTTGTTGATGCCCGGCTGCGGCGGCGCATCGGCCGTGTAGCCCGTCACGTACAGCGTGTCCGTCTGCGGCTCGTAGATCGCGCGGCGCAGTTGCGTGAACGGCTGCGGCATCGGATAGGTCGTGACCTTGTCGTACGAGTAGATCGGGTTGCCGGCCTTGTCGACGCCGCCGTAGGCGAAGCGATGAATCCCGCGCACGTCGCTCGTGCGCCAGATGTCGCCCTTCGTGTCGACCCACCAGCCCCAGCCGCCCGCCTTTGCCTTGCCGGTCGTGTTGGTCGTGAATTCGTCCTCGTCGAGCCGGCCGTTGCCGTTCGCGTCGCGCCAGATCCAGTCGCCGCCCGGCGGCTTGTTCGGCACCTTGTCGACCGGCCGCGCGCGACCCGCGATCAGGCCCGACGGAATCGCGACCTCGCCGTCGCGCTTCGCGTCGAAGCGGTAGATCTTCAGGTGGTCGGCGTACATGTCGGTCAGGTACAGGAACGTGCGGCCGTCGACGCGCCGCGCGAACGGCATGCCGGGATACTGGTCCGTGTGGAACACGGGATCGTCCGGATACTTGAAGCGGTTCGACAGGAAGCCGGCGTATTTCCAGTCCTGGCCGGGCGGCTTCGACAAATCGAGCTCGAAGCGCTTGTTGCCCGTATACACGCTGTTCGGCCGCGCCGGATCGAGCCACGCGCCGTCGACGAACAGCAGCCCCTGCACTTGCCAGCGCAGCTTGCCGTCCGGCGTATAGCTCTCGAGCACCGCGCCGAGCCCCGCGCCGATCGTGTCGTGACGCGGTCCGATGCCGTTCATCGACACGTACACGTTGCCCGCGCGATCGACGCCCACGCCCGTCAGCCCGTTGAAGCGCTGCGGCCCCGGACGGCCCGGCACCGGGCCCGCGAAGATTCCGCCGCGCTCGCCGAGCGTGCCCGACGGTGCGTAGCCCTTGCCGCCTTTCGAGAAGATCAGCACCTGCTGGCGCGGCCCGTTGTCCGCGACCAGCACGCGCCCTTTCGCGTCGACCGCCACGTCCACCGCCTCGGTGCCGTCGGGCAGCGCGGGCGCGTCGTCGAGCTTGCGGCCGTCCGCGCGCACGTGCACGAGGTGCGCGGGCCCGCCGATCGTATCGGTGAGCAGCCACAGCGTGCCGTCGCCGGCGAGCGCGATGCGGCCCGGCTCGTGCGCGCTCCAGGTGGCCTTCTTCTGCATCGTCTCGGCGTCGTACACGTCCACCGCGTCATGCGACGGATTCGTCGAGAACAGCGTCTTGTCGTCGGCCGCGAGGCCGCCGACTTCCGCCTTCGCCTCGCCCACTTCGGACCGGGCCGGGGCCGGCACCTCGTTGACCATCATGAAGCTGGCGGCCATGCGCGCGCGGCCGGCATCGGCGCGCCCGCCCGGCGCGACCTGCGGCGCGGCGCGGAACGGCGCCGGCTGCTTCATGTCGCCGATCGTGCGGCGCGAAATGCCGAACCACTGCTTGCCCTTGTCCGGCCAGATGCCGGGCGACTGCAGATGGCCGCGCTCGTTGCCGACGCCAATCGCGACGTACGCATACTTGCCGTTCACCGCGACCGCGTTGCCGCCGAGGTTGCCCCAGCCGTGCGTGCCGCCGGCGAAGCCGAGCATCTTCCCGTCCTGGTAGACGCTCGCCTCGGCGCCGCTCTCGTCCCACGGCGCGTTCGTATACACCTTGCCGTCGGGCGTCACCGCGATCGCGCGGATGTCGATCTGCGTCCAGCTGCCGTCGCCATAGCCGAACGTGTTGCCGATCCACGACGTGGTCGCGGGCAACACGGTTTCAGCCGATGCGGCGCTCGCGGACAGCGCCGCGCATACCGTCATGCCAACCAGAATCAGACGTCGCAATGCGCTCTCCAGACTCGATGCGGAAGCGACCGGCGGCGCGGCATGCTGCCTGCACGCGATGCCCTGTCGCTAAATAGGTTTCAAACGTCGCGATGCAGGTTACAAGCAAAAATAATCACAAGAAATTTGGAAATATTTGGGGATGTTTCCACCTGAAATATCGAGCCGGAACAGCGAGAAATTAGCCCGGCAAAGCGGAAATATCGACCGCCTTTCATGCGGCGATCCGTAGAAAATGCCGCTCCGGCCCGCCCGCCGGGGCGCGTAGCCTGCAAACCTTTCATGTCGCGATTGAAACGACCGGCATTCGGATCTTTTCAACCGGATAAATGACATGCGTTTTTTTGCCGATTTCTTTTCCCTAGAATCGATTTCGATTCAATATTTCATTTAAACGCATGCATTACGTTCACGCATCGGATGCGCGGCGCGCCACGGCATCGGCCGCGCGTCGCGAAGGAGCGGCGCGATGACGGGCATCTCGCGCACCGCCGACCTCGCCCCGCCGCAACACGGCCGCATCGTGCAGCTCGACGGGCTGCGCGCGATCGCCGTCGGCGCCGTGTTCCTGCAACATGCGCTGAAGGCGCCGCTATGGATGGGCGTCGACCTGTTCTTCGTGCTGAGCGGCCTGCTGATCACCGGCATCCTGCTCGATCGCAAGGCGCGCGGACAGTCGTACTTCAGCCACTTCTACGCGCGCCGCGTGCGCCGGATCCTGCCGCCGTACGTGCTGCTGCTGGTCGTGTCGACGCTGCTGTTCGGTGCGAGCTGGCTGCCGCACTGGCCGTGGTTCGCGTTCTTCTCGACCAACATCGGGCTGTCGCTCGGCAGCATCGGTCACGACAGCCTGAACGTGCTGTGGTCGCTCGCCGTCGAGGAGCAGTTCTACATCTTCTGGCCGTTCGTCGTGCTGTGGTGTTCGGAGCGTGCGCTGCTGTGGATCGCCGCCGCGCTGATCGTCGCGGCGCCCGTGCTGCGCGCGATCGCGACGCCGTGGTTCGATTCGTTCTGGCCGATCTATTACCTGACGCCGTTCCGGATGGACCTGCTCGCCGCGGGTGCGCTGCTCGCGATCGTGCTGCGCCGCGACCGGCGCGCGCTGGAGCCGTTCTATCCGCTCGCGATCGTCGGCGCGCTCGTGGCGCTCGCGATCCTCGGCTGGCTGCACCTGTCGTTCCCGCGTTTCCGCGCGGCGAACACGCCGCTGTCGAACGCCGCGCTCTACAGCGTCTCGCTGCTGCTGTGCACGTCGATCGTCGTGATCGCGCTGCGCGGACGCGGCCTCGTCCAGCGCGTGCTGACGAACCCGCTGCTCGTGTACGTCGGCACCGTCAGCTACACCGTCTACCTGATTCACCTGAGCGTGCTGTACGCGCTGTGGCCGCTGCACCTGAACCGCTTCGTCACGGCCGCGCTCGCCCTCGCCATCACGCTCGCGTACGCCACCGTGAGCTGGTACGGCTTCGAGCGGCGCCTGACGCGCGGCCCCGCACGCGCCACGGTGCCCGCCGCCGCGCGCACGACCGCCTGAATTTCTCAATCCATCGATTCGACCAGGACATTGCCATGAGCCAAACTCGCAAGAAGGCCATCATCACGGGGATCACCGGGCAGGACGGCGCCTACCTGACCAAGCTGCTGCTCGACAAGGGCTACGAGGTCACGGGCACCTACCGCCGCACCAGCTCGGTGAACTTCTGGCGCATCGCCGAGCTCGGCGTCGACACGCACCCGAACCTGTCGCTCGTCGAGCACGACCTGACGGATGCCGGCTCCAGCCTGCGGCTGCTCGAACGCACGCAGCCCGACGAGCTGTACAACCTGGCCGCGCAGAGCTTCGTCGGCGTGTCGTTCGATCAGCCGGCCACGACCGCCGAGGTTACCGGCATCGGCCCGCTGAACCTGCTCGAGGCGATCCGCGTGGTGAGCCCGAAGACGCGCTTCTACCAGGCATCGACGTCCGAGATGTTCGGCAAGGTGCAGGCGATTCCGCAGACGGAAACGACCGCGTTCTACCCGCGCAGCCCGTACGGCGTCGCGAAGCTGTACGCGCACTGGATGACCGTGAACTACCGCGAGTCCTACGACCTGTTCGGCTGCAGCGGCATCCTGTTCAACCACGAATCGCCGCTGCGCGGCCGCGAGTTCGTCACGCGCAAGATCACCGACACCGTCGCGAAGATCAAGCTCGGCAAGGCGACCAAACTCGAACTCGGCAACCTCGACGCCAAGCGCGACTGGGGCTTCGCGCTCGAATACGTCGAAGGGATGTGGCGGATGCTGCAGGTCGACGAGCCCGACACCTACGTGCTCGCGACCAACCGCACCGAGACCGTGCGCGACTTCGTGCAGATGGCGTTCGCGGCCGCCGGCTACCAGATCGAATGGACCGGCAAGGGCGAACAGGAACGCGGTCTCGACGCCTCGAACGGCAACGTGCTCGTCGAAGTGAATCCGAAGTTCTACCGCCCTGCCGAAGTCGACCTGCTGATCGGCTGCGCGGACAAGGCCAAATCCAAGCTCGGCTGGGCGCCGGAAACGACGCTCGAGCAGCTTTGCCAGATGATGGTGGAAGCGGACCTGACGCGGAATCGTCACCATGACACGTACTGATGCCGGACGCGCGTCGCGCCGTGCGTTCGTCACGGGCCTGACGGGCTTCACCGGCCGCTACATGGCGCAGCGCCTCGAGGCGGCCGGCTACGACGTGTGGGGCACCGTGGCGCCCGGCGCGGCGCGGCCGGACGACCCGGCATTCGCGAACTGCACGCTGCTGCCGGTCGACCTGCTCGACGCGCAAGCGATGCGCGCGGCGGCCGCCGATGCGCGACCCGATGCGGTCGTGCATCTGGCTGCGCGTGCGCACGTCGCGCAGGACGAGCCGTCGCAGACTTACGCGGTCAACATCGTCGGCACGCGCAACCTGCTGGCCGCGCTCGCGGGCCTCGACCGTCGTCCGTCGGCGGTGCTGCTCGCCAGCAGCGCGAATGTCTACGGCAATTCGACGGCCGGCGTGCTCGACGAAACCGTCGCACCCGCCCCTGCAAACGACTATGCGGTCAGCAAGCTCGCGATGGAATACGCGGCGAAGCTATGGGCCGACCGCCTGCCGATCGTGATCGCGCGGCCGTTCAACTACACCGGCGTCGGCCAGGACGAGGCGTATCTGCTGCCGAAACTCGTGTCGCACTATGCGCGCAATGCGCCGCGCATCTCGCTCGGCAATCTCGACGTGAGCCGCGATTTCTCCGACGTGCGCGACGTGACGGCCGCCTATCTGAAGCTGCTCGAAGCCGCGCCGGCCGGCGAGACGTTCAACGTCTGCTCGGAGCGCGCGTATTCGCTGAAGGAAGTGCTGGCGATGCTGTCACGGATCGCGGGCTACGTGATCGACGTGACGATCGATCCGCGTTTCGTGCGGCACAACGAGGTGAAGCGACTGAGCGGGTCGCGCGACAAGCTGCGGCGCGCGGTGGGCGAGCTGCCCGTGACGCCGCTCGACGACACGCTGCGCTGGATGATGGAAGCGATGCGCGACGTGCCGCGGTCCGCGCAGGCCGGGCACGCCGGCTGATTCCGCCAACGCGCGCGACGCAGGCCAAAAGAAAATGGGCCGCTCGATCCGATCGAGCGGCCCATCTCATGTCGGCCGTGAAACCTGCCGCCGCGCTCAGCCCTCGAGGCCGCGCGCGAGATCGTTGCGCAGATCGCCCGCGTTTTCCAGACCGACCGCGAGGCGGATCAGCCCTTCGGTGATCCCCGCGGCCGCACGCGCTTCCGGCGTGACGCGAGCATGCGTCGTCGTCGCCGGATGCGTGATCGTCGTGCGCGTGTCGCCGAGGTTGCCGGTGATCGAGATCAGCTTCGTGCCATCGATCACGCGCCACGCATTCGCGCGCTGCTGCTCCGGCGTGTCGCCCTTCAGCTCGAACGACACGATCGCGCCGCCCGCCTTCTGCTGGCGCTTCGCGAGTTCGTGCTGCGGATGCGATTCGAGCCCCGGATAGAACACGCGCGCGACGGCCGGATGCGAATCGAGCCAGCGCGCGATCTCGAGCGCGTTCGTCGACTGCTTCTCGACGCGCAGCGACAGCGTCTCCATCCCCTTCAGCAGCACCCACGCGTTGAACGCCGACAGCGTCGGCCCCGCGCTGCGCACGAACGGGAACACCTTGCCCATGATGAATTCCTTCGAGCCGACCAGCGCGCCGCCGAGCACGCGGCCCTGCCCGTCGAGGAACTTCGTCGCCGAGTGCATCACGACGTCCGCGCCGAGCTTCAGCGGCTGCTGCAGCACCGGGCTGCAGAAACAGTTGTCGACGACGAACAGCGCGTTCGCGGCCTTCGCGATCTTGCCGATCGCCTCGATGTCGGCAAGTTCGGTCAGCGGGTTCGACGGCGTTTCGAGGAAGAACATCTTCGTCTCGGGCCGCACCGCTTCCTGCCATGCGTTCAGGTCGGTGGGATCGACGAAGGTCGTCGTGATGCCGAACTTGCTGAAGATCTGCGAGAACATCCCGAGCGTCGAGCCGAACAGGCTGCGCGAGCTGACGAGGTGATCGCCCGCCTGCAGCGCGGACATCACGACCGACATGATCGCGGCCATGCCCGACGCCGTCGCGATGCAGGCCTCGCCGCCTTCGAGCGCGGCGAGACGATCCTGGAACATGGTGACGGTCGGGTTCGTGAAGCGCGAATAAGTGAAATAGTCTTCCGAATTCGCAAAGCGCTCGGCCGCCTCGGCCGCGCTCGTGAAGCAGAAGCTCGACGTGAGGAACAGCGCTTCCGAATGCTCGTTGAAGTTGCTGCGCAGCGTGCCCGCGCGCACGGCGAGCGTGTCGAAGTTGAGGGAGTCGTCCATGTTCCGTTTTCCGTATTCGAGGGTCGCGCCGCGGGTCATGCATCGGGCGCGCACCCAGCCACAAAATCAGGCCAAAACAAAAAGCCCGCTATGCGTCGGCATCAGCGGGCTTCGGTGCGGTACGACAGCGATCGACTCGGGCCGGCTGCCGCCGGCCTTCGCTTTAGCTGTTTTGGGAAGTCGCCCCGCGTCCGCAAGCTGAATCAAATCGACGCAAGGCCACATCCTATCACGCTTCGTCGGAAGCGCGCGCCGGCATCACTCGACCGACAGTTGCAGGTTCATCTGCGAACGCGCGGTATCGCCGGCCGTATCGCGATCGGCCTGCGACGCCGGTGCGAGACGCGCGCGCTCGATCGCATCGAGGTACTCGGGCGTCACGGCGCCGGTGATGTAGTTGCCGTCGAAGCACGACGCCTCGAAGCGCTCGAGCTTAGGGTTGATGTCGCGCACCGCGCGGCGCAGGTCGTCGACGTCCTGATAGATCAGGTAGTCGGCGCCGATGATCTTCGCGACTTCGTCGTCGGTGCGGCCGTGGGCGACCAGCTCGCCGCGCGTCGGCATGTCGATGCCGTACACGTTCGGGAACTTCACGGGCGGTGCCGCCGACGCGAAGATCACCGACTTCGCGCCCGCATCGCGCGCCATCTGCACGATCTCGTGCGAGGTCGTGCCGCGCACGATCGAATCGTCGACGATCAGCACGTTCTTGTCCTTGAACTCGATGCTCATCGCATTGAGCTTCTGGCGCACCGACTTCTTGCGCACGGCCTGGCCCGGCATGATGAAGGTGCGGCCGACGTAGCGGTTCTTGAAGAAGCCTTCGCGATACTCGACGCCGAGCTTCGCGGCGACCTGCATCGCGGCCGGACGCGACGAATCGGGAATCGGCATCACGACGTCGATCGGCACGTTCGGCAGCTCGCGCTTGATCTTCTCGGCGAGGTAATCGCCCATGCGCAGGCGCACGTTGTAGACGGGCACGCCGTCGAGGCACGAATCCGGACGCGCGAGATACACGTATTCGAACATGCACGGATTCAGCGTCGGGTGCTCCGCGCACTGCTGGCTGTGGAAGTTGCCGGCCTTGTCGATGAAGATCGCTTCGCCCGGCTGCACGTCGCGCACGAATTCGAAGCCGATGCCTTCGACCGCCACCGACTCCGACGCGACCATCCACTCGGTGCCGTGTTCGGTCTCGAGCTTGCCGATGCAGAGCGGGCGGATGCCGAACGGATCGCGGAACGCGAGCAAGCCGTAGCCGGCGATCAGCGACACGATCGCGTACGAGCCCTGCAGGCGGCGATGCACGCCCGCGACCGCCTTGAACACCGCGGCCGGATCGAGCTCGAGGCCCGTCGTCGACAGCTGCAGCTCGTGCGCGAACACGTTGAGCAGCACTTCGCTGTCGGAATTGGTGTTGATGTGCCGGCGGTCGATCCGGAACATCTCGTCCTTCAGCTGTTCCCAGTTCGTCAGGTTGCCGTTGTGCGCGAGGATGATCCCGAACGGCGCGTTCACGTAGAACGGCTGCGCCTCGGCTTCGCTCGACGCCGAGCCGGCCGTCGGATAACGGACCTGGCCGATGCCGAAGGTGCCGGGCAGGCTGCGCATGTTGCGCGTGCGGAACACGTCGCGCACCATGCCGTTCGCCTTGTACATGTGGAAATTGCTGCCGTCCGCCGTCGCGATGCCCGCTGCGTCCTGACCGCGATGCTGCAGCAGCAGCAGGCTGTCATAGATCAGCTGATTGACCGGGGATTGGGAGATAACACCTACGATGCCGCACATGGCATGTCCTTCAAGATGACAAAATCGGTTCCGTCCTGCCCGGCCGCGTCGTCACACGCGCACATACTGGGCCATGCCGTCGGGCAGGAGCTGCTTCAGCTCGTGCACGCCCTGTTCGGCGAAAGGACGCAATAGCGCATTGCGCCAGAAATCCTGTTTGGGCAATTCGGTCAGCCCGGCCGCCGCGACCAGCAGCACCACCAGCACACAGCCGCGGACGAGCCCGAACATCATGCCCAGCGAGCGATCGACTCCGCCGAGGCCCGTCGCCTGCGCGATCCGCGACAACAGCGCGTTCGCGACACCCGCGACGAACACCACGCCGATCACGATCAGCGCGAACGCCAGCACCCACTGTGTCAGCGCGCCGCCCGGCCAGTTTGCCGGGATATATGGCACGACCAGTCCGACATAGCGGGCCGCGATCGCAATCGCCGCGATCCAGCCGATCAACCCGAAAATCTCCGAGACGAAACCGCGCCATGCGCCACGCAGCGCAGACAACGCGATCACCGCCAATACAGCGTAGTCGAAAGCCGTCAGCATCGCACGTTACTGCGTGAGTCCGGCTTCGCGCACCTTCGCGATCGCGGCGGACGCCGCCGCGCGATCCGCGAACGGGCCGGCACGCAGCAGTGTAGCCGTGCTGCCATCCGCCTGCTTGCGATGTTCGACATATGCGGGCACACCCGCCGATTTCAACTTGGTGGCCCACGAACGGGCCGTTGCGTCGTCCTTGAATGAACCGAGCTGCACCGCGAAGCGCGCACCGGCCGGCGACGCCGGCGACGATGCGTCGCCGCTGTCGGCCGCGGCATCCGCGTTCGCGACCGTCGCGGGCGCCGGTTTCGGCGCGGCCGGCTTCGGTGCGGGTGCGGCCGTGGCCGGCTTCGCAGCGGGCTTCGGCGGCGTCACGCTCGCCGTGGTCGTCGGGGTCGTGGTATCGGGCTTCGCGGCCGGCTTGGCTGCGGGCACGGCCGCCACGGCGACATCGGATGCCGGCGGTTCGTCGTGCGCGACGCCCGCCTGCACGTCGGACGCGTCGTCGTCGCGCGGTGCCACCGCCTGATGCGCGGGCCGGTTCGGGATGTCGATCGCGATGTCGTCCGTCACCGGCTTCGGGTGCGAATCGAGCACCATCGGCAGCACGATCACCGCGGCGACGACGAGCGCGATCGCGCCGACGAGACGCCGGCGGGCGCGTTGCTTTTCTGGAAGGGTCGGATCGAGGAGCAGTGCGTCCGATTCCGGACGCTCGGTGCGGCGCGTGCGTCGCTCGACGCGTTCAGTGCGCTCCGTGCGCACGTTCCGGGAGGCCCCGGTACGACCGCCGCGCCGCGGGGGCGCGTCGTCGTCTTTCTTGCCGAACGAGAAAATTCCCATGAATGGCTGAGTCCGAAACTGCCCGTCAGTCAGTGTTGCTGCGATTTCCGGTAGGCCATCACACCTGCCACCGTATGGAAACTGCCGAAAACCACGATTCTATCATTCTCGGATGCTCTTTTTAGTGCATCGCGAAACGCTTCGGCGGGCGACGCGAACCGCGTCACGCTCGAATCGGCCCCCTCCTCCACGCCGGCCTTGCGCAGCGCGGCTTCGAGCTGCTCCGCGCTCGCCGCGCGCGGCAGCGGCAGGTCGGTCACGCACCAGTGGTCGATCTCGCCCTTCAGATGCTGCAACACGCCGTCGATGTCCTTGTCGTGCATCGCGCCGAACACCGCGTACGTGTACGGGAAGAAGCCCATGTTGCCGAGATTCTGCTCGAGCACGGCCGCCGCATGCGGGTTGTGCGCGACGTCCAGCACGATCGCCGGCTTGCCGGGCAGCACCTGGAAGCGCCCCGGCAGTTCGACGTTGGCGAGCCCGAGCCGGATGTCCTGCGCGGACACCGGCAGCACCGGGCGCAGCGCCTCGAGCGCGGCCAGCGCGGCCGATGCATTGATCAGCTGATTCGCACCGCGCAGCGCCGGATACGCGAGCGCCGGATAGCGCTTCTCGCGGCCGAGGTAGCTCCATTGCTGGCGCTCGGCGCCCGGCTGCGCTTCGTAGCGGAAATCGCGACCGACCAGCCACAGGTCGGCGCCGATCGCTTCGGCATGCTCGACCAGCGTGTTCGGCACCGCGGGATCGCCGCAGATCGCCGGCTTGCCCGCGCGGAAGATCCCCGCTTTCTCGAATGCGATCTTCTCGCGCGTGTCGCCGAGGTATTCGGTGTGGTCGATGTCGATGCTCGTGACGATCGCGCAATCGGTATCGATGATGTTGACCGCATCGAGGCGACCGCCGAGGCCGACTTCGAGGATCACCGCGTCGAGCCCGCGCGACGCGAACAGGTGCAGGATCGCGAGCGTCGTGAATTCGAAGTACGTGAGCGACACCGGCTCGGGCAGCGACGTGCGCGCCGCCTCGACGGCTTCGAAGTGCGGCAGCAGCTCGCCGTCGCTCACCTGCTGGCCATTCACGCGCGCGCGCTCGCCGAATTCGAGCAGGTGCGGCGACGTGTGGCAACCGACCTTGTAGCCCGCATGAACGAGGATCGCCTCGAGGAACGCGCAGGTCGAACCCTTGCCGTTCGTGCCGCCGACCGTGATCACGGGGCACGCGAATTCGAGCTGCAACGCCGCCTTGACCTGCCCGATGCGGGTGAGGCCCATGTCGATGCCGACCGGGTGCGCGCGTTCGAGATGCGAAAGCCACGCGTCGAGAGTGGGAAAAGTGCTCATCGGATCAAATCTGAATCGGTACCGCCACTACGCCAAAAAACGAAACGCGCCGCCCGGCGGTTCAGCCGGGCGACGCGCGCAGTTCACAACGCCGCGCCAATCAGGCCAGCGCGTCGGCCGGCTGTCGCTGCAGCAGCGCGAGCAATTGCGCGATCTCGTCGCGCATCTTGCGGCGGTCGACGATCATGTCGATCGCGCCGGTCTTCAGCAGGAATTCCGCGCGCTGGAAGCCTTCCGGCAGTTTCTCGCGAACCGTCTGCTCGATCACGCGCGGGCCGGCGAAGCCGATCAGCGCCTTCGGCTCGGCGATCACGACGTCGCCGAGGAACGCGAAGCTCGCCGACACACCGCCCATCGTCGGGTCGGTCAGCACCGAGATGAACGGCAGCTTGGCTTCGGCCAGCTTGGTCAGCATCGCGGTGGTCTTGGCCATCTGCATCAGCGACAGCAGGCTTTCCTGCATCCGCGCGCCGCCCGACGCCGTGAAGCAGATGAACGGCACCTGCTGCTCCAGCGCATTCTGCGCGCCGCGCGCGAAGCGCTCGCCCACGACCGAGCCCATCGAGCCGCCCATGAACGAGAATTCGAAGCAGGCCGCGACGACGGGCAGCGTGTGGATCGCGCCGCCCATCACGACCATCGCGTCGGTCTCGCCCGTTTCGTCCATCGCTTCCTTCAGACGATCGGGATACTTGCGGCTGTCCTTGAACTTCAGCGAGTCGACCGGCACGATTTCCTGGCCGATTTCATAGCGACCTTCCGGATCGAGCAGCCCGTCGAGACGCTCGCGCGCACCGATGCGCATGTGGTGATCGCACTTCGGGCACACGTGCAGGTTCGCGTCCACGTCGTTGCGGTACAGCACGGCCTCGCAGGACGGGCACTTGACCCACAGGCCTTCCGGAATGCCCTTGCGGCTTTTCGGGTCGGTCTGCTTGATCTTCGGCGGCAACAGTTTGTCGAGCCAGCTCATCGTATGGTTTCCTGTTCCGTGGCGGGGCGGGCCGACCGGCCCGTTCCCGCTTCCTGTGTTGTGTTTATCGCGCCGTCTTGCCGGCGCCGTCCAGGGCGGCGCGCAGCTCGGCGATGAAAGTCTTCAGCGCGGCGGCGGCGCCTTCCGGCGCGGCGCTCTCGAGCAGCTGCACCAGGCGGCTGCCGATCACGACGGCGTCCGACACTTCGGCCACCGCGCGCGCCGTTTCGGCGTCGCGGATGCCGAAGCCGACGCCCACCGGAACCGGCACGCGCGACTTGATGGCCGGGATTTTACCCGCAATGCTCGAAACATCCAGATTTCCGGCGCCGGTCACGCCCTTGAGCGACACGTAGTACACGTAGCCGCTCGCGATCTTGCCCACGTCGGCGATGCGTTCGTCGGTCGACGTCGGCGCGAGCAGGAAGATCGGATCGATCTGCACGGCACGCATTTTCTCGGCGAACACGCCCGCTTCCTCGGGCGGATAGTCGACGACGAGCACGCCGTCGACGCCGGCCGCCTGCGCTTCGGTCGCGAACGTGTCGACGCCCATCCGCTCGATCGGGTTCGCATAACCCATCAGCACGACGGGGGTTTTCCGGTCGGTCTCGCGGAAGCGCTTCACGTCGGCGAGCACGCTCTTCAGCGTGACGCCGCGCGCGAGCGCGCGCTCCGACGAGCGCTGGATCACCGGGCCGTCGGCCATCGGGTCCGAGAACGGCACGCCGAGCTCGATGACGTCGGCGCCGCCTTCGGCGAGCGCGTGCATGAATTCGACGGTCTTCGCGGGATCGGGATCGCCGGCCGTGATGAACGGGATCAGGCCCTTGCGGCCTTGTTCGGCGAGTGCGGCGAAGGTCTGCTGGATACGGGAGGACATGGCAATTTTCCTTGATGCGATCGGCACTGCGGCGGCGCGACTCACGCGCACGCCGGCGTGGCGAGCGCGTTCACGCGCTCGTGCGCGATCGCGCAATAACTTTCGTTGATCTCGTAGCCGACGAAGTCGCGCCCCTGCCGTGCGCAGGCCACCGCGGTCGTGCCGCTGCCCATGAACGGATCGAGCACGCGGCCGCCCGGCGGGCAGCTTGCGAGCACCATCCGCTCGATGATTTCCAGCGGCTTCTGGGTCGGATGATCGACGCGCTCCGCGTGCTGCCGGTGCAGGCGCGAGACCGACCAGACGTCCTTCGGGTTGTAGCCCATCTCCAGCCACTTGCTGCCTTCGAACAGCTTGCGCGAGCGGGCCTTCTTCGTGTCGGCGTCGTACGGGATGCGGACCGGATCGAGATCGAAGTAATACGCCTTGGAAACCGCGAAAAAGCCGATGTTGTCGTGCACCGACGTGAAACGGCGCGTCGTGCCGCCCATGCTCGGCACGCGCCGGTCCCAGATGATCTCGTTGACCATCGTGAGCTTCGTCTTCAGGAAGCTGAAGATTTCCGGCGCGTACTGCCACGTGCAGAAGATGTACATCGACCCGCTCGGCTTGAGCTTCGGGATCGCGAGCTCGAGCCACTCGCGCGTCCACGCGAGAAAGTCGTCGCCCGAGCGCTTGTCCGAGTCGTTGCCGTAGTCCTTGCCGAGCCCGTACGGCGGATCGGCGACGATCAGGTCGATCGACGCATCCGGCAGGCGCGCGGCTTCGGACATGAAATCGCGGTTGTGCAGCTCGATCCCGGACGGCAGCGCGCACGGCACGGCGACGGCGGACTGCACCGCCTCCGCTTCGCTCGCGGCACCGCCGCCCGGTTGTTCGATCAGGTCACGCATCGGTCGGGGTCAGAGCGCGATGCCCGATCGCTCGGCGACCGTGTGCATGTCCTTGTCGCCGCGGCCCGACAGGTTGACGAGCAGGATCTTGTCCTTCGGCAACGTCGGCGCGAGCTTCACGCCATACGCGATCGCGTGGCTCGACTCGAGCGCGGGAATGATCCCCTCGATCCGGCAGCAGTCGTGGAACGCCTTCAGCGCCTCTTCGTCGGTGATCGGCACGTACTGCGCGCGGCCGCTGTCCTTCAGCCATGCGTGCTCGGGACCGACGCCCGGATAGTCGAGCCCGGCCGACACCGAATGCGTCTCGATGATCTGGCCGTTGTCGTCCTGCAGCAGGTACGTGCGGTTGCCGTGCAGCACGCCGGGGCTGCCGGCGATCAGCGACGCCGCGTGACGGCCGGTGTCGAGGCCGTCGCCGGCCGCTTCGACGCCGATCAGCTGCACCGACGTGTCGTCGATGTACGGATAGAAGATGCCCATCGCGTTCGAGCCGCCGCCGACGCACGCAATCACCGCGTCCGGCTGCCGGCCGGCGAGTTCCGGCATCTGCACCTTGCACTCGTCGCCGATCACGCGCTGGAAGTCGCGCACCATCGCCGGATACGGGTGCGGGCCCGCGACCGTGCCGATGATGTAGAACGTGCTTTCGATGTTCGTGACCCAGTCGCGCATCGCTTCGTTCAGCGCGTCCTTCAACGTGCGCGAACCCGATTCGACCGGCACGACCGTCGCGCCGAGCAGCTTCATCCGGTAGACGTTCGCGGCCTGGCGGCGCACGTCCTCGGCGCCCATGTAGACGATGCACTCCATCCCGAAGCGCGCGCAGATCGTCGCGGTCGCGACGCCGTGCTGGCCGGCGCCGGTTTCGGCGATCACGCGCTTCTTGCCCATCCGCTTCGCGAGCAGCGCCTGGCCGATGACGTTGTTGATCTTGTGCGCGCCGGTGTGGTTCAGGTCCTCGCGCTTCAGGTAGATCTGCGCGCCGCCGAGCATCTCGCTCCAGCGCTGCGCGTGATAGATCGGCGACGGACGACCGACGAAATACTTCAGTTCGCGCTCGTATTCGGCGACGAAATCGGGGTCATTGCGGAATTTTTCGTACGCCGTGCGCAGTTCGTCCAGCGCGTGAATCAGCGTTTCAGCGACGAACACGCCGCCATACGGGCCGAAGTGGCCGTGATCATCAGGAAGGTTGTACATGGTGTCACTCTCGATCGGTCGGCGCGCCCCGCTGTCGGGGCCGCACCGGCTTGCATCACCCGGCGTCCGCTTCGCGCACCGCGCGTACGAACGCCGCCATCCGGGCGTGATCCTTCACGCCCTTCGCGCCGTCCACTTCGATGCCGCTCGAGACATCGACAGCAAACGGGCGCAACTGGCGGATCGCATCACCGACGTTTTGCGCGTTCAAGCCACCACTCAAAACGGCCCGATGCGCGAGCTCTGCGGGAATAAGTGACCAATCGAAGACCTTGCCGCTACCGCCGTAATCCGGCACCAGGGTGTCGAACAGGAGGCCGCGCGCTTTCGAATAATGAAGAGCCGATTCTACCAAATCGGCCGGCTGCGTCGAGGGGCCGACGCGCACCGCGCGCAACCACGGCAGACATGCCGCGCGGCCGAGGGCGTCGCACTGCTCGGGCGTCTCGTCGCCGTGGAATTGCAGCACCGTGAGCGGCACGTCGCGCACGACCGCCTCGATCTCGGCTTCGGTCGCGTTCACGAACAGCCCGACCACCGACACGAACGGCGGCGCGAGGCGTGCAAGCTCGGCCGCCTGCGCGATCGACACCGCGCGCGGGCTCTTCGGATAGAACACGAGGCCGATCGCGTCGGCGCCGAGCGCGGCGGCGTGCAGCACGTCCTCGGGGCGCGACAGACCGCACAGCTTGATGCGCGTGCGCGGCGCGAGGCCGGCCGCGGCGGGAGTCGGAGAAGACACGGCGTGATCCGTCATGGTTGTGGGTCCAGGTCGGCCCAGACGCTGCTCCACGGCACGCTGCCGAGCTGCGCGGGCGGGACGGCGAATTCCGCCGGGTAGCCGACATGGGCGAGGTACAACCCGTCGGCCATGAACGTGGGCGCGGCGAGATTGCGGTCGCGCCCGGCCAGCACGTCGGCGAGCCAGTCCGCCGAATAGCGGCCGCGTCCGACCGCGACGAGGCAGCCCATCAGGTTGCGCACCATGTGGTGAAGGAACGCGTTCGCGCGGAAGCGGAAATGAATGAAGTGGCCCGCACGCCGCACGTCGATCTGGTACAGGTGTTTGACCGGCGTCTTCGACTGGCATTCCGACGACCGGAACGACGAGAAGTCGTGCTCGCCGATCAGGTGCGCGGCGGCGACGCGCATTGCGTCGTCGTCGAGTGGCGTGTGGATCCAGCCGGCCCGACCGGCCAGCATCGGCGAGCGCACGGGGTGCACGTACAGCGCGTAATAGTAGGTGCGTTCGAACGCCGAGAAACGCGCATGGAACGTGTCCGGCATCGGCTTCGCCCACTGCACGGAAACGGTCGGCGGCAGGAACGCGTTGGTGCCGCGCACCCACGAGAAATCCGCGCGGTCGAGGTCCGTGTCGAAGTGCACGACCTGCCCGAGCCCATGCACGCCCGTGTCGGTCCGTCCCGCGACCGTCGTGTGCAGCGGCACGCACGCGAATTCGCCGAGCGCGCGCTCGAGCGCGTCCTGCACGGTCTTGCCGTGCGGCTGCGCCTGCCAGCCGCAGAACGCGGCGCCGTCGTACTGAATCCCCAGCGCGATCCGCATCACGCCTCTTCCGCCAGTTTCGCGAGCAGCGCGCGCGCATCGTCGCGCGTCGCGGCGTCGTTCGCGTCGACGACTTCCTGCAGCAGCGTGCGCGCGCCGGACAGGTCGCCCAGCTCGACGTACTCGGACGCGAGATCCAGCTTGTTGCGTGCGATGCGCGCGAGCTCTTCCGGTGTCAGCGCGGGCAGCACGGCGCCCGGCGCGGACGGCAGGTCGAGATCGAAATCCAGCTTCAACGCGCCGAACTGCGCGCCGCCGAGCGGCGGCAGCGACGACGGCGCAGATGCGCCACCCGCGCGCGGCGCGGGCGATGCCGCCTCCGGATCCCAGTCGAACTCGTCGTCCTGGTCGGCCGGGTGCTCCGGCAACGGATCGTTCGCACCAACGGGCTGGTGCGACGTGGGCTGACCGTTAGTTGCGATTTGCTCGCTTTCGGCTTGCCCTTCCCGAACGGCCGGCTCTTCTGCCGTACGCGGCGGCAGCGGCATGTCAAGGCTGTTCAGCGCGCTGATCGCGTTCTGCATCAGTGCCGCGTGCTGATCGTCGTTCGTCGCCGGCGCGGCGGGCTTCGCGTCCTGTGGTGCCGGCTCTGCGGCGGGCGTCAACGCGGCGGGCGCGGCCGGCGCTTCCTTTTGATCGTCTTGCGACGGCGTTGCCGCTTCCGGTGACGAAGGCACGTCGAGATCGCGCGTTTCAGCCACCTCCGCCGCTACCGCAGCGGCCGAAACGAGATTCACATCGGCGGCTGCGTCGCGTGCGACCGGTGTCTCGGGAAGAATCGGCGGCACGGGTTCGACGGGCGACGATGATGCACCGGCATCCGAAGCAGCCGCCCCGCCGGATTCCGCGGCGACCGCCTCGGCGCGCCGCGCTTTCCGGCGCTTGCGCCATGCGAAGCCGGCTGCGAGAACGACCACCGCCGCGCCAGCCGCCGCGGCCGGGCGCCAGTCGATCTGTTCGGAATCGCGCGCGGACGGCGTCGCCGTCACGGGCGCGGCCGGCTGCACGGGGGCCGACGCCGGCTGCGCCGCACTGGCGGCCACGCCGGACGCCGCCTCGCTCGCGGCGGGCGACGACGCGGCAGCAGATGCGCCGTCATTCGCGGCGGGACGCGGGGCAGCAGGCGCCGGCGCGGGTGCAACGTTGTTCGTCGCGGCCGGCTTGCCGATTCCGTGTTTCTGCAGCTCCATCAGCACGCGATTCTTCAGCGCGAGCAGTTGCTGCAGGCTCGACGGCCGCGGCTGCGACGCGCCCGCGACGGGTGCCGCCGCAGATGGTTCGTGCATGCCTTGAGCCTGGCCGCCTTGCGCGGGTTCGATGGCGGCTTCGCTCGCGGACGACGGGGTCGCGGACTGAATCGCGCCGCTCCACACGTGCGGCCCGCTTGCACCGACCACAGGCGCGGCCGGCTGTACGGGCTCGACCGTCGACGCGCCATGCGTGGCGGACGCGCCGGTCGAAGCCGATGCCCCTGCCACGACTGCCGCCGCTGCGACACTTGCGCCGCTGACGGGTGCCGCATGTGCAGCCGGCGCCGTTTGCACGGCCGACCCCGGATGCGGCGCGGACGCGCCATGCTGCGTAGCCACCGCCGCAGCCGCGGCCGTACCCGACGCGGCGGCCACCGCGGACGCGGCCGATGCACCTGACGCACCGGCCGCCGCGCCCGTCGCGTCGAGCGCCGGCACCGTCAGCGTCGCGCCGACTTTCAGGCGGCTCGGATCGCGCTTCATGAATGCCTGCGGGTTGGCGTCGAACAGCGCGCGTCCGGCACGCGCGAGCACGCCCGGATCGTGCGACTGCGTGGCCGCCTTCGCGAGATCGTTCAGCGACTGGCCGGGCTGGACCGTCACGGTGAGCGGCGCGGGGCCGCCTGCGGCGGAAGCCGGCAGTTCGACGGTGCCGGCCGCCCAGGCCGACGCGGCCGCGCCGAGTGCCAGGATCGCCAGCGCGCCGCGCACGGCGCGCGACAGACGGGACTGACGCGGAAACAAGGAAATTCGGGACATCGTAGGCTCTATCGCCGCGCGCGGGCGCGGCTCGGATTCGCGTAGGGAAGCGTCAATAAAGTCGCCGCAGAAATGCAAAAGCGTCGCGCAGAACGCGACGCTTTCAGCGACTCTGCGCGTCGTAACCGCATAGTTTACTTCACGCGATCAGGTTCCGGCCGAATTCGTCGCCGGCGGATGCGGCCGTCCATCCCGATGCATCGGCGCAACCGCTACCCGCACCGCGCCGCCGGCGCGCGGATCGCGTCCCCGCCATGCCGACCCTCACCATCAATCGTGCACGGCAGTTTTATCAAAAAGGGATCATCAATCGATGACAATTGTTGCGGCCGCATCGCCCCGGGAATGAATTCATGCCCGTATCGTTCGCGTCGCGCCCCTCTCGCAAGCGACTCCGGGTTTTCGCGCGTATACCGCAGCGCCAACCAACAAAAAACGCCTGCCGCCCCGCGAAGGGCAGGCAGGCGTTTCGCGTCGCGCGCCGACGGGGCGCGCAGCGCGGCCCGATCCTTACTTGTCGAGCAGGATGCGCAGCATGCGGCGCAGCGGCTCGGCCGCGCCCCACAGCAGCTGATCGCCGACCGTGAACGCCGACAGGTATTCGCCGCCCATCGCAAGCTTGCGCAGGCGACCGACCGGCACCGTCAGCGTGCCGGTGATCTTCGCCGGCGACAGGTCGCGCATCGACGCTTCGCGCTCGTTCGGCACGACCTTCACCCAGTCGTTCGCCGACGCGAGGATGCCGTTGATTTCGTCCAGCGGGACGTCCTTCTTCAGCTTGATCGTCAGCGCCTGCGAATGGCAGCGCATCGCGCCAATCCGCACGCACAGACCGTCGACCGGGATCGAACCCGGCTCGCCCATGGCCGGCTTGCCGAGGATCTTGTTGGTTTCCGCGCCGCCCTTCCACTCTTCCTTCGACATCCCGTTGCCGAGATCCTTGTCGATCCACGGAATCAGCGAACCCGCGAGCGGCACGCCGAACTGGCTCGTCGGCATTGCATCGCTGTTCATCGTCGCGAGCACGCGGCGGTCGATGTCGAGAATCGCGGAAGCCGGATCGGCGAGCTGTTCCTGCACCGAACCGTGCAGCGCGCCCATCTGCGACAGCAGTTCACGCATGTTCTGCGCGCCCGCGCCCGATGCGGCCTGGTAGGTCATCGCCGTCATCCAGTCGACGAGGTTCTCGCGGAACAGGCCGCCGAGCGCCATCAGCATCAGGCTGACCGTGCAGTTGCCGCCGACGAAGTTCTTCGTGCCCTTGACGAGCGCGTCCTTGATCACGTCGAGGTTGACCGGATCGAGGATGATGACCGCGTCGTCCTGCATCCGCAGCGACGAGGCCGCGTCGATCCAGTAGCCGTTCCAGCCGGCCGCGCGCAGCTTCGGAAACACGTCGTTCGTGTAGTCGCCGCCCTGGCACGTGATGATCACGTCGCACTTCTTCAGCTCGTCGACGTTGGTCGCGTCCTTGAGCGTAGTCTCGTTTTTCGCGAACGACGGCGCCTTGCCGCCCGTGTTGCTGGTGCTGAAAAACACCGGTTCGATCAGGTCGAAATCACCTTCTTCCTGCATGCGTTGCATCAGCACGCTGCCGACCATGCCGCGCCAACCTACGAGACCTACGTTCATGACTAACCCTTTGAATGGAGCTTCCCCGCCATTTCCGCCCCCGGCGTGACCGCGCGGGGAAACAGGCGGGCACGACGGACGATCAGCGTTTAATGATCGTTTTCGTGGTAATGGTTTTCGTGATGACGATGGCGCGCGTACCCGCACGGGCAGTGTTGCCGTGGAGTTTCAGGACCGGGGAGATCAGGGAAATCAGCGCCATCGTTCGAGTCTACACAAAGCCGGTTGGCCGCACAACGGCCAACCACGCGCGAACGGGCCGATTTCGCGGCCCGTTCGCGCCCTTTCTACAATTCACTGCTGCTGCGTTGCCGTGCGCGTTACAGCGCGGCGACCACCGCGTCGCCCATCGCCGCCGTGCCGACCTGCTTGCAGCCCGGCGTCGCGATGTCGCCCGTGCGATAGCCTTGTTCGAGCACCGTTTTCACCGCGCGCTCGATGCGATCGGCCTGCTCCGCGCGATTCAGCGAGTAGCGCAGCAGCATCGCGGCCGACAGGATCGTCGCCAGCGGGTTCGCGATGCCCTTGCCCGCGATGTCCGGCGCCGAACCGTGCGACGGCTCGTACAGGCCCTTGTTGTTCTTGTCGAGCGACGCCGACGGCAGCATGCCGATCGAGCCCGTCAGCATCGACGCTTCATCCGACAGGATGTCGCCGAACATGTTGCCGGTCACGATCACGTCGAACTGCTTCGGCGCCTTCGCGAGCTGCATCGCCGCGTTGTCGACGTACATGTGCGACAACTCGACGTCCGCGTATTCCTTCGACACGTCGATCATGATGTCGCGCCAGAATTGCGACGTTTCGAGCACGTTCGACTTGTCGACCGACAGCAGCTTCTTCGCACGCTTGCGCGCGGCCTGGAACGCGACGTGCGCGATGCGGCGCACTTCCGGTTCCGAGTAGCGCATCGTGTCGAAACCTTCGCGCTCGCCGGCGAACGGGCCGTCGGGAGCGGCGCGCACGCCGCGCGGCTGGCCGAAGTAGATGTCGCCGTTCAGCTCGCGCACGATCAGGATGTCGAGGCCCGCGACCAACTCCGGCTTCAGCGGCGACGCGTCGACGAGTTGCGGATAGCAGATCGCCGGGCGGAAGTTCGCGAACAATTCGAGATGCTTGCGCAGCCCGAGGATCGCCTGCTCGGGGCGCAGCGCGCGCTCGAGCGAGTCGTACTTCCAGTCGCCGACCGCGCCGAACAGGATCGCGTCGGCTTCCTTCGCGAGTTTCAGCGTCGCGTCCGGCAGCGGATGACCGCTCGCCTCGTAGCCCGCGCCGCCGACCGGCGCCTGTTCGAGTTCGAACTTCTCGTCGAGGGCGTTCAGCACCTTGACCGCTTCGTTGACGATTTCCGGACCGATGCCGTCGCCGGGCAGCACTGCAATCTTCATGCGTTATTCCTGACTGGGTAGGTATGAGTGGCAGGTCGGCGAGCGCGCGTCATGCGCGCCCGCCCGGAGGCAATCTCAGCCGACCAGCTTGTTGTTGAGCCACGGCTGCTTCGCGAGCCGCTCGGCTTCGAACTGGCGGATCTTGTCCGCGTGACGCAGCGTCAGGCCGATGTCGTCGAAACCGTTCAGCAGGCAGTACTTGCGGAACGCGGTGATGTCGAACGCATACTCGCGGCCGTCGCCCGTGCGCACGACCTGCGCGTCGAGGTCGATCGTCAGCTGATAGCCGTTGAACGCGTACGTGTCGTTGAACAGGTGATCGACCTGCTGCTCGGTCAGCACGATCGGCAGCAGCCCGTTCTTGTAGCAGTTGTTGAAGAAGATGTCGGCGAAGCTCGGCGCGATGATCGCGCGGAAGCCGTACTGCTGCAGCGCCCACGGCGCATGCTCGCGCGAGCTGCCGCAGCCGAAGTTCTTGCGTGCGAGCAGCACCGATGCGCCCTGGTAGCGCGGCTGGTTCAGCACGAAGTCCGGGTTCAGCGGGCGCTTCGAGTTGTCCTGGCCCGGCTCGCCGTGATCGAGGTAACGCCATTCGTCGAACGCGTTCGGACCGAAGCCCGTGCGCTTGATCGACTTCAGGAACTGCTTCGGGATGATCGCGTCGGTGTCGACGTTCTCGCGATCGAGCGGCGCCACGACGCCGGTATGCACATTGAATTTTTCCATGATCCGTCTATCCGGTTGAAGGGCCGGCATTCAGCCGGCGCACATCGACAAATTCTCGGCGGATGTCACTCCGCGGCGCGCTGCAGCGCGTTGCCGGCGGCATTGACGTCCTGGCCGAAGCCTCGGACGGTATTGCAGCCCGCAAGGCCGAAGCCCAGCCCCGCGAGCGCCAGCGCGGCAACCAGCCGCGCGATGAGCTTCGATGCCGTCACGCGTTACCCCAGCTTGCGAATGTCGACGAAATGGCCTTCGATCGCCGCCGCCGCCGCCATCGCGGGGCTCACCAGGTGCGTGCGACCGCCCGCGCCCTGCCGGCCTTCGAAGTTGCGGTTCGACGTCGATGCGCAGCGCTCGCCCGGATCGAGCCGGTCGGCGTTCATCGCGAGGCACATCGAGCAGCCCGGCTCGCGCCATTCGAAGCCCGCGTCCGTGAACACCTTGTCGAGGCCTTCGCGCTCGGCCTGCGCCTTCACGAGGCCCGAGCCCGGCACGACCATGGCCAGGCGCACGTTCGATGCGATGCGGCGATTCAGCTTCTTCACGACGTACGCGGCCGCGCGGATGTCCTCGATGCGCGCGTTCGTGCACGAACCGATGAAGATCTTGTCGACCTTGATCGACTCGATCGGCGTGTTCGGCTCGAGCGCCATGTAGGCCAGCGCGCGTTCCATCGCGTCGCGCTTGACCGGATCCTTCTCGCGCTCGGGATCGGGCACGCGACCGTCGATCGACGTGACCATTTCCGGCGACGTGCCCCACGTGACCTGCGGGACGATCTCGGCCGCGTTCAGCTCGACGACGCGGTCGAACTGCGCGCCTTCGTCGGACTTGAATTCGCGCCAGTATTCGACGACCTGGTCCCATTCCGCGCCGGTCGGCACGAACGGACGGCCCTTCAGATAATCGATCGTCGTGTCGTCGACGGCGACCATGCCCGCGCGCGCGCCGGCTTCGATCGCCATGTTGCAGACGGTCATCCGGCCTTCCATCGTCAGCGCGCGGATCGTCGAGCCGCCGAATTCGATCGCGTAGCCCGTGCCGCCTGCCGTGCCGATCTTGCCGATGATCGCGAGCACGATGTCCTTCGCGGTACAGCCGCGCGGCAGGGCACCCTCGACCTTCACGAGCATGTTCTTGCTCTTTTTCTGCAGCAAGGTTTGCGTCGCGAGCACGTGCTCGACTTCCGACGTGCCGATGCCGTGCGCGAGCGCGCCGAACGCGCCGTGCGTCGACGTATGCGAATCGCCGCAGACGATCGTCATGCCCGGCAGCGTCGCGCCCTGCTCCGGCCCGATGATGTGCACGATGCCCTGGCGCACGTCGTTCATCTTGAACTGCGTGATGCCGAACGCGTCGCAGTTCGCGTCGAGCGTGTCGACCTGCAGCTTCGAGACCGGATCGGCGATGCCGTGGCTGCGATCCGTGGTCGGGACGTTGTGGTCCGACACGGCCAGGTTCGCGCTGATGCGCCACACCGGGCGGTGCGCGACGTTCAGCCCTTCGAACGCCTGCGGGCTCGTGACTTCGTGCAGCAGCTGACGGTCGATGTAGAGCAATGCCGTGCCGTCGTCCTCGGTGTGGACGACGTGGGTATTCCACAGTTTGTCGTAGAGAGTCTGTGCCATGGGTATGCGGGGTCGTTGTGACTACAAGCCTTGCGGATGCGGTCGATTATGCCACGCAGAACGCGCCACGGCGCAGGCCCGGCGCGAAAAAACCCATTAAAAACAGTGGTTTGGCTGGTAGTGCCAATACCTGTATCGGCATTACCAGCCAAACGGCAGCATCGGACACCGCGACGCCCCGCGCTCGCGACGTTCGCCTCGAGGCGGATTCCGGCATACGATGGGACGACGGACGTCTGCCTGTCCCCACGGTCCGGAACCGGAGCCCACGACGATGAAGCTCGGCATCAACGAATCGCTCGCCCGCCTCGACGATGAAGGCACGCCGTTCACGACGCTGTTTCGCCACGGCACGCTCGACGTCGAGCTGTACCGGCCGCGCGGCGAGGACCTGCAGACGCCGCATACGCGCGACGAGGTCTACGTGATCGCCACCGGCACGTCCCGTTTCGTCGTCGACGGACGCGAATGCGGCCTCGCGACGGGCGACGTGGTGTTCGTCCCCGCATTCGCGTCTCACCGTTTCGTCGGCTTCTCCGACGACTTCTCGACCTGGGTGTTCTTCTACGGCCCCGAAGGCGGCGAGCGCGACGCGCGCGATGCATGACGCGCGCCAAGCACCGCGTGTCCCGCACGATCTCCTAGACTGTCTATTCGCAACGGGCGGCGCGGCCGCCCTCCCCGCCATCGCGATGCGCGCATCGCCCGGCGCATCGACCGGACAGGAGCACGGCATGCGTTACGAACTCTATTACTGGCCCGAGATCCAGGGCCGCGGCGAATACGTGCGGCTCGCGCTCGAGGCGGCCGAGGCCGACTATGTCGACGTCGCGCGCGAATCGGGGCGCGGCATGGGCGTATCGGCAATGATGCGGCTGATGGACAGCACGAAAACCGAATGCGTGCCGTTCGCACCGCCGTTCCTGAAGGCCGGCGACGTGCTCGTCGGACAGACCGCGAACATCCTGCTGTTTCTCGGCGCGCGGCTCGGTCTCGCGCCCGCCGACGAAGCCGGACGGCTTTGGGTGCATCAGCTCCAGCTGACCGTCGCCGATTTCGTCACCGAGATCCACGACACGCATCACCCGATCGGCAGCGGCCTGTACTACGAGGACCAGAAGGCCGAGGCCGCCGAGCGCGCGGCCGATTTCCTCGCGCACCGCCTGCCGAAGTTCCTCGGCTACTTCGATCGCGTGCTGGAGCAGAATCCGCACAAAGGCGGCTATATCGCCGGCGGCGCGCTCAGTTATGCGGACCTGTCGATGTTTCAGCTGATCGAAGGGCTGCGCTACGCGTTCCCGAAGGCGATGAAGCGCGCGGAGCGCAAGGTCGCGGGGCTCGTCGGCCTGCACGACCGCGTTGCACGGCATCCGCCCGTCGCGCGCTATCTGGAGTCGGCGCGCCGCATCCCGTTCAACGACATGGGGATCTTCCGGCACTATCCGGAGCTGGACAAGTAGCGCCGCACGCCGCGTCAGTCGCCGTAGCGATAGCGGCTGCGCATCGCGTCGAGCGGATTGCCGTCGGCGAGCGTCCCGCCGAGACTGCGGATCACCGCGCTCGCTGCGTTGATCGCGGTCTGCACCGCGCCCTCGATCCAGCCGCCCGTGAACGAGCAGCAGCAGCCGGCCAGATAGATGCCACGATCCGACGACGGATCGGCGGCCGTCTGGAACTGATAGAACAGCGCCTGCGAGTGAATGTCCTCGCCCGGATAGTTCAGCTTGAATGCCCCGAGCGCGTAGCGGTCCGACAACCAGTCGTGGCTCGTGACGTTGCGCGCGTAATCGTCGTCGAGCGGACGCAAGTGCGCGGCGAACGCCGGCGACACGATGCCGATCTCGGCCACGAGACGCTTGAACCGCTCGACCTTGTCGGTGAGCGACAGGATCTTGTGCGAATCGTCCTCCCACGTGTAGCTGATCAGCACGACGCCGTGTGCGTCGGGATCGTCGGGCGCGTAGTCGAGGCAGTAGATGCCGCGCGCCAGCGTGTCCGTCTGGATGTTGTGCGGCAGCCCGTGCTTGAGCCAGAACTTGTCGCGGGTCAGCACGAACAGCTTCGACGAGCTGACCATGTGCGTCTCGTTGATCGCGCGAACGACGTTCGGCGCGAACAGGTTCGCGATGCCGGTGATGCCCATGCCGACCTGCATCGCGCGCGTCGTGGTCGCGACGATCACGCGGTCGAATATCTGCGTCGACCCGTCGTCGAGCGTGAGCGCAAAGGTCTCGTCCGGCTGCTTCGCCACATGCCGCACGGCCGCGTGGACGATGCAATCGCGCACCCGCGCACCGTCCCCGCCATCGTCGAGCAGCCCCTGCGCGAGCGCGAAGATGCCGGCCGGGATCAACCGCTGGTCGACTTCGAGCTCGTTGACCACGATCCGCAGGATTTCGAGGAACGAGGCGCGATAGACCGGCTGGAAGCCGCCCGAGCCGATGCCGAGCGTGCCGAACAGGCGCAGGTCCTCGCCCTTGCGCCAGCGCGCGCCGCCCGGCGGCGTCGCGCCCGTGAAGATCTTGACGATCGCCGAGTAGAACGACTCGTCGCCGAAGCGGTCGATGTACTGCTGCCAGCCATGCCGCGCATCGTCGTAGCGGTGCGCGCGCAGCAGCGCCGTCAGTTCGGCCGGGGCGGGCAGCTGCGTGCCGTCGTCGAGCCGCACGCCGTCGCGAATGAACGCGCGCCAGCCGCGGTCGACGCGGTCGAACAGCGCGGGAGGCGCATCGCCCGCGGGCCAGCGGTACGCATGGCCCTGGTAGTGGATCTCGGTGTCGACGATGCCCGGATCGGGAAACGCGGATGCGCTGTCGACGCCGAACCGCTCGAGATAGTGGTAAAACGCGGCCTGCGACGGCGGGAAACGCATCGCGCCCATTTCGGCGAGCAGGTGCGGATGGTCCGGATTGATCGACTGCGACAGCAGGCGCCCGCCCACGCGCGCGCGGTTCGCCTCGAACACGACGACCTGCCGTGCCCCCGCGCGCAGCAGCTCGCAGGCGGCGACCAGACCGCCGACGCCCGCGCCGACGATCGCGATCCGCGCATCGCGTGCGCGCTGCGCCGGCAGCGTGCCGAGATGCCCGCCGGTGCGGGACAGGAAGGCGCCGTAGTCGTACAGCGTGTCGATGTACGGCAACGTGCGCGGCAGGAATTCAGGAGCGTTCATGTGGTCGGGAACGAAAAGGGACGTGCTGGCCGCACGCGATCAGACAGGCAGATGGATGCTGCCGAGCGGCGCGTCGGCGTTGACGAGATCGACACGCTTCACGCGGATGCGCAACGTGTCGTCGCATACCGCGAGTTCATGCGTGTACCAGCCGGCGAACAGCGTCTGCTCGTCGCGTCGCGTTTCGACGTAATGAAACGGCGTGCGCAGCACATAGGCGCCGCGTTCGTGGTCGGCCCGATCGACGTGCGGCTGCTGGAGCAGATGATGACCGCGACTCGCCGGCTGCTGCGAGAACGTCCGGCGCCCGGCCAGCCGCTCGATGCGGATGCGCAGCAGGAGCCGGTCCTCGTCCATCAGCGCGCCGTGCAGCCCGGTGTCGGGCTGGTCCGGCGACAGCGGCATCCAGTAGCGCGCGTCGTCCGCATAGAGCGCGAGCCATTCCTCGTAGCGCCGCTCGTCGAGCAGGCGCGCCTCGCGATAGACGAACGCGACGAGCTCATCGTGCGGAAATACGCGCATCGGCGGCCTCCTGCGTCGATACCGGCGCGATGTACTGGAGCCATGCGCGGAACTGGTTGCGGATCTGCTGTTCGCTGGTGCCGTTCGTCTCCGACGTCGACTGCGCGAACTCCTCGGGCTCGAACAGCCGCCCGACATGCACCCAGTCGCGCGCCTGCGTGGCGAGGCCGCGCTGCGCGCGTTCGTACATTTCGAGATCGTCGTGCGCGACGATCGACGTCGGCGCGTTGATGAGGCGGTTGTAGGCGAGCGTGCGCTCGAACAGCGAATCGGGCGCGCCGACGAGACGAAACGACCACGACTCCACCAGCGTGCGGTCGACCGCCAGCGGCTTGAACACGCGCAGGATCTGGATCGGCCCTTTCACCATCGCATTCGGAAACAGCACCGTGTTGTGACGCACCTCGCCGAGAATCCGCGCGGCGCGCGCTTCGCCGTAGGCCGCGGTCATCTTCTCGTGATAGCCGGGAATCGGCGTGTAGCGCGCGTGAATCGAATCGGCGGTGCCGGTGTGACCATGTCCGTTGGGCCACACGCGCAACCCCATCTGCTCGAAGAACGCGTGCGGCTGGATGAACGGCTCCAGCAGCTCGACCGCCATCGGCTTCGCCTGCTGCGTGCCGTCGCGCTCCCATACGCGCACGGCCGTGCCGGCCGACGACTCGTGCGCGACCATCGGATGGCAGGTGTCGGTCTGATTCTCGACCAGCATCTTCCAGTTGCAGCCGTGCACGTAGCGGAACACGCCGCCCGCGACTTCCACGCGCCCTTCGGGCGAACGATCGACGAGGTTGTCGAGCGACGACAGCGCATCGCCGAAGTACGCATGGAAATCGACACCGGACTGACTCAGGCGGCAGAACACGAAACCGCGATGCTCATGGGTCGCGCCGACCGCCTGCATGCCCTTGCTCGCCTCGCACGTCTCGAAGCCCGTGTTTTCGTAGCCGCGCCGCAGCGGAATCGCGTAGAGGCTGCCGTCGGTCCGGTACGACCAGGCGTGGTACGGGCAGCGGAAGAATGTGCCCGTGTTGCCGGCGGCATCCGTCACCAGCTGCGTGCCCTTGTGCGAACAACGGTTGTGCAGCACCCGCACCGAACCGTCGACGTGGCGCACCATCACGACCGGCTCGGCGCCGATCGTCGTCGTCACGTAGTCGCCCGTGGCCGGAATCTGGCTGACATGGCCGACATAGACCCACGTGTTCCAGAACAGATGGCGCATCTCCAGCTCGAAGATGCGCGGCGACAGATAGAGGTCCTTGTGCACCTCGGTATCGCGCACGAGCGAAGCCACCGCATCGGTGAACGACGGCGCCGTCATGCGCGCCCCCGACTGCGGACGCGATGCGGCCGCGCGTCCTCGCGACGCGCGATGTCGATTGCTTTTATTGTCATCTCTCAGGTTTCTGGTTGGTATGCCGCTCGGAGGAGCATGTGCCTGCCGCCGCTCGGCGGCGTCAGGCGTTGCGGGTAACGGTCAGCCCGTCACCGGCGTCTCGTGCAGCCGCAGCCAGCCGATGCGGCCATCGGCGTCGCGCTCGAACACGACGGTCGAACGGCGCACCGTTCGCCGCCCTGCCGCGTCGGTCTGCGTCTCGCGATAGGCGATCGTCGAGCCGCCCTGCCACGTGCTCACTTCGTGCAGTTCGTCGATCGCGATCCGCAGGCCGGGCCGCGCGCCGAAGCCGCGCGAGAACAGGATGTCGATATCCGCGTAGTCGAGCGCATGCCCGTGCAGCGAGATCATCGAGAAGTCCCGCGAAAAGCGCGCGAGCAGCGGCGCGAGCCCGTCGCGCGCCGCGCTGCCGGACAACCATTGCTCGATGTCGACGTGTGCGTCGACCACTTCCTGGAAAAACGGGTTTGACGAATTCATCTCGAAACTCACGAACGTTGAGAAGCCGCCCGCCCGGCGGGCGCACGGTGCGCGACGAGGCGCGCGACGAACGGCAGCGGCAGCAGCGTCGCCAGCGCCGCCAGGCCGAAACATTGCTGGTACGGCAGCCGCCCGTCGTCCCCGTGCATCGACAGCAGGAAATTCAACGCGCTGCCCAGGACCGCGACGCCGAGACAGAAGCTCAGTTGCCGGTTGATGTTCCACAGCGCGCTCGCGTCGCCCATTCGCGTGGCGGGGACATCGAGAAACGCCGCGCTTTGCGACGTGCTCGTGCACATGCTGGCGCCGAGCCCCATCGCGACGAACGCGAGCACGCGCCCGGCCTCGAAACCGGCAAGCGGGGTCGCGAGTAACACGATCCCGAACGCGTCGATCGCGATCCCGCACATGAACAGCGGCTTCGGCCCCCACTTCGGGAAACAGCGGCGCGTCGTCGCGATCGCGGCGAACGACGCGATCGCCCACGGCACCATCAGCGCGCCCGTATGCGTCGCGCTGAGCCCGAGCGCGTTCTGCAGATACAGCGCGGCGACGAGGTTCACGCCGGTAAACACGCCCGGCACGCACAGGTAGACGATCAGCCCGATCCGCAGCAGCGGCTGCGCAACCAGGCGCAGGTCGAGCAGCGGCGCGGCAGCTCTGCGCGCGTGCGCGACATACGCACCACCGGCGACGAGCGCGATCGCGAGCGGAACGAACGCGTCGCGGCCCGCGCCCGGCTGTCCCGCGAACGTCAGGCCGAGCAGCAGCGCAACGAGCGCCGCGGCGCTCAGCCCGAGGCCGCGCACGTCGAGCGCCGGCGGGCTGCCGTCCGGTTCGTCGGCCGGCAGCCACGCGAACGCGAGCACGCTCGTGACCGCGGCGAGCGGCAGCATTCCGAAGAAGATCGCCCGCCACGACGCGCGATCCACAACCACGCCGCCCAGCGCCGGCGACAGCGCCGGCACGAGCAGCGCGACCATCATCACGATCGACGTCAAATGCGCCCGCGCATCGGGCGGATACGCGCGATAGGCCATCGTCTGCCCGACCGGGATCAGCAATCCGCCGCCGAGCCCCTGGATCAGCCGCCATGCCAGCAGTGCGCCGATCGACGCCGACAGGCCGACGCCGAGGCTGCCGAGCGCGAACAGCAGCAGCGACGCGATCAGCAGCCGGCGCTCGCCGAAGCGGCGCGCGAGCCACGTACCGAGCGGGATCACGACCGTCAGCCCGAGCACGTACGCGTTGCCGATCCACGCCAGCTGCGCGACCGACGCGTGCAGCTCGCGCTGGATCGTCGGATAGGCGGCGTTGATGACGAACATGTTGGCGAGGTCGATCGCGAACCCGAGCAGGTAGACGGCGGCGATTTTCGAGCGATCGGTCATGGCGGCGGAAGACGAACGAAACGCCGCAGTGTAAGGTTCGCCGCGCACGTCGATAAGCCCGGCCGGACGGCAGGACTGGTCGAAAAATTTTGACAATCAGGGCACCATGTCGGTTTTCCGTCTCGGATCCGACACGCCATGGTGAGTCTCGATCGTTTCGCCGTCTTCCGCGCCGTCGTGGAAGCAGGGTCGTTTACGGCCGCCGCCGCCCAGCTGAACCAGGCCCGGGCCGCGGTGAGCTTCAACATCAAGCAGCTGGAAGCCGAGCTCGGCGTCACCCTGCTCACGCGCACCACGCGGCGCGTCGAGCTGACCGACGCGGGCGAGCGCTTCCATGCGCGCTGCCTGCGCGTGCTGGAGGAAGCCGAAAGCGCGATCGAGGACGCGCGCAGCGAGCATGGCGGGATGCACGGCGTGCTGCGCGTGACGTCGACCGTCGAGTACGGGACGATGGTCGTCGCCCCCGCGCTGCACACGTTCATGCAGCGGCATCCCGCGCTGCGCGTGCGGCTCGAAACGCACGCGTCGCAGGTCGATCTGGTGCGCGAGCGCGTCGACGTGGCGATCCGGCTCGGCCGCCTCGAACAGTTCCAGGATCTGCCGTACCGCGGCGCGTGCCTCGCGACGTACGAAGTGCGGCCCGTGATCGCGCCGTCACTGCTCGCCGCGGCCGGCCTGTCGCACATCGATTCGCCGGACACGCTCGCCCGGCTGCCGCAGCTCGGCCATACGCGGCTCGAGCGCATCGCCACGTGGCCGCTCGCCGATCGCGACGGCAACCCGCACGCGTTCCGGCCCGGTGCCAAGCCGCGCGTCGTGGTCGACAACGCGTCGGTCCTGCGCGTGCTCGCGCGGCAAGGCAGCGGTGTCGCGCTGCTGCCCGAATGGCTCGTGCGCGACGATCTCGCGAGCGGCGCGCTGGTCGATGCGCTCCCCGGCTACCGGTTTCCGCCGCAGGCCGTCTATGCGCTGTACCCGTCGACCCCGCACGTGCCGCAGAAAGTACGTGCATGGGTCGACTTCATGAAGGCATATCTCGCCTGAACCCGGCGTGAACGTGACAGGCGCGCGGCGACTCACGCGCGCGCCGCAACGTCCCGCAGCAGCGCGTCGATCCGCCGGGCGATCGCGAGCAGACGGCGATCGCCGCCCCATGGCCCTTCCAGCATCAGCCCGACCGGCAGCGCCGTTTGCGGGGAGCGTCCGGCCGGGATCGAGACGGACGGCACGCCGGCGAGCGTCGCCGGCGAAGTCTGGCGCGCGACGCGTGCGAACAGCGCGGCATCCTGCGCGGCGGTCATCGCGGCCGTGTCGTCGAGCGGCGGCGGCTCGCCCGGCACCGTGGGCATCGCGATGCAGTCGACCGGCGTACCGAACGCGTCGTCGTACCAGCGCACGAGACGCCGACGGCACGCGATCGCGTCCGCATACGCCTGCGCATCGACCGGCGTAGACACGAACGACCGGAAGATCGCGCGCACGTCGTCGCTCGCGATCCGCTCGACGAACGTGTCGAACGGGATGCCGAGCCGTTCCGCCGCGAAGCGGCGCCAGTATTGGTTCGCCTCGTATCCCACGAGCGGAAAGCCGCATGCTTCGCTGGCCTCGTGCAGCGGCATCGCCGGCAACGGCACGAGCGTCGCGCCGGCCGCCGCGAACGACGCGAGCGCACGCTCGATGCAGGTCGCGACGCCCGGATCGAGCGCGTCGAAGTACGGTGCGCCCGGCACGCCGATGCGCAACCGCGGCCATTCGGGCGCGGTCGCGATGCTGTCGTCGCGCGTCAGCACCGCGTCGAGCAGCAGCAGATCGTCGATGCCATGTCCGATCGGCCCCACCGTGTCGCGCGTGGGCGACAGCGACAGCACGCCGTGCGCCGAATAACGCTGCGCGGACGGCCGCAATCCGTAGACACCGCAGAATGCGGCCGGAATCCGCACCGAGCCGCCTGTGTCGGTACCGAGACCGAACGGGATACCGGCCGCGACGGCCGCCGCCGTGCCGCCGCTCGACCCGCCGGCGATACGTCGCGGATCCTGCGGATTGCCGACCGCGCCGAAGTGCCGGTTGCCGCTCGTGATGCCGAACGCAAGCTCGTGCATGTTCGCCTTGCCGAGCGGCACCGCGCCGGCGTCAAGCAGGCGCCGCACGGTCAGCGCGTCCGAGGCCGCCCGATAGCCGCTCACCGCCGGGCTCGCGCCGAGCGTCGGCATTCCGGCGGTATCGAGGTTGTCCTTGATCACGAACGGCACGCCGGCAAGCGGTAACGCGTCGCCCTGGGCGACGCGCGCATCGACGTGCTCGGCCGTGCGACGCGCGAGTTCGCCATCGACGTGCACCATCGCATTGAGCGGCGCGATCGACGCGAGGCGCGCAAGCGCGTCGTCGGCCAGATCGACAGCGCGGCGTTCGGCCGTGCGCACGGCATCGGCAAGCTCGCGCACGCTGGCGGCGGAAACGAATGAAGAGGAAGAAACGCGGTTCGGCTGTATTGTCATGTTGTGTGCTGGACGCGGAATCGATCGGGAAACGCGCGACGTGCCGGAGGCCCTGTCCGGCACGCTACGCGAAGGCGATGGTATCCCGGCCCGCGGCCGCATGCACGCTACACGCCGCGCGACGACCGCTCGCGCGTTTCCCCTGCGTCGCCGACCGGGCGCGTCAGCCACGGCCCGATCTCCATCTCCTCGTACCGCACGAGCCGGCTCTTGCGCGCGCGGCGATACGCCCACCAGATCGCGACGAACAGCGGAATCCACACATAGATCGACAGCACTTCCATCCAGTCGATGCGAGCGGCGAAGAACGCCTGGTAATCCTGCCCGAGCGAGATCGCGATGCAGACCGCGATCGCGAACAACGGCCCGAACGGGAACCACTTCGCGCGATACGGCAGCTGATCGAGCCGGTAGCCCTGCTTCAGAAAGCCCTTGCGGAACCGGTAGTGGCAGACCGCGATGCCGAGCCACGCGATGAAACCGGTGATGCCGACCGTATTGAGCAACCACAGATAGATGCGCTGGTTGTTGGTCAGCGACGTGAGGAAGCACAGCCCGCCCACTGCCATCGTCGCGTAAAGCGCGTTGCGCGGCACGCCGCCCGGCGACAGCGTCGCGAACATCGCGGGCGCACGGCCCTCCGCCGCGAGGTTGTACAACATCCGCGTCGCCGCATACGTGCCGGAGTTGCCGGCCGACAGCACGGCCGTCAGGATCACGAGGTTCATCGCGCCCGCGGCGAGCGGAAAGCCCGCATGGCTGAACACGAGCGTGAACGGGCTCACGCCGATGTCGGTCACGTCGCTCTTGAGCAGGTTCGGGTCGGTGTACGGCACCAGCAGGCCGATCACGAAGATCGCGAGCACGTAGAACAGCATGATCCGCCAGAAGATCTGCTTCACCGCGCGCGGGATCGTCTTGCGCGGGTTTTCCGATTCGCCGGCCGTGATCCCGACCAGCTCGGTGCCGAGAAACGAGAAGCCCGCGATCAGCGCGACGCTCATCATCGCGTGCACGCCGCCGACGAACGGCGCATCGCCGGTCCTGAAGTTGCGCCAGCCGACCGGATGCCCGTTGCCGAGCAGGCCTGCCGCGATCAGCAACCCCGCCGCGATGAACGCGATCACGGTGACGACCTTGATCAGCGAGAACCAGTATTCGGATTCCCCAAAGCCGCGCACCGACAGCGTGTTCAGCAGGAAGATCAGCACCAGGAAGCCCGCGCCCCACCACACGCCCGGCACGGCTGGAAACCAGTAGCGCATCACGATCTGCCCGGCGACGAGTTCGATCGCGATCGTCACCGCCCAGCTGTACCAGTAGGTCCAGCCGAGCGCGACGCCGAAGCCTTCGTCGACGTACTTCTCGCCGTAGATCGCGAACGAGCCCGACACCGGCATCAGCGCGGCCATCTCGCCGAGCCCGGTGACGACGAAGTAGACCATCAGCCCGATCGCGACATACGCGGCGATCGCGCCGCCCGGCCCCGCCTGCGCGACCGATGCGCCCGACGCGACGAACAGCCCCGTGCCGATCGAGCCGCCGATCGCGATCATCGCGATGTGGCGGCTCTGCAGCCGGCGCTTCAGCGCCGTTCCGGACGGCGCGGCCGTCTCCACTGCCGCTTGCAAAGCATCCATAGTGTTCACCCTGATTGGATTCGGGCCGCTCCAATTGATTCGGAATACCAACCGATCGACCCGGTTATTCGCGTCGAAGAACGGTCCTGATCGCCGGGCCGCGCGTCCGATGCCGGCGGCCCGGACGCGCACGGCCGCGTCAGACGACGCTGCGCTTGATCGCCTGCAGCTCGGCCGTCGTCACGATCTTCTCGATCCGGAACCGCTGACTTTCCAGCCACATGTTCGCGATCCGCCGGTATTCGTCGAGATCCTCGCACGCGAGCCGCACGAGAAAATCGAACGTGCCGCTGACGAGCCAGCAGTCGAGCACCGCCGGGTTGTTCCGCATCTCGTCCTCGAACGGCGCCTGCGAACGCCCGTGGTCGGCCAGCACGATCTGCGCGATCACGACGATCGGCTTGGTCGCGCGCGGCGCCTTGATCACCGCGCGATAGCCTTCGATCACGCCGAGCGCCTCGAGCCGCTCCACGCGTGCCTGACATGGGCGCGGCGTGAGGTTCACGAGCTCCGACAGCTTCCGGTACGAAATCCGTCCGTCGGTGCGCAGGATGTCGAGGATCCGGAGGTCGATCTTGTCGAGCTGCATCTTCTTGTCGGTCATCCGCGTTCGCTCCGGTCGGGTGGTGGCTGGCGCGTGGAGCGTCTGCTCCAGTTCCGCGCGGGGGCCACATTATCCGGCCGAAGCGGCCGCGCGCCAATCGGCTAGAAGCGCAGCGACAGGCAGGTCAGGCCGCCGTCCATCTTGCGGAACTCGCTCGTGTCGATCACGTGCAGCGGCAGCCCGAGCGAGCCGATCGCGTCGTGCACGCGCGGGTAGCCGGCCGGTGTGATCAGCGTGCCGTTCACGCGCAGCGTGTTGCCTGCATATTCATCGGCGGCCGAGATGGCGATCCGGCGATAGTCGGCGAACGCCGGATGCGCGGCCAGCGCCTCGGTCACGAGCAGCGTGTCGTCGCCGAGCGCGTTGACCACCGATTTCAGATGCAGGCCGGCGCCGACCGGCACCGCGACGACCGAATAGCCGTAGCGCGACACCAGCGACTCGAACGCGGCGATGCCCTCGGCATCGGTGCGGCTCGTCAGGCCGATGTAGAAGCGCTTGCCGACGAGCATCACGTCGCCGCCGTCGAGGCGGCCCGCCTGCATCGGCAGCAGGTCGCGATGCGCACCGAGCGCCGCTTCGATATGCGCCGTCTCGCCGCGCCGCGCGGGTGCGCCGGGGCGCGTGATCACCGCGAATTCAGGCGTGACGACGGCGACGTCCTCGACGAAGTGCGAATCGGGAAACGCGTCCAGCGGCGGCAGTTCGGTCAGTTCGACACCGAGGCCGCGCAGCGCGTCGCAGTATGCGTGGAACTGCGTGAGCGTCTTGTCGTAGTCGGGCGCGCCGAGCGCGGCGGTGGTGAGACCCGCGCCGCAGGACGGCGCGGGACGGCGAACGATCGCTTGCGTGAATTGCATCGACTCCTCCATGGTCACGCTGCCCCCGTGCGGTGCACCGGGCAGCTGCGTTGTGTCCGGACCATTATCGGAAGCCAAATTGCGCAATTCGCGTCGAATTCGGGCGCGTCCGCAGCCGATCGCGTCGAATTGCGTGCGGGACGCAGCGGATTCGGCAGACGGCTGGCGTGCGCGCAGCAAACGCACCGTACGCGGGTGCCGGAGCGACCGATGCGTCCGTGCGCTGCATCCGTCATGCGGCGACAGGCGCGAACCCCATTTGCGCACGCCCCAGCGCCGTCAGATCACCCTCGCCGCCGCGTCCGTCGAAATCGACCTCGAAATGATCGGCCGGGAAATCGGGCGGGCTGTCGCCGCGCAGGAACGCGAGCCGCTGGCGCTGGAGGTACGCATCGTTCTTCGCGCAACCGGGCGCCGCCGCGATGTACATCACGTTGCTGTCGCCGCTGCCGCGATGCGCATCCTCGACCGCATGCACGACGTCGCCATGCCAGAACACCGCATCGCCCGGCTCCATGTGCGGGATCGGCACCAGCGCGTCGAGCAGCAGCGCATGCCATTCGGGCAGGATCGACAGCGCGCGCCCCGGACGCGCGCCGCACAGGTCGTCGTCGGCGACGTCGTCCTGCAGCGCACGCAGCACGACGTACGCCATCGCGTTCGCAACCGGGATCAGCTGCAGCGTGCCGTCGCCGGGCCCTTGCGGCGTCAGCGCGGTCCAGCCCTGGAACGTGCGGAACATCGAGCACACGGCCGGCGACGGAATCTCCTCGACGTCCGGGCGGAACGCGGCGTCGAACGGATCGTAATCGCGCCAGTGGCCGGCCAGCACGTGGCGGTAGACCTGCCGGAAATTCGCGCCGAGCCAGCGTTCGACCGAGCCGCCGTCGACGTGCGGCGACAGCCCGAGCGACGTCGAGCCCGGTGGCCGGCGGCGGATCCGGTCCGCGTAGGCCGGCACCTGGTCGGGATCGAAATGCGTGCGCGCGCCGTCCGCATGACGCCAAAGCCGGTTCAGGAACACGCGTGCCCGCGTGAGGGCCGGCGACTGGCGCGCCGCCACCTGCGGCTTCGACCAGTAGACACCGTAAATCTGCGGCTTGCCCGACGCGAGGTTGCCGAAGTAACGGTCCTCGGCGCGCGCATGCAGCCGCTCGGCGAAGCGGTTCGCGTCCAGATAGGCGCCGATCTCGTCGTTCCAGTCGCGCGCCTGCTGCGCGTCGAACACACCGCGGATCACCGCCGCGCCATGCGCACGGATCGCGGCGATCGCCCGCGGATCGACGGTGTCGTTCGCGATGTCCGCGAATTTCAGCACCGGAATCAGGTCGCGGCCTTGCGCGTGCGCGCGGCGGATCGCGTCGACCTGCCGCGCGATATCGCCCTCCAGCTCGCGGAACGTGGCCGCGTAACCGGGCAGATCGGCGCGCAGCGCCCGTTTCGCCGTGCGGATCGCGGCCGGCAGATCGTCAATCGTCAGGTGCATCGTCGTCTCCTCGCTGAATCGTGTGTCGTGTCGAGCATTCAGCGTACGGCCGGCGCGGTGCCGTCATCGACACTATCCGGTCAACTATCGATACAATCCCGACAACCATCCGCTACTCGGGACGATGGCAGACCACGCACAGCTTGTTGCCGTCCGGGTCGCGGAAATACGCACCGTAGTAGTCGGCGTGATAGTGCGGCCGCAGCCCCGGCGGGCCGTCGCAGGTGCCGCCGTGCTGCAGCGCGAGCGCATGACAGCGGTCGACCCGCGCGCGCGTCGGCACGTCGAACGCGATCGTATGGCCGTTGCCCGGTTCGGGCGCGCGGCCGTCGAGGGGCCGGCCGAAGAAGAACAGCGGCCGGTCGGCATCGGCCGGCATCCAGCCCGACCAGCCGTCCGGCTCGCTGAACTTCAGACGCAGCCCGAGTTCCGCGAACAGCGGCGCGTAGAAGTCGTACGCGCGCGCGGTATCGCTGACGCCCACGCAAACATGTGAAAACATGGCATCGCTCCGTCGTGACGATCGATCACGATCATGCCACGGCGCGCTGCCCCGCTCGACCGGAGGTCGCGATGAAGCCGCAATACGAGCATGTGACGTTCGCCCCCGGCTGTTCGATTCGCGTGTATCACCGTCAACTCGCGCACATTCCGTTCGAATGGCATCGACATCCCGAGTACGAACTGACGCTGACGCTGAACAGCCGAGGCCGGCGCTTCGTCGGCGATCATGTCGCCCGTTACGGGGACGACGACCTGGTGCTCGTCCCGCCCAACCTGCCGCACACGTGGTCGTCGAATGCGCGCATCGATCGTGATGCGCCGGAAGTCGCGCTCGTCGTCTGGTTCGACGGCGACTGGGCACGGCGCATGGCCGACTGCTGCCCCGAATACGCGCCGCTGCGCTCGCTGCTGCGTCGCGCGGCGCCCGGTCTCGCGTTCGACGCCGAGACGGCCCGCGCGATGCGCGCACGCTTGCCGCAGTTGCTCGACTCATCGCCGCGCGTCCGCCTCGCGGCCGCACTCGACACGCTCGCCGATCTCGCTGAAGCCGGCGGCGAACCGCTCGCCACCGCCCAGGCCTACGGCCGGCCCGACGCCGCCGCGTCATCGGCCGACTCGGCCGCGCCCGAAGCCGAACGCCTCGACCGCGTGCTCGACGCGATCGACCGGCGCTTCCACGAGCCGCTGCGCATCGACGCGCTCGCCGCCGTCGCGCACATGTCCGAACGCACGCTGCAGCGGCTGTTCGTGCGGCACCTCGGCGAAAGTGTCGGCCGCTACGTGCAGCGGCTGCGGCTCGCGCATGCGTGCCGCCACCTGGTCGGCACCGACTGGCCGATCGCGACGGTCGCCGCGCGCTGCGGCATTCCGAATGCCGCGAACTTCAACCGCCAGTTCCTCGCCGCGCGCGGGATGACGCCCGGCGCATACCGGCAGTTCTTCGCGCGGCATGGTCACGCTCCCGACGCCGGCGCGCCGCCACCGCTCGACACGCGGCCGCCGTCGCTAGAACGCCATACCGTTCGGCCGCGCAAATGAAAACACCCCGGCGGGATGACCCACCGGGGTGTCGGGGCGTTGCGATTGCCGGACGCGAGCGGCCTTGCGGCCGTTCGCGCCGCGCACGACTCAACGTGCGTTGAGCGGCTTCGCTTCGCGCGGCGTGTCGCCGATGAACAGCTGACGCGGACGGCCGATCTTCTGTTCCGGATCCGCGATCATTTCGTTCCACTGTGCGATCCAGCCGACCGTGCGTGCCATCGCGAAGATACACGTGAACATCGACGTCGGGATGCCCAGCGCGCGCTGAACGATACCCGAGTAGAAGTCGACGTTCGGGTACAGCTTGCGCGACACGAAGTATTCGTCTTCCAGCGCGATCTTCTCGAGCTGCATCGCGAGCTTGAACAGCGGGTCGTCGTGCAGGCCGAGTTCGTTCAGCACTTCGTAGCACGTTTCGCGCATCAGCTTCGCACGCGGGTCGTAGTTCTTGTACACGCGGTGACCGAAGCCCATCAGCTTCACGCCCGAATTCTTGTCCTTCACCTGCTTGATGAATTCGGGGATGTTGTCCGGCGAACCGATCTGCTCGAGCATGTTCAGCGCGGCTTCGTTCGCACCGCCGTGCGCCGGGCCCCACAGACATGCGATACCGGCTGCGATACACGCGAACGGGTTCGCGCCCGACGAGCCGGCCAGACGGACCGTCGACGTCGAAGCGTTCTGCTCGTGGTCGGCGTGCAGGATCAGGATACGGTCGAGTGCGCGGACGAGCACGTCGTTGACCTTGTACTCTTCGCACGGGTTCGAGAACATCATGTGCATGAAGTTCGCGCTGTACGACAGCGAGTTCTTCGGATACACGAACGGCTGACCGATGCTGTACTTGTATGCCATCGCGACGAGCGTCGGCAGCTTCGCGATCATGCGGATCGCCGACACTTCGCGGTGACGCGGGTCGTTGATGTCGAGCGAGTCGTGGTAGAACGCGGACAGCGCGCCGACTGCGGCGACCAGGATCGCCATCGGGTGCGCGTCGCGGCGGAAGCCACGGAAGAAGAAGTGCATCTGCTCGTGCACCATCGTGTGCTTCGTGACGGTGTCGACGAATTCCTTCTTCTGCGCCGCGTTCGGCAGTTCGCCCTTCAGCAGCAGGTAGCAGGACTCGAGGAAGTCGGCGTTCTGCGCGAGGTTGTCGATCGGATAACCGCGGTACAGGAGTTCGCCCTTGTCGCCGTCGATGTACGTAATCGCCGAATTACACGAAGCCGTCGACATGAAGCCCGGGTCGTAAGTGAACTTGCCGGTCTGGCCGTACAGCTTGCGGATGTCGATCACGTCCGGGCCCATCGTACCCTTGTAGATCGGCATTTCGACGCTCGGCGAATTGTCGCTGAACGATAGCGTGGCTTTAACATCAGACGGAGTCATGGCACATCCTCAATCGAAATAAAGAAACGGGATTCGATAACGGGCGTAACGCGTTACACGTTGCGCAGCATCTCCAACAGCCGGTGAACGTCCGGGCTGTCTAGGTCGCCCTCTGGTTCCTTGCGCGCGAGGAGCAAGTCCATCAGGTCGTTGTCGCTCAGATCGAGCAGGCGCGACAACGCGCCTACGTCTGCATCGGTGAGGTCATGCTCGTATCTGCTGAAGAAACGCTCGAATACGATGTCGTTTTCCAGCAGACCCCGCCGCGCGCGCCAGCGGAGGCGCGCGCGACGGTGCGGGTCGGATTGATGCGAATCGTCGCTCATCACTAACTTCAAACCGCGCGACGAACCATCAGTTCCTTGATCTTGCCGATCGCCTTCGTCGGGTTAAGGCCCTTCGGGCAAACGTCGACGCAGTTCATGATCGTGTGGCAACGGAACAGACGGTACGGGTCTTCCAGGTTGTCGAGACGCTCGCCGGTGGCGGTGTCGCGGCTATCGGCGATGAAGCGGTAAGCCTGCAGCAGGCCGGCCGGGCCGACGAACTTGTCCGGGTTCCACCAGAAGCTCGGGCACGACGTCGAGCAGCTCGCGCACAGAATGCACTCGTACACACCGTCGAGCTCGTCGCGTTCTTCCGGCGACTGGAGACGTTCCTTCTCCGGCGGCGGCGCGTCGTTGATCAGGTACGGCTTGATCGAGTGATACTGGTTGAAGAAGTGCGTCATGTCGACGATCAGGTCGCGCACGACGGGCAGGCCCGGCAGCGGGCGCAGCACGATCTTCTGCGGCAGGTCGTTCAGGTTCGTCAGGCACGCCAGACCGTTCTTGCCGTTGATGTTCATCGCGTCGGAACCGCACACGCCTTCACGGCACGAGCGACGGAACGACAGCGTCTCGTCCACGGCCTTCAGCTTGACCAGTGCGTCGAGCAGCATGCGCTCATGCTGGATCTCGAGCTCGTACGTCTGCATGCGCGGCGCCGCGTCCTTGTCCGGATCGTAGCGGTAGACTTCAAAAATGCGTTTTGCCATTTCGGATTCCTTTGACTCGGCTTAGAACGTGCGCGGCTTCGGCGGCACGGAGTCGACCGTCAGCGGCTTCATTTGAACCGGCTTGTAGTCGAGGCGATCGCCTTCGCTGTACCACAGCGTGTGGCGCAGCCAGTTGTCGTCGTCGCGATGTTCGTAATCGCTGTGTGCGTGCGCGCCGCGGCTTTCCTTGCGCGCTTCCGCCGACACCATCGTCGCGCGGGCGACTTCGATCAGGTTCTCCAGCTCGAGCGCTTCGACGCGCGCGGTGTTGAACACCTTCGACTTGTCCTTCAGGTGGATGTTTTCCACGCGTGCCTTCAGGCCGGCCATCTGGTCGACGCCTTCCTTCAGCAGCGCCGACGTGCGGAACACGCCTGCGTGCTTCTGCATCGTCGCGCGGATGTCGTTGGCGACGTCCTGCGTGTACTCGCCCGAGGTCGACTTGTCGAGCTTGTTCAGACGCGCCAGCGAGAATTCGCCTGCATCGGCCGGCAGCGGCTTGTGTTCCTTCTGGTTCTTCACGTGCTCGACGATGTGGTTGCCGGCCGCACGGCCGAACACCACGAGGTCCAGCAGCGAGTTCGTGCCGAGGCGGTTCGCGCCGTGCACGGACACGCACGAGCACTCGCCCACTGCGTAGAAGCCGTTGACTGGATCCTTGTGGCCGCGCGACGTGCCGACGACCTGACCATGGATGTTGGTCGGGATGCCGCCCATCTGGTAGTGAATCGTCGGGACGACCGGGATCGGTTCCTTGATCGCATCGACGTTCGCGAACTTCAGCGCGATTTCGCGGATCGACGGCAGACGCTTCATGATCGTCTCGGCGCCGATGTGCGACAGATCGAGCAGCACGTGGTCCTTGTTCGGACCGACGCCGCGGCCTTCCTTGATTTCCTGGTCCATCGAACGCGACACGAAGTCACGCGGCGCCAGATCCTTCAGCGTCGGTGCGTAGCGTTCCATGAAGCGCTCGCCGTTCGCGTTGCGCAGGATGCCGCCTTCGCCGCGCACGCCTTCGGTGATCAGCACGCCCGCGCCGGCCACGCCGGTCGGGTGGAACTGCCAGAACTCCATGTCCTGCAGCGCGATGCCCGAGCGCGCAGCCATGCCGAGGCCGTCGCCGGTGTTGATGAACGCGTTGGTCGACGCCGCGAAGATCCGGCCTGCGCCGCCCGTCGCGAACAGCGTCGTCTTGCCTTCCATGATGTAGACGTCGCCCGTCTCCATCTCGAGGGCCGTCACGCCGAGCACGTCGCCGTCCGCGTCGCGGATCAGGTCGAGCGCCATCCATTCGACGAAGAATTGCGTCTTCGCTTCGACGTTCTGCTGGTACAGCGTGTGCAGCAGCGCGTGACCGGTACGGTCGGCGGCCGCGCAAGCGCGCTGGACCGGCTTCTCGCCGTAGTTCGCGGTGTGGCCGCCGAACGGACGCTGGTAGATCGTGCCGTCCGCGTTACGGTCGAACGGCATGCCGAAGTGTTCCAGTTCGTACACGACGTTCGGTGCTTCGCGGCACATGAACTCGATCGCGTCCTGGTCGCCGAGCCAGTCGGAACCCTTGATCGTGTCGTAGAAGTGGAAGTGCCAGTTGTCTTCGCTCATGTTGCCGAGCGACGCGCCGATGCCGCCCTGTGCGGCCACCGTGTGCGAACGGGTCGGGAACACCTTCGACAGCACGCCGACCGACAGGCCCGCGCGCGACAGTTGCAGCGCTGCGCGCAAGCCCGAGCCGCCCGCGCCGACGATCACCACGTCGAACTTGCGGCGCGGCAGGGAAGTTTTGATTGCAGCCATTCTTTACACTCTCCAGAGAATCTGCGCGGCGTAGCCCGCACATGCGAGCAGCCAGACGATGGTCAGCGATTGCAGCAGCAGGCGCACACCGACGGGCTTCACGTAGTCCATCCAGATGTCGCGCACGCCGACCCATGCGTGGTAGAAGAGGGAAAGCAGCGTCACGAAGGTCGCGAGCTTCATCCATTGCGCGGAGAAGATCGATGCCCAGCCTTCGTACGAGAAGTCATGCGCGCCGAAGAACAGGACGAGCAGAATGACCGTGTAGACCGCCATGATCGTGGCGGTGACGCGCTGCGCGAGCCAGTCGCGCAGGCCGTAGTGAGCGCCGACGACGAGGCGCTTCGAGCCGATTCGGTTATTGGCTGCCATTTTCTTAGAATGCTCCGAACAGTTTGAGTGCCATGGCGATCGTCAGGGCGATCGAGACGACAAAGACGACGACGGCCGTCCGCTTGCCGCCTTCCTTCGAGACGGCGTCGTGATTGACGTCCATCAGCAGGTGGCGAATGCCGGCGCAGAAATGGTGGAGGAACGCCCAGGACAACGCGAGGACGATCAGCTTGACGACGATGTTGGAGAGGAAAGCCTTGAAGACTTCGAAGCTGAGCTCGGAGGTGAGGCTCTGATCGAAGAGGAACAGCAGGAACGGCAGGAACAGGAACAGCAGCGCGCCGCTGACTCGATGGAGGATCGACAATATCGCCGCCAAGGGCATGCGATATTTCATCGTGATATCGCCGAATCCGATGTTCCGGTATTCCGGCCTCGGCTTTCTTACTGCGTCAGTCATGCTAGACCCCTACTATGTTGTCACACTAATCCGCGATTTTAGCGCCTTTTTATATCGCGCTGCAGCGAAAGTCTGCTCTGGATCATTACGCGAACGGGAATAAAGGCGGCCCGAAACGTGCTACGCGAACATGGGAAGCGCGCGCGCACGCTGCTTGTGCCGATACGTCGTCAGCTCAAGTCATTCTGATAGTAATACCCGGTTGTGACATACCAGCCGCGTCGCACTTCCACCGGCCGGTCTCCGTATGTATAGGACACACGCTCCACCGACAGCAAAGGAAAACCCGCCGGCACGTGCAGCAGGTCGGCCACCGCCGGCTCCGCCGCCACCGCGCGGATCTTCTCCGTCGCGCGGATCATCCGCGTGCCGAATTCCGTCTCGAACATCGCGTAGAGCGGCCCCTTGTACTCGCTCAGCCGCTCGAACGTGAGCCCGCGGAACATCGCGCCCGGCAGCCAGATCTCGTCCAGCACCGTCACTTCGTTCTCGAACTCCAGCAGGCGGCGCACCTGCACGACCGGGTCGGCCGGCTTCAGGTCGAGCTGCCGCGCGATCTCGGCCGGCGCGCGCAGGCGCCGGCATTCGAGCAGGCGGCTCACGTGCGGATGCTCGGCACCGTCGTCGGCCAGCAGACGCAGAAAGCGGAACTGCGCGCGATCTTCGTTGTGCGTCGCAACAAAAGTGCCCTTGCCCTGCCGCCGGACCACCAGGTTTTCGGCGGCCAGTTCGTCGATCGCCTTGCGAACGGTGCCCTGGCTGACCTTATAACGGGCCGCGAGCTCCACTTCGCTCGGAATGATTTCGCCCGGCTTCCACTCGCCGGATTCCAGGCTTTGCGTGATCAATGACTTGATCTGCTGGTATAACGGACTGAAGGTCGGCGACGGCGAAGCGGCAGGCGCCGGCACGGAATCGGCCGCGCCCGGCTGCCCTGGGCCGCCTGCGCCGGTCGGATTCGCGTTGTTCGCCTGGTTCGATGTCATGGCGCGCATTTCATCACAAACCGCGCTTTTCCGTCCACTCAAATTCCGCAAAACATCTGTCTTATATAAGACATATGATACCGTTTGACTTTGGGCCCGCCGGCTCCTACACTCCGGGGCGAGCAAGGGTTCGCGGGTGCAAAACGCGTCCCCGGCTACGTGCCACGGCCGTCTCCAGGTTCACCGCGTCTGCCTTTCGCGAGTCCTCCGCCCTGCTTCAATGCAACGCTACGCGTAACGCGCATAGAATGGCGTTTTGCCTAGCGTCCACCGCTTCACCCGTCCTGGAGATTTTCAATGGCTAAGCCCGCAAAGCGCGTTGCCGTCACCGGCGCCGCAGGTCAAATCGCTTACTCCCTGCTGTTCCGCATCGCGAACGGCGACCTGCTCGGCAAGGACCAGCCGGTCATCCTGCAACTGCTCGACCTCCCGCAAGCCCAAGCCGCCGTCAAAGGCGTCGTGATGGAACTCGACGATTGCGCGTTCCCGCTGCTCGCGGGCGTCGTGATCACCGACGATCCGAAGGTTGCATTCAAGGATGCGGACGTCGCGCTGCTGGTCGGTGCGCGTCCGCGCTCGAAGGGCATGGAGCGCAAGGACCTGCTGTCGGCGAACGCCGAGATCTTCACGGTCCAGGGCGCCGCGCTGAACGAAGTCGCGAGCCGCGACGTGAAGGTGCTGGTCGTCGGCAACCCGGCGAACACCAACGCGTACATCGCGATGAAGTCGGCGCCGGATCTGCCGAAGAAGAACTTCACGGCAATGCTGCGCCTCGACCACAACCGCGCGCTGTCGCAGCTCGCGGCGAAGTCGGGCAAGCCGGTCGCATCGATCGAGAAGCTCGCCGTGTGGGGCAACCACTCGCCGACGATGTACCCCGACTTCCGCTTCGCGACCGTCGAAGGCGAGTCGCTGCTGAAGCTGATCAACGACGACGTGTGGAACCGCGACACGTTCATCCCGACCGTCGGCAAGCGCGGCGCGGCGATCATCGAAGCGCGCGGCCTGTCGTCGGCAGCGTCGGCGGCGAACGCGGCGATCGACCACGTGCGTGACTGGGTCCTCGGCACGAACGGCAAGTGGGTCACGATGGGCATCCCGTCGGACGGCTCGTACGGCATCCCCGAAGACATCATCTACGGCGTGCCCGTCACGTGCGAAAACGGCGAGTACAAGCGCGTCGAAGGCCTCGAAATCGACGCATTCTCGCGCGAGAAGATGGACGGCACGCTGGCCGAACTGCTCGAAGAGCGCGACGGCGTCGCTCACCTGCTGAAGAACTAAGCAGACTGCACGGCCGGGCCGCCTCCGGGCGGTCCGGTCACGGCACGGGCGGCGGGCCGGCAGCCGGCCCCGCCGCCCGATCCGATCCGGGCACGTTTTGCCGCTCCAGGCGCCCCGCGCGCCGGCCCAGAACGCGCCCGAATCCGATTTTCTCCACGTTGCCCGCCTCCTTGACGTAGAAGAGATGTCCGCGCTCACTCCTGCACAAGTGCTGTACGACGGGGCGTCCCCGCCCGCGATCCTGCCCTGCTGCGATCACTACGCGGGCAGCGAGAAGCTGATGCGCAAGTCGCTCGCGCTCCAGGCCGAACTCGGCCCCGTGTTCGACATCACGCTCGACTGCGAGGACGGCGCGGCCGTCGGCCAGGAAGCCGCGCACGCGCAGCTCGTCGCCGATTTTCTCGGCAGCGCCGAAAACCGCTTCGGGCGTGTCGGCGTCCGCATCCACGACTTTTCCCATCCCCACTGGCGCGACGACGTGCGCATCGTGCTGCGCGCCGCGCGCGCGCCGGCCTATGTCACGCTGCCGAAGATCGCGAGCGCCGCGGACGCGGCCGAGATGGTCGCGTTCATCGAAGGCACGCGCCGCGAGCTCGGCCTCGCGCAGCCGATCCCGGTCGACGTGCTGGTCGAGACGCACGGCGCGCTCGCCCAGGCGGCCGCCCTCGCCGCGCTGCCGCTGGTCGGCACGCTCAGCTTCGGGCTGATGGACTTCGTGTCCGCGCATCACGGAGCGATTCCCGATGCGGCGATGCGCTCGCCCGGCCAGTTCGACCACCCGCTCGTGCGCCGCGCGAAGCTGGAAATCGCCGCGGCCTGCCACGCGCACGGCAAGACGCCGTCGCACAACGTGACGACGGAGGTGCGCGACATGGCCGTCGTCGCCGGCGACGCGCGTCGCGCGCGCGACGAGTTCGCGTTCACGCGGATGTGGAGCATCCATCCCGCGCAGATCCGCCCGATCGTCGACGCATTCGCGCCGCGCACCGATGAAGTCGCGCTGGCCGCCGAGATCCTGCTGGCCGCGCAGGCCGCCGACTGGGGCCCGACGCGCCACGGCGATACACTGCACGACCGCGCGAGCTACCGCTATTACTGGTCGGTGCTGCGCCGCGCACGGGCGACCGGCCAGCCGGTGCCGGCCGAGGCCGCGCCGCTGTTCGGCCCGGCCGCCGGAGATGCGCGGTGAGCGCGCGCCGACACACGCATTTCATCGAATCACCGGAGCGTGAACCCGCGACAGGTTTGCGAAACGACAAAAAACGTAACGGAGCCCGAAAACCTGAAATATGCGCGGCCAAATAGGTGAAAATAGCGGCCGCTGCGCGCTTCCGGGGCGCGTGCAGTTTCAAACCGGCTGACGGTGTCTGCCGCCGGCCCTTGTCAACTGATTATCGAAAGGTTCTGACTCCATGAAGAAACTCCTGATCGCTACCGCCATCGGCGCGTTGTCCGCCACGATGCTGGTGTCGGCTCCGAGCGCGTTCGCCCAGGATACGGCGACGACCGCGAAGAAGACGGCCAAGCGCCCGGCGCCGGCCAAGCGCATCGTTCCGCGCAGCAAGAAGGCGCAGGCGCGTGCCGCGGCCAAGGTCGATCCGGTACCGGACGGCGCAGCCAAGTGGGCGTGCAAGGACGGCCTGTCGTTCGACCTCGCCGGCGACATGAAGCGTGACCAGGTCGTCACGGTTCATTGGGCGAAGAAGAACTACAAGCTGCCGCGTCAGGCCACGACGACGGGCGCCGACACGTTCTACGATCCGGCCGCGGGCTTCAAGCTGGTCGTGATCCCGAGCAAGGCGATGCTGTTCAGCGACGCCAATGGCGGCGAGCGTCTCGCCGACGAATGCGTGACGCCGGAAATGGCGCAAGGCACGCCGGCTCCGACGCAATCGAACGAACTGAAGCCGGCAACGAACTAAGCGCCCGCGTCTTCACGCTCCCAGGCCCCTCGATGTCCGCCTCGGTCTCCAACGTCCGCCCCGCTCCGGATACGGTACTCGTCGATATCGTCGACTACGTGCTGAACACCGGAATCGACAGCGCGCTCGCGCTGGAGACGGCGCGTCATTGCCTGATCGACACGCTCGGATGCGGACTCGAGGCGCTGTCCTACCCGGCCTGCACCAAGCTGCTCGGCCCCGTCGTGCCCGGCACGATCGTGCCGAACGGCGCGAAGGTGCCCGGCACGTCCTTCCAGCTCGATCCCGTCCAGGCCGCTTTCGACATCGGCGCGATGATCCGCTGGCTGGACTTCAACGACACCTGGCTCGCCGCCGAATGGGGTCATCCGTCCGACAATCTCGGCGGAATCCTGGCGACGGCCGACTGGCTGTCCCGCACGGCCGTCGCGGCCGGCAGGAAGCCGCTTTCCATGCGCGACGTGCTCGTCGCGATGATCCAGGCCCACGAGATCCAGGGCTGCCTCGCGCTCGAGAATTCGTTCAACGCGGTCGGGCTCGACCACGTGCTGCTCGTCAAGGTCGCGTCGACGGCCGTCGTCGGCCGCCTGCTCGGCCTCACGCGCGACGAGCTGATCAACGCGGTATCCAACGCATTCGTCGACGGCCAGGCGCTGCGCACGTACCGCCACGCGCCGAACACCGGTTCGCGCAAGTCGTGGGCGGCCGGCGACGCGACGTCGCGCGCGGTGCGCCTCGCGCTGATCGCGAAAACGGGTGAAATGGGCTACCCGTCGGCGCTCACCGCGAAAACCTGGGGCTTCTACGACGTGCTGTTCGGCGGGCAGCCGTTCCGCTTCCAGCGCCCGTACGGCACGTACGTGATGGAGAACGTGCTGTTCAAGATCGCGTTCCCCGCCGAATTCCACGCGCAGACGGCCGCCGAGGCCGCGCTGCAACTGCACGCGCAGCTCGCCGCGGCGGGCCGCACCACCGACGAGATCAGCCGGATCACGATCCGCACGCACGCGGCCGCGATCCGCATCATCGACAAGCAGGGGCCGCTCGCCAATCCGGCCGACCGCGACCACTGCATCCAGTACATGGTTGCCGTGCCGCTGCTGTTCGGCCGGCTGACCGCGGCCGATTACGAAGACGCGGTCGCCGCCGATCCGCGCATCGACGCGCTGCGCGCGAAAACCGTGTGCGTCGAGGATCCGCAGTTCACGAAGGATTACCATGACCCGGCCAAACGATCGATCGCGAATGCGCTGACGATCGAATTCGCGGACGGGTCTAAGCTTGCCGAAGTGGCGGTCGAATACCCGATCGGCCATCAGCGACGCCGTGCGGACGGCATCCCGCTCCTGGTCGAGAAGTTCAGGACCAACCTCGCCCGCCGTTTCCCGGCAAAGCAGCAACAAGCGATTCTCGACGTGTCGCTGGACCAGGCAAAGCTCGAAGCGATGCCGGTCGATGAGTACGTCGACTTGTATGTGATTTAGCACCAGGACTCTTTGTTTCCTAGCCTTAAACCCAGGAAAATCACCATGGCCCACAATCTCCACAAGACCCTCAAGGAATTCGACAGCGGTTCCGGCAAAGGCAAGTTCTACTCGCTGCCGCAGCTCGGCAAGGAACTGAAGACGAAGATCGAACGCCTCCCGGTGTCGATCCGTATCGTGCTCGAGTCCGTGCTGCGCAACTACGACGGCAAGAAGATCACCGAAGAACACATCGAGCAGCTCGCGAACTGGAAGCCGACCGCCAAGCGCGTCGACGAGATTCCGTTCGTGGTGTCGCGCGTCGTGCTGCAGGACTTCACGGGCGTGCCGCTGCTCGCCGACATCGCGGCCATGCGCGGTGTGGCAGAGCGTTCGGGCAAGAACCCGAAGAAGATCGAGCCGCTGGTCCCGGTCGATCTCGTCGTCGACCACTCGGTCCAGATCGACTACTTCCGCCAGAAGGACGCGCTCGACCTGAACATGAAGCTGGAATTCCAGCGCAACAACGAGCGCTACCAGTTCATGAAGTGGGGCATGCAGGCGTTCGACACGTTCAAGGTCGTGCCGCCGGGCGTCGGCATCGTCCACCAGGTGAACCTCGAGTATCTCGCGCGCGGCGTCCACAAGAAGGCGGACGGCGGCGACACCGTGTACTACCCGGACACGCTCGTCGGCACGGACAGCCACACGACGATGATCAACGGCATCGGCGTGGTCGGCTGGGGCGTGGGCGGCATCGAGGCGGAAGCCGGCATGCTCGGCCAGCCGGTGTACTTCCTGACGCCGGACGTCGTCGGCGTCGAGCTGAAGGGCAAGCTGCGCGAAGGCGTGACGGCCACCGACCTGGTGCTGACGATCACCGAAATGCTGCGCAAGGAGAAGGTCGTCGGCAAGTTCGTCGAGTTCTTCGGCGAAGGCACGAAGTCGCTGTCGCTGCCGGACCGCGCGACGATCGGCAACATGGCGCCGGAATACGGTGCGACGATGGGCTTTTTCCCGGTCGACGAAAAGACGATCGACTACTTCGAAGGCACGGGCCGCACGAAGGCGGAAATCGCCGCGTTCGAAAACTACTTCAAGGCCCAGAAGCTGTTCGGCATTCCGAAGGCCGGCGACATCGACTACACGAAGACGGTGACGCTCGACCTGGCAACGGTCGCCCCGTCGCTGGCCGGCCCGAAGCGCCCGCAGGACCGCATCGAGATCGGCAACGTCAAGTCGACGTTCACCGACCTGTTCTCGAAGCCGGTCGCGGAAAACGGCTTCGCGAAGAAGGCGGACGACCTGAACGCGCAATACACGACGAGCAACGGCGTCGACGTGAAGAACGGCGACGTGCTGATCGCCGCGATCACGTCGTGCACGAACACGTCGAACCCGAGCGTGCTGCTGGCCGCCGGCCTGCTCGCGAAGAAGGCCGTCGAAGCCGGCCTGACCGTCGCGCCGCACATCAAGACGTCGCTCGCGCCGGGATCGCGCATCGTCACCGAATACCTGACGAAGACGGGCCTGCTGCCCTACCTCGCGAAGCTCGGCTTCGAAGTCGCCGCCTACGGCTGCACGACCTGTATCGGCAACGCGGGCGACCTGACGCCGGAACTGAACGAAGCGATCACGAAGAACGACATCGTCGCGGCTGCGGTGCTGTCGGGCAACCGCAACTTCGAAGCGCGCATCCACCCGAACATCCGCGCGAACTTCCTCGCGTCGCCGCCGCTGGTCGTCGCCTACGCGATCGCCGGCAACATCACGCGCGACCTGATGACCGAGCCGGTCGGCAAGGGCAAGGACGGCTACGACATCTACCTCGGCGACATCTGGCCGACCAGCGATGAAATCCACGCGCTGCTCAAGTTCGCGCTCGACCCGAAGAAGTTCGAGGACAACTACTCGAAGCTGACCAAGAAGGGCGACCTCTGGAGCAAGATCGAGGGCGAAACGGGCCAGGTCTACGACTGGCCGAAGTCGACCTACATCGCCGAGCCGCCGTTCTTCGGCAACGACTTCTCGATGGAGCCGGCCGCGTCGATCCCGACGGTCAAGGGCGCACGCGCACTGGGCATCTTCGGTGACTCGGTCACGACCGATCACATCAGCCCGGCAGGCTCGATCAAGGAAGACTCGCCGGCAGGCAAGTGGCTGAAGGAGAACGGCGTGCAGAAGGCCGACTTCAACAGCTACGGCTCGCGCCGCGGCAACCACGACGTGATGATGCGTGGCACGTTCGCGAACGTGCGGATCAAGAACCTGATGATCCCGGCGAAGGCGGACGGCACGCGTGTCGAAGGCGGCCTGACGATCCACCAGCCGAGCGGCGAACAGCAGTCGATCTACGACGCGGCCATGCAGTACGTCGCGGCCGACACGCCGACCGTCGTGTTCGCAGGCGAAGAGTACGGCACGGGCTCGTCGCGCGACTGGGCCGCGAAGGGCACGCAACTGCTCGGCGTGAAGGCCGTGATCGCACGCAGCTTCGAGCGGATCCACCGCTCGAACCTGGTCGGCATGGGCGTGCTGCCGCTGCAGTTCAAGGGCGCGGACAGCGTCCAGTCGCTCGGCATCACCGGTGAAGAGACGTACGACATCGAAGGCCTCGGCGACGACTTCAAGCCGCAGCAGGACGTCACGCTCGTGATCCACCGCAAGAACGGCGAAACGACCCGCGTGCCGGTGCTGCTGCGCATCGATACGCCGATCGAAGTCGACTACTACAAGCACGGCGGTATCCTGCCGTTCGTGCTGCGCTCGCTGCTCGCAGCGTAAGCGTCCTGCTTTTGCAGGTGCCGCAGCCGCCTCGCGGCGGTTGCGGCCGATTTGGATGCCCGACCTCGTGTCGGGCTTTTTTTATGCGCGCGCGGCGGGAGCGCGATGTCGGCGGTACGTCATGCGGCCTTGTCGCCGCGTGCCTTGGCCCCCGCCCGCACGTTCTTCTTCAGGTGCGCGCGGTTGTAGTCGATCGCCGCGCGAACGAGGCGCTTCAGCGCGCGCTTGTCGAGCGTGTCGCCTTCGAGGAAATCGATCGCGCGCCGCGCATTGCCGTCGAGGCCGGCATTGAACAGCCCGTCGGGATCGGGCAGGTGCGCGCCGTGCATGAACGTGAGCTTCACCTTGCCCTTGTGCGCGTTCGCGACCGCGATCATCCCGTCGCACGACCACACCGGGCTGCCCATCCATTTCCATTCCTCGACGATGCCGTCTTCGGCGGCACGGATCGTCTCGCGCAGTTCGGCGAAGGTCTTGCCTCGCCAGTCGGCGATTCCCGCGATCAGCGCGTCGATGCGTGCCGACGGCTCCAGGTCCGGCGCGCTCATGCCCCGGCCTCCGGTTCTCCATCGGGTCGCGCCAGCACCTGTTCGAGCGACTCGAAGAATCGCACCCACCCGTGCTGCGCCCCGCGATACGCCTGTTCCTGATCCGCGCGGAAGCCGGCCTGCTCCATGCGCAGCAGCGTGCCGCCCGGCGTCGGCGTGAGCGTCCACGTGACGACACTTTCCAGGCCATACGCGGCCCATGTATAGGACAGCACGCGCTGCGGCTCGATCGTCAGCACCGTGCAGTCGACCGAACCCCAGTCCGCGCGGAAGCTGAACGCACGGCCCGCGACGGGCTCGAAGTCGCTCTGCATCAGCCACGCCTCGATCAGGTGCGGTTGCGTGAGCGCACGCCAGATCTTCTCCGGCGGATGCGACAGTTCCCGTTCGACGACGACGGTACGCGTTTCGGTAGTGGCCTGGTTCATTGATCCATCCTTTTGAGCAGATCTTCGAGAGCGTCGAACCGGTTCTGCCAGAAGCCGGCCATCTGGCTGGTCCAGTCGATCAACGGCGTCAGCGCCTGCGGCTGCGCGCTGTAGTGCGTCTGCCGGCCTTCGTGACGATCGCTCACGAGCCCGGCCTGCTTCAGTACGCCCAGATGCTTCGATACCGCCGGCTGCGACACGCCTGCATGGGCCGTGAGCGCGGCGACCGTCAACTCGCCCTCCTCGCACAGCCGCTCGAAGAGCGCGCGGCGCGTCGGATCGGCCAGTGTTCTGAAAAGCAGGTCGTGAGCGTCGTGCATGTCCGAATCAATAACCCGATGGTTATGGATTGAAGCATAGCCGGCGAACGATACGCGTCAAGGAGGAATTTCGCGCGTGACGTCGTTCGTTCCCGCAGTGTGCTCGTTCGCCGGCGCGGGCCGAGCGGCAACGGAACCGCTGGCGACGGACATCCGGCGCGCGCCGAATCGGCGCCATCGTTCGCATTCGAGCATTTCCTCTAATCCACTCGCCCGACCCGCGAACCGAAAGCACGCTGCAAGACTCGGCATCGCGCTGTTCCACAGTTCGGGAAACGCTCGCGATCGACCGGCCCCGTTTCTGTGCATCCGCGCATCGCGGCGGCGTCGCGTTGGCGTCATGGCGACGCTTGACCACATAGTGCAACGCGCGACGCGCCGACGCCCCATCACACGCAATGCGCTTTCGCGGCGGTTCGCTCCGCAATCGCGCGCATTCCGATACCGCAACGAACGAGTCGTGCGTGCAAACGTCGTCGACCGCAGCGCGATCGCGTCGCGAACCGGTTCCCTTCGGCGGCACCGATGCCGCGGGCGTCGACGCCGCCGCGCATGCGCGCGAACCCGCCGATGTCAGAACTGACAGCTATGGAAACTGGCAGCTACCTGAACGGCACCGACGCCCTACGCTCGTCACCGCTCGCGGCCCCACAAGGGCCGGGGGCTCCAGCAACGTCGTCTCTCCTAAAAAGGACTCCCGATGAAAAGGAACGCCTGGTTTGCCCTCCCCCTTCCGTCGCCCCGCCGCCTCGCGTGCGCGTGGCCGCTCGTGCTCGCCGCCGGCGCGGCGCATGCGACGACGGACTGGGTCGACACCCACACGAAGGCCTTTCTGACCGGCCCGCAACTGATGGCGCGCAGCGCGGCGCCGTCGCTCGAACTCGCGGCCGGCGAGACGACCGACGTCGTCGTCAGCCTGAAGCTGCGCAACGCCGCGCAGCTCAAGCAGCTCGCGCACGACGTGAACCGGCCCGGCAACGCGCATTACCGCCAGTACCTGACGCACGAGCAGTTCCTCGCCAGCTACGCACCGACCGACGCGCAGGTGAAGTCGGTCGTCGACTATCTGCGCAAGAGCGGCTTCGTGAACATCGAAGTTGCGCCGAACCGGCTGCTGGTGTCCGCGCGCGGCACGGCCGGCACGGTGAAGACCGCGTTCAACACGTCGCTCGTGCATTTCCAGTACGCGGGCCGCTCGGGCTTCGCGAACGCGTCGACCGCGCAGGTGCCGCGCGCGCTCGGCGACGTCGTCGGCTCGGTGCTCGGGCTGCAGAACGTCGCGCGCGCACGGCCGATGCTGCGCATCGGCAACGTCGCGAAGCCGCAGGCACTCGCGGCCGGCACGGCCACCGGCCACTATCCGAAGGAATTCCCCGGCCTCTACAACGCGACCGGCGTGCCGACCGCGGCCGGCGTGACCGTCGGCATCATCACGATCGGCGGCGTGTCGCAGACGCTGCAGGACCTGAAGCAGTTCACGTCGAGCAACGGTTACGGCACGGTCACGACCCAGACCGTCAAGACCAACGGCACCGGCACGAGCGGCAGCTACAGCGACGACCAGGACGGCCAGGGCGAATGGGATCTCGACAGCCAGTCGATCGTCGGCTCGGCCGGCGGCCAGGTCGGCAAGCTGGTGTTCTACATGGCGGACCTGAACGCCGCCGGCAACACGGGGCTCACGCAGGCATTCAACCGCGCGGTGTCGGACAACACCGCGAAGGTGATCAACGTGTCGCTCGGCTGGTGCGAAACCGACGCGAACGCGGACGGCACGATCGACGCCGAGGAACAGATCTTCACGACGGCTGCCGCGCAGGGCCAGACGTTCTCGGTATCGTCGGGCGACGAAGGCGTCTACGAGTGCAACAACCGCGGCTATCCGGACGGCGCGAACTACACGGTGTCGTGGCCGGCCGCGTCGCCGCACGTGCTCGCGATCGGCGGCACGACGTTGTACACCACGTCGGCGGGTGCATTCTCGAACGAAACGGTGTGGAACGAAGGCCTCGACGGGAACGGCAAGCTGTGGGCCACGGGCGGCGGCGTCAGCACGGTCCTGCCGGCGCCGGCGTGGCAGTCGGGCAGCAATCGTCAGTTGCCCGATGTATCGTTCGACGCCGCGCAAAGCACGGGCGCGTACATCTACAACTACGGCCAGCTGCAGCAGATCGGCGGCACGAGCCTCGCCGCGCCGATCTTCACCGGTTTCTGGGCGCGTCTGCTCGCGGCGAACGGCACAGGTCTCGGCTTCCCGGCCGGCAAGTTCTATGCGGACGTTCCGTCGAACCCGTCGCTCGTGCGCTATGACGTCGTGTCGGGCAACAACGGCTATCAGGGGTACGGCTACCAGGCAGGCACCGGCTGGGATCTGACGACCGGCTTCGGCAGCCTGAACATCGCGAACCTCAACAAGCTGATCCAGACGGGCGGCTTCTGAGCGTGATGCGAAGGCCGGCGCGCGGCGGTCGTTCGCCGCGCGCCGGCCGGGAAACTCGCGGGCAGCGGGCGCGTACGGAACGCTACTCCGTCGCCGGCTCCTTCGCCGGCGTCGCCGCGACCGATGCGACCGGCGCACCGGCCCGATGCGACGGTGCGAAGAGCCGCAGCCCGCTCGCGACGCTCGCGGCGCCGGCAAAGCCCGCACCGAGCATCAGCGCGAGCGTCGGCCCATGACGCCCGGCGATCCCGAACGACAGCGCGACGAGCGCCGCGCCGGTCGCCTGCCCGATCAGCCGCGCGGTCGCGATGATGCCGCTCGCGCCGCCGCTGCGCTCGGGCGGCGCGCTCGACATCAACGCCTTCAGGTTCGGCGACTGGAAGAAACCGAAGCCCGCGCCGCATAGCATCATCCGCCAGCCGATGTCGACGACGTTCGGCGCCGCCGGCAGCGCGGCAAGCGACACCATCCCCGCGCTCAGCAGCGCGAGCCCGATCGCCCCGAGCAATCCGGGCGGATAGCGATCCGAAAGCCGGCCCGCGATCGGCGCGGCGAGCGCGACGATCGCCGACCATGGCGTCATCAGGAAGCCCGTCTCCACCGCGTCGCGATGCAGGACGGTTTCGAAGTAGAACGGCAGCGACACGAACGCGAGCCCCTGCGCGGCGAACGCGCACACGGCCGTCAGCGCGGACAGCGTGAACACCGGCCGGCGGAACAGGTCGACCGGCAACATCGGCGCCGGGTGCCCGGCCTGGCGGCGGATCAACAGCGCCCCGAACGCGAGCGCGACCGCGGCAGCCGCGAACACGACGGACAGCGGCCCGCGCTGCGCGAATTCGCCGAGCGCGAAGATCAGCGATGCGAACGTGATCACGTTGAACAGCGCGGCGAGCGGATCGAACGCATGCTTGCCGCGCGCCGTCTGCGGCAGCGACGGAATCGCCACGGCAAGCGCGAGCACGCCGAGCGGCACGTTCACCGCGAATAGCCACGGCCAGGCGGCCACCGACAGGATCAGCGACGCGATCGTCGGCCCCACGGCGAACGACACGCCGACGACCAGTGCGTTGAAGCCGACGCCGCGCCCGAGCCGGTGCGCGGGAAACAGGTTGCGGATCAGCGCGACGTTCACGCTCATGATCGCGCTCGCGCCGAAGCCCTGCACGATCCGCGCCGCCGTCAGCTGCGGCAGCGTCGCCGCGAGCGAGCAGCCGAGCGACGCGAGCGTGAACACCGCGAGGCCCGCGACATACACGCGCTTGTGACCGACGATGTCGCCGAGCGACGCGAACGGCAGCAGCGTCGCGACCATCGCGAGCTGGTAGGCGTTGATGATCCACACCGACGCGGCCGGCGACGCGTGCAGGTCGGTGGCGATCGCGGGCAGCGCGGTGTTCGCGATTGCCGTGTCGAGCGTCGCGAGCGCGACGGCGAGCAGCACGGCGGACATCGCGCGCCAGTTGACGGCCGGCTCCCGGGCGCCGGCAGGGGATGCGAATTCGGACAAGATGAGGCTCGGCTGACGAGCGACGCGCGGCGTCGCGGATTGAGCGGCGCGGCACCGGGCGTCCCTGCTGCACGAACGGAACGCACGGCACCGCGAGCCGTATTGTTGCAGAGCCGCATCGAACGTGCAGGCGACCGCGTCGTCAGTCAGCGAAACGAAAGCTTCGATGCGCCGCGTCGAGTGCGCGGCATCGTTGAAAACGCAACGATCGACGGCGCGCCGGACGCTGCGCTTCCGGCCGTCACGACACCGCGCGTCGCGCGTTGCGTCCGCGCAGCCATTCGAGCGCGAGCAGCAGGCTCGTCGAGAAGATGATCAGGATCGTCGCGAGCGCGGCGATCGTCGGGCTGATGTTCTCGCGAATGCCGGTGAACATCTGGCGCGGCAGCGTCGTCTGATCCGCGCCCGCGAGGAACAGCGTGACGACGACTTCGTCGAACGACGTCGCGAACGCGAACAACGCACCCGACATCACGCCCGGCGCGATCACCGGCAGCGTCACGCGGAAGAACGTCGTGACGGGATTCGCGCCGAGCGACAGGCTCGCGCGCACCAGATTCTGGTTGAAGCCCTGCAGCGTCGCGGCCACCGTCGTCACGACGAACGGCACGCCGAGCGCCGCGTGCGCGGCGATCAGCCCCGTGTAGGTATTCGCGAGCCCGAGCGGCGCGAAGAACAGATACATGCCGACGCCGACCACGACTACGGGCACGATCATCGGCGACAGCAGCACGGCCATCAGGAGCCCCTTGCCGCGGAAGTCCGCCTTCGTGAGGCCGATCGCGGCGAGCGTGCCGAGCACGGTCGCGACGACGGTCGCCGACGGCGCGACGATGAAGCTGTTCTTCGCGGCCATCCGCCACTCGTCCGACGCGATCAGGTTCTCGTACCAGCGCATCGAGAAGCCCGGGATCGGATAGACGAGGAACGTGCTCGACGAAAACGACAGCGGCACGATGGCGAGCACCGGCAGGATCAGGTACAGCAGCGTCAGCACGACGAGCACGCGCAGCGCGACGTACCACGCGCGCTCGACGAACGACATGTGCGGCGCGAACAGCGGCCTGGCGAGTTTCATGGTCGGCATCCCCTTCCCGTTTCGTTGTGCGCGGCGCTCAGCCGAGGCTCACGTTGGTGCGCGTGAAGCGCCCATATACCGCATACAGCACCAGCGTCGCCGCGAGCAGCAGCCCGCCGAGCGCGCACGCCATGCCCCAGTTGATCGTCACGTTCGTGAAGTACGCGACGTAGTAGCTGACCATCTGGTCGTTCGGCCCGCCGAGCAGCGCGGGCGTGATGTAGTAGCCGATCGCCAGGATGAACACGAGCAGCGCGCCGGCGCCGACGCCCGGATAGGTCTGCGGCACGTACACACGCCAGAACGCGGCGAACGGATGGCTGCCGAGCGACACGGCCGCGCGCTGGTAGGTCGGCGGGATCGACTTCATCACGCTGTAGAGCGGCAGGATCATGAACGGCAGCAGGATGTGCGTCATCGAGATGTACACGCCGACGCGGTTGAACAGCAGCGTCAGCGGATGCGAGATCAGCCCGCTGCCGATCAGCGCCGTATTGATGAGCCCTTCGCTCTGCAGCAGCACGATCCACGCGGCGACGCGCACCAGCACCGAGGTCCAGAACGGAATCAGCACGAGGATCATCACGAGGTTCGCGCGGCGCTCCGACAGCGTCGAGATCCAGTACGCGAGCGGGTAGCCGAGCAGCAGCGCGAACAGCGTAACGGCGACGCCGATCACGAACGTGCGGCCGAAGATCGCGAGATAGATCGACTGATCGGGATCGGCCTGCACGATCCGGCCGAAGCCGTCCTGCTTGTGGTCGAGCGCGGCGAGCAGGTAGAACGGCGACATCTGGCTGCCGTTCTTCGCGATCGACTGCCAGTACGCAACGTCGCCCCAGCGCGAATCGAGATCGATCAGTTTCGCGCGCGTTTGCGCGGGCGTCAGCGCCGCGTCGTTGTCGCCTTTCAGCGGCATCGCGCGCGCCGTCTTCGCGACGAGCGAGCGGTAGCCGGGAATCTCGGTGTTCAGGCGCCGCGCGAGTGCGCCCATCGCCTCGCTGTCGGCGACCTTCGTCATGTCGGCCGCGAGCGCGGCATACGCGGCGTCGGCCGGTGGCGCCTTGCGGTCCCAGCCCGACAGCGCGGCGATCGTGTTCGGCAGCGCGGTCGCGATCTCGGGGTTCTGCACCGCGCGCGTGAGCAGCGTGCCGATCGGCACGACGAAGATGAGCAGCAGGAAGATCGCGAGCGGCGCGATCAGCAGCAGCGCCATCGTGCGCTTGCGGGCCTCGGCGGCCTTCAGCTCGCGCTTGAGCGCGGCCGTCGACGGCGAGGAAGGAGCGATCGTCATCGTGTTCAACGGTTCTCTCCGGCCGGGCTCGATCCGGCGGAATGCCGCGCGACGCAGTCGATGCGCCGCGCGGCAGGTTGCATCAGGACACCTGAGTAGCGGTTACTTCGTCGCCCACGCGGCGAAGCGCTGCTCGAGCTCGTCGCTGTGGTCGGTCCAGAAGCCGATGTCCTCCAGCACCGCGTTCTTGCCGTTGGCCGGCGAGTTCGGCAGGTTCGCGAGCGTCTTCGCGTCGAGCGACTTGATCGCCGCGATGTTCGTCGGGCCGTACGCGATGTGCTGCGCATACCCTTGCTGCGGCTTCGGCGTCAGCGTGTACGCGATGTACTGCTCGGCCAGCGCCTTGTTCGGCGAGCCCTTCGGAATCGCCCAGTAGTCGAGGTCGTAGATGCTGCCGTTCCACACGACCTTCAGGTTCTTGCCTTCCTTCTGCGCGGCATCGATACGGCCGTTGTACGCGGTCGACATCACGACGTCGCCGGCCACCAGGAACTGCGGCGGCTGCGCGCCCGCTTCCCACCACTGGATGTACGGCTTCAGCTCGTCGAGCTTCTTGAACGCGCGGTCCTGGCCGGCCTTCGTGCCGAGCACCTTGTACACGTCCTTCGTCGCGACGCCGTCGGCCATCAGCGCGAACTCGAGGTTGTAGCGCGCGCCCTTGCGCATGCCGCGCTTGCCGGGGAATTTCTTCACGTTCCAGAAATCGGCCCAGCCGGTCGGCGCGGTCTTCAGCTTGTCCGCGTTGTACGACAGCGCGGTCGACCACACGAAGAAGCCGACGCCGCACACCTGCGGCGATTCGGGAATCAGGTCGGACTTCTTCGCGATCTTCGACCAGTCGAGCTTTTCGTACAGCCCTTCGTCGCAGCCGCGGTTCAGGTCGCCCGATTCGACTTCGACCACGTCCCAGTTGACGTGCTTCGCCTCGACCATCGCCTTCACTTTCGCCTGCTCGCCGTTGTACTCGACGGCCGTGACCTTGTTGCCGGTCGCCTTCTCGAACGGCTGGTTGAATGCGGCCTTCTGTGCGTCGCCGTTCGCGCCGCCGAAGTTGACGACCGTGAGTTCGGCCGCCGTGGCCGATGCGCCGACGACGGCGAGCGCCAGTGCGAGCGCGGTGCGACGCGCGGTAGTGCTTGCTCCGTTCATGATGGTTCCTCTCCTCTCGTGGTGGAAGTGGGCAGTTGTAGTTGACGACGTGCTGCGATAAAGCGGGAAAACCCTGCGTCAGGCGAATACGCGCAGATGCTCGGGCGCGAATGCGAGCGATACCGGCGCGCCGGGCGAGAACGCGTCGAGCGCGCCCGTGCCGAGCGGCACCTTCACGAAGCATTCGTCCTGGCCCGGCAGCGCGCAGCGCATGCGCACGTGATCGCCGAAATAGATGAGACTGCGCGCCTCGCCGGTCACGCGGTTGGCGGTGCCGTTCGCGTGACCGTTCGCGAGGCTCATGCGTTCGGGCCGGATGCATGCGACGGCCGGCGCGCCTTCGGCCGCGTCGCCGATGCGGCGACCGACGAGCTGCGTGCCGTCGTCGAGGCGGAATTCGCAGAATTCGCCGTCGACGCGCGCGATGGTGCCGCGCAGCCGGTTGCTGTCGCCGATGAAGTTCGCGACGAATTCGTTGCACGGCGATTCGTACAGGCGGTCGACGGTATCGAGCTGCTGCACGATGCCCTTGTCGAACACCGCGACGCGATCGGACATCGTCAACGCCTCGCCCTGGTCGTGCGTCACGTAGACGAAGGTCACGCCGAGCTTCTCGTGCAGCGCCTTCAGTTCGTACTGCATGTGTTCGCGCAACTGCTTGTCGAGCGCGCCGAGCGGCTCGTCCATCAGCACGAGCTTGGGCTCGAACACGAGCGCCCGCGCGAGCGCGATGCGCTGCTGCTGGCCGCCCGACAACTGCGCCGGATAGCGTTTCGCGAAACGCTCCATCTGCACCATCTTCAGCGCATGCGCGACGCGCTCCGCGCGCTCGGCCGGCGGCAGCTTGCGCACCGACAGCGGATACGCGACGTTCTGCTCGACCGTCAGGTGCGGAAACAGCGCGTAGTTCTGGAACACCATGCCGATGTTGCGCTTGTGCGGCGGCACGGTGTTCAGCAGTTCGCCGTCGAGGCGGATCTCGCCGCCCGTCGGAAACTCGAAGCCCGCCAGCATCATCAGGCAGGTGGTCTTGCCCGAGCCGGACGGCCCGAGCAGCGTCAGGAATTCCCCTCGGTGGATGTCGAGGTCGAGCGATTTGACGACCAGCGTCTCGCCGTCATAGGTCTTCCGCACGCCGCGAAAGCTGACGATCACATCATCGGACTTCATCGTGGCTGTCCCCTTGCTGCGCGACAAACGTTTTTGAGATGAACCCACTATACGGTGCGTACGGTTCTACAATAGGGAACCATTTCAATATTCCTAGTAGGACCACTTTGGATACCGTGATCCTGGCCGACTGGCTCTCCGCCCGTCTCGACCGCAGTTCGTCCGAGCCGATGTATCGGCAGTTGCTGCAACTGATGCAGCAAGCCATTCTGACCGGGGAATTAGGGCCAGGGACGAAGCTGCCCAGTTCGCGCACCCTCGCGGCAGATCTGTCGATCGCGCGCAATACCGTGCTGCACGTGTACGACCAGTTGACGGCCGAAGGCTACGTGCTGACGACGACCGGGAGCGGCACCTATGTGGCCGACACGCGCCCGGACGCGGCCGCGATCCGCGTGCCGGGCGCCGCGCCGCCGCCGTCCGACGCCGGTGCGGCGGCGCAGCAGGACGCACAAGGCGACCTGTCGATGCGCGGGCGGCAACTGATCGAGCATGCGGGCGTGTCGCGGCGCCAGTGGGGCGCGTTCATGCCGGGCGTGCCGGATGTGTCGGAATTCCCGAGCCGCACATGGAGCCGCCTGCAGGCACGCCTGTGGAAAGAAGCGAATCCCGAATTGCTGACCTATTCGCCGGGTGGCGGCTACCGGCCGCTGCGCCGTGCGCTCGCCGACTACCTGCGCGTCGCGCGCTCGGTCAAATGCTCGCCGGACCAGGTGATCATCACGACCGGCATTCACCAGTCGATCGACCTCGCGGTGCGGTTGCTGTCCGACATCGGCGATCGCGCGTGGGTCGAGGAGCCGTGCTACTGGGGCGTGCGCAGCGTGCTGCAGGCGACCGGCCTCGCGCTCACGCCGGTACCGGTCGACCAGGAAGGCATCGATCCGAGCGCGAGCGACATGCAGCATCCGCCGCGGCTCGTGCTCGTCACGCCGTCGCACCAGTATCCGCTCGGTATGGTGATGAGTCTCGCACGGCGTCGGATGCTGCTCGAGTACGCGCGCCAGCACCGCTGCTGGATCATCGAGGACGACTACGACAGCGAATTCCGCTACGGCAGCCGCCCGCTCGCGTCGCTGCAGGGCCTCGACGACGGCGGCCGCGTGATCTACGTCGGCAGCCTCGGCAAGATGCTGTTCCCGGGCCTGCGGATGGGCTACATGGTCGTGCCGGAGCATCTTGTCGACACGTTCCGCACCGGGTTGTCGGAACTGTATCGCGAGGGCCAGCTGATGCAGCAGGCCGTGCTCGCCGAATTCATCATGGACGGGCACCTGACTTCACACGTCAGGCGAATGCGCACGCTGTACGGCGAGCGCCGGCAATTGCTGATCGATGCGATCCATGCGCGCTTCGGCGACGCGCTGCCCGTGATGGGCGACGAGGCCGGCCTGCATCTGGTGCTCGGCCTGCCCGACACGTGCGACGATCGCGCGGTCACGCAAAGCGCATTCGACGCGGGTGTGATCGTGCGTCCGCTGACCAGCTACTACAGCAACCTCGACACCGCGCGGCGCGGGCTGCTGCTCGGCTATGCGTGCGTCGCGCACGAAGGCATCGGCCCCGCGTTCGACACGCTCGCGGCAACCATCGAACAGCATCTGCCGCGGCACTTCACGCGCGCGGCATGACCGTGTGCGTCACTGCGCGGCAGCCGCGCCGCGGTCGAGCGACGCCGCGCGCATCGCTTCGCCGGGCTTCGTGAACATGCGCTGCCGCAGCGCGGCGATCTGCGCGTCGCGATCCTGCGGCGACAATCCTGCCGCGCCGATCTGCGCACGCTGCGCCGCATAGTCGGCGTAGCGGCTCTGCCACGATGCGTCGTCCTCCTGCATCTGCGCGACGCGCGCGGCAGCTTCCGGGCCAAGTGTCTGCGTCAATTGCGCGCGCATTGCGTCCGGCGTCGCCCCGCTCTTCTGCAACTGCGCGATCTGGTCGATCGCGGCCTGCTGCCGGTCGGCCTTCTGCCGTGCCGCGCGTTCGTCGGCGGGCATCTGCTGCGCGAGCGCTGCGAGCCGCTCCGCCTTCTGTGCATCCGTCAGCGTGCGGTCCTGCGCAATCTTCAGCCGCGCGAGGTCGTAGCGCTGCCGCCACTGCTCCGAGCCGAAGAACGGCTGGCTCCAGTCGCCGAGCGCGCGCGACGCGATCGACGCGCGCCGATCGAGCGCGAGCTGCAGCGCACCGAGGTCGGACTTGTCGACCGCGCCCGCCTCCGGCAGCTTCGCCAGCGCGTCGAGATACGCGCGATATCGATGCCAGACGTCGAGGGCCTCGGGTTGCGCGACCGTGCCGTCGAGCTGTGCGGCGATCTCGCGCACGACGAGTGCGTCGAGCGCGGCCGCGTTCAGGTCGCTGCGCGCGGTCAGGCAGTAGTCGAAGAAATCGCGCACCGCGCGCGACTTCGCGAGATGGCCGCCGGCATCGAGCGGCAGCCTCGGCGCACTGGAACCGGCGAGCGGCGGCGGCAGGCCCGCGCTCGCGGGTAATGCGGCCTGCGGCGGTGCGACACGCGTACCGCCGAGCACTGCCGCATCGGCCGCCGCACGCGTCGCGTCGGCGCCGCGATGCGACGCCGTGCCGCTCCAGATCGCGACGCCGGCTATCGCCGCCACCCCCACCGCGCCATAGACCGCTACGCGCCGCGCCAGCGGCGCGCGTCCTTCACGTGCCGTCATCGATCATGCGCCCGCGAGCTTCAGCCGGTTCGCATGCGTGCGGATCACCGCGACCGGATCTTCCGCATTCGCGCCGCGCACGCCGAGCAACTGGTTGATCTCGTCGAGATGGTTCCACTTGTAGCTCGTGCTCAGCACCTTCCCGTAAAGCGCACTGCACTTCGACACGAGCCCGTCGTTCTGGCCCGAGGCGCGATTGATCATCACCGTGCCCGTGCCGAACAACGCAAGCGTCGACAGGTCCAGCGCGTTCGCCGGGTCGATCAACGGAATCGTGCTGGTGTCCGTCGCGCCCGTCACGCCGAACGCGGAGACGGTCGGCTGGATCGCCGTGCCGGCCCACGAATACAGCAGGTGCGTATTGCCACCGACGGTTTCCGTCGGCGCACCCGTCTGGCAGCTTCCCGGCGCGCCGAGGCCCGCGCTCGGGTAATTCTGGTTGTACGTGGCGGCCTGGGAAGTCGTCAGCGTCTTCAGTGAGGCGAGCGCGTCCTGGTTGGCGTTGTTGCTGCTGCTCGTCAGGATACCGAACACATTGGCGAACGCCGCGATCACCGACGACGACAATCCGGTCGGATCGTAGGCGAGCACGCCCTGCACGAAGTCGGCGAACTCCGAGCCGCGATGCGGCGTGCCGATCGTCGTCACCGACGCGACGAGATCGGGTGCGACGGCCGCGACGTAGCGCGACGTGAGGCCGCCCTGGCTGTGACCGACCAGGTTCACCTTGGTCGCACCGGTCGCCGCGAGCACCGTCTTTACGTAAGCGAGCAGTTGTTCGCCGCGCCCGTTCGGCCCGTCGTCGCTCTGGAACCCCGACAGGTTCGCGACGTAGACGGTCGCGCCATGCTGCTGCAGGTCCTCCTGGATGCCGTACCAGTACTCGAGCACGCCCGCGTACTTGTCGGTGCCGGTGAGCCCGTGCACGAGGATGATCGGATAACGCGTCGCCGCGTAGTCGTCCGCCGGCGCGGTTGCCGCCATCGCCGCGTGCGTCGTTGCGAGCGTCATCAGCGCGGTCGTCCCCGCGAACGGCGCGACGCTCATCGCGCAAGCCACTGCCCCTGCCACCACCCTGGAACGCATCGATCTGGCCATGTATGTTCTCCTGATTATTGTGCTGCCGGTGCGAATGAGATCGGATCGACGCGCACGGCAGGCCGCGAACGGGACGGTCGCGGGCAACGTGTGCGTCGAGTACAGGAGTGAATCACGAGTCGCGAACGTTTGCGCCCTGACTAGATACGGTTCTCTAATCGGTTGACGCGCCCCGCCCATTCGGGCGGGGCTGCGGTCACGCATGCGCATGCTGCATCGCACACGCGCGCCGCGCGTTACAGCTTCGCGCTCACACGCACCCATGCCATGCGCCCCGGCTCCATCACCGGCGCGTTCGCCGGATAGCCGAAGCCCGCATTGCCGGCGAGGTTCAAATGCTCGGTGTAGGCCTTGTTCAGCACGTTGTCGATGCCGACCGAGATCTGCACCTTCTTGCTGACGTTGTACTGCGCATGCAACGACAGCACGCCGAATCCAGCGCTCGGACCGAAGTCCTTGCCGACCACGTTGCCTTCGTTCACGGCATAGCGATGCTGCGGCGCAACGACCCGCCACAGGCCGCCGGCCGACCATGCGCCACGCGTGTATTCGAGCCCGAAGCGCGCCTCGATCGGCGGCATCTGCGGCAGCGGATCGCCGCTCGTCGCGTTGCGCCCCCACGCATACGCGAGCGACGTCTCGACGCGCAGCGGTGCGACCGGCCGCCACGACACGCCGGCTTCGCCGCCCATGATCTGCGCGTTGACGTTGGTCGCCTGCGTGGTCGGCCCCATCATCCCGGTCGCGTAGTTGAACAGGATGTAGTCCTGCACATATCCTGCGTAGGCCGACACCCACGCATCGAACCGGTCGCTCTTGTACTGCGCACCGATGTCGAGCTGCGTGGTCTTCTCCGGCTGCACCGCCGAGAACGCGTTGATCGAACCGGCCGGCCCGCGCTTCGCGGAGAACAGCTCCCAGTAGTCCGGATAGCGTTCCGCGTGACCGATCCCCGCGTACCATGTGACCGGCAGCGCGGCGAGATCGCGCTCGTACCGCACGAAGCCGCTCGGCAGCACGCGCGCGCGATCGTCGTCGAAGGTCGGGTTCGGCCTGCTCGACATCATCCCGCGCGTCGTCGCACGCTTGTCGCGCGCGCTCGCGTAGTCGACCCGCGCGCCGCCGATCACGCGCGACGCATCACTCGCATACCACGTCAGCTCGCCGAACGCGCCGGCATTCCACATCGTCGCCTGCGCATCCCACGGCTGGTCGCCGTAGTTCTGTCGCCCCATCGCCGAGCGCGAATCGAGCCGGTTCGACTGCGCATCGACGCCGGTCACGAGCTTGAAGTCGTCGCCGAATCGGAACGTCGCGGCCGCCCGCGCACCAAGCGTGCGGCGCCGCACCTCGGATGCCATTCGCATCGGCATGCTGCTGGTCGGATCGGGTTGCCGCAGCGTGTAGTTGTCCATCACGTGGTCGGCTTCGTTGTAGTACACGCGCGCTTCGATCCGGTCGAGCACGTCGCCGAGATGCCGCTTGTCGAACGACAGGCCGAACGTCTCGCGACGGAAATGCGCGCCGTCCATCCCGCGCCCCGCGTAGCGCGCATAACCGTCACCGGTGCCCGCCGTCAGTTCGACGCGCGTGTGATCGTCGGGCGTCCAGCCCAGCGCCGCGTCAGCATTCCACTTGTCCCATTGCGATGGCACGGTGTTGCCGTTGCCGTCCTCGTAGTCCTGCGCATGCGCATGGTTCGCGGTCACGCGGCCGTAGACGTCCGGCGTGCCGGCCGTCACGTCGACGTTCTGATCGTTGCGGCCGAACGATCCGCCGACCACGCTGCCGTCGAAGCGCATGCCGGGGCGCTCGAAGCGCGGCGTCACGCGTTCGAACAGCACGGTGCCGGCCGATGCGCCGGGGCCGTACAGCACCGTCTGCGGGCCCTTCACGACGGTGACCTTGTCATAGCTTTCCGGCGCGATATACGAGGTCGGCGCATCCATCCGGTTCGGGCACGCGCCGAGCGTCGGCATCCCGTTCGCGAGGATGTTCAGCCGCGACCCGAACATCCCGCGCAGCACGGGGTCGCCGTTGGTCCCGCCGCTGCGGATCGACGTGAAGCCGGGAATCGTCTTCAGGTAGTCCGCACCGTCACTCGCCGGCAGCGGCTGGCGCGGCGTCTTCGGATCCGTGACGACGACGAGCGGCGTCGTCAACGGTGATGCAACGACTTCGACGGGCGGCAGCAGCACGGCCGCGTCGTCCGTCGGCGCACCGGCGGCCTGCGCGGATTCGGTCGCGGCCGCGGCGGCGGTCATCGCGCCGACGGCCAGCGCGGGAACGGTGAGTTTCAACATGCGCGGCACGCGCCGCGCACGGGAATGGCGCGCCGCCCTCGGCGCGCGCAAGGAAAGAATGGTCATGATCGAAAGCCCGAGTGACGCCCTCCACGCGGCCTCGACGGACCGCACGGATATCGGCGATGAATGGAACGGAAGACAGCGCGTCAGGCGCGCTCGGGCGGTGCGCGTGGGTACGCGCGCGGATAGCGGTCGGCGCGTGCCGCGACCGCATGCGGCGCGGCGGCGGAAACGGCATCAGGGGGGACGAAGGCGAACGATGCGGCGGCCGCGCCGCCGATCGCGGGACTGTGCGCGAAGAAGCCGCAATAGCCGCACGCATCGAGATGCAGTGCATGGTCGTGCGCGCGGCCCGCATCGGGCGCGCGGTGTGCGCCATGCTCTGCACTGCAGACGATTGAGTCAGGTGTGGCCGCCTGCGCGATGCGCCACTGCGACACCAGCGGCGCCGCGATCGCGAGCCAGATCGCGAACACGCCGAGCCAGGCGGTCAGGTGACGATGTCGGTGCAGCATGCGCGGCGATGCGTAAGCGGAATGTAAAAGCAGCCAAGATGTTACAGAATGTTCGCCGCGATGGCCAGTCGCGCATCGCGGTAAACGGACCGGGGGCACATGGTTGTCGATACAACCATGCGCCCCCCGGCTGCTGCGCGGCTTCAGCGCGCGGCCATCACGGTGCCATGCGTCGCAGCACGTCGTCGCGCCGGATGAAGTGATGGTAAAGCGCGGCCAGCGCATGCAGGCCGATCACGAAGTAGAACGCGTTACCGATCAGTTCGTGCGCTTCCTTGATCGTCGGCCGCAGCGCCTTGTCCGGGCCGAACAGCGTGAACGACACGCCGATCCAGTCGAGCGACACGGGCTTGCCGCCCATGTTGATCAGCATGATGCCGAGCAGCGGCTGCGCGATGATGAATACATACAGCGCGAAATGCGCGAGCTTCGACAGCCACTTGAGCAGCGTCGTCTGCGGAATGGCGTCCGGCACGCGGCTGATCATGCGCCACAGCACGCGCAGCACCGACAGCACGAGCACGAAGGTACCGGCCAGCAAGTGCACGTTCATCCAGAACACGCGACTGTCGCTGCCTTTCGGGCCGCGAATCTCGATGGCCAGGTAGGCCAGCGCCACCAGCAGGAAGATGGCCCAGTGGAAGAAGATCGCGGGTGAGCTGTAACGCGTCTGTTTCGCGAGGATGTTTTTCATGCTGTGTCTCGTAATTTCTCGTGTGGTATGCGGGGCCGCCACATGCCGCGGTTGACGGCAGCCCCCGGCGGCTGCCCCGATTGTAGCCTCACGCGCGACCGGCGTTGTCCGGCCGGATCAAATATCCGAGGAATTCGCTCGGCCCGTCCACTGGACCGCCATATGGAAAGTCCGAATCGCGCGCGCCAGCGGCTGTGGCACGATGAAGCTTTGGTGCGACGTTGCGCGGGCATCATGAGCAAAGCGTTCTTCGTTGCGGCCTACCGGCTGATCGCCGCGTTGCTCGCGGTGTCGACCACGCTGCACAGCGTCGCCGGCTACTGGGGCATGCCTGCCTTCCATCTCGGCAACTACTTCAGCTACTTCACGCAACTGAGCAGCCTCTACGCCGCGGCCATGCTGGTCGTGGGGCTGTCGCGTGTCACGCGTCCCGGCTCGGCGCGCTACGAATCGATGCGCGGCGCCGCCGTGCTCTACGTGCTGATCACCGCGATCGTCTACGAACTGCTGCTCGCGCGGCTCGATGCGTTGCGCCACGTCACGCCGGCCCTCAACAACTGGGTCCTGCACCGGATCGTGCCGCTCGTGGTGCTGTGCGACTGGCTGTACGTGGAACCGCGCTCGCCGATCGCGTGGCGCAGCGCGCTCGCGTGGCTCGGCTTTCCGGTCGTCTATCTCGGCTATACGCTCGTGCGCGGCGCGCTGGAGAACTGGTATCCCTATCCGTTCGTCGATCCGCGACCGCACGGGTACGTGCCGGTCGCGATCCAGTGTTCGCTCATCGCGCTCGGCGCAGCGGGACTCGCGCTGGGCATTCGCTGGCTCGGCAATCATGCGAGGCAGTCCGGCACCGCGGAGCTCAAGGAAGGGTGAAGACGGGAACGTGTGCGCCGCGCGGCGCACACGCCGTGACGCAGCGCGTCAGCCGCCGTTGCGCGGCAGGAAGTTCATCGGATCGACGACCTTGCCGTTCTGCCGGACTTCGAAGTCGAACGTCGCGCGACCGCTCGCGTCGGTGCCCATCTCGGCGACCGGCTGGCCCGCGCGCACCGCGTCGCCTTCGTTGACGAGCAGCTTGCCGTTGTGCCCGTAGGCCGTGATGAGGCCGTTGTCGTGCTTCAGGATCACCAGCGGGCCGTATGCCTTGACGCCGGACCCGGCGTAGACCACGCGCCCGTTTGCCGCGGCCCGCACCGAACGGTCGGGCCCGGTCGCGGCGATCACGATGCCGCGCGTCTTGCCGGCCAGGAACGGCGCGGCGACCATGCCCGTGGCCGGCCAGGCCAGCGAGCCCGGTTGCGCGGCCGCGGCGGGCGCCTGCCCGAGCGAGGTCGCGGCAGGCGGCGGCGCGACGCGCAGCACCTGGCCGGGCGATACGGCGTCATTCGGCGACATGTGGTTCCAGCTGGCCACGTCCTGCACGCGCTGCCCGTAGGCGGCGGCGACGCCGGCAAGCGTATCGCCCGGGTTCACGCGGTAATAGCCGGCGATCACGCCCGGCGTGGCGACCGACGCCGGCGTCGACGGTCGTACCGGCTGCCAGCTGTCGGTCCACGGCGTCATCGTACAGCCCGTCAGCGCGGTGGCCGCGACGACGAGCGCCGCCTGCGGCAACCAGCGCGCAAGCGCATCGTGGATCGGAATCGTTTTTCTCAAGGGTCCTCCCGGATTTGCGTCGTTGCGCCGCCCACCGCCCTCCGGCGTGCGACGCACGATGTCCGGCCAGAGGCCGGACCAACCAGTATCCGACCGCTCTCGCGGCCGTCAGTTTCCACAGCGGGACGTCGGCGCGAACGGGCTCACCGGCCCCTTTTTCGCGCCATTTTCGCGTCGTCCCGGGCGTCAAAGATACCATCTGTCGTGGTCAGGACCGCGACAGGCGCCCGATCCGGCAACAATCTTGCGGTCTCGCAGACGCGTGTCGGCGGGCCGCGAGCCGCATCGCGCAGGGCGTCCGAAGCGGCGTCAGGCCGCCGTTCCGCAACCGCCGGCCGTGTCTCGCCGACAACCTCCACCCCGCCTCCGGCCGCCTCCTATACTCGGAGGTGCACCGCACGACCCAGCGATAACGAGGAGAAAAACCATGAACAATGCGACGTTTCTGTCCGTGCAGCTCAACGCCGAGGATTTCGCCGGTTCCAGCGGCCTCGTCGAATTGCTCAACCGGCACCTGCTGTTCGCGACGGACGTCGCCGAAGCGGCGGACGCACTCGTCCAGCTGGCGAGCGTCGCACACCTGAGCGGCGCCACCCGGCACAGCGTCGAGCTGCCGGTACTTGCGATCGAGCGGCTGCGCGACGCGCTCGACACGCTGAGCGGCTACGACGAGGCCTGGCTCCAGGCGCTGGAACCGGCCGACGCGCTGTTCCGGGACATCGGCCGCGGGCCGCGGCCGCTGCATTGACACGGCGGGCGCGGCCAATGAAAACAGCCCGTCGTTCCGTGATGCGGAACGACGGGCTGCGTATACTGCGTGGGGTCATATCAAGCCGCACATGCGGCCCGGCGATCGATGCCGATTAACGACCCTTGTAGACCGGTGCGCCATCCGACACGCGCTTGACCTGCCAGCCGGTCTTGGCGGCCGCCGGAGCGCCCGATTCCTGCTGGGCGGCCGGTTGCGCACCGTAGCCGCTCGTATCGGCAGCGGCCACGTTTTGTTGCGGGTTCACGCGGGCTTCGGCTGCCTGGATGCCTGCCGGGTAGTCGGTACGGTCGCTGCCCAGCTTGTAGCCGGCCTGTTGCAGCTGGGCCAGTTCGGCCTTCACCTGCGCACGGGTGACGGGGGCGTTCTGTTGGGCGAACGAGACGGCGGGAACGGCGAGGACAGCAGCAGCAGCGAACGTTGCGATCAGCGATTTCATGATTACCTCCGGGATTTTTTTGCTCCGCCGCACACACCATGTCTGCAGCGATGGAACAAAGTTTAGTCCCGAGATCACCTAGGGAAAACCATGAAAGAACGAAAACACTGTTTCCTCGAAGCCAACAATTCCGGCATCCGGGAACGAAAAACCCTACTCAAAGAATAGAATTTCGCAACAATGCTGTCCTCGCGAGCCGGTTACGACCAGTTCGCGTGGAAGCTGCCCGGCTTGTCGGTACGCTCGAACGTATGCGCGCCGAAGAAGTCGCGCTGCGCCTGCACAAGGTTCGCCGGCAGCCGCTCGGAACGGTAGCTGTCGAAGTACGCGACCGCCGACGCGAACGCCGGCACCGGCACGCCTGCCTTCACCGCGGCCACCACGACGTCGCGCAGCGCCGTCTGGTAATTCGCGGCGATGTCCTTGAAGTACGGGTCGAGCAGCAGGTTCGCGAGCGCGGGATCCTTCGCGTACGCGTCCGTGATCTTCTGCAGGAAGCGCGCGCGGATGATGCAGCCCGCGCGGAAGATCTTCGCGATCGTCCCGAGATCGAGGTTCCAGCCATACTCTTCGGACGCCGTGCGCAGTTGCGCGAAGCCCTGCGCGTACGAGATCACCTTGCTCAGGTACAGCGCGCGGCGCACCGCTTCGACGAACGCGGCGCGATCGCCGTCGAACGGCGCGGCGGCCGGGCCCGACAGGATCTTGCTGGCCGCGACGCGCTCGGTCTTCAGCGACGACAGCACGCGCGCGAACACCGACTCGGTGATCAGCGGCAGCGGCACACCCAGATCCAGCGCGTTCTGGCTCGTCCACTTGCCGGTGCCCTTCTGCGCGGCGCGATCGAGGATCACGTCGACGAGGTGCTTGCCGGTTTCTTCGTCCTTCTTGCCGAAGATCTTCGACGTGATCTCGATCAGGTAGCTGTCGAGCTCGCCCTGGTTCCACTCGGTGTACACCGCGCCGAGTTCGTCGTTGGTCAGGCCCGCGACGTCCTTCAGCACGGCGTAGCTTTCGGCGATCAGCTGCATGTCGCCGTATTCGATGCCGTTGTGGACCATCTTCACGTAGTGGCCCGCACCGTCCGGCCCCATGTATGCGACGCACGGCTCGCCGTCCGACGGCGCCTTCGCGGCGATCTGCTTGAGGATCGGCTCGACCAGGTCGTACGCGTCGCGCTGGCCGCCGGGCATGATCGACGGGCCGCGCAGCGCGCCCTCTTCGCCGCCCGACACGCCGGTGCCGATGAAATGCAGGCCCGATTGCGCGAGTTCCTGGTTGCGGCGGATCGTGTCCGTGAAATGCGTATTCCCGCCGTCGATCAGCACGTCGCCCTTCTCGAGCAGCGGCTTGAGCGATGCGATCGTCGCATCGGTCGCTTCGCCGGCCTTCACCATCATCAGGATCCGGCGCGGCGTTTCGAGCGACGCGACGAACTCTTCGAGCGTATAGGTCGGTACCAGATTACGGCCGGGGAATTCGGCGATCAGTTCGTCGGTTTTCTCGCGGCTGCGGTTGTACACCGACACCGCGTAACCGCGGCTCTCGATATTGAGTGCGAGATTGCGGCCCATCACCGCGAGCCCGATCACACCGATTGCTTGTTTGCCCATTAGTCAATTCTCCGGAAAAAACAGGGCGCGACCCGAATCGGGCCGCGCGCACAGGCGAAAGGATAGTGGAAACCCGGCTGCGATGCGCACTTGCGTGTCATTGCTCCGCGTGCGGCAGACGCCGGAACACGACGCTCAGGTTGTTCGCCGGCATCTCGACAACCTCGATGCAGTCGAGCCCGCGGTCGAGGCCGAGCGCGACGACCGCCTCGAGATCGCGCACGCCCCACGACGGGTCGCGGCTGCGCAACTGCTGGTCGAACGCTTCGTTGGACGGCGCGGTGTGCCGGCCTTCGCGACGATACGGGCCGTACAGGAACAGCACGCCGCCCGGACGCAGCACGCGCGACGCGCCGGCGAACAGTGCGTCGGTGCAGGCCCACGGCGAGATGTGGATCATGTTGATGCAGACGATCGCGTCGAGCGCCGCGGCCGGCCACGACGCGTCGCGCACGTCGAACGCCAGCGGCTCGGCCAGGTTCGCGAGGCCGGCATGGGCGACCCACGCGGCGATCGAGCGGCGCGCGTGCGCGTCGGGATCGCTCGGCTGCCAGCGCAGCGCCGGCAGCGCCCGCGCGAAATGGACCGCATGCTGCCCGGTGCCGCTCGCGATCTCGAGCACGTCGCCGCTGGCCGGCAGCACGCGACGCAGCACCTCGAGGATCGGCTCGCGATTGCGCTCGGCCGCCGGCGCCGACAGCCGCGCGGACGGATCGGGCGAGGACGTCGGCCCGGTCACGATGCGTGCTCCGGCGCATCGCCGGCGACGCCCAGCCGCGCGTTCAGCGCATCGAGCGCGGGCGCGCAACGCGCCTCGACCTTCAGCGTCAGCATCGGATCGGCGCGCGTGTGACCGAGGTTCAGCGCGGCAACGGGCTTGTTCTGCGCCTGGGCCCACACGCAGAACCGGTAGCCGGAATACACCATCAGCGACGAGCCGACGACGAGCAGCGCATCGGCCGCATCGAGCGCCTGCGACGCCAGCGCGACGCGTTCGCGCGGCACGTTCTCGCCGAAGAACACCACCGCCGGCTTCAGCAACCCGCCGCAGGCCGGGCAGGCCGGAATGCGGAACGTGTCGAGCGCGGCCCATTCGAGGTGCGCGTCACCGTCGGCGGCGGGTTCCGCCTGCGCACCGAGCAGTTCGGGGTTGTCCGTTTCGAGCAAGGTCTGGATCGTCGCGCGCGCGTGATGCGCGCCGCAATCGAGGCATGTGACGCCGTTGATGCCGCCGTGCAGTTCGATCACGTCGCCGCTGCCGGCACGCTGGTGCAGCCCGTCGACGTTCTGCGTGACGAGGCGCTCGATCCGGCCGGTGCCGCCGAGCCGCGCGAGCGCGACGTGCGAGCGGTTCGGCTGCGCACGGCCCACCACGGGCCAGCCGATCATGCTGCGCGCCCAGTAGCGGCGGCGCGCGGTGTCGGAACCGAGGAATTCGTGGAGCTGGATCGGCGGCGAGCGCATCCATTGTCCGTTGCGGTCGCGATAGCCGGGAATGCCGGAATCCGTGCTGATGCCCGCACCGGTCAGCACGAGCAGCCGCGGATGGCGCTCGACGAACGCGTGCAGCGCATCGAGCGCGGCCGGATCGATGCTGGCGGACGAGGGGGTGGGCAAGGCGATGTCGTTCATGTTGGCGGCGCGTGATCGGGCGCGGTGGCAAACCGTGCGGCCAGCGCGCCAGCACATGATACAGAACGCCGCGCGATCGGGCCGGCGATCCGCGCGACACCGGCGCGGCAAAAAAAGACGCCCATCGACCACATGGCGATGGGCGCTCCAACAATTGATCCATCGGGGTAGTGGATCAACTGACAGCACAATGTCGTCAGATCCACCGCGGCGCGGCCGGCGGACCTTTCCCCTGGACTACACCTTCGATTTCCTGATGTCGGGCGGATCGCCGCGCGGCACCGCGTGCGGGAGGCACACGCATGCGTCGCGCTCGGCACGCATGCGTTTCGCGCGCCGGCATGACGATCCGGAACTCATGATTGCCCATCTGCGTGCACGGGCGGTTCATCCCCGACGGCCGACCGGCACCGGTCGGCCTCGTGCGTCATGCATGCACGTCGTCGTTCGGAACGAACCCGAATCGTTCGGATGGAACGAAAGGCCGCACGCTCATGTCACCGCGATCAGCGGCGAAGCGAATTCACGGGCAGGTCGGCGATTCATGTTTGCAACACGACACGTTGCGATTCGGTCTGTTCTCATTCTCTTGTCCCCGTCTTCGATGCGTCCGACCCACTGAAGCGATGGCCGGCCCTCTACCGTGCCGGCGATCGCGCTCACGGCGCACACAGACATGCAAGGAGCGCACCATGCTTCGCGGCGCAAGGCCGCGCGGCCGGTGAAGTGACCCCGATGCAGATCGGGCGGCGACAGAAATACGTGAACGTTTCGAAAGTGAAACGACGGGAAGCGGCGTGCGCGATCGGCGGACGGGCGCGACGCCAATGTTGCAGGAATGTGACGTGTGCGCCGGCGAGGCGTTTGCACGTGAGCGACGCCGACGATCTGCTTACAATCACCCGCTCCCGACCGCGCAGGTCGGACATGCGTGCGCCCTGTCTGCCGACGCGCCCCGAGCGTCGTCCGTAGTGCGTTCGTGCAGATTGATTGCCCGATGACCGAAGGCGCCGATCATGCCGGAACCGCCGATGCCGCCGATGCCGCCGTGCATCGCTCGCGGCGCGTCGCAAGCGTCGCGCAAACACGTTAGCATGCGAACACCGTACGGCGCGCGCCCGCTTCGCCCCGTCTTCAAGGAATGGACATGCCCCTGCCCGCCTCCGGCCGCGCCGACGTCGCGCAACGCGTCTTCTCGGCCGAGCGGCTGTCGATCGGCCTGACGCTGCCGCTGCTGCGCGGCGGTCGGACCGTCGCCGATTTCAACGAGCAGCTCGAACTCGCGGCGCTGGCCGATTCGCTCGACTTTCGTGCACTGTGGATTCGCGACGTTCCGCTGAACAGCGCCGACTATCCCGACCCGGTCGGGCACCTCGATCCGTGGGTGCTGCTGGGCGCGCTCGCGTCGCGCACGCGCCGGATCGTGCTCGCCAGCGGCGCGATCGTGCTGCCGCTGCGTCATCCGCTGCATATCGCGAAAGGCGCGCTGTCGGTCGCGACGCTGTCCGGCGGACGCTTCGTCCTCGGCCTCGGTTCCGGCGACCGGCCGCCCGAATATGCGGCGTTCGGCGTCGATGCGGAAACGCGGCGCGACCGGTATCGCCGGCATTGGGACATCGTCGCGGCCGCGCTCGGCGTGCCGTCCCGCGTGCTGCCCGACGAAACACCGCCCGACGCGCCCGACTTCACGCTGTTGCCGCGCGGCGACGCGCCGGTGCCGATGCTCGCGGTCGGCTCGGGCGGACAGAGCGTCGACTGGATCGCACGGAACGCGATCGGCTGGATGACGTACCACCGCGATCCGGACACGCAGCGTTCTCGTTATTCGATGTGGCGCGCGGCCGTCGACCGGCTCGCGCAGCCGGGTTTTCGTGCGTTCGGTGTGTCGATGCGGCTCGATCTCGATACGAATCGCGATGCGCCGGCCCGCGCGCTATCGCTCGGCTACGCGACCGGACGGAACGCGTTGATCGGCATCTTGCGGGACATGCGCGCAGCCGGCACGCACCACGTCACGCTGAATCCCGGCTCCGACCGGCCCGTGCGCGAGGTCATCGAGGAAATCGCCGAGCACGTGCTGCCGATCTTTCACGACGAGCAGGGTTGATTCATCAGGATTCCCGAGTTCGCTGCAGGTAGCCGCACTCGTGGATTGCACCGAATCGATGTGCCCGGGAGCACGTTTCGTTCCTGGCCTGATCGTCACAAGAGTCGACGTGCGCGAACAAGGGCTCGCGAACACCGCCGGCACGCCAAACAAGCCGCGCCGCCTGCCATATGCCCGATTCGAATATTCGTCGACGGAACTATTCGGGTCCGTTCGCGATCATGTTAACTTCCGTCCATCGTCCAGACCGGCGGGCCGCATTTCGATGTGCGCCCGCATGCCAACCCATGCGACATTTCCTGCTCGGCTGGCTGCTCGCCGCCGTCGTATCGATCGCTCACGCGGCTATCCCTGCACCAGCCGCCGCGTCGGCCGCCTCCGGCGCGGCGCCGACACTGACGCCGCAACAGGCGCAGCGCGCCCTCTCCGTCCTGCAAAATCCGCGCGAGCGCGAACAGGTCGAAACGACGTTGCGCGCGATCGCGGCCGTCGGCGTGCTGAGCACGCCCGTGCTTCCGGCGAGCGCCGCGGCACCGGCCAGCGCGGCATCGGCCGCCACCGCCGCGCTCACGACGAACGGGCTCGCGTCCATGCTCGTCAAGCAGGGAGCACGCTGGGCCGGCGAAATCGGCGGCGCGCTGAACGAATCGCTGCGCTCGCTGCTCGATGTCGGCTCCGTCGGCAACTGGTGGCACGAGCGGCTGGTGCGCGCCGACGAACGTGCGGACCTCACGCGCGCGCTCCTGGTCATCCTCGCCGTGCTCGTGCCCGCGTTCGTCGTCGAATGGTTCGCGAAGCGGCTGCTGCGGCGCGCACTGGCTGCCCTGGGCACGCGTCGGGCCGAATCGTCGCGTCGGGCCGAGCCCGAACCCGCCGAGGCGGACGATTCCAGGGCGTCAGCGCCGGCCGACGCCAGCGCCAGCGCCGAAGGCACCGCCGCGCCCGATACCTCGTCGCAAGGCCGCGGCCATGCACGGCGCCACACCACGCTGCTGCGCCGGATGCCGCGCGCGCTGGTCAGCCTCGCGCTGCGCGTGGTGCCGCTGCTGGTGTTCGTCGGCGTCGCGAGCCTGACGATGTCGGTGCTCGACGGCGCCGGCACGCCAACCGAAACCGCACTCGAATCGTTGATCGACATCTATGTGATCTGCCGTCTCGTGACGATCGTCAGCCGGCTGTTCTTCCAGCCCGATGCGCGGCAATTGCGGCTGCTGCACGTCAGCGACGCATGGGCCGCGATCGCGCAGCGCTCGATCGCGCGGATCGTGATCGTCGTCGGCGTCTGCACGGCCGCGGTCGAGATCGCCGCGAGCTTCGGCCTCAGCGACGCCGGTCACGTCGCGCTGCTGAAAGCCGTCGCGCTCGTCGGCCACTTGATGATCTCGGCGCTGATTCTCCGGTGCCGCCAGCCGGTCGCCGCCCGCATCCGCGCGGCCGGCGACGATCGGCCGGCCTTCGCGATGATCGGCAACGCGCTCGCCGACGCGTGGGCGCCCGTGTCGGTGTTCGTCGTGATGGCGCTGTGGTTCGTGTGGGCGCTCGACGTCCACAACGGCTACCGCGTGCTGATCGCGCTCGGCGGCCGCTCGATCGCCGCGATGATCGGCATGCGGATCGTGTCGATCGTCGTGTTCGGTGCGCTCGCGCGACTGTTCCAGCGCCGCGACGACGATCGCACGCTGGTCCACCTGCACGCGTACCGCTACTACCCGTTGGTCCGCCAGATCGTGTCGGCGGCGATCGCCGTCGTGACCGTCGTGCTGCTGCTGCAGATCTGGGGCGTGCCGATCTTCCACGCGTTCCAGACCGGCACGATCGGCCATCGGCTCGCGTCGGCGCTGATCACGATCGCGATCGCGGCCGTCGTCGCGCTGATCGTGTGGGAAGCCGCGAACATCGCGATCGAGCGCCGCCTGCAGCAGTGGACGCGCGAAGGCAACCTCGTGCGCGCGGCGCGGTTGCGCACGCTGCTGCCGATGCTGCGTTCGCTGCTGTTCATCATGATCGCGCTCGTCGTCGTGCTGACGGGCCTCAGCGAAATCGGCGTGAACATCGGGCCGCTGCTCGCCGGCGCCAGCATCTTCGGCGTCGCGCTCGGCTTCGGCTCGCAGAAGCTCGTGCAGGATTTCATCACCGGGATCTTCCTGCTGATGGAGAACGCGATGCAGGTGGGCGACTGGGTCACGCTCGCCGGCGTGTCCGGCACGGTCGAATACCTGTCGATCCGCACGGTGCGACTGCGCGCGGGCGACGGGTCGCTGTATACGATCCCGTTCAGCTCGGTGACGACCGTCAACAACACGAATCGCGGGCTCGGCAACGCAGCCGTCAAGGTCAGCATCGCATACGGCCAGGACATCGATCGGGCGATCGCGACGCTGAAGGAGATCGGCGCCGCGTTGCGCGACGATCCGAATTACAAGGACGGCATCCTGTCGGATTTCAGCTACTGGGGCATCGACCAGGTCGACGGCGCGACGATTGCGCTGGCCGGACAGATCCAGTGCAAGGACTCGGCACGCTGGGGCGTGCAGCGCGAATTCAACCGGCGTATCGCGGTGCTGTTCCACGAACGCGGAATCCGGATCGCGAATCCGCAGCGCAGCCTCGTCGCGTATGACGACGGTTCGCGGCCCGTGGCGCCCGGGAGCGATGAGAACGGCGCCCCTACCGCCGGCATGCCGGCCGCCGAGCAACCGCCACCGCCCGCTTCACCAGACCGCAAGCCGGACTGATCGTGCGGATGCCGCGGGCCTGGCCACCGCGTATCGTGCCGTGCCTGTGCCATCGAACGACCGATGGGGGCGCTCAACGCGCGGCGGTTTTCATCGCGCGCTGAACGCGCTTCGCCGCGTTCGCCAGCGCTGCCCGCTTCGCGCCGGCGGGCCGCTGACCATCTTCACGATCACAACTATCCCAATCGAAGACGGGCGCGGGAGATTCGAATGATTTCTCGAATACCGTTCGTTCATTACAAATCGAATCGCGAATTATTCTGCATAAAGATCTGAAATTGCATCCGGTTTCGGGTTCGAAAATTACAAAATACCCCGTTACTTTTCAAAAGCATTTCAGCCTAACCCATTTAACTTTGTTTCATATCATCAGAAAAAGTTTGACACCGAACTTTCGTTCTTGATACCGTCCGATGCAAGCAATCCGACGAATTGCAAACCACGCAATCGTTCCCGCTCGACGCATCTCGTTTCCGCCGCACCGAAGTTCTCGCCGCCGACCGTCGCTTCTTCCGTTGGCGCATGCAACATCCCGATGCACTCATTGGGCAGCCGCCATCCGGCAGCAGTCCGAAGGACCGAACCAGATGAGCAGGACACCGAAACTGTTGCTCTAGCCATCCCGCCTGCATCAGGCTTGCTGGCGCGGCCGGTCCTCATCGCGGCCCAGCGCCTTCGTCACCGAGCTTTCCAGCATTTCGCCCCCGGAGGATCACCACCCGTCCGGGTCTGGCGAAAGGCCCCGTTGCGTCCGCGCCATCCGCGCGAGCGCGGCGGATATCGGCGGCGCACGATCCGCGCCGCTGTCGACCGTTGTTGTTCGTGCAGTTCGATGTTCAACCGGAGGGGTAATTCAAAATGAATCAGGTTGCAAACAAGAAACAAAAGCACATCCGCATCGTCAAGCTCGCCTTCGCCGCCGCAGCAGCCGCTTCGTTCGGCATGACGGCCGTCCATGCCGCACCGGCCGCCGGCTGGACGGAAACGCGCACCAAGGGATTCCTGCCGCTCGTCCAGCAAGGTGAAAGCAGCAGTACCGCCGGTGCGCCGGCGGCCAGCACCGCCGCCGCTGCCGCGGCTGCCACCGAGATGGCGCCCGGCGAATCGGTCGACATCGTGCTCGGACTGAACCTGCGCAACGAGGCGCAACTCGACCAATACCTGCACGACCTGCATACGCCCGGCTCGCCGCACTACAAGCAGTTCCTCACGTCGGCGCAGTTCGCCGCGCAATACGCGCCGACCGACCAGCAGGTCGCCTCCGTCGTCGCGCACCTGCGCCAGGCCGGCTTCGTCAACATCGTGGTCGCGCCGAACCGCCTGCTCGTGTCCGCGTCGGGCACCGCGGCAACGGTCAAATCGGCGTTCCGCACGACACTCAAGCGCTTCACGCGCAACGGCCGCAACGTCTACGCGAACACCGATGCCGCGCAGGTGCCGAACGCAATCTCCGGCATCGTCGGCGCCGTGCTGGGCCTGCAGAACGTCGAGCTCATGCATACCGGCGCGGGCAGTAAGCCGCAAGGCAACACCAGCAATCTGACGATTCCGGCAGGCGCATCCGCGGTGCCGCACTACCCGACGGAATTCTCGTCGCTCTACGGCGGCGACGGCACGCCGACGGCCTCGCAAACCACCGTCGGCATCATCTCCGAAGGCGATCTGTCGCAGACGGTCAGCGACCTCAACACGTTCGCCGCCAACAACGGCCTCGGCACGATCAGCAGCAGCGTCGTGCCGACGGGCCCGTCAGGTAGTTCGTACACCGATACATCCGGCACCGTCGAATGGAACCTCGACAGCCAGTCGATCGTCGGCGCAGCCGGCGGCAGCGTGAAGCAGGTCGTGTTCTACGTGGCGCCGTCGATGACGCTCACCGCGATCACCGCCGCGTACAACAAGGCGGTGAGCGACAACGTCGCGAAGGTCATCAACGTGTCGCTCGGCGTGTGCGAATCGTCCGCATTCAGCACCGGCTCGCAGGCGACCGACGACACCATCTTCAAGCAGGCCGTCGCGCAAGGTCAGACCTTCTCCGTATCGGCCGGCGACCACGGCGCGTACGAATGCGCGAGCGGCACGCCGTCGCGCTCGACCTACACGGTGAGCGAGCCCGCGACGTCGCCGTACGTGATCGCGGTGGGCGGCACGACGCTGTTCACCAACACGTCGACCAACGCATACAACAGCGAAATCGTGTGGAACGATCCGAGCTGGCAGCCGGGCACCGTATGGTCGACGGGCGGCGGCTACAGCAAGTACGAAGCCGCGCCGTCGTGGCAATCGTCGAGCCTCACCGGGTCGACCAAGCGCGCATTGCCGGACGTCGGCTTCGACGCCGACCTGCGCACCGGCGCGATCCTCGTCGTGAACGGCCAGACGTCCGACACGCTGTGGGGCTCCGGCTACCTGAACAACGAAGGCGGCACGAGCCTCGCCGCGCCGATCTTCACCGGCATCTGGGCGCGGCTGCAATCGGCCAACAACAACGCGCTCGGCTTCCCGGCGTCGAGCATCTACAAATACTTCCCGAGCAATGCGGCGCTGGTGCACGACGTGACGTCCGGCAACAACGGCAGCGGCACATACGGCTACAAGGCGAAGGCTGGCTGGGACGCGACGACGGGCTTCGGCAGCGTGAACATCTCGAAGCTGAACACGTTCATCCAGAGCACGTCGGATTTCGCGCGCTGATCGGTCGTGCAATGAGCGGTGCGGTTCCGGGTGCGGGTCGTTTTACGCGCCTGGAGCCGTATCTGCGTCGCTGCGCGCGGCGCCCCTCCAGATCGACGCTGCACGTCGGCACACGCCGCCCGCGGTCGTCGCGAGCCGGCGAAATCACAGCTGCGATTCGATCGGAAACAAGCCGAGAAACCACACTTCCATGCGCCGCGCCGCCGACACTTCCGGTTCGTGATCGAGCTCGGTCACCGTCCCGTCCGCGTCGGTCTGAATCCACTTGAGCCGCTCCTTCCCGGCCGGATCGGTCCGCGATTCGACTCGCCACGCGATTCGATCGAGCCGCGGCTCCAGGTCCGTCGCGACTTCCGACGCAATTGCCGGGCTCTCGCAGTACACGCCGATCTCGGTATTGAGGTTCAGCGAGCGCGGATCGAGATTCATCGAACCGATGAAGATGCTCTTGCGATCGAACACATAGGTCTTCGCATGCAGCGAAGCACGCGACGAGCCGATGATGACCTGCTTCGCGATGCTCTTGTCGCCGGACGGCCGCCGTTCGTAAAGCCGCACGCCGGCTTCCAGCAGCGCACTCCGATAGCGCCGGTAGCCGGCATGCACGGCCGCGACGTCGGTCGATGCGAGCGAGTTGGTCAGGATCGTCACGCGCACGCCGCGTGCCGTGAGCGCGTGCAGCCGTTCGACCATGTCCTTGCCCGGCACGAAGTACGGCGACACGATCAGCAGTTCCTGCTCCGGCCGCAACGCGAGTGCACGCAGTTGCGGCATCAGGTGTCCGTCGCTGTCCTTCGGCGAGCGTGAGATCTTCGCCGGATCGTCGTACAGGACCGTCGCCTGCCCCCAGGACAACTCGGTGCCCTGCCCGTGCACGATCTGGTCGAGCCTGTGTCGCGCCTCGAGCACGTACGGATTGTCCTCCATCGCGCGCAAGTAATCGCGCAACCGTTCGCGCTCCCGGTCGAGACCGCCCGGCGCCGCGTCGTGTCCGACCAGCGCATCGATCGGATACGCATACGGCGAATTCCAGAACGTATCGAATTCGGTCGAGATGTCGTTCACGACGGGGCCGTGCACGACCACATCGAGATCGCCGAACTCCAGCATCGACGACGCGCCGAAATACTCGTCGCCGATGTTGCGGCCGCCGACGATCGCCGCCTGGTTGTCCGCGATCATCGCCTTGTTGTGCATGCGCCGGTTGACGCGCGAGAACTCGAGCACCGTGCCGATCTTCTTGAAGTGGCGCGTGGCGACCGGATTGAAGAGCCGGATCTCGATGTTCGGATGCGAACTGATCTCGAGCAGCTTGCGATCGTCCGCGTTCGTCCCGAGATCGTCGAGCAATGCACGCACGCGAACCCCGCGATCGGCCGCACGGATGATCGCGTCCGCGAGTTCGTGTCCGGTCAGGTCGTCGTGCCAGATGTAGTACTGAAGGTCCAGCGAGCGGTCCGCGCGATCGGCGAGCAGCACGCGCGCATCGAGCGCATCGACGGGATCGCGCAACAGGTGAAACGCGTCCTGCCCCGGATGCGCGGCGGCCTGCTGGCGGAACGCGATGCCGAGGCGCGTGGTTTCGGTATCGGTGAATGCGTGCGTTGGTGCGCGACCGGCCTGCGGCGGCAGGCTGGCGCACGCGGCAAGCATCAGCAACGACAGAATCGCACTCCACGAACGCAACATGATCATGATGGCCGCCCCCACTGTCGGGCGAAGTCTGTTTGTGTTTGTTCTGGCCGCCGGGCGGAACGCAGCGCTGGCCTGCGGTTCGCGCGCGCGACGATTCTCGATCGCGCACGCCGACCGCGCTACAGCATACTTCGATTGATATCGGGACGGCACGCTCCGCGCGTTTCCCCGGTGGCGGCTATGCGACACGCGGCCCGGCGTGAACGCATTCAACACGCTCGACACATTCAGGCAGCGCGCAAAAGAAAAACCCGCGAGGCCTTGCGGCGTCGCGGGTTTCGAGACTTCCCCGGATAACCAGGGAAGCGAATCTGGTGGGCCCCCCGGGAGTCGAACCCGGCACCAACGAATTATGAGGTTATTGGTCACATTTCAGCCCCTTAAAAATCAACCACTTACATACGCCAAGTCGTTGTTTTTATTTGAGATAACGCTTCTCGTGTAGCCTAGCAGTAGCCTTGCAAAACAGACGACAAAGAATCCACTGCTCACAGCAAAAGTCCACTGTCCAAGGTTCCTCACCCTCGCCGCTCGCACCCCGCCCAAGGCTTACCAGTTATACGTTTGAGCTGTTTTCATGCCTTTGCTGAAGAACCAGATTTCGGATGCCCAGACACTGAAATCCACCGCTCCATGCCATTGTTTGCCAATCTGGCGTAGCCTAGGCAAAGCTATTCGTCCCCATTCGATTTCGTTGTAAGCTGAGACTTAAGCGCCCAAACCTCCTGATGACGAGAGTGACCTGTCCCCTTCAAGAGGGCCAATGGGCTTCTAGCAAAGTCCCTTTAAACCAACTCCTGGAAAGCGGCAGGAGCATCCGCGGTTGCCGGATGTTTCGCCGCAAACTCTGACGGCGCAAGGTAGTTCAGTGCGCTGTGCGGCCTTTGCTCGTTGTAATCCTGGCGCCATGCCGCGATGACAGCCCGAGCGTGCGCGAGCGTCGTGAACCAGTGCTCGTTAAGGCATTCGTCGCGGAACTTGCCGTTGAACGATTCGATGTACGCATTCTGCGTTGGCTTGCCCGCCTGAATCAACTTCAGCGTGACGCCGTTCGCATACGCCCACTGGTCAAGCGCGCGGCTCGTAAATTCGGGTCCCTGGTCTGTTCGCACCGCCTTGGGATAGCCACGGAAGCGAGCTGCACGGTCCAATGCCCGAGCGACATACAAACCTGAGATGCCATGGTCGACGACGATGTCGACAGCCTCTTTCGTGAAGTCGTCGACGACGGTCAGGTAGATAATAAAAATTATCCTTTTGTCAATAGGCCGCAAAATACTCAAGGCAAGCGACCACGATAATTGAATCACCCGAGCAAGTTCAAATGTTCATTTTTTGTCTTGCTTTCTTTGCTCCGCCTTTTCATCAAGAAGAGCAGCAAATCTCTCATTCCGCCCCCGCTCCTCTTCAATGAATTTCCCAACCCCTTCTGTAATTTGCTTAGCCCACACCAGATTTCTCTTCCAAAAAACAAGCTTGGCCAACGCTCTGTTACCAAGAATGCCTCTACGAATAGATCTTACTAGTGGGATACAGCTATATCCTGATAGTTCTATCTGAATTTCAGTGATCTCGCTCTCCAGGTATTGTAGGCTGAAGTTCTCCCCCCACTTTTCCACAAAACCTTTCTCTCTGCCCATATGAACTTCAAGCCTGTCAAATGGACGAAGGTGGTCTTTAGCTGGGTAGGGCAAAGCAATTTCCTCACCATCCCTCCCCTTTATTTCGACAATCTCAATAGTGAATTTATCGTAGGGAGTGTAGACCATATTCCCATTGAAACTCAGGCTCCGAAACGGGATGCTTGATAGCGCAACTTGTACAGGAATTGAATCTAGACCATATACAGAGAAACTATTTTGATATTTGATCTTGTTGTTCTTGGCGGTGACACATATGGTCACGCGAGAAAACTCGCACCCCTCTTTTGCCCTTATCCAAAACATCGGGGAACTGAGTTTTTTGCTCAGATGAAACGGCTGCCAATGTATATCATACTCAAAGTGTTCAGCTATCTCATAGGGGCTCTCACCGAGATGATTTCGCAGGTTGTAGTAGAGCGTTGAGATTCGATAAGCCTGCGAGAAGAGAACCCAAGTAAGGCCTTGCTTAAAAATGTCTAAAATTCCAATGCTTCGGATTGCACCAAGGATCATTGACGTTGAGATTTCCATTTTTCCAGAATAACCTCACTGATTTTTTATACGGATTAACTGGAAGGATCTTTTACTCTGCCAGCTTCATCTCAAATTTCTCATTAAACTTGTTGGTTGGAATCTTAATAGCGATACCATCCAGCGCCCCCACTTGGATCACCTTCGCACCCTCTGGCTCATGCGAGCCAAAGACAAAACGGCACTCATTCTGGTAGGAATAAGCATCCCTCTTTCTGAATACCGACTCAATCCCCTTGAAACCACCGTGGAACGTGTCTGGATCAAAATATTTGACCGAACCATTCCAACTTGCATATCCCTGTTCACGCGCAGCAAGTTTAACCTTACCTATAAAATCCTCAACTCTATAGATCACAACAGCAAACTTTCCCATGGCCATCATCTCGTCACTCAAAGTGCTATGCACCTTAAGCATCGCGTTGATTTTCGCGACCGCACGAACCCTCTCCTCTTCAGTTTCGTAGGATTCTTCAAAATCTGGAATCTTGACAGCATACATGCAGTAAAGATTTAGACGATCATACCCACTATTTTGCATAATGACTGGACCAGCCAGATCCTTGAGCGGGAATGAGTGATCAACACCATCTTTATCTTTGCATGAGAGAACTAAAGAAATTTTGTCTGGCTGATGCCAGGCAGTAACTCCCTCATAAGCATCGCCCCTCGCCTCATCGCCTTCGATTTTTTTGAAATCCCCAAGAGTTCTGCAAAACATCTCTCCTTTCTCAACAAAGGCATCTGCGTGCTCCTCTCTTTCAAAAATCTTAACCAGAAGATAAATTCTCGAGCCCATATTTTTGATCTTCTTTTCACCATAAAAAAATCACCCTATTGGATGCTCTTATGCTTTCCTGAAAACGCCACCATCACCATCAAATCTCACCAAGAGATCATGAATTCTAGCCATTTCATCAACAATCGGCTGAATTTTATATCGCTCACCCAACACTTGAAAAATCCCCTCTTTCAAGTAATAAGCCCTAAAGATGTGGTGAGGAGCATCAGAATCTTCTAGCTCAGGAAGAATGAGACTTGGAAATATGTAACCCACCATTCCGCTTTGAAGATACAGATCAAGTCTTTCATCAAAATGCTCGATTGAGTTTCGCAACCCTCTGTTTACCAGAGGGCTACCATCCTCTACATCAAAGACTTTTCTAAGGAAGTCTCCACGATCCTTGTGGACAGTTTTCTGCTCAGCGCCACCACCTTTTACGCCATCACGAGATGGGAAAAAGTATCTTGATATGGCACCAGATTGATTGACGATGTTCTGCAAGCAATCAAGCAACACATCTTTCGTCTCTTGGGGATCAATCTCTCCATTAGAAATTTTTTTTATGATCATTTCGGCAATGCTACAGGACTGAAATGCTGACGTGGTGTTGAAGAGCATTGATTGAATGTAGAACGCCTGATACGGTGTCCAAATGAAGAACTCTTCATCACTCATGCTTTCCCTCACCTATTTCAATTGCTGTGCTTGCATGGCGAACTGAACAGTTCGTAAATCTTCATGGAAGCTTGAAGCTCAGGTTTTTGGGTGCATCGTAAAGTGTTGATCTCTTCACTTCAACTTCACAATCAAGTCCCTCAATTGCAGCAATGTAAGACTTTCTCAAGCCTTCTTCCATTCTTGGGTCAAACAAAACCCTATCAAACAGAGCATTGGGATCTATTTCAAACTGGAATATATCGCTGCCGCATCTACCATCCTCGCCGCTATAGATGAGCCTGATTTCCTTTTCGTGAGAAAATTCTCTTCTCTTGTAAAGCAATGACTCGGCTATACCAGATCCATTTGTATTCAGCAGATCAATTTTTTTGAAGGACTCAATGATGTTGTCTTTTGTTTGATACTGAACCTTGCCAATAAAGCAGCTTAAATCTGGAACAGTTGGACACCCCTTCTTCAAGGCTTCAAGCAACTTTCTTGGGGTGGTTGATAACCGAACACCATCTTTATTCTGTGAGTAGATGCGCCACATTGCATCTGTCTCACGGTGTTGAGTCCAGCATTGACCGTAGACTGAATCCTTGGCTCCAAAATCACCAAATTCATCGCCAATTTTGAATTGACTCTTCAATAGAGCATTCTCAAATGGATCATCCCATTTATGGGGCTTGACCAATGTTAGCTTTTTTGTTGTGAGAATCTGCAAGAGCCTACCAGTCGGAAATATCCTGTAGATAGGCTTGTCCATCATTGCTTTATCAATGAATATGTAATTTCTGTAGGCCATTCCCCATCCTTTCATTCAGTTTTTCTTGGCATCTTCATCCCGCTTCTTCAGCAGAGCCAGCTTCTCACCTATCTTGATCTCCAACCCTCGTGGAACAGGTTTGTACTGCCCTGGGTCGCCAATCCCACCAGGGAGTAGCAGGTAGTCATCAGTTGATGCTCTCGTTCATTTCGCACTCACTGCCTCGGCAAGCGACGGCTGTGCGACAGCGACAGGTTCAATGAACTTACTTAGCTCTTCCTGTTGCTCCAGAAGGAACGGTGCTTCCCTTACCCGTTCGTAAAGCTTGAGCAATCGTTGTTCGGCTCTGCTCAGAATGATGCTATAGAGCAGGGGCTGAATTTTGACCTTGTCGTTGTCTTCGGTGCGGGTTCCACCTTCCCCACTTTCAATCTGATCACCAAGAACGAAGCCGTCTACCCGCGTCTCAGGCTGAATGTAGCCTTTCTTCTTCAGCTCCTTCACGTACTTCCAAATCTGTTCTTTTTCCTTGGAGCCAAGCGAAAGTTTGGTGGTCTTCAGATCAACGATTACAAGGTGGCCGACGCCGACCTCTTCGTGATCTTCGTTGTAAGACGGAAGGGAATAGAAGCCTGTGCTGCCGTCGCCACGAATGACAAAGTCAGGACGGTTCAGCGAAGCCTTCTCCGCCTTGCCATCAAATAGCTCACGGATGACCGTCGTCATCCCTTTGTTGGACGTGAAGTGAATTGATTCAAACTTGTCACCAAACATCCAAAGACCCTTGGCAAACAGAGGCTGAAGTTCCTTGACCTCGTCAATGCCCGCCACCTGAATCTTGATCCGCAGTTCGTTGATGACCTTCAATCGCCCTTGGATCTCGTCCAGCACGACCTTCGCCATGCCAATGGTCCATTGGCTCAGCACTTCATGAAGTGCATCCAAATCGTTCGGATCTTGGTTGTGCAAGATCTCCAGCAAACCATACTGCGATTTGCTCTTCTCCAACTTCGCCAGAATGGAGGTCAGTTGAACGACTTCCTGCTCACCAAAGTTTGGGCATGTGTCCACAACCTCATTGACGAAGGTGGTGACTCGCTCCTTGCTCAGCAGCGGAAGAAGATTGACAGACTCGCCAACACGTTCCAGAACCGCGATCCGCTTCCCTTCGCGTTCTGCATAGCTCGTGTTGGAAATGATCTCCTTGATCTTGTCTTGAACGATTGGCCGAGTCTTCAGCCATGCCTCGTTGGTGTCATGGAAGCCGGACCAATCCTCCTTGACCGCATTTTCCTTGTTCAAAAAATCAGCCTGAACAATGAAGGTAAAACGCTTGGCCTTCTCGGTTCGGCCATCAAGAATGCGCTCCACATCTGTCCCGCGCCATTTGCAGTCACCCACTGCGCGATTCGTCACCCACCACGCGATCCCATGCTGTTTGGTGGTCTTGTCGGCCTTACGGGTATCAATGTGGTAGATCTTCACCGTGCCGTAGCCTGGCACCTCAACGTCGACAATGGACAGAGATGACTTGCTGATATCGGCAAACGAAATCGGCGCCCCATTCAGGATGACCTTGAAGGACGGATTGGCGAGGAACCGCCCACCAAGAAGCTCTCGAGCTTGCTCCACGGAGAGGTTGATCTGGCGGATTTCACCTTCACCGGTGATGGTCGTTCCATGCCCCTCCACATCCTTCTCAACGAACTCCACGAGTTCAGTGATTAGCGGTTTGTTTGGTGTCCTGCTGACTTTGTAGACGAACTTCTGACCGTCTTTTATCGAGGTGATCTGATAGTTCTTGGTAAGGCAGAAACTGGCAAATCGGCCCTTGCCATTCTTGCCGAAGACGAAGCGAGGAAGACCTTCTACGCCTAGTGGCGGTGTAGTTGTGGCACCACCCTTGGCGATGCGGTCATAGGACATCGCACGCCAGATGTAATCGAACTCGGCTTTCGTCATGCCCTTGCCGTTATCCGAGATGGAGAACTGTTTGTTGTTCTTCGGATCGGGCCAACCTATTTTGACCTCAGTGGCGTAGGCATCCCAGCAGTTGGCAACGAGTTCGACAATGGCCGTGCTGGGATTGGTGATAATTGCACCTGCCCAGCTTTCAAGAAAGCGATCTTCATAGAAGAGGTCTTCCTGCTGCAATCTTGCATTGTTTGACGAATCGGACATCACCCCTCCAGAGAGATTTTTATTTTTCACCAACGTGCATGTCGATACTCACAATCATAGCCTAGCTCTTTCATGGATCTAGCATTTAAAGACCCAGACATAACAGGCGTAAAAAAAGCTCCCGAAGGAGCTTTCTGAAGGTATTTGGTGGGCCCCCCGGGAGTCGAACCCGGCACCAACGGATTATGCTTACCAGCTATGGCTTTCGCCACCCCTTTCGGGTTTGTGGTCTGGACTGTCTCTTGTCTTTACGACCTGCCCGTACAGTCTCTACACGTTCTCTCGGAGAGAGCTTCGCTCGGGATTGCCACGTTGCCAAAGCAGCAGAGGTTTCCCCGAATTTGAGCAGTTCTACCAGGGGGCAGAGCCAACTTACCCCAAGGCAACCCATTCCGTGCGGTCCGTACTCTTGCGAGCTGTAGGACGGCACTTGCTAAGTCCGCTGCTCTAACCAAGCATGAGCTAGAGGCCCGAAAAACCAGTTATTTTACCGCACTTAGACCCCGCTTAAGAAGGGACTTCTTGTAGCCTACGTGTAGCACGGCAATTTCGATGCCAGAAGATTCCCTTATTTTTCAACGCATTAAGCGGAAGTACTCACCGATTATGAGTTCGCTGCTCTAACCAAGCATGAGCTAGGGGCCCAGACGAGAAGCAACGTGTGCTACACGCCACGCCGGCGACGAAGCCGGGCCGGCATTGTAACAACAAAGACGCCAAAGAGGACAAACGCCACCGGCATCACGCGGATGCCGGCGGCGTTCGCAAGTAAGACGCTGGAAATCAGTTCCCTTCGAGGAACGACTTCAGCTTGTCGGAACGGCTCGGGTGACGCAGCTTGCGCAGCGCCTTGGCCTCGATCTGACGGATCCGCTCGCGGGTGACGTCGAACTGCTTGCCGACTTCCTCGAGCGTGTGATCGGTGCTCATCTCGATACCGAAACGCATCCGCAGCACCTTCGCCTCACGCGGCGTCAGCGAATCGAGCACGTCCTTCACGACGTCGCGCATGCTTGCATGCAGCGCGGCATCCGCCGGCGCGACCGTGTTGTTGTCCTCGATGAAGTCGCCGAGATGGGAATCGTCGTCGTCGCCGATCGGCGTTTCCATCGAGATCGGCTCCTTCGCGATCTTCATGATCTTGCGGATCTTGTCTTCCGGCATCTCCATCTTCTCGGCGAGCGTTGCCGGATCCGGCTCGAGACCGGTTTCCTGCAGGATCTGCCGCGAGATGCGGTTCATCTTGTTGATCGTTTCGATCATGTGAACCGGAATACGGATCGTGCGCGCCTGGTCCGCGATCGAACGCGTGATGGCCTGGCGGATCCACCACGTCGCGTAGGTCGAGAACTTGTAGCCGCGACGGTATTCGAACTTGTCCACCGCCTTCATCAGGCCGATGTTGCCTTCCTGGATCAGGTCGAGGAACTGCAGGCCGCGGTTCGTGTACTTCTTCGCGATCGAGATCACGAGACGCAGGTTCGCCTCGGTCATTTCACGCTTCGCCTGACGCGCCTTCAGTTCGCCGGCCGCCATCTGGCGGTTGGTTTCCTTCAGATCCTTCAGCGGCAGCACGACGCGCGCCTGCAGGTCGATCAGACGCTGCTGCTGTTCGCGGATCGCCGGAACGTTACGCGACAGGACCGCGCTGTACGGATGGCCTTCGGCCGTGATCTTCTCGGCCCAGTCGAGATCCGTCTCGCTGCCCGGGAAGCGCGCGATGAATTCCGAACGCGGCATGCCGCACTTGTCGACGACGATGTGCAGGATCTGACGCTCGACCTGACGCACTTCGTCCACTTGCGCACGCAGCGTGTCGCACAGACGCTCGACGGTACGCGCGGTGAAGCGGATCGTCATCAGCTCGGTCTGGATCGTTTCCTGCGCCTTCAGGTAGGACTTCGACTTGTAGCCTTCCTTCTCGAACGCGCGGCGCATCTTGTCGAACCACTCGCTGATCTGCGAGAACTTGTCGAGCGATGCACGCTTGAGGGCTTCGAGTTGAGCGGCGTTGGCCGACGCCTGAGCGGCACCGTCATCCTCCTCCTCTTCCTCTTCTTCCTCTTCCTCTTCGGCTTCCTCGTCCTCGTTCTCGATGGCTTCGGCTTCCTTCGCGGAGAAACCGTCCGTATCGGCGGAGTCCGAAGCATTCGGATCGAGCAGGCCGTCGACGAGTTCGTCGACGCGGATCTCTTCGTTCGCGACGCGCTCGGCCATCGCGAGGATGTCGGCGATCGTCGTCGGGCACGCGGAAATCGCCATCACCATGTGGCGCAGGCCGTCCTCGATCCGCTTCGCGATCTCGATTTCGCCTTCGCGCGTGAGCAGCTCGACCGTGCCCATTTCGCGCATGTACATCCGGACCGGATCGGTCGTGCGACCGAATTCCGAATCGACGGTCGACAGCGCGACTTCCGCTTCTTCCTCGACTTCATCGTCCGACGACGCGGCCGGCGCGTTGTCGTTCAGGAGCAGCGTTTCCGCGTCCGGAGCCTGCTCGTAAACCGCCACGCCCATGTCGTTGAACGTGCCGATGATGCCTTCGAGGGCTTCAGTTTCGGTGAAGTTGTCCGGCAGGTGGTCGTTGATTTCGGCATACGTGAGGAAGCCGCGCTCCTTGCCGAGCTTGATCAGCGCGCGCAGCTTCACGCGGCGCTCTTCGAGCTCCTCGGCCGTGCCGGGCGTGCTCGTCGCGAACGCTTCCTTCAGCAGCGCCTTTTCCTTGGCGCGACGATCGCGCACCTTGGATTTGCCCGGGGCAGCCGCGGCTGCGGGCTGCTCGTCGCTCTGATTTGCGTCGTCATCGACGGATACTTCGTTCAGCTTTTTGGTCATGGAGTTCGCCGTACCGGCTATATCGACTCGCGGCTGCTGGACGACAGCCGGTTGAACCGTGGGTGCATGAGTAGTACGTACTGCCGTTTCGTCCGCGGCGGCAGTCGTGTCCCTTGCGCTTTTCGCACTTGCCCGCTTCGCCGCCGGCTTGGCCGGCCCGGAGTCGGGTCTGGCGGCAGCCCGTGTTCTGGCTGCCGGCGCCGGCGCAGCCTGAGCAGTGCCGGCCGCGGTTTTCTTTCCCGCAGGGGCTGACGTGGCTGAAGACGTTGTCCTGGTGGAAGAAGCAGACTTGGCCGCTGTGACCTTCGTGGTCGGCTCCGTCGAGCCCTTGCCCGTTGCTTTCTTTCCGCCTGTCGTCTTTGCCATCGCGATTCTCGCCTCTGCTTGGAAAACAAACCGCTGGAAACCTTATATTATAGCACGCTGGGGCGCCCTCTCTTGGCGCCCCGGCCGCCTACAGCCCGAGCCGACGCTTCATGTCGGTTCGCTGCTGGTTCAATTCCGTCAATTCCGCCAGTTCCTCGGGTGTGAAGGTGGACTGCCGCGCAAGCCGATCGAGCCGGTCGCAGCAGGCGTCATAGCGCATCTTGAGCACCGCGGCCTGCAGTTCCTCCCCCGCGATCCGTTCCTGTTCACGCTGCCGCTCGGGCACCGTCTCGTCTTCCGGATTCTGTAACAGCAAATCGCGGACGTTTTCATCATAGTCCAGAATTTCGCGGAAGATTTCCTCGTAAGTCGCGCCGTTCGAGGACGTCCGCAGGACATCCGACAGCAGCCGGAACTCCGCGCCGTCGCCCAGCGCGCGCGCATGCTCGACGACTTCGGCGAACAGCTCGCCGATCCGCGGCAGCGCGCGCAGGGTCGCAAGCTGTTCGTCGTCGAGCTGCGACGCGATCCGCGGATGCATCACGAGGGTACGCAACGCGCGCTTTTCGCTGTCGGTCACACGCCGCCGTTCGCTGCGCGCGGGCGCCTGGCGCGCCGGCGCCGCGATGCGCGCATCGACGTCCGACAGCCCCGCGACTTCCTCGAACGGGATATCGAGCCGGTCGGCGAACATGTGCATGATCTGCGCGCGCAACGCGTTCGCCGGCAGCGCCTGCAGCAGCGGCTTCGCGTCGAACAGCGCCTTCGCTCGACCTTCCGGCTGGTCGAGCGCCTTGCCGGCAATTGCTTCGTTCAACAGAAATTGTGACAGCGGCATCGCGCGCTCGACCTGCTCGGAAAACGCTTCCGCGCCGAATTCGCGCACGTAGCTGTCCGGATCGTGCTCGGACGGCAGGAAAAGGAATCGGATCGTCCGGTTGTCCGCCGCATGCGGCAGGCACGCCTCGAGCGCGCGGCGCGCCGCACGCCGGCCGGCCGAGTCGCCGTCGAAGCTGAAAATGACCGTGTCGGTCTGGCGCAGCAACTTCTGCACGTGAATCGGCGTGCATGCCGTGCCGAGCGTCGCGACCGCGTTCGGGAAGCCGAGCTGCGCGAGCGCGACGACGTCCATGTAGCCCTCGACAACCAGCACGTACTTGCGCTCGCGGATCGCGAGACGCGCCTCGAACAGCCCGTACAGCTCACTGCCCTTGTTGAACAGCGGCGTTTCGGGCGAATTCAGATACTTCGGCTCGCCGCTGCCGAGCACGCGGCCGCCGAACCCGATCACCTGCCCCTTCACGTTGCGGATCGGGAACATGATTCGCTCGCGGAACCGGTCGTAGCGGCGCGCGACGCCCTGTGCATCGGTTTTCTCGCTGACGATCACGAGGCCCGATTCGACGAGCGAGTCGTCGCGGTAGTCCGGGAACGCGGTTTCGAGGTTTTGCCAGCCGTCCGGCGCATAACCGAGCCCGAAGCGCGCGGCGATCTCGCCGGTCAGGCCCCGGTTCTTCAGATACTGGATCGCGACCGTCGCGCCGCGCAACTGCTTGCGGTAGTAGTCGCACGCGGCGGACATCACGTCGGACAGCGCGGTCGCGACCGATTTCGACACGGGCGCCGGATAGTCGCCGCCACCTGCACCGCCCCCGCCACCCCCGCGCATCGACGGTTCGTGCGGCACGGTCAGCCCGACCGATTGCGCAAGCTCCTGCACGGCTTCCGGGAACGTGAGCCCCGCATGTTCCATCAGGAAACCGATCGCCGTGCCGTGCGCGCCGCAGCCGAAGCAATGATAGAACTGCTTGGTCGGGCTGACGGTAAACGACGGGCTCTTCTCGTTGTGGAACGGGCACAACCCCATGAAGTTGGCGCCGCCCTTCTTGAGCTGCACGTACCGGCCCACCACGTCGACGATATCGACGCGGTTCAGCAAATCCTGCAGGAACGAATGCGGAATCACCGTGGGATCGAGCGAAAAAAAGACAATACGACGCCCCGGCGCATGCGAATGCAGTGCGCCGGGAAGCGGGTTTTACTTCGACAGCGCGGCCTTGACCTGCGCGGAAACAGCCGTCATGTCGGCGCGGCCGGCGAGCTTGCCCTTCAGCACGCCCATCACCTTGCCCATGTCCTGCGGGCCAGCCGCACCCGTTGCCGCGACCGCGGCCTGGACTTCGGCAGCCACTTCGGCGTCCGACAGCTGCGCGGGCATGTATGCGCCCAGCACGGTCAGTTCGGCCTGTTCCTTCGCGACGAGATCGTCGCGGCCGGCGGCTTCGAACTGGCTGATCGAGTCCTTGCGCTGCTTGATCATCTTGTCGATCACCGCGGTAATGCCCGCGTCGTCGAGGGTGACCCGATCGTCGACCTCGCGCTGCTTGATCGCGGCCATCAGCAGGCGAATCGTCGCCAGACGCTCGCTTTCCTTCGCGCGCATCGCGGCCTTCATGTCTTCGCTGATCTGCTCTTTCAAACTCATCTTGCACCCGGGATGGAAACGTGACTTCGACACCCGCGAACGGGCGTCAACACAAAAACCCGCTTGGGACTAAGTCTCAAGCGGGTTGCTCGAATCCGGCATCGGCGACTCGCGGCCCCGGATCGAGGCCGATCGTGCGGAGGTCGCCGGTGCGCCGCTCAGTGAATCGTGCGGCGCTCAATCGTTCAGTACAGCTTCTTCGGCAGCGTCTGGCTGCGGATTCGCTTGTAATGACGCTTCACCGCGGCAGCCTTCTTGCGCTTGCGCTCGGCGGTCGGCTTCTCGTAGAACTCCCGCGCACGAAGCTCGGTCAGCAGACCGTTCTTCTCGATCGTGCGCTTGAAGCGGCGCATGGCGACTTCGAACGGCTCGTTTTCTTTAACGCGAATGATCGTCATGATCCGACACGAATAAAGGTTTGCAGGGAAGATTTACGAGTATAGCAGAGCGCCAAGCAAAGACATAAGGGCCGGGTCCCGTCAATGGCGGGCCCGCGTAGCCGTGTCAGGCGCCCCGCGCAAACTCCGCCGCCGCCTGCCCGGCCGCCGTGCCGGATGCCCACGCCCACTGGAAGTTGTAGCCGCCGAGCCAGCCCGTCACGTCCACCGCCTCGCCGACGAAGAACAGCCCCGGCACCCGCGCGCTCATCATCGTCGCCGACGACAGTTCGCGCGTATCGACGCCGCCCTTCGTCACTTCGGCCTTCTTGTAGCCCTCGGTGCCGTTCGGCGTCAGCGTCCAGCCGGACAGCGCTTCGCCGATCTGGCGCAACGTCTTGTCGGGCAGGTCCGCGAGCCGCGCATCGGCCGCGACACGGTGCGTGTCGAGCCAGACGTGAGCGAGGCGCGACGGCACCCAGTCCGCGAGCAGCGAGCCGATCTGGCGCTTCGACGTGCGCTTCGCGTCGAGCAGGTCGGCCACCGCGTCGCGCTGCGGCAGCAGGTCGATGCGGATCGGATCGCCGGACTGCCAGTAGCTGGAAATCTGCAGGATGCCGGGGCCCGACAGGCCCCGGTGCGTCAGCAGCAGGTCCTCGACGAATTCGCCGCCGCGCTTCTTGTCGCCGGTCGACACGCGCACTTCGAGCGACACCCCGGACAGCGCCGCGAACGGCTCCCAGTCCTGCTGCGCGAAGGTGAGCGGCACGAGCGCCGGCCGAGTATCGACGAGCTTGTGGCCGAACTGCTTCGCGAGCCGGTAGCCGAAGTCGGTCGCACCGATCTTCGGGATCGACAGGCCGCCAGTAGCAACGATCAGCGCGCGTGCGCGGATCGGCCCCGCCTGCTGCGTGTCGAGCGTGAAGCCATCGGCCGACGCGTGGCGCACCGCGTCGACGACCACCGGCCGGCGCCAGGCAATGCCGCCCGCGTCGCATTCGTGCTTCAGCATGTCGATGACCGCGTCGCTGCCGTGATCGCAAAAGAGCTGCCCCTTGTGCTTTTCGTGCCAGGTGACGTGATGGCGCTTGAGCAGCCCGAGGAAGTCGCGCGGCGTGTAGCGTGCAAGCGCCGAGCGCGCGAAATGCGGATTCGACGACAGGTAATTGTCGGGGCCCGCGTAGAGATTCGTGAAGTTGCAGCGGCCGCCGCCCGAGATGCGGATTTTCTCGGCGAGCCGCGGCGCGTGGTCGATCAGCACCACGCGGCGGCCGAGTTGCCCGGCGACCGCGGCGCTCATCATCCCGGCGGCGCCCGCGCCGATCACGGCGATGTCATAAGTTTCCATGGCGCGGATTGTACCTGCCCGGCCGCGCACCCGGGCCGCACCCCAGCGGCGGCAGGCCCTCGCCTGCTATAATTTGCCGTTACGTTTACCTTCCTGCGGCGCGCTCGACGCAGCTCGCCCCGCCTCTACCATGCTCGTTCTCGGCATCGAAAGCTCCTGCGACGAAACCGGCCTCGCGCTCTACGACACGCAGCGCGGCCTGCTCGCGCACGCGCTTCATTCGCAGATCGCGATGCACCGCGAATACGGCGGCGTCGTGCCCGAGCTCGCATCGCGCGACCACATCCGCCGCGCGCTGCCGCTGCTGGAGGAAGTCATGGCGCAAAGCGGCACGCACCGCGAGGACATCGACGCGATCGCATTCACGCAAGGCCCCGGCCTCGCCGGCGCGCTGCTGGTCGGCGCGAGCATCGCGAACGCGCTCGCGCTGGCATGGAACAAGCCGACCGTCGGTATCCATCACCTCGAAGGCCACCTGCTGTCCCCGCTGCTCGTCGACGAGCCGCCGCCGTTTCCGTTCATCGCGCTGCTGGTGTCGGGTGGCCACACGCAGCTGATGCGCGTGACCGATGTCGGCGTGTACGAAACGCTCGGCGAGACGCTCGACGACGCGGCCGGCGAAGCCTTCGACAAAACGGCGAAGCTGATCGGCCTCGGCTACCCGGGCGGCCCGGAAGTGTCGAAGCTCGCGGAAACAGGCACGCCGGGCGCCGTCGTGCTGCCGCGCCCGATGCTCCATTCGGGCGATCTCGACTTCAGCTTCAGTGGCCTGAAGACGGCCGTGCTCACGCAGATGAAGAAGTTCGAGGCGGCAAAACTCGAAGGCGAAGCGCTCGAACGCGCGAAGGCCGATCTCGCGCGCGGCTTCGTCGACGCGGCCGTCGACGTGCTCGTCGCGAAGTCGCTCGCCGCGCTCAAGAAGACGAAGCTCAAGCGCCTCGTCGTCGCGGGCGGCGTCGGCGCGAACCGCCAGTTGCGCGCGGCGCTGTCGGCCGCCGCAGCCAAGCGCGGCTTCGACGTGCACTATCCGGATCTCGCGCTCTGCACCGACAACGGCGCGATGATCGCGCTCGCCGGCGCGTTGCGGCTCGGCCGCTGGCCCGAGCAGGCGAACGCCGACTACGCGTTCACGGTGAAACCGCGCTGGGATCTCGCGTCGCTCGCACGCTGATTCGCACGACGCACCGACACGTTTCGGAATACGCCGGCCAAAACACAAAGGCCGCTCGATCTAGCGGCCTTTTCCGTTTCAGCGGCAAAACGCCGCAGCGGCACAACGTTACGCGGCGTGCCGCTTGTCGCGCTCGATCAGCGCATACGCGCTGTGATTGTGGATCGACTCGAAGTTCTCGGCTTCGAGCACATAGGCGACCACGCGCTCGTCCGCATCGAGACGCTGCGCGACGTCGCGCACCAGATCCTCGACGAACTTCGGGTTTTCGTACGCACGCTCCGTGACGAACTTCTCGTCCGGACGCTTCAGCAAGCCCCACAGCTCGCACGACGCCTCTTCTTCCGCGATGCGGATCAGCGCCTCGACCGGCAGGTCGGCCGCGAGCTCGGCGTCGATCGTCACGTGCGAGCGCTGGTTGTGCGCGCCGTACTGCGAAATCTTCTTCGAGCACGGGCACAGGCTCGTCACCGGCACGAGCACCTTCAGGAACAGGCGCGCTTCGCCGTTGCGGCTTTCGCCCGCGAGCGTCACTTCATAGTCGAGCAGGCTCTGCACGCCCGACACCGGCGCCGTCTTGTTCACGAAGTACGGGAACGTGACCTCGATGCGGCCGGCCTCGGCTTCCAGCTTCTCGAGCATCGACGTGAGCATCGCGCGGAAGCGCTCGACGGTCAGCGGCGCACGATTCTCCTCGAGCAGCGCGACGAAGCGCGACATGTGCGTGCCCTTCTGATCGGCAGGCAGGCGCACGTCGAGATTCCAGACGCCGACGGTCGGCTGCACGTCGCCGCTCTCGGTGCACACCGTCAACGGATGCCGGACCGCCTTCACGCCCACGCGCTGAATCGGAATCTGGCGGGTATCCACCGTGCTCTGCACGTCGGGCATCACGAAGGCGGGATTCATCTGGTTCATCTTGTTCAATCCTTGTAAGCCGCGCGTCCGACGACGCGCACGCCGCGTCATGCGGCAGCCGGAAAAGCAACATGGGCCCGCAGGCCCATGTTTTCCGCATCAATGTAGACCGGTTGCGCCAGTCGCACCGACGCCGCCCGCAGGCGGCGCCAGCTTATGCGACGCGCTTCGCCTGACCGGCGACATCGGCCGCCGGGCTCAGGAAGCGTTCGCGAATCGACTTCGCGATGCCCGCGCCGTCGAGGCCGCATTGCGACAGCAGCTTCGCGGGATCGCCGTGATCGATGAACTGGTCAGGGAGGCCCAATTGTATTACGGGTCGGATAACCCCACTGTCCATCAGGGCTTCGACGCAGGCCGAGCCCGCACCGCCCATCACGCAGCCTTCCTCGACCGTGACGAGGTAGTCGTGCGTCTCGGCGAGTTCACGCACGAGCGCCGCATCGACGGGCTTCACGAAGCGCATGTTCGCGACCGTTGCATCGAGCTCCTCGCCCGCCACGAGCGACGGCGCAACCATCGTGCCGAACGCGAGAATCGCGACGCGCTTGCCTTCCGGCTGCGACGTGCGGCGACGCACTTCGCCCTTGCCGAGCGGGATTTCGGTGAATTCCTTCACCGTCGCCACGCCCGTGCCCGCGCCGCGCGGATAGCGCACCGCGGTCGGGTTCGGCTGCTGAAGCGCCGTGTGCAGCATCTGGCGGCACTCGTTCTCGTCGGACGCTGCCATGATCGTCATGTTCGGAATGCAGCGCATGAACGCGAGATCGTACGCGCCCGCGTGCGTCGCACCGTCCGCGCCGACGAGGCCCGCGCGGTCGATCGCGAATACGACCGGCAGGTTCTGCAGCGCGACGTCGTGGATCAGCTGGTCGTACGCACGCTGCAGGAACGTCGAGTAGATCGCGACGACGGGCTTCAGCCCTTCGGTCGCGAGGCCGCCCGCGAACGTCACCGCGTGCTGCTCGGCGATGCCGACGTCGTAATAGCGATCCTTGAAACGCTTCTCGAACTCGACCATGCCCGAGCCTTCGCGCATCGCGGGCGTGATGCCGACGACGCGCGAATCGCGCTCGGCTTCATCGCACAGCCATTCGCCGAACACCTGCGTGTACGTCTTCTTCGCGGGCGTGGTCGACGGCTTGATGCCTTCTGCCGGATTGAACTTGCCGGGGCCGTGGTAGAGCACGGGATCGGCTTCGGCGAGCTTGTAGCCCTGGCCTTTCTTCGTCACCACGTGCAGGAATTGCGGGCCGCGCAATTCGCGGATGTTCTGCAGCGTCGGGATCAGCGAATCGAGATCGTGACCGTCGATCGGGCCGATGTAGTTGAAGCCGAACTCTTCGAACAACGTGGCCGGCACGACCATGCCCTTCGCGTGCTCCTCGAGCTTGCGCGCGAGTTCGAGCACCGGCGGCGCGACGCTCAGCACGCGCTCGACGCCCGCGCGCGCGGCCGCGTAAAAGCGGCCCGACATCAGGCGGGCGAGATGGCGGTTCAGCGCGCCGACCGGCGGCGAAATCGACATGTCGTTGTCGTTGAGGATCACGAGCAGCTTCGCATCCTCCGACACGCCCGCGTTGTTCATCGCCTCGAACGCCATGCCGGCCGTCATCGCGCCGTCGCCGATCACCGCGATCGAGAAGCGGTCGTCGCCGTTCAGCTGGCTGCCGATCGCCATCCCGAGCGCCGCCGAGATCGAGGTGCTCGAGTGCGCGGTGCCGAACGTGTCGTATTCGGACTCGCTGCGGCGCGGGAAACCCGAGATGCCGTCGTACTGGCGCAGCGAATGCATCTGGTCGCGGCGGCCCGTCAGGATCTTGTGCGGGTAGGTCTGATGACCCACGTCCCAGACGATCCGGTCGTTCGGCGTGTTGAACACGTAGTGCAACGCGATCGTCAGCTCGACCGTCCCGAGGTTGGACGACAGATGGCCGCCCGTCTTCGACACGCTGTCGAGCACGAACGCGCGCAGTTCATCCGCGAGCGGTTGGAGTTGGCGACGATCGAGGCGGCGCAGATCCGCCGGGTCGTCGATGGTTTTCAGCAAGTCGTACATCGTCGTTCCATTGTAGGAAATCAAACGCGCCCGCATTCTATTGCACGCACCGTAGCGTGTGCGCAGCGGCGGGCTTCGCGTCAGCTGACCCGGTTCACCACCAGGTCGGCAAGTTCGGCGAGACGCTGTGCGCGTGCGCCGAACGGTTTCAGCGCATCGTGCGCTTCGGCGCGCAGCTGGGCCGCGAGCTCACGCGATGCGTCGAGGCCGAGGATCGATACGTACGTCGGCTTGTCGTTCGCCGCATCCTTGCCGGCCGTCTTGCCGAGCGTCGCCGAATCGGTCGTGACGTCGAGAATGTCGTCGACGACCTGGAAGGCCAGACCCACGGCACCCGCGTAAACGTCGAGCGCGGCCATCGCCTCCGCCGACGGCGTCTCGCCTGCCAGCGCGCCCATCCGCACGGCGGCACGCAGCAGCGCGCCCGTCTTCATCCGGTGCATCGTCTCGAGCTGTTCGCGCGTCAGCTTCAGGCCGACGCTCGCCAGGTCGATCGCTTGGCCGCCGGCCATGCCGATCGAGCCGCTCGCCAGCGCCAGCTCGCGCACGAGCGCAGCCTGCTGCACCGGAGTCAGTGCCGCGGCGTCGGTCAGCGCGACGAATGCCTGCGACTGCAGCGCATCGCCGACCAGCAGCGCCGTCGGCTCGTCGTACTGCACGTGCACGGTCGGCTTGCCGCGTCGCAGCGCGTCGTCGTCCATGCACGGCATGTCGTCGTGCACGAGCGAGTAAACGTGGATCATCTCCAGCGCCGCCGCCGCTGCGTTGCGCGCCGCTTCGGTCGCGCCGGTCAGTTCGCCTGCTGCATGGCACAGCAGCGGGCGAACGCGTTTGCCACCGCCGAGGACCGCGTAGCGCATCGCTTCGTGAAGTTGCGTGGGCACTACATTATCAGCCGGCAAATAGTGGCCGAGTGCGTCCTCGACACGGTCGAGCACGGACCGCATCCATTGTTCGAATGTCATAGATCGTCGTCTTCGCCGTCCGTGGCGGCCGTTCCGGACGAAAGCGGCTTCAGCGTCGCGCCGTCGAGCACGCGAACCTGCTGCTCCACTTTCTCGAGCTGCTGTTGGCAAAACGCAACGAGGGTCGCACCGCGGCGATACGCCGCCAGTGAATCCTCGAGGCTCAACACGCCGCCTTCCATCCGGGCAACCAGCGTCTCGAGTTCCGCGAGCGCCATCTCATAATTGTCCGGCAACGGTTCGGTGCCATTGCCGGGCGGCGTGGCGCCTGGGGATGCGGTTTTCGCCATGGACGAGGGTGTCAAATTTCAAAACAAGTCGGACATTCTACGGCAAAAGAGAATTCTCCGATCTGCCGACGTGGGCAGCCCGGCACATCTTCCGGCCCCATCTTCGACACACGGGGTGCGCACCCGGATTGCCTGCCGACAAAAAATTGACACAAATCAGGCACTTAATCCTAGCCTTGCGAGGCGAACCGGGTATAATTCCGCGTTTCCCTAAATCGATTTTTCGATGGTTGGGTTGTTCACTGCTTTCACGCTAACACCGGGAGTGGGAATGTCCAATCTGAGCGATGCGCTTCAGTTGAAGTCGGCTCACAGCCAGCTTCCAGTCACTGCATATTTCGATGAGGCGCTCCTTGAGCGCGAGATCGAAACCCTCTTCAAGAAAGGACCTCGTTACGTCGGGCACGAATTGATGGTGCCCGAGGCGGGGGATTATTTTGCGCTGCCGTCCGAGAAGGAAGGCCGCGTGCTGGTCCGCAACCCGGCGAACCAGATCGAACTGCTGTCGAACGTGTGCCGCCACCGGCAGGCGATCATGCTGAACGGGCGCGGCCACACACAGAACATCGTGTGTCCGCTGCACCGCTGGACATACGATCTGGAAGGCCAGCTGCTCGGCGCGCCGCACTTCCCCGACAAGCCGTGCCTGAACCTCGGCAAGAGCCCGCTGCAGAACTGGCAGGGGTTGCTGTTCGAGGCCGAAGGCCGCAACGTCGCGCGCGATCTCGCGAACCTCGGCACGAAGCATCACTTCGACTTCTCCGAGTATCACTTCGATCACGTCGAAGTGCACGAGTGCGACTACAACTGGAAGACGTTCATCGAGGTCTACCTCGAGGATTATCACGTCGTTCCGTTCCACCCGGGCCTCGGCAGCTTCGTGTCGTGCGACGATCTCAAATGGGAGTTCGGCGACTGGTACAGCGTGCAGACGGTCGGCGTGCACAACGCCCTCGCGAAACCGGGCAGCGCGACCTACCAGAAGTGGCACGAGCAGGTGCTCAAGTTCCGCAACGGCGTGCCGCCGGAGTTCGGCGCGATCTGGATGGTCTACTACCCGGGCCTGATGATCGAGTGGTATCCGCACGTGCTCGTCGTGTCGTGGCTGATTCCGCGCGGCCCGCAGAAGACGACCAACATCGTCGAGTTCTATTACCCCGAGGAAATCGCACTGTTCGAGCGCGAGTTCGTCGAGGCCGAGCGCGCCGCCTATATGGAGACGGCCGTCGAGGACGACGAAATCGCGATGCGGATGGACGCAGGCCGCCGCGCACTGATGGCGCGCGGCGAATCGCAGGTCGGTCCGTACCAGAGCCCGATGGAAGACGGCATGCAGCACTTCCACGAGTTCCTGCGCCGCCACCTCGGCGACATCTGACCGCGCGCGGCGCGCCGGCGCCGCATGGCATTCGGCATATGAAAAGACGGGTTTCGGCCCGTCTTTTTTTGTTTAGACTTGGAGTATCAGGCCGTTTGCACTCCAGGGAGCCGTCATGCCACATACCCACTACACCACGCTCATCTCCGCAGCCAATCTCGCCGAGCGGCTGGCCGCGGCGCCGGGCAGCGTCGCCGTGTTCGACTGCCGCTTCGATCTCGTCGATCCGGGCGCGGGCGAAGCCGCCTATGCGACCGGCCATATTCCCGGCGCGCAGTATCTCCATCTCGACCGCGACCTGTCCGGCCGCAAGACCGGCACCAACGGCCGCCATCCGCTGCCGACCCGCGACGCATTCGCGACGCTGATCGCCAGCCGCGGCGTCAAGCAGGGCCAGCAGGTCATCGCCTATGACGCACAGGGTGGCGCCTATGCGGCGCGGCTATGGTGGCTGCTGCGCTGGCTCGGGCACGATTCCGTCGCGGTGCTCGACGGCGGCCTGCAGGCATGGGAAGCGGCCGGCCAGCCGCTGACCGCCGACGTGCCGCACCCGGCCGCCGGCGACTTCCGCGCAACGACCCCGCTCGAATCGACGGTCGATGCGGCGGCCGTGCTCGCGAACGTGACGTCGGCCAAGCGCGTCGTGATCGATGCGCGCGCACCGGATCGCTATCGCGGCGAAAACGAAACGATCGATCGTGTCGGCGGCCACATTCCCGGCGCACGCAACCGGTTCTTCAAGGACAACCTGGCCGCCGACGGCCGCTTCAAGACCGGTCATGAACTGCGCGAGACGTTCACCACGCTGCTCGCCGGCACCGAACCGAACAGCGTGATTCTGCAATGCGGGTCCGGCGTGACCGCATGCCACAACGCGCTCGCGCTCGAAATCGCGGGGTTGCATGGCGCGTCGCTGTATCCGGGCTCGTGGAGCGAATGGAGCGCCGATCCGTCGCGGCCGATCGCGACCGGCCCGAACCCATAAGCACCTGCGTGGCGCGACGACAAGGCGGCGGCATCTGCCGCCGCTTCTTCGTTTACATCACGCCGTACTTGTGGAACCACTCGATCGCGCGCTTCCAGCCGTCCTCGGCATCGCCCTTCACGTAACTCGGCCGATAATCGGCGAAGAACGCGTGACCCGCATCCGGATACACGACGATCTCCGATTGGCGCGCGAGCTTCGAGTCGCTCGTCTGGATCGCCTTGCGCATGTCCGCGAGCGACGCCTGCGTGATGTTCGTGTCCTTCTCGCCGTACAGCCCGAGCACGGGCACCTTCAGCAACGACGCATGATCGACCGGATTGAACGGCGTCATCTCGTCGGTCGCGCCCTCGACGAACCCATACCATGCGACAGCCGCCCGCACGTGCGGATTGTGCTCCGCGTACAGCCACGCCTGGCGGCCGCCCCAGCAGAATCCCGTCACGCCGAGACGCGACAGGTCGCCGCCGTTCTTGCCGGCCCATGCGACGGTCGCATCGAGATCCTCGGTGACCTGCCGGTCGGGCACCTTGCTGATGATGTTGTCGAACAGCTCCTTCATCGTCGGATACTTCGATGCATTGCCTTGGCGCGCGAACAGGTCGGGCGCGATCGCCAGATAGCCGAGCTTCGCGAAGCGACGGCAAACGTCGGCGATATGCGCATGCACGCCGAAAATCTCGTGAATCACGATGACGACCGGCAGGTTCGTCTTGTCGACCGGCTGCGCGCGATACGCGGGGATGCTCGCGTCGCCCGAGCGGATCTCGATGGTGTCGACGTCCAGCCCGCTGCTGTCGGTCGTGATGGTCTGCGCCGACACGGGCAGCACGGCCGCCGCGAAGGTGCCGCCCAGCGCGGCCTGCATGAACTTGCGGCGCGAGAACGGAACGTGGGGAACCAGGCTGTCGACTTCGGGTTTCAACATGAATGCACTCCTCGATTGGGCGCCGCCGTCACGGCCAGGGACTCGCCCCGGCACCACGCCGGCGGACGGCGCGGATGTCGCGGCGGTGGCACCCCGCCGCAAGCGGAAACCCGGACAAGATGCCCAATAATCCGTTGTCGCGTCAACTGTCAGATGTGTAAGACTCGATTACGACGATGCAATGCCGTGGCACCCAACGGTATCGATGACCGCGGCAACCCGGCCCGGCAAGTCCATGCGCGGCACGATGCGGCGAGCGCCGGCGCGCGCGCGAATGTCCGTGGATTGAAACGAAGTGACGCGCAATGAACAGGCCCGGTGCGCGAATCCGCGGTCAGCCGCACCTGAAACGACAACGGGCAGGAATCCCTGCCCGTCGGTGCACGAACCGCGCGGTCAGTGCAGCTTGACGCGCGGCAGCGTCGTGCGGCGCAGCCAGTGCGCAAACGTATCGAGCACCATGCGCGGATAGCCGTGCAGCGCCGCGATGTGCAGACGGTACAACGACATATACATGAAGCGCGCGAACAGCCCTTCGATCAGCATGTTGCCGCCGATCAGCCCGCCCATCAGGTTGCCGACTGCGCTGAAGTGACCGAGCGACACGAGCGAACCGAAATCGCGATACGTGAACTCGGGCAACTGACGTCCGTCGAGCCGGCAGCCGATCGCCTTTAGCAGAAAGCTCGCCTGCTGGTGCGCGGCCTGCGCGCGCGGCGGCACGTTGCGCTCGTTGCCGGGCCATACGCATGCCGCGCAATCGCCGAGTGCGAAGACGTTGTCGTCGGTGAAGGTCTGCAGTGTGCGGCGCACGTCGAGCTGGCCGAGCTTGTTGACCTGGAGGCCATCAAGATTCGACAGCACGGACGGTGCCTTGATGCCGGCCGCCCAGACCGTGAGATCCGCGCGCACCGACTTGCCGCTCGCCGTATGCACGAAACCCGGCGCGACCTCGGTCACGCGCTCGGCCAGCATCAAGCGCACGCCGAGCTTTTCGAGCAGCTCGGCCGTTGCGGTCGAGACGCGCTCCTGCAGCGCAGGCAAAATCCGCGGCCCCGATTCGATCAGCACGATGCCGACGTCGTGCTGCGGGTCGAGCTTGTGCAGCCCATAGACGGACAGCACCTGCGCGGTGTTGCGCAGTTCAGCGGACAGCTCGACGCCCGTCGCGCCGCCGCCGACGATCACCACCTGGATGCGCGGCTCGTCCGCCGCTCCCGGCGCGGGCTGCGCCGGCGCCTGGTGCTCGGCGCGCATGCACGCGGCGATCAGGCGCTTGCGGAAGCGCTCGGCCTCGCCGACCGTATCGAGCGCAATCGCGTTTTCAGCCGCGCCCTGCACGCCGAAGAAATGCGTCGTGCTGCCGATCGCGATCACGAGCGTGTCGTATTCCAGGTCGCGCGCAGGCAGCAGTTCCGCGCCGTCGCTGTCGTTGACGGGCGACAGCGTGATGCGCTTCGCCGCACGATCGAGCGCGGTCAGTTCGCCCTGCTGAAACTCGAAGCCATGCCAGCGTGCCTGGGCTGCGTATTCGAGTTCCTGCGTGAACGGGTCCATGCTGCCGGCCGCGACCTCGTGCAGCAATGGCTTCCAGATGTGGGTCGGATTGCGGTCGACGAGCGTGACGAGCGCACGCGCGGGACGATTGCCGCGCGCGCCGTAACGGTCGCCGAGCCGCGTCGCCAGTTCCAGGCCGCCCGCGCCCCCACCTACGATGATGATCCGATGCATCCGATTCCCCCTTTGCGATTCGAAACTGCTGCCGCCGGACGATGCAGACGCGATGCGTTCGCGCCGCCCGTTGGATTAACCGGTTCGGACATCATCGATGTGCAGTTCGAAACACTTCGACGCGCCGACGCCGGAACGCGGGGTGCGCTGCCCCCGCGACAATGACCTGACTGACATGCATTGTCCGGGAGCTTGCGCGTTGACCACAAGCAAACCATCTCGATATTCAGCATCCCTGCAACAATATGCCGCGGGACACGGGAATCACTCGGGGGTGCGTCAGTGTGCCTCTTCCCAGTTCGCGCCGGCACCCACTTCAGCGACCAGCGGCACCTTCAGCTTCGCCACACCGCACATCATTTCCGGCAGTTTCTCTCGCACGAGCGACAGTTCGTCGTCGGGCACCTCGAGCACCAGTTCGTCGTGCACCTGCATGATCATCCGCGATGCGAGCTGGTCGCGCGTGAGCCAGTCGTCCACCGCGATCATCGACAGCTTGATCAGGTCGGCCGCCGTGCCCTGCATCGGTGCATTGATGGCCGCACGTTCAGCGGCCTGGCGGCGCGGGCCGTTGCCGCCGTTGATCTCCGGCAGCCACAGGCGGCGGCCGAAAACGGTTTCGACGTAGCCCTTTTCCTTCGCTGCCGCGCGCGTGTCCTCCATGTACTGCGCGACGCCCGGATAGCGCGCGAAATAGCGGTCGATATACAGCTTCGCCGCATCGCGCGTAATGCCGAGGTTCGACGCGAGGCCGAACGCGCTCATCCCGTAGATCAGCCCGAAGTTGATCACCTTCGCGATCCGGCGCTGATCGGAGTTGACCTCCAGCGGCGTCACGCCGAACACCTCGGCGGCCGTTGCGCGGTGGATGTCCTCGCCCTGCGAGAACGCACGCAGCAGCGACGCGTCGCCGGAAATGTGCGCCATGATCCGCAATTCGATCTGCGAATAGTCGGCCGACACGATGCGGTGACCCGGCGACGCGATGAACGCTTCGCGGATCCGCCGGCCCTCGGCCGTGCGCACCGGAATGTTCTGAAGATTGGGATCATTCGACGCGAGGCGGCCCGTGACCGCGACGGCCTGCGCATAGTTCGTGTGCACACGGCCCGTTGCGGGATTCACCATGCGCGGCAGCTTGTCGGTGTAGGTCGACTTCAGCTTCGACAGCCCGCGATGCTCGAGCAGCAGCTTCGGCAGCGGGTAATCCTCGGCCAGCTTCTGCAGCACTTCTTCGTCGGTCGACGGAGCGCCGCTCGGCGTCTTCTTCACGACCGGCAACTGCAGCTTCTCGAAGAAGATCTGCCCGATCTGCTTCGGCGAGCCGAGATTGAATTCGCCGCCGGCCAGTTCGTACGCTTGGCCCTCGAGTTCGATGAGCCGCGTCGCGATCTCGCTGCTTTGCGCCTGCAGGCGTGCGTCGTCGATCAGCACGCCGGTGCGCTCCATCTTGCGCAGCACGAGCGACACCGGCATCTCGATCTCGCGATACACGCGCTCGAGGCCCGGTTCGCGCGCAACCTGCGGATACAGCGCGTGATGAAGCTGCAGCGTGATGTCCGCATCTTCGGCGGCGTACGCGGCAGCCTGCTCGAGCGCCACTTCATCGAAGCCGATCTGCTTCGCGCCCTTGCCGGCCACGTCTTCATACTTGATCGTCTTGACGCCCAGATGGCGCAGCGCGAGGCTGTCCATGTCGTGCGTGCGGTGCGATTCGAGCACGTACGATTCGAGCAGCGTGTCGTGCTCGATGCCGTTCAGCGCGATGTCGTAGTTCGCGAGCACCTGCGCGTCGTACTTCAGATGCTGGCCCACCTTCTTGCGGTCGGCCGATTCGAGCCACGGCTTCAGGCGCGCGAGCACGTCGTCGATCGGCAACTGCTCGGGCAGATCGGGGCCGCGGTGCGCGACCGGAAGATACGCGGCCTTGCCCGGCTCGACCGAGAACGACAGGCCGACGAGCCGCGCGGTCATCGGATCGAGCGAGGTGGTCTCCGTATCGAATGCGGTCAGTGCGGCCGCATCGATCTTCGCGAACCATGCGTCGAACTGTTCCCAGGTCTGGATCGTGTCGTATTCGCGGACGATGTCCGCCGCGACCACTTGCGCCGGCTCGCCTTCCGGCGCATCGGCGCCGCCGCCTTCGGCGGGCGCGCTGTCGACTTCGCGCAGCCACGTCTTGAAGCCGTAGCGCGCGAAGATGTCGCGCAGGAGGTCGCGTGCTTCGCCGTCGCTCTTCAGCGACGCTTCGATCGATTCGAGATGCGGTGCGAGATCGCAGGCCGTGTCGACGGTCACGAGCTTGCGGCCGAGCGGCAGGAAATCGAGCGCGCGGCGCAGGTTGTCGCCGACCACGCCCTTGATCTCGCCCGCGTGTTCGATCACGCCGTCGAGGCTGTCGTATTGCGACAGCCATTTCACGGCCGTCTTCGGCCCGCACTTCTCGACGCCGGGCACGTTGTCGACGGTGTCGCCGATCAGCGCGAGGTAGTCGATGATCCGCTCGGGCGGCACGCCGAACTTCTCGATCACGCCGCCGCGATCGAGCGTCTCGTTGGTCATCGTGTTGACGAGCGTGACGTGATCGGTGACGAGCTGCGCGAGGTCCTTGTCGCCGGTCGACACGATCACGTTCATCCCGTGCCGCTCGGCTTCGCGCGCGAGCGTGCCGATCACGTCGTCGGCCTCGACGCCCTCGACCATCAGCAGCGGCCAGCCGAGCGCACGGACCGCGCCGTGAATCGGCTCGACCTGCAGTGCAAGATCGGGCGGCATCGACGGACGGTTTGCCTTATAGTCGGCATAAAGATCGTCGCGGAACGTCTTGCCCTTTGCATCGAACACGCAAGCGCTATACTCTGCACTGACTTCCTTGCGCATACGGCGCAGCATGTTGATGATTCCGTAGAGCGCTCCGGTCGGCTCCCCGCCAGGGCCACGCAAATCAGGCATCGCATGGTAAGCCCGATACAGATAGCTCGAACCGTCAACCAATAGCAGGGTCTTACCTTCCAGATTTCGTTCTTCAGGCATTATGAACAAGAGAAAAGTGATTCCGAGTCTGCGTTCGCTCGCAGATCAAGAACGCGCGACGGCCAAGAAGGCGCGCGCATCGTGGCAGATGTTCACGATTATGGCAGAGTTTATCGAGGCGACCGAGTACCTGTCGGAGATCCGCCCGGCCGTCAGCATCTACGGTTCTGCCCGTCTCAAACCGGACACGCCGCACTACAAGCTGGCCGTGCAGATCGCACGCAAGCTGTCCGACGCCGGCTTCGCGGTGATCTCCGGCGGCGGCCCCGGCATCATGGAAGCCGCGAACAAGGGCGCGCACGCCGGCAAGGCGCCGTCGGTCGGCCTGAACATCGAGTTGCCGCACGAGCAGGCGGGCAACCACTATCAAGACATCTCCCTGCGCTTCCGCCACTTCTTCACGCGCAAGGTCACGTTCGTGAAGAACTCCGACGCGGTGATCGTGATGCCGGGCGGCTTCGGCACGCTCGACGAGTTGTCCGAGGTGCTCACGCTGATCCAGACGAAGAAGTCGCGCCTCGTGCCGATCATTCTCGTGGGTAGCACGTTCTGGCAGGGGCTGCTGCAGTGGTTCCGCGACCAACTGATTCCAATGGGCCTCATCAATCCGGAAGACATGAATCTGATGCAGGTGATCGACGATCCCGACCAGGTGCTCGACGCCGTGCTCGCGTTCTACGAGGACAGCGGCGAGGAAGAAGGTGCGGACGGCGAAGACCATCCGCCGCGGCCCGAAGAAGACCGCATGTTCTATCTGTAATTCGATCGGTGCGATGGCCTGCCTCACGGCCGGCATCCCGTCTCCCGCGCGGCAGGCATGGCAATTCCGCCACCTGCCGCGCGTCATTTTGTAACGCCGTGTTAATCCCGCCGTGCAGCCGGGCGCCGCCGAATGTCAAATCCGGGCAGCCTGCATCGCGCAATGCGATCGACGCTTCCCATGCCCGGCCCGCCATTGTCAAATCGTGCAGCCCGTCATCGATCCGGCAAGCGTGCCTGACGTCAATCCACCGTAACAAACCCGTCTCGCCTTTTTCGCGCCGCGCCTGCACACTGCATCTCGTCGGCGTGGCGTCCCCCCGGTGGAACGATCCCCCTCGCGTCCATCGCGTCGCGCCGGCCTTTGACAACGACATCACGGAAAACAACATGAAACGCTCACTGATCGCCCTCGCCTTCGCCGGCCTCGGTCTTTCGCTGTCCGGCCTCGCCCATGCCGTCAACGTCGACGTCAACATCGGCACGCCCGCGCCGGTCGTCGTCGCGCCCGCGCCGGTCGTGGTCGCACCGGCGCCTGCGGTCGTGATCGGCTGGCACGGCGATCGCTACTGGGACGGCCGCCGCTACTGGGAGCGTCGTGAGTGGGAAGATCATGAGCGCCATCGCGGTCACGGCGGCTACCATTGCCCGCCGGGACACGCGAAGAAGGGCGAGTGCTGAGCGTCTAGGTGCGGGGTCGATCGGGCCCGCGCACTGCAGGACAAAAAACAAGGCCGCACGTGAACGAAAGTTCGCGTGCGGCCTTTGTCGTTACGCCCGCGGCTTGCGCGGCGTTCACCTCACTGAAACGCCACTTCCGCAAAGCTCCGCAGCTTGCGGCTATGAAGCTTGTCGAGCCCGTTCGTGCGCAGAATCTCCATCGCCTTCACGCCGATCTGCAGATGCTGGTCGACCTGGCCGCGATAGAACGTGTCGGCCATGCCCGGCAGCTTCAGCTCGCCGTGCAGCGGCTTGTCCGATACGCACAGCAGCGTGCCGTACGGCACGCGGAAACGGAAACCGTTGGCGGCGATCGTCGCGCTTTCCATGTCGAGCGCGATCGCGCGGCTCTGCGACAGCCGCTGCACGGGCTCGCGGTGATCGCGCAGTTCCCAGTTGCGGTTGTCGACGCTCGCGACCGTGCCCGTGCGCATCACGCGCTTCAGTTCGGCTCCCTCGAGACGCGTGACCTCGGCCACGCCGCGCTCGAGCGCGAGCTGCACTTCGGCGAGCGCCGGGATCGGCACCCACAGCGGCAGGTCCGCATCCAGCACGTGATCCTCGCGCACGTAACCGTGCGCGAGCACGTAGTCGCCGAGGCGCTGCGTGTTGCGCAGGCCCGCGCAGTGGCCGAGCATCACCCAGGCATGCGGACGCAGCACCGCGATGTGATCGGTGATCGTCTTTGCGTTCGACGGACCGACACCGATGTTGACCATCGTGATCCCGCTGCCGTCCGCGCGCTTCAGGTGATACGCGGGCATCTGCGGCAGCCGCGGCGGCGCGGCGCCCTCGGCCGGCTCGCTGCCGAGGTTCGCGTTGTACGTGATGACGTCGCCCGGCTCGACGAACGAACTGTACTGGCTGCGGTACGCGCGCACGTCCGGATCGGTGCTTTCCGTCATCATCGCGCGGCCGAGCTTCACGAACTCGTCGATGTAGAACTGATAGTTCGTGTAGAGCACGTAATTCTGGAAGTGCGTGGGCGACGTCGCCGTGTAGTGACGCAGCCGGTGCAGCGAAAAGTCGACGCGCGCGGCGGTGAACAGCGCGAGCGGATGCGGCTCGCCGGGTGCCGGCTCGAACGTGCCGTTGACGATGCGGTCGTCGAGGTACGACAGGTCGGGTGTGTCGAAGATGTCGCGCATCGCGAGCAGGCGGTCGCGATCGAGCTCGCCTTCGAGGTGGATGCCTTCGGGAAACGCGAAGTGAACCGGAATCGGCTGCGACGACACGCCGATCTCGATCTTCACATGGTGGTTCTTCGACAGCAGGCGCAGTTGCTCGCGATAGTAGTTCGCGAACAGGTCGGGACGCGTGACGGTCGTCTCGAACACGCCGGGGCCCGCGACGAAACCGTACGAACGGCGCGAATCGACGTGCGTGTTGACGTCGGTGCGAATCCGCACGAACGGATAGCACGCGCGCACGTGCTCGGTGATCGATTCATGGCGGCGATAACGCGCGAAGGCGTCGCGCAGGAAGCCCGTATTGGTGTCGTAGATGGCCGACAGCCGCGCGACGGCGGCAACGGAATCGTCGAATGCTTCGACGGGCGGGCTCTCGGGCGTCAGCACCCGATGCCGGCGGCTCAAATCGTTCTTCATTTTCATCACCTCGTCTGATCGAACGACATTACCACGGAACCCGGTCACGCTCATGGCCGCCCGCTTGCACGCCGCTTGCACGCGAGGGCCGGGCCGCGCGCAGTATTTGCTAAAATCGGAAGGTTCACTGGAGACTCATCATGAAGCCGCTCATTCTCGTCGCCGCTGCCGCCGTGCTCGCTGGCACGTTTGCCGCCGCCTACGCCGCCGGCGGCACGCCCGACGCCGACGCGCAGGCCCGGGCCGAGGCCAACGAAGCCGCCGGCCTGCCCGATCTCCGCAAGATCAACCGGCCGGGCGCCGAAGTCACGTCGAAAGTCGACTTCGCCGACATTCGCCGCACGCCGAGCTTCCATGAAAAGAGCAAGAACGGCACCGAGGTCACCGAGTATCGCGATCGCGGCAAGCCGGTCGAGATCGACGTGAAGTCGAACTTCGGCACGCGCTACCAGATGAGTTCGACGCTCGACACGTCGCCGAAACCGCACGACGCGGGCGTCCCGATCACGCGCCTGCCGTCGGTGAACCTCCGCTACTGATTCCCCCCGCGCCGCGTCGGTCCCGACGCGGCGCGCCGGCTTTCCCTTCACCTCCTGTCGCGCCGCACGCCGCGCGCGTGCCGACAACTGACCAGACGCATCTCGCATGGCCGTTTTCACCGCTGTTTCCGACTCCGATCTCGCGCAATGGATGCGCCACTACGAACTGGGCGACGTGCTGGCGTTCCGCGGCATTCCGTCCGGCATCGAAAACAGCAACTTCTTCCTGACGACGACGCGCGGCGAATTCGTCCTGACGATCTTCGAAAAGCTGACGGCCGAACAGTTGCCGTTCTACCTCGATCTGATGCGCCATCTGGCCAGCCACGGCGTGCCGGTGCCGGATCCGGTCCCGCGCGACGACGGCGCGCTGTTCGGCGAACTGCACGGCAAGCCGGCCGCGATCGTCACGAAGCTCGATGGCGCCGCCGAGCTCGCACCGGGGGTCGAACACTGCATCGAGGTCGGGCAGATGCTCGCGCGCCTGCACCTCGCGGGGCGCGACTATGCGCGCCACCAGCCGAACCTGCGCAGCCTGCCGTGGTGGCAGGAAAACGTGCCGGCGATCGTCCCGTTCATTTCCGACGCGCAGCGCACGCTGCTCGAGGACGAACTCGCGCATCAGGCCGCGTTCTTCTCGTCGGACGACTACGCGGCGCTGCCGAGCGGCCCGTGCCACTGCGACCTGTTCCGCGACAACGTGCTGTTCGCGCACGCGGCGCCCGGCACCGGTCATGACGTCCGGCTCGGCGGCTTCTTCGATTTCTATTTCGCGGGCTGCGACAAATGGCTGTTCGACGTCGCGGTGACCGTCAACGACTGGTGCGTCGACCTCACGACGGGCGTGCTCGACGTCGCGCGCGCGGATGCGCTGCTGCGCGCGTACCAGACGGTCCGGCCGTTCACGGCCGAGGAGCGCCGCCATTGGAGCGACATGCTGCGCGCGGGCGCGTACCGCTTCTGGGTGTCGCGCCTGTACGATTTCTACCTGCCGCGCGCGGCTGAAATGCTCAAACCGCACGACCCCGGTCATTTCGAACGCATCCTGCGTGAGCGTATCGCCCACACGCCCGCGCTTCCCGAGACCCATACCGCATGCAACTGATCGAAGTGCCCGCGAAAGCGGGCTATGTCTGGTTCCGTCAAGGCATCTGGCTGTTCCGCCGGAACCCGCTCGCGTTCATCACGCTGTTTTTCACGTACCTGCTGGCGATCACGCTGGTGTCGATGGTGCCGGTCATCGGCGCGGCGCTGCCGCTGCTGTTCATCCCCGGCATCGCCGTCGGCTTCATGGCCGCGTGCCGCGACACGGTGGCCGGCAAGCCGGTGATGCCGACGATCCTCATCGACGGCTTCCGCTCGTACGGCACCGTGACGACGCAGCGGCTGCTCGTACTCGGCGTGGTCTACGTCGCGCTGATGGTGCTCGTGTTCGCCGCGTCGTCCGTCGTGGACGGCGGCGGGCTGCTCACCATGATGCTGGGCGCGACGAGCGAAACGAGTCCGACGCCGGAAGCGCTTGCCGCGCAAGGCACGCTCGGCGCGCTGCTGCTGGCGACGCTGCTCTACGCGCCGGTCGCGATGCTGTTCTGGTTCGCGCCGGTGCTCACCGCATGGCACGACATCCCGCCCGCCAAGGCGCTGTTCTTCAGCATCGTCAGTTGCTGGCGCAATCGCGGCGCATTCGTGGTGTACGGGCTGCTGTGGTTCGGCGTCGCGCTCGGCACGTCGTTCGGCCTGTCGCTGCTGCTGCAGGCGCTCGGCGCTGGCGCCTACGTGCTGACGATCATGATGCCGGTGACGATCATCATCGTCACGATGATGTACTGCTCGTTCTACGCGACCTATCGCGGCTGCTTCGGCGTGCAGGAACCGGGAGCCGCGACGCCCGCGTCGGGCCGTTGAGTCCGGCCGCTGAGTCGGGCCACTGACGCAGACTCGGCCGGCGCACGCCGCCGGCCGTCCATCTCCCCTCCCGGCCCCGGCGCCCCAGCCTTCGCGCCGCCCCCTGTTCAATCGAATCCGTTGCGCGCAAAATAATTTGCATGCAAATCGTTAGCGCGTCCGCCGCGCCCCCGAATCATGGACCGCCTGCCCCCGCTGCCCCAGACGCTCGACGAGCAACTGTGCTTCGCGCTCTATTCGACTTCCCATGCGATGACGAAGGCGTACAAGCCGCTGCTCGACAAGCTGTCGCTGACCTATCCCCAATATCTTGCAATGCTCGTGCTGTGGGAGCGCGACGACATCGCGGTGAAGGACATCGCCGCCCGCCTCGACCTTGACCCTGCCACCGTCACGCCGCTGCTGAAGCGGCTCGAGGCGCTCGGCTACGTCGAACGCGTGCGCAGCGCGACCGACGAGCGCGTCGTCAACGTGCGCCTGACCGCGGAAGGCCGTGCGCTGAAGCTCAAGGCGCGCTCGGTGCCCGCCGATCTCTTCTGCGCGATGCAGCAAACGCCCGAGTTCCTGGTCCGGCTGCGCGCGGATCTCCAGCAATTGCGCAACGCGCTGTCGGCCGCCAACGAAGGCTGACGGCACGTCGATCTCAAACAAGCCCGGCACTGCCGGGCTTTTTCTTCAAAATTTCATTTGCACACAAATCATTTGTGTTCTATATTTCGTTCGTGGCCGGCGACACCCCGTCCGACCGGACCGCTTCCTACCACTCTTCCGACAGGAGCTGCACCATGAACATTCTGTACAAGACCAGCGCCACGAGCACGGGCGGCCGCGACGGCCGCGCGGTATCCGCCGACAACAAGCTGGAAGTGAAGCTGGCCGCGCCGCGCGAACTCGGCGGTACGGGCGCGGAAGGCACGAACCCGGAGCAGCTGTTTGCCGCAGGTTACTCGGCTTGTTTCCTGAGCGCGATGAAGTTCGTCGCCGGCCAGAACAAACAGGCGCTGCCGGCCGACACGCAAGTGACCGCGGAAGTGGGCATCGGCCCGAACGATGCCGGTGGCTTCGGGCTCGACATCGAACTGCGCGTGTCGCTGCCGGGGCTCGACAAGGCCGACGCACAAGCGCTGGTCGACAAGGCGCACCACGTGTGCCCGTATTCGAACGCGACCCGCAACAACGTGCCGGTGCGCCTGACGGTCGTCTGACGCAACGCGCGGCGTCGAATGCAAAAGGGCGTGTGCGGCTGGTTGCCACACACGCCCTTTTGCGTGATTCGCCGGACCGGCTGGTGAGCCGGCCCGCGCTGCGCGGCTTAGCGCGAGCCGAACGAGAACGGACGGTTCATCGCCGCTTCGCGATCGATCTTGCGCATGCGGAATTCGAGATCGTAGATGTCGGTTGCTTCGGACAGGTACGCATCGGCGCGCTCTTTCGCGGCCTTTTCAGCGTTCTTGGTCAGCATCAGGAAGAGGTGGCTCAGCAGGTACATGTTCGATCTCGCAATCCAAAGGTTCTTTGACTAGGGTTTTCCCGGATTATAGGGAAAACCCTAGCCTTTGGCCAGCGTCGATCAGACGGTGCGTCGTTCGGTCGCCACAGTGCGCCGATTCCCTTCGAAAAAGGACCAGATCATCGCGCTCGCATCGGGGCCGACTGCCGCATGAAACGGCACCGCTTCGTCGCCGCCCGCCCATGCGTGTTCGAGCCCTTTCACGTGACAGAGCCGCACGATCGACTCGCCGTCGCGACGCACATCGGTGATCTGCGCGCCTGCCTCGCGCGTTTCCACGCGCTCGCCGCCGCGCAGTGCGCCGCGGCTGTCCGCGAGCCCGTTCAGGCGCATGAACTGCACCATCAACTGGTCCGCATTTTTCGGTGCGACGACATGGTCCCGGTCGCCCTGCACGATCAGCACGGGCATGCCCGGATACGCGCCCGCATCGACCACCGTGTCGACCACCGCGGCCGGATTCTGCCGGAGGCCGCGCCGCATCACGTCCATCGCACTGATCCCGGAATTCGCCTCGCCGAGCGCGGGGCCGGAGTGCAGCGCCACCGCCGCGAAGCGATCCGGGTGGTGCAGCGCGAGCAGTGCCGCCAGGCCCGCGCCGGCCGACAGCCCGGCGACGTAGACGCGCGATGCGTCGAAGCCGTGCTCGTCGACGAGCGCGTCGACGAGCGACGCGACCGCATCCGCCTCGCCGCGGCCCGCGCGGTCGGTGTCTTCGTACCAGTGCCAGCAGCCGTGCGAGTGCGCGCGGACCGACTGCTCCGGATACAGCACGGCGAAGCCGTACTTGTCGGCCAGCAGGTTCATCCGGGTGCCCTGCGCGAACTCGTCGACCGATTGCTGGCAACCGTGCAGCATCACGACGAGCGGTATCGCACCGCGCCGCCGGCCAGGCGGAACGTACAGCCCGTAGGCGAGCTGCTGGACCAGACGGCCGAGCGCGGGCGCCATCGGGTGTTCGCCGCGCGTCCACTCGCCGGCCGCCCATGCAGCCGCGCGCGGCCGCACGCGCGACTCACGGGGCGGGGACAGATCGGTCGCGGCGGGCGACGCCGCAGCCTCGAGCGTATCGCGCGCGATACGCTGTGCATCGCGCGCCGCACGTTTGGCGGCCGGAGACAGCATACGTTTCATGCCGCCCAGCCATACCTTCGTCAGACTTTTGGTCATCGATCGGGCTCGCAGTCAGGAAAAATAGGGGGACAACACTCGGTGCATCGTTCGACTTTGTGCAATGCACCATAACATTGTTTCTGGGATTTTTCCTGCGCGCGGATAGTTCCGCCGCGCCGCAAAAAACGGGCCTCGAGCATACGCGGCGCTATACTGGGGTTTAGCCGCTTGTATCCGTTGTAGTCGTTCTTCCCGGCTCGCGCGTTGATTTAAGCATTCGTCCCGCCTCTGCTCGTTCCCCTCCCGATGTTCGACCTGCCCTCTCACCTGTGGATCATGATCACCGCGTTCGGTGGCGCCGGCCTGACCTTGCCGCTCGCGATCACGATCGCCGTGTGGCTCGCGCTCGGCTACTCGTGGCAGCGCGCGGCCGCGTGGCTCGGCGTGCTCGCCGTCGCGATCGGGGTCGTCGCGCTCACGAAGATCGCGTTCCTCGGCTGGGGCGTCGGCATCCGCGCGTGGGACTTCACGGGATTCAGCGGCCACGCGATGCTGTCGACGTCGGTCTATCCCGTCGCGATCTTCCTCGCGCTGATCCGTACGCGCACGCCGGTGCGGATCGCCGGCATCGCGCTCGGGCTCGCGGCCGGCATCGCGGTCGGCGTGTCGCGCGTCGCGCTCGACGCGCATTCGCCGTCCGAATCGATCACCGGCTGCATCGTCGGCGCGATCGCCGCGCTGGCATTCATCGCCGGCTCGTGGCACGCGGTGCCGCACCGCTGGTCGGTGCCGGCGGTCGTCGTGAGCCTCGCGCTCGTCACTGTCGCGCTGCACGGCATCACGGTGCCGTCACACCGCTGGGTCACCCGGGTCGCGCTGGAGCTGTCGGGGCACGAGCGGCCGTTCGTCCGTGCTCGCTGGAAAGCCAATCCCAACTACCGACCGGCATCGCAGCCGTCGTCGCTGCACCGCACCGGGTCGCCGCCGCCGTTGATGCACGCGTGACTGGGCGCCCGCACATCCTTCCCGTCGCCTTCCAGATCTGAAGATTTCATGCGCGCCGGCGCATGAACGGTATGCCGAGCGTTATAACCCGCCCTATATTACGATTACGGTTTCAACCATTCCATTCGAACGACCAGACCATGCGCCCTACCGTCCGCCCGCTTCGCCGCACCCTGCTCCGCCTGCTGCCGCTCGCCGCGCTTGCCGCGGGCATCGCGTTCAGCGGGCCGGCTTCCGCTGCCGACGAGCTGGTCGTGTCGGCGGCCGCAAGCCTGACGAATGCGTTCAAGGCCGTCGGCGATGCTTATCAGAAGCAGCATCCGGACACCAAGGTGCTGTTCAACTTCGGCGCGTCGGACGTGCTGATGCAGCAGATCGCCAAGGGCGCGCCGGCCGACGTGTTCGCATCGGCCGACCAGAAGGCGATGGATCGTGCGATCAGCGAAAAAGTCATCGTGCCGGGCACGCGCCGCGATTTCGCGGCGAACTCGCTCGTGCTGATCGTGCCGGCCGACAGCCACGCGGCCGCGCCGACGTCGCTGAACGACCTGACGGCGCCCGGCGTGAAGCGCATCGCGTACGGCGACCCGGCGTCGGTGCCGGTCGGCCGCTACACGGAAGGCGCGCTGCGCGCGGCTGGCGTATGGGACGCCGTCAGCGCGAAGGGCGTACTGGCCGCCAACGTGCGCCAGAGCCTCGATTACGTCGCGCGCGGCGAAGTCGACGCGGGCTTCGTGTTCGGCACCGACGCGGCGATCATGCCGGGCCGCGTGAAGGTCGCGCTGACGGTGCCGACGCAGACGGCCATCACCTATCCGATCGCGGTGGTCAAGGACAGCCGCCATGCCGCACAGGCGCAGTCGTTCATCGACTTCGTCGCGTCGCCGCAGGGCCAGGCCGTGCTGGCGACGTTCGGCTTCAAGCCCGCGGGCAAGTGAGCGCAGCATGATGCAGGACGCCTGGGTGCCGCTGCTGTTGTCGCTGAAGGTCGCCGGCTGGGCAACCGCGCTCGACATCGTGCTCGGCGTCACCGCCGCCTTCATGCTCGCGCGCTGGCGCTCGCCGATGCGCGACGTGGTCGATTCGCTGCTGACGCTGCCGCTCGTGCTGCCGCCGACGGTGCTCGGCTATTACCTGCTCGTGCTGCTCGGCCGACGCGGCGTGTTCGGCGCGTGGCTCGACAAGCTCGGCATCGAACTCGTCTTCACGTGGCAAGGCGCGGTGATCGCATCGATGGTCGTCGCGTTTCCGTTGATCCTGAAATCGGCGCGCACGGCGTTCGAAAGCGTCGATCCGCATCTCGAGCGCGCGGCACGCACGCTCGGGCTCGGCGAAGCCGCGGTGTTCTTCCGCGTGACGCTGCCGCTCGCCACGCGCGGCATCCTGGCCGGCGCGCTGCTCGCCTTCGCGCGCGCGCTCGGCGAATTCGGCGCGACGCTGATGATCGCCGGCAACCTGCCCGGCCGCACGCAGACGCTGTCGGTCGCGATCTATGCGGCGGTGCAGGCCGGCGACGACAACACGGCCAACTTCCTCGTGCTGGTGACGTCGATCACCTGCGTGCTCGTGCTGCTCGCGACCGGCTGGCTCGTGCCGTCGCGCGCCGGGCGGAGCCAGCCGACATGACGCGCCGGCCGCCTTCGATTCGCCGCGCCTCACGGGTCGCGGCAAAACGCCTTCCCGTCGCGCAAGCGGCTTCCCGCACGCGTGGCGCGGCACGACGGAGGCCCGCATGAGCGTTGCCGTCGACATCCGCAAGACCTACGTGAACGCGGAGCGCCGCTTCACGCTCGACGTGTCGTTTACGGCCGCCACGCAGCGCGTCGTGCTGTTCGGGCCGTCCGGCGCGGGCAAGAGCATGACGCTGCAGGCGATCGCCGGCCTGCTGTCGCCCGACGAAGGCACGATCGCGCTGAACGGCGAACCGCTGTTCGATTCCGCGCGCGGCATCGACGTGCCGACCCGTGCGCGCCGCGTCGCGTATCTGTTCCAGGACTATGCGCTGTTTCCGCACCTGAACGTGCGCCAGAACATCGCGTTCGGGCTCACGTCGGGCCTGCGCAACCCGCGTGCGAAGACGGTGCCGCCCGAAGTCGCGTACTGGCTGCAGGCGTTCGAACTCGACACGCTCGCCGGGCAATTCCCGTCGCAGTTGTCGGGCGGACAGAAGCAGCGCGTCGCGCTTGCCCGCGCGCTGGTCGCGCAGCCGCGCATCCTGCTGCTCGACGAGCCGTTCGCGGCGCTCGACGGCGCGATGCGCCAGCGCATGCGCCACGAGCTCGCCGAACTGCAGGCGCGGCTCGATATCCCGATGGTGCTCATCACGCACGATCCCGACGACGTCGCCGCGTTCGGCGACCAGATCGTGCAATTGAACGAAGGACGCGTGCAGGCCGCCACGCCGCACGCCGAGTGGCCGACGCGCGTCACCTGATTGCGCGAAGGCGGTGGCCCGAGCGGCCACGTTCGACCTGAGAGAAGCCGCATTGGCGGCACAAGCTGAAAACGGGATCGAAGCCGGCGCCTCGCGTACGTTGGGCGGCGCCGGTTTCGCCTCGTCCGCCCACGGTCATCGCCGGAAACGGCTCACACCGCCGTCGCGCGCGATCAGCCCGTCACCGCGAGAATCACGCTCGATGCCTTGAACAACGCGATCGCACGCCGGCCGGCGTCGAGCTGCAACGCCCCGACGCTGTCGTTCGTGACCACGGCCGTGAGCGTCCCGCCGCCGTCGAGCGCCAGCGTCACCTCGCTGTTCACCGCGCCCGCCGCGACGGCGTCGACCGTCCCGCGCAACTGGTTGCGCGCGGATACCTTCAGAGACGCTTCGGCGCCGCCTTCGTCGTCAACCGCCAGCACGACCCACGACGCCTTCACGAGCGCGCACGCATCCGCGCCCGGCTGCAAGCCGAGCGCGTCGGCGCTTTCGTGCGTGAGCACCGCGACGATCACCTGCCCGCCGGGCAGCACGAGCGTCACCTCGTCGTTTACCGTGCCGCGCACGATCGATTCGACCTTCCCGAACAACTGGTTGCGCGCGCTCGTCTTCATCCCGATCCGGCCGATCAGCGCCCAGTCGACGTCGAAACCGGACACCGCCGCGCTCGCGGCGTCGATGAAGCGGCGATGCTCGCGCTCGATCGTGCGGAACGCGGCGATCAGCGAGGTCGCGCGCGGCGTCAGCGTCGTGCCGCCGCCGCCCTTGCCGCCCGTCGCGCGCGTCACGAGCGGCTCGCCGGCCAGGTTGTTCATCGTATCGATCGCGTCCCACGCGGCCTTGTAGCTGAGCCCGACGGCCTTCGCCGCGCGCGTGATCGACCCGGTATCGCCGATCGCCGCGAGCAGCGCGATGCGGGTGGCGCCGCCGAGCGTCTGGCCGCCCGCGCGCAGCCACAGTTCGCCGCCCAGTTCGAGCGGTCCGGCGGAAGAGGAAGGAGGCGACGCGTCGCTCATCGGTCTGTCTGAAGAAAACGGGTGGCCATTATAGTGAGCGCGCGATGCTCAGCGCGGCTTGCCGTCCAGCTTCGGCGGACGCAGGCTCGCGAGCAGCGTCTCGGCGTCCCTCGCCGCGCGTTGCTCGAGCGCGGCACCGTAGCCGCGCACGAAACCCAGCTGGTAAGCGGGCGCCGCCAGTTGCTCGAGATGATGCAGCGCGACGATCGTGTCGTTCGCCTCGCCGAGCACGCTCTGCACGCGCGCGAGCGTCTTGACCGTCTCGTTGCGCGTGCGGCGCGAGGCCAGCGACGCGAAGAATTCGAGCGCATAGCGCAGCCGCTTTGCGTCGATCCGCACCTGGTGCCGCGCGGCCGTGTCGAGCGACGTGAGCGACGGCGATGCATACAGGTGACCGAACAGCCGCCGCACGCGCTTGGTTGCATGCCGCCGCAGCGACGGTGTGTCGTCCGCGTCGGTCGGCGGCAGCGCGAGCCCGCACAGCCACTCGAGCCAGCCGAGCGTCAGTCGCGCATAGCGCGCCGAATGCAGCGCCTGGCGCAGTTCGACGCGCGCGGCCAGCGCCTGTACGCGCGCGGCGTCGAGCGTGCCATCCCAGTCCGCGCTGCCGCCGTCGGCCGCGATCAGCGCGGGCAGGCTCTCGGTCGAGAACACGTCCCAGTCGCGCACCGTGCCGAGCAGGGCCGCAAGCCAGCGCAAGTCGACGCCGAACGTGTTCTGCCATTGATCGTCCGCGAAACGCGGGAAGAAGCGCATCAGCGTACGCAGCCGCCGCAGCGCGACGCGCATCTGATGCACGAATTCGGGATCGTCGCGGTCGAGCACGCCGCGCTCGTTGCCGAGCCATTGCGCGGCGATGTCGCCCGACAGCGCGAACAGCGCGGCCCGCTGCGTGCGGATGCCGGTGAGGTCGACGAGTTGCGCCTTGACCGGCCCGGCGACGGCAGGCTCGCCCGCGCACGCGCGATCGATCACGCTGGTCAGCTGCACGAACGCGGGCCATGCGCCGCTGAGCTCGCGCGCGGCGGCAAACAGCGCGCGCAGCGCGGCCGTGCGTGCGGCGGCGGTTTCCCAGTCGGGCGCCGCGAGGCGCAGCTCGACATGGCGGCGCGGCGGTTCGGTGCCGCCGTGCAGCGTGACGTCGTCGAGCGTCATCTCGACCACCACGCCGCTGTCGTCCGCCCAGCGCCCGCGCCGCCGCTCGCTGACGAGCCGCGGCCGCGCCGGCGCCGACGCTGCGGCGACCGCCGCTTCATCAACGTGGCCGGGCACGACGCGGTCGCCGTCGCCCGCGGCCTCCGCCGATTCCGTATCGGCAATCGGCCCGGACGCCGGCGCGGCCACGACGATGCCCGCATGCTCGGCATCGAACAACTCCCGCTCCACGACGCCGGGCGCGAATGCCTTCGTGCGCGACGCGACGACCCGCCGCCCCTGCGCGTTCGACTCGATCCACGTCCACCAGCATTCGCCGGGGTTCGGCTCGGCCTCCTCGACCTGGCACGGCTCGATCGTCACGCGCTCCTGGCCGCGCCGCATCCGCACCTGCGGACAGATCCGCCACGCCCGGACAAGTTCGGCGCCGAAGTCGCGCTGCTCGCCACGGGCGCGGCTTCCCGTCTTGACCGGCCAACCTTCCAGCGACAGGCACAACACGATTTCCAGCACACGCGACATGGAGGCTCCTGCACATGAAGAATCGCCGGCGCATCCTTCGCACCGGCGTCGCCCGTGAAGCAGCTTCCATAGTACACGCCGCGAAAACGCGCGGGAAACGATCTGGCCCTGTCGCGCCTGTCGCGTGTCAAACGACGTATCAGACGACGTATTGCGCGATGCCGTTGCCGAACGACCAGTCCTCCTTCAGCACTTCGACGAGACTGATGAATACGTCCTGCGGCCGCACGCCGGGCTGCCGCGCGAGGTTTTCGGCGATGGTCCGGTACAGCGCCTGCTTCTGCTCGAGCGTGCGCGTGTTGTTCGCCGTGATCTGGATCATCACGAGATCGTCGCTGCGTTCGATGTCGAGGTAATGGCGGCCGAACACGAAGTTCTCGGCCGAATGCTCGGTCACGACCATGAAGATGTCGTCCTCGGGCACGTTGAACGTGTGCATCAGCGCGCGATGCACGCCGTCGACGAGCGCCGCGCGGTAGGCGGCGGGTTTGCCTTCGCGTACTGCGATACGGGTGAACGGCATGGTCTGCTCCTTTCGGTGACGTTGAAAAGTGGAAACGCCACGCCAGATTAGGCGCGCAGAACTATAATGAACAGTCATCAATCCATATTTTATTCATTTTCATCTGAAATGAAAGTCCTCGACCTCGATGCGGTGCGCGCGTTCGTGCTGGTCGCCGATCTCGCGAGCTTCACGCGCGCCGCCGACGCGCTCGGCACCACGCAATCGGCCGTCAGCCTGAAGCTGAAACGGCTCGAAGCGCACCTCGGCAAGCCGCTGCTCGCGCGCACGCCGCGCGTCGTCAAGCTGGCCGCTGACGGCGAAAACTTCCTGCCGGCCGCCCGCGCGCTGCTCGACGCGCACGACCAGGCGCTCGGCGCGATTTCGGCCGGCACGCATCGCCTGTCGCTCGGCGTCAGCGAGCACGTTGCGGTGCCCGACCTGCCGGCCGTGCTGACGAGCCTGCACCGGCAGGATCCCGGGCTGTCGCTGGAAATGCATCTGGGAATGTCGGCGAGCCTGCTCGCGCAATACGACGAAAGGCGGCTCGATGCGGCGATCGTGCGGCACGAACCGGGCGAGGATCCCCCGCGCGACGACGGCACGCTGCTGTTCACCGAGCCGCTCGCGTGGCTCGCCGCGCCCGACTGGACGCCGCGCGCCGGCGAGCCGCTGCCGCTCGCAGTGCTGGCCGGGCCGTGCGGCGTGCGGGCCGCCGCGCTGCGCGCGCTCGAGCATGCCGGACGCCCGTGGCGCGAGCGCTTTACGGGCGGTGGCGTCGCGGCGGTCACGGCCGCCGCCGCCGCCGGGCTCGCGGTCTGTCCGCTGGCCCGGCGCGTCGCGCCGCGCACGCTGGTCGACGTCGGCGCGAAATTCGGCTTGCCGCCGCTGCCGCACTCGCAGGTCGTGCTGTATTCGCGCGTGCGCGACGCCCGCGCGGCAGCCGCACTCCGAAGGTTTTCCGACAGCCTTGCAATCTCGGCGTAAACTGAGCGGTTTCGCCGTTCGCAATCTTCCGAAGAATTCCGATGAAGCCCGAAGCCCGCAAGCACCTCCGTGCCAACCTGCTGATGCTCGCCGCCGCCGCGATCTGGGGCTCGGCGTTCGTCGCGCAACGACTGAGCCTCGACGTGATCGGGCCGTTCCTGTTTACGGGGCTGCGCTTCCTGCTCGGCGCACTTGTTCTGATCCCGCTGCTGACGTTCAACGCGGGCTCGCGCGCGCAGCTCGCGGCGATTCGGCGCGAGCCGGCGCTCCTCGCGCCGGGCCTCGCGCTCGGCGGGCTGCTCGCCGTGTCGATCTCGCTTCAGCAGTTCGGCCTGCAGTACACACGGGTCGCGAACGCGGGCTTCATCAGCTCGCTGTACGTCGTGATCGTGCCGCTGATGGGCGTGTTCGTCCGCCACCGGATCGGCGCCGGCACGTGGTTCGGCGCGCTGCTCGCGGCGATCGGCCTGTATTTCCTCAGCATCGACGAGCATTTCTCGGTGCTCTACGGCGACTGGTTCCAGCTCGTGGGCGCGGTGATCATCGCCGCGCACGTGATGACCGTCGGCCATTTCGCGAAGCGGCACGATCCGCTCGTGCTCGCGTTCCTGCAGTTCGTCGCGTGCGGCGCGCTGTGCCTCGCGGTCGGCCTCGTGATCGAGCCGGTCAGCGTCGCGATGCTGCGCAGCGCGCTGCCGACGCTGCTGTATGGCGGGCTGCTGTCGGTCGGCGTCGGCTATACGTTGCAGGTCGTCGCGCAGCGCGATGCGGCGCCCGCGCACGCGGCCGTGATCTTCAGCATGGAAGGCGTGTTCGCGGCCATCGCGGGCTGGGCCGCGCTCGGCGAGACGCTGACGCTGCGCGCGCTGGTCGGCTGCGCGCTGATGCTGGCCGGCCTGCTCGCGTGCCAGTTGCTGCCGAACGGCGACGCCCGGAAAAAGGACGAGGACGCGCTGCCGGCGTGACACGCGCGATCCCTATAATGGCGGTTCGCGTGTTTTTCATGCCAACCGCTTCCGACAGGCCAGCTCCGTGACGCCCCATCCCGTCGATCCCGCCGCCGACCTCCTGCGCGAACGCGCAGCGCACTATGCCGCCGAGGCCGCGCTGTTCCTGCGCGACCAGGCGCTGTCCACCGCATCGCACGACCTGCGCAGCCCGTTGAACGCGATGCACAGCTGGGCGTACGTGCTCGAGCGCCAGCTTGCCAGCGCCGACCCGAACCTGCAACGCGCGCTCGCGGGCATCCGCGCGGGGATCGACCAGCAGGTCGCGCTGATCGACGACGTGCTCGACGCGCCGCGCGCGGCAACGCGCACGCTCGCGATCGCCGTACAGCCGTTCGCGCTGCGCCCGTTGCTCGACGACACGCTCGCACTGGTGCGCTTCGCGCTCGCCGACGCCCGGCAGGTGACCGTCGACGCGACGCTGCCCGACGGCGAACCGTCGCTGAGCGCCGATCGCGAACGCATCGCTCAGGCGCTCTGGACGATGCTGACGACGGCCGTCGAAACCAGTGCCGCCGGCAGTCGCGTGACCTTCACATGCACGCGCGACGGTGCGCTGTGCATCGCGCACGTCACCTGCGACGTGAGCGCCGACGCCCTCGACGATCCCGCGCTGCCGCACGCATTCGAACCGTTCGCCCGCAGCGAGATGCTGCGCGCGCGCGACGCGAAGCGCGTCGCGTGGACGCTCGCGTTGTGCCAGCGTGTCGCGCTCGCGCACGGCGGTACCTTCACCCACACCCCGTTCGCCGACGGCTCCGCCGTCACCCTCTCGCTCTCCGTCCCCTGCGAGGCGCCGGTGTAATCGATCGGCGCCCGAATCATTACATTTCCCTTTCCGGCCCTATACTGATGGGCCTGTCATGACTGGAGCGATTCTTTGTTACAGATCTTCGCGCTCATCGGCGCGTTGTTCCTGGTGGCCCTGAACGGGTTTTTCGTCGCGGCCGAATTCGGCCTCGTCAAACTGCGCGCGACGCGCGTCAAGACACTTGCCCGCAAGCACGGCCTGCGCGGCCGCATCCTCGCCGTCGTGCACGGCCGGCTCGACGCGTATCTGTCCGCCTGCCAGCTCGGCATCACGCTCGCGTCGCTCGGCCTCGGCTGGGTCGGCGAGCCGGCGTTCGCGGAACTGATCGGCCCGCTGCTCGACCTGATCGGCGTGCAGTCCGAACGCATCGTGCACTTGATCTCGCTCGTGTTCGCGTTTTCGCTGATCTCGTTCCTGCACATCGTGGTCGGCGAGCTCGCACCGAAATCGATGGCGATCCGCCAGTCGGAAAAGGTCGGCCTGTGGGTCGCGCTGCCGCTCTACGCGTTCTACTGGGCGATGTATCCGGCGATCTGGGTGCTCAACAGCAGCGCGAACGCGGTGCTGAGGCTCGCGGGCCTGTCGGCCGACCACGGCGGCGACGCGCACTACTCGACCGACGAACTGAAGCTGATCCTGCGCAGCCGCCGCAGCGCGGGCAACGCGGCCCAGCCGGCCCGCGGCACGTACACCAACGATGAGTGGAACACGCTCGCGCATTCGCTCGATTTCTCGTCGATGACGGTGTCGGACCTGATGCGGCCGGCACATGAAATGATCGGCCTGCGCCGCGACCTGCCGCTGCCCGACAACATGGAGATCGTCGCGCGGCACCGCTTCAGCCGCTATCCGCTGTTCGAGGATGCGTCGCGCGAACAGGTGAGCGGGCTGATCCACCTGAAGGACCTGCTGCTCGCGCGTCATGCCGGTGCGGCGCTCGAGGATCTGTCCGACTACGTGCGCCCGGTGCAGTACGTGAAGCCCGACATGCCCGCGCTGGAACTGTTCCGCCGCTTCCGCAAGGGCGCGCCGCACTTCGCGCTGGTCGGCAACAAGGGCGAGAAGCCGATCGGCTTCCTGACGCTCGACAACCTGCTCGGCGCGCTGGTCGGCCAGATCCACGACGAGTTCCGCCAGGGCGATGCGGACTGGAGCCGCCTCGACGACGGCACGCTGATGGGCAAGGGCAGCCTGCCCGTCGTGTCGCTCGAGCAGGCGCTCGGCATCGACATCGACGAAGGGCGCGCGGAATCGGTCGGCGGCCTCGTGATCCAGGCGCTCAGCGATTTGCCGACCGAAGGGCAGCGTGTGTCGTTCGATCGCTTCGACGTCGTCGTGAAGAAGATGAACGGGCCGCGCATCGTGCTGGTGCGCGTCTATCCGAAGATCGCGAAGGAGGCCGACGAATGATGGCCTCTCGCTGTCGTCGCCGCACGCGATGACGCCGACGCTGCCGCGCTGCTGCGTGATCACGCCGGAGCCGACGTCCGCGTCGGCCGCCGATTGCCGCGCATTCCTCGACAGGTTGTCCGCCGTGCTCGCGCGCGGCGAGACGCTCGTGCAGTTGCGCGTGAAGTCGTTCGATGCGGACGCGTTCGCGCGGCTGGCCGCCGATGCGCTCGCGCGCTGCGACGCGGCCGGCGCGCAACTGATGCTCAACGGACCGATCGATGCGGCCGGCGTGATGCAGCTCGACGGCGCGGGCTGGCACCTCGACGGCGCCGCCCTGCGCGCCGTCGCGCAACGGCCGCTGCCGGCCGCGCGCCGCATGTCGGCCGCATGCCACGCGGCCGACGATCTCGTGCTGGCCGCGCGCGCGGGCGCGGATTTCGTCACGCTGTCGCCCGTGTTGCCGACGCTCAGCCATCCCGGCGCGCCGACGCTCGGCTGGACGCGATTCGCCGCATTGGCCGCGCAGGCCGCGATGCCGGTCTATGCGCTCGGCGGCATGACACGCGCGGATCTCGACGACGCGCGCCGCCACGGCGCATACGGCGTCGCGGGCATTCGCGGCTTCTGGTAAGTGCGGCCGGGCGCGCTAGCGCCCGGCAGTCCGGACATCATGCGCCCGGAACGGGACGCATTGCGCGCCGTGCGCTGTCGTCGATCCGGCGCACGTCGTGCGTCAACGCGTAGCGGTTGACGTCACCCGTCAGCCACGCAACGAGCGAATACGGCGGCAACTCCCCTTCATCGACCCGGTCGCGTGCGCGTGCCGGCGTCTCGAACACGACCTGCCCGCTCGGCGCATCGAACGGCACCGCGTCGGGCGACAGGTTCAATGCGATCGTCAACGTCTCGTCATCGGCGAGCCACCACGATGCGAGCAGCGCATCGGCGTCGCCGTCACCGCTCGCCTTCAGCGCATGCGCGTCCTGCGGCCGGCAATCGGTCAGCCGCGGCGCAATCAGCTTCGCGCGCACCGCGAGCGCCGACTGCACGAAATGCGCACGATCGACATCGCGCGCGGTTTCGTCGAAGATCAGCGGGATCTGCGGCGTGAGCAGCGACAGCGCAAGCGCCGCGAGGCCGGGCGTCTGCTCATGATCGCCATGCTCGCTCTCGCGCCATGCGCCATCGGACAGCACCAGCGACGTGAGCGACAACCCTTCGGCGCATGGACCCTCGCCCGCCGTGGCCGGCTGGAATGCCGCGCCTGCCGCGGTCAGCGCGCGCGCAAGTGTATGGATCGACTGGTGAGGCGAAATCCCTTCGTGCGCCGACACGTCGCGCCCCGTCAGCCGATGCAGCGCGCGTTCTCCGCAACCGTTCCACTGTGCATCGAAATGCGTGTCGGCCAGATGCACCGGATGACGCTCGCTGCCGAGCACGAGATGGATCATCCGGTCGGCCGGCACGGCCGCACGCACGCGGTCGGCGATCTCGCGCAGCCACGACGTGCCGATCCGGTCGGCCTCGCGCAGCCGCAAGCCATCGCAACGGTATTCGTCGATCCAGTACAGCGCGTTGTCGCAGAAGAAGTCGCACACCTCCGGATGATCGAGCGCGAGCGGCGGCACCTGCAGCGGATCGTCACGCGTGTGGAAGAACGGCGCCGCGTAATGACGCAGCGCGTCGGTGCCGCTGCCGAAGCGCGCGTAGTCGAGTTCCAGCAGCACCGCGAGGCCGTAGCCGTGCGCATCGTCGATCAGCGCCTTCAGTCCGTCGGGGCCGCCCTCCGACGCGAGCGGCGCGAACGGCAGGCTGTCGTGCGGCGACGCGAGCAACTCCAGCGCGGTCACGCCGAGACGGGCAAGCTGAGGCAACCGGCGGCGCACGCCGTCGAAGCCGCCCACCGCGTGCGGACGAATTGCGTACAGCGCAATGTCTTCCCACGCCCGTCCGCGCCAGAACGTGTTGCGCCACGTGAACGCGCGCGGATCGACGACCTCGCTCGGGCCGTTGAGCCCGTCGGGTTGCGAACGCGACGCGGGATCGGGAATCGACGTGACGTCGTCGAGCCGATAACGGTAACGCGCGCCCGCACCGCATTCGACGAACGCTTCGAACCAGTGCGGACCGGCCGCCGTCATCGGAACGAGCGTCGGGCCCATGCCGGTATCGAGTTCGAGCTGGACATGCGTGCTGCCCGGCGCCCACACGCGGAAATGCGTGCGCGGCGACGTGCCGAGCGCGCCGCAGGGCTGCGCGCCGGACGGCAGGCAGTGAATGTAGTGCTGCGCATACGGATCGTGCGGACAATCTGACATCATGCGCTCCTCGTGCGTGCCGAGCGGCATGGCCGCGCGGTCGGCGCGGCGCATCGTGGCCCGGCATGCGACGGCCAGGCAGGGGGGGAGAAAAGTATGCGCCGGTTTCACGGCCGCGATGCATCGAATCCTCACATTTTTAAATGCGAATCGACCCCGCCAATGTTTGCGCGTATCGCGCGCCGAATCGGGTAGTCCGCATACCGGAATGTCCGCTCGCCTTGTTGCGCGGCCGGCCCGCGCTTACCCTCCGTGCGATGCGCGTGGGCACCCCGTCCGCGCCCGAACCCGAGGAATCCGCCATGTCGCTCCCCGCCAGCGCCGCGAAGTTCGATCCGGTACGCGCGCACGAATACGCCGAACAATCCCGCATCGCGCTCGCCGGCTACGACGCGTGCCACGAGCTCGCCGCGTGCATGCTTGCATCGGCGATCGGCGTGCCGGAGGCGCGGCTCCTCATCGTGGGTGCGGGCGGCACCGGGCAGGAAATCTGCGTACCCGCGGCGCTGGAACCCGGCTGGCAGTTCACGGCCGTCGATCCGTCCGCGCCGATGCTCGCGCTCGCGCGTGCCAACGTCGAAGCGGCGGGTTTCGCCGCCCGCACGCAATTCGTCGAGGCCGGCGTCGACGCGCTGCCCGATGCGCCCGCCTTCGACGGCGCGACGTTGATCGGCGTGCTGCATCACGTCCCCGGCGACGCGGCGAAGGCCGCGCTGCTGGACGCGATCGCGCGCCACCTGAAGCCCGGCGCGCCGCTCGTGATCGCGGGCAACTATCGCCGCTACGCGGACCACCCTCGCCTGCTCGACGCGTGGCAGCAGCGCTGGCGGATGAAGGGCGCGACGCCCGACGCCGTGCGTGCGCAGCTTGCGAAAATCCTGCAGGGCGCCCCGACCCGCCGGTTGCCGAGGAAGCCGTGTTCGCGTTGCTGCACGATGCGGGCTTCGATGCGCCGCTGCGCTTTTTCTCGAGCCTGTTCTGGGGGGCGTGGATCGCGGTGCGGCGCGGCGCGTGACAACGCGAAACGGCGTGAAGCGGCGGTCTCCACGAGCCGCTCGAGTCACCCGCGTCAGCTCAACAACCCTGCCGCGACGTTGATCGACAGCCCGAGCACGGCCATGTTGAAGTAGAACGACAGGATCGACTGCGCGAGCACCGCGCGCCGAGCGGAGCGGTTCGCGAGCGACACGTCGGCCGTCTGCGACGCGACCGCGAGCGTAAACGCGAAATAGAGGAAATCCCAGTAATCGGGCTCGGGGTTGCGGTCGGGAAACCGCAGTGCGCGATCGCTGCTCGGCGAGCCGTAATAGAGCCGCGCATAGTGCAGCGTGAAGATCGTCGGAATCAGGAACCATGCGCCGAACAGCGTCGCGCCCGTGACCGCGTAATGGCCGAGCCCGGCACGAAAGCCGACGTTCTTCGCGGTGGCGAGTTCGATCGCGATCGCGGCGATGCTCGCGACCGTCGCGATGCAGATGACCGTCAGCACGGTCGTCGCGTTCTCGTCCTCGCGGATCGCGATCTCGCGCACCTGATGATGATGCGCGGTGACCATGCGCACCCACATCAGCACGAGATACAGCCAGATCGTGCAATCCCAGCCGATCAGCGCGCGCGCGGTCGGCCTCAACTGCAACGGCAGCAGCACCGCGCACAGCACGCCCGCGGCGAGGGCGGCGACCATGCGCGGCCGATTGCGTAACACCTGCGGATAAAGCGTCATCGTACGATTCCGAAAGCGGATGGAAAGGATTCGGCCGGCGTGCGAGCGACCCGCTGCGCCGCGCCGGGCGGTACCGCCCCGATTATCGCCATTCCTGCATGACGTTGCGATGGGCGTGAGCGCCTAAGATATCGGGATGACTCCCGTCCTCTGCCATCATCCCGCGAACGCGGCCGGCCGCGACTTCGTCGTCGGCGATCTGCACGGTTGCGTGGATGTGCTGCGCGCGCTGCTGCACGACATCGGCTTCGACCCAGCTCGCGACCGGCTGTTTTCGGTCGGCGATCTCGTCGATCGCGGCCCCGCCTCCGAAACCGCGCTCGAGCTGCTCGACCGCCCGTGGTGCCACGTGGTGCGCGGCAATCACGAAGAAGTGCTGAGCCTCGTGTCGCGCGGCAAGCTGTCGCCCGACGCGTGGCGCGGAATCGGCGGCGACTGGGGCGCCGATCTTCCGCCGGAACGGCTGCACGCTCACGCGGCACGCGTCGACGCGCTGCCGCTCGTGCGCGTGATCGGCGACGGCCCCGCGCGCTTCAACGTGCTGCATGCGGAATTCTTCGGCCCGGACGCCGAACTCGACGCGGGCAGCTATTCGCCCGACGTGCGCGAGCGGCTGATCTGGGGGCGCGACCTGGTGCAGGGGCTCGCCGACCCGGCCCGGCAGGCCGGCCTGTCGCTGACCTGCACCGGCCACACGCCTGTGCGCGCGCCGCAGCGCATCGGCGCGCAATGGTTCATCGACACCGGCGCGTTCGCACCGTCCGGACGCCTGACGATCGTCGAGCCGCGCACGGGCGAGACATGGTCGCTCACCCAGGCCGACGCGCGCGCACGTCACGCGGGCGACCTGCCGCTGCCTTGAGGCCTTCACGCCGATAACGGACCTGAGGCCCGCAGCGTTCATGGCGTGCCCCACGCGCACGCGTTTGCGTTCGCGAGCACCGCGCGAGCTAACCGACCTGGTTCAATTCGAACACCGCATCGATCGCGGAACCGTTCCAGTTGTATTCGAGATATGCCGCGTGATGGCAGTCGCGCAGCACCGTCGTGCGGAACGCCGCGAGACACTCGCCGCGCGGGTCGCGCACCGACGGATAGACGATCCCCGCGCCGCCCGCGCTGCGCACTGCACGGCCGAACGCCTGCCCGGCGCTGTAGTCGAGCGGATCGAGCAGGCCCGGGCTGCGCTGCGGCCACGTGCGCACGTCGGCGACGTCGCCCTGCGCGTACACCGTGTACAGCCGCATCTGCTGGCGCATCGGCGCCTCCTTCGTCGCGGCCAGGAACAGCCCGCTGTGATAGCGCGTCTCGGCGATCGCCGTATCGCGCGACCGCCCGCAGTAGAACACGCCGTAGCTGCCGTCGGAAAAGCGGCTGCCCTGCGGATTCAGGTGCGTGAACGCGGCCATGATCGGCCCCCATCCCTGGCCGTAGCGACGCTCGGCCGGCGGCACGAGTTCGAGCGTGCCGACTTCGTTGCGGATGCGGTCGTTGGCCAGCGATTCGAGCGCATACAGCGCGTCGAAATCCTCGGCGGACGCGACGCGGTCGAACAGATTGATGGCCGGAAAACGGGTGGGAATCACGCGATAGGCAGGTGCCCAGTCGACGACGGTCGTGGGCCAGTGTTGGACTGCTTCGATCGGCATCGTCACGCCCAGCCACCCCGCATCGCGTCGAGATATTGACGCACGGCCACCAGGTCGCCGACGTTGCCGGCGAGCATGCGGTCGAGCGCGCGCTTGCCGCCGAACGGCGCGGCGTCGTTGGGCCGCTTGACCCAGGTGTCGGCCGCGGCCGGCTGCGGCAGCAGGATCTGCAGCGCCTTGTAGATGCCGAGCAGCAGCGATAGCCGCTCGAGCGTATCGCGCGGCAGGCGCGCCGATTCCGGCGCGGCCTTCCACTTGAAGAACGTCGAGCGGCCGGGCGACCCGAGCAGCACGATCTGCTCGTCGATCGTCAGCTCCCAGTCGCGCGCGATGTTGAAGAATGCGCGCAGGCCGGCCGCCGACATCTGCGCGACCGAGGCCTGCCGCGGGGCGGAATGCGGATCGAAGGCGGGCTGTGACATGATCGTTAGTCTCGAAACGAATTTACTAACAAGATTAGTCCATTTTCGTATTTTTGCAAGGGTCGTCCCCCACCGCGTCGGTATTCCGTCCGAAGGATCGATATTTTTTGTCCATTCTGGACTGCGATTTTATTTTCTGCGTTAATGACCGTGCGGACGGCGCACCGGGGACGCGGTGCGTCCCCGCAGCAACCGTGTCGCCCAGAACCGGATAGACCACGCCAAGGAACCACCATGAAGAGACTGATTGCCGCCGTTTCGATCGCCCTGCTCGCGGTATCGGCAGGCCCCGCCGTCGCGAAGGACTGGACCACGCTGCGCTTCGGCACCGACGCCAGCTACGCGCCGTTCGAATCGAAGGCGCCCGACGGCAAGCTCGTCGGCTTCGACATCGACCTCGGCAACGAGATCTGCACGCGGCTGAAGGCGAAGTGCGTGTGGCTCGAGAACGATTTCGACGGGATGATTCCCGCGCTGAAGGCGAAGAAGTTCGACGCTGTGCTGTCGTCGATGTCGATCACGCCGCAGCGCGCGGAACAGATCGGCTTCACGACGAAGATCTACAACCAGCCGACGCGGCTCGTCGTGAAGAAGGGCTCGCCGCTGCTGCCGACGGCCGAATCGCTGAAGGGCAAGTCGATCGGCGTCGAACAGGGCACGACGCAGGAAGCGTATGCGAAGGCCTACTGGGCGAAGCAGGGTGCGAACGTCGTGTCGTACCAGAATCAGGACGGCGTATATGCGGACCTGACGTCGGGCCGCCTCGATGCCGCATTGCAGGACGAGGTGCAGGCCGCGATCGGGTTCCTGAAGTCGCCGCGCGGCGCGGGCTACCAGTTCGTCGGGCCCGAACTCGTCGACGAGAAGGTGCTCGGCATCGGCGCCGGCATCGGGCTGCGCAAGGAAGACACCGACCTGAAGGCGAAGATCGATCGCGCGATCCTCGACATGGTCAAGGACGGCACGTACAAGCGGCTCGCGTCGAAGTACTTCGACTTCGACATCTACGGCGGCTGAAGCGGTGCCGCGCGCGCACGGGTACGATGCCCGTCGCGCGCGGCCTGACCGCCCCTCCCCTGCTCGCCGGACGGCGACGCCTCCCTGACGTTCGCCGTCGCGCCGGTTCGTCGTCCGTATCGCGCATCCGGACGCGGCACGTCATTCGCATTGCAAACGGATCACCTGCGCTGGCGACCGCAGGCGCTCGACGTCGTCAATAAGCGAAGATCGGGCGCCGGGGGACCGGTGCCCGCGTGCACATCCCCATGCGGATCGGGTTGGCGAGCGAGAAAGCGCCGGCCCGGCGCGGATGACCGGGTATCAGCCGGATCCGCCTCGCACCGGGCGCGGAGAGATGGCCTGTCGACGCATGCCGGCCGGCAGCAAGATGCGCGGTCGACCGGCGATGGGTCGAATCACTGCGATCGCGGCCTGCCGGCCGCGGCGTGTGGCGATCGTTCGTCATTTTTCTACCCCGTATTCGATCCGTAGCTTGTACCGGCAACCGGACAATGCCGGCGCCCCGACGATCCGTCGACGACGGCCCATGCCGTTCGGAGCAGGGCTGTGCTGCCCGTCCGTCCGGTCATCCCCCGGACTGCGTCCTTGCCGGCCCTCGCATGGTTCGCTGCCGAAGCGGCCGGACGCCACGTCGTCGACTTTCGCACCTCAAACGCCGCAAGGAGCGGGCCAGCTTCGTTCCGGGCCGGCCGCACAAGGCTTTCGTCGGACAAGCCCGCGGCCGGAACGGTCGGGGCAGGCAGGACGTTGCGAAACTGAAACATGGCGGGCGCAGGCGGGCGCGCCCGTGTGACGGCGACGCCTTGCCGGACGAGGCGCGCGGACGATCCGGAAAATTTTCCCGGCGCGGGCGGCACGCCGCCGCGCGCGTTTGCAGGGGCGATTCGGGCGGCCGCCGGCAGGAAACGTTTCACGCGCTTTACATGGCGCCGGCCGCCCGCGCACGGGACGACCGCGAACGCTTCCCGCCGCCGTTCAGCCGACTCGCTGATGGTCGGCGTCGTCCGGCGGCGCGCCGTCCTTTCCGCCGTTGTCGCCGTTGTTGTCGTGGTCGTTGAGCCCGTGCTCGATCATCATCCGGTAAAGCGTGACGCGCGAGATGCCGAGTTCGGCGGCGGCCTTGTTGATCCGGTGATCGTTGCGCAGCAACGCGTTTTCGATCGCGGTGCGCTCGGCGAGCGAACGCGCCTGTTCGAGCGTCACGGGCTCCGTTTCGCCCGGGACATCGAGCCCGAGATCGTGCGGCGTCAGCAGCCGGCTCTCGGCCATCACGATCGCGCGGCGCACCCGGTTGATCAGCTCGCGCACGTTGCCGGGCCACTCGTAGCGGCGCATCGCGTCGAGCGCGGCCGACGTGAAGCCGCTGATCTTGCGGCCGCTGTCGGCCTTGTATTTCTGCAGCACGTAATGCGCGAGGATGTCGATGTCCTTGCCGCGCGCGCGCAGCGGCGGCTCGTGAATGCGCAGCACGCAGAGCCGGTGATAGAGGTCCGCGCGGAAGCGTCCGGCTTCGACCGCGCCGTCGAGATCCACGTGCGTCGCCGAGATGATCCGCACGTCGACCGGAATCGACTCCTGGCCGCCGAGGCGCTCGATCTTCCCTTCCTGCAGGAAGCGCAGCAGGCTCGCCTGGCTTTCGACCGGCATGTCGCCGATTTCGTCGAGAAACAGCGTGCCGCCGTTCGCGGATTCGATCCGGCCCGCGCGCCGCTGGTTCGCCCCGGTGAATGCGCCGCGCTCGTACCCGAACAGTTCCGACTGCAGCAGGTGATGCGGAATCGCGCCGCAGTTGATCGCGACGAACGGCCCCTTGCCGCGCGCCGAGCGCTCGTGGATCGCGAGCGCCGTCAGCTCCTTGCCGGTGCCCGACTCGCCGGAGATGAACACGCTCGCGTCCGTTTTCGCGACCTTGCGGATCGTGCTGAACAGCTGCTGCATCGCTTCGCAGTTGCCGATCATCCCGTGCTCGCCGATCGACGCCGCGTACGCCGCGCCGTCGACGCGATCGAGCGCGGCCATCCCGCGCGCGTGGCCGAGCACGTGCGAAATCCATTCGTACGGCAACGGCAGCGTCACGTAATCGAAACAGTAGCTGCGGATCAGCTCGCGCACGGCAACGCCGATCGTGATGCCGGCCTGCGCGACGGAAATCCAGCCGATCGCCGGCTGGCTGAGGCACGCCTTCAGCGCGGGATAGTCGCGCGACGTGAAGCCCGAGAAATCGACGAGCCCGGCGGCGACGTTCACGCCGGACGTCATGTTCTGCGCGGCGCCGGCCGTCTTCGCGACGGAGATGTCCCAGCCGAGCTCGCGCAGTTGCGCCAGCAACGGCTCGTCCGGCGAACGCATGATCACGAACAGCTTGCGTCCGGCCTCGGGAGCGGTAACGGACACGAGCGGCATCTCGGACGCCGTCGTCCCGCTTGCGTCGGGTGACCTTGCAACCATCGTTGTTCCCCGCTTGGCGTTGGTATCGTGCGCCGGCTCGCCGCCGCATCCGAAGGACCTCGATCGAACCGACATATTGGCCGCATTTCCGTCCGAATAAAATCCCCCCGGGCAATAATCGCGCGCCGGGCGAATCCTTTCATGAACGGTATATCGGTGCCGCCGACGCGCGGCTAGATGGGTGATATCCCGGTGGCGCGGCGGGTGCGAAGCCACGGCCGTACGGGTTGCGGGCGCGCGAAGCCGCGCCGGTGCGGGCGCGCCGGTGCGACACGCGACGCCGGGCACGTGGAATCGGACCGGCGGCAGGCGCCGGCGCGGCCGCGGCGGCCGTACCGGCGCCCGCTCGCGCAACCGTTTTCCGCTTGACGCCAGTCAATCGTCGGAAGAAGTGGGGTTGATGCACGAACGCAACACGTGCCGCGGGGCGCGGCGGCGTCAGCGCCCCGAGGCGAGCGGCGCGAGTGCGTTGGCGCGGCCGCGGCCGGCCGACGCGCCGTCGTGTTCGCCGTAGGCGGCGACGAGCGCGTCGACGCGCGCGAGGTGGTGGCGGTTGTCGTGGTCCCACGGATGGAAGCCCGGCCGGAAAAAGCTCAGCCATTCACCCGCGATGCGCGGGAACAGCCCGCGGCGCGGCCCGTACAGGAATGCCATCATGCGCAGCATGCCGCGCACGCGATGCCTGATGTCGCGATCGCGCGACAGCAGCGTCACGTGCATCAGGAACACGGTCGGCCAGAACGTCAGCGTCGTCACCAGGTACACGCCGACGCGGATCAGATAGCGGCGCGGGCCCGGCTTCATCACGGCGTTCCACACGTCGTAGGACACGGCCTTGTGCTCGGTTTCCTCGAGCGCATGCCACAGCCACATCTGCCGGTAACCTTCGACCGAGCCGTCCAGGCGCGTCGGGTCGCGCAGCAGCCAGTCCGCCAGCATCGCCGTGTAGTGTTCGGCGGCGACCGTGTGCGCGAGCTGCACCGAATGCGGCAGCGTGCGCTTCACGAAGCCGAGCACCGTCCACACGCGCTTGTCGAGCTTGCGCGCGGGCAGGCGGTTGGCCTGCATCAGCTCGTTGTATTCGACGTGCTCGCGCGTATGCATCGCCTCCTGGCCGATGAAGCCGAGCACCTGCCGCTTGAGCACCGGGTCGTCGATCCGGTCGCGATAATTGCGCACCGAATCCATGAAAAAGCGCTCGCCGGCCGGAAACAGCAGCGACAGCGCATTGAAGAAGTGGGTCACGTGCGGGCCGAGCCCATGCCAGTCCTTCGCGCGTTCGACCGGCAGGTCGAAGCGCAGGTCGCGGCGCACCGGCATCACCTCGGCGGCGGTGGCGGAAGCGGCTGACTTCATGTTCGTCGTTCTCCTGGTTTTCGGGCGGCGCGGCAGCCGTCGCGGCCTTGTCGGCGCGGGTCCGCGCGGCTTGCGCGCGACGCCGAAATCTTGACATCGATAACTGTAAAGATAGGCGCCGGCCGGCGCCGCGCGCAAGCCGCGCGGTAGACGCGCGCTTCCAAACAGGGCACGGTCGGCAGCGCGGAAAAAGCGACGTTCGAGCGGCGTTCGCGCGTGCCGCGATTCGAACGCGCATGCCGGTAAGGGACCGGCAGCCGGGCGGCGCGCGCACGCGCCGAAATCGGCACGAAAACGCCGCGCGACGGGCGTTTCACGGGCTCGCGCGGTGGCGCTCGACGTGACGCCGAGCAGCCGGGTGGCGCCGATTCATACGCGCGCCCCGTTCGCGTGGTGCAACCCCGTCGCTCCGGCTCGCGAAAAATTCAAACGCGCGTTCCATTGGCGTATCGGGCGGGTTATGCGAAGACCGCCGCGACCAACCCGCGATCGGCACGCGGACGGGCGCTCGCCGCGTACGGCAGCCCCCTCCCCGCTCGCCTACAATAGCGGTTTTACCCAACCCCTTTTCAGGAGAAGTCATGTCCGTCACCACGACCGCATCGGGCCTCAAAATCGAAGACCTGACCGAAGGCACCGGCGCACAGGCGCAAGCCGGCCAGACCGTCAGCGTCCACTACACGGGCTGGCTGACCGACGGTCAGAAATTCGACTCGAGCAAGGACCGCAACGACCCGTTCGCGTTCGTGCTCGGCGGCGGCATGGTCATCAAGGGCTGGGACGAAGGCGTGCAGGGCATGAAGGTCGGCGGCGTGCGTCGCCTGACGATCCCGCCGCAACTCGGCTACGGCCCGCGCGGCGCAGGCGGCGTGATCCCCCCGAACGCGACGCTCGTGTTCGAAGTCGAACTGCTCGCCATCTGACGACGCCGCCGGCCGACGTCCTTCCGATGGAACGCATCCCGTCTCCCGCCATCGCGCTGCGCCGTTACGACACGTGCGAAGCATCCGACGTGCACGACTTTCACCAGGTCGTGATCGGCGTCGACGGCGCGATGGTGATGGCGGTGGATGGCGTCGGCCAGTGCATCGACCGGCACGCGGCGTGGCTGATTCCGGCCGGCGCGCGCCACGATTACGCGGGCCTCGGCGACAATCGCCAGCTCGTGCTCGACTTGCCCGCCGCGTCGCTCGCGGTGCCGCGGCGGCTGTTCGACAGCGCGCGTGCCGTGTCGATCAACCCGGCGCTGACGTCGCTCGTCGCGCAGGTCGCGGCGGCGGCCGCGCAACTCGGCGGGACGGCCGGCGACACGCGGCGCGCGCATCGCTTCCAGTGGCAGGCCGCCGCGCGACTGTGCGACGCGCTGCTCGACGATGCCGGCCTCGCCGCGCCCGCGGCGGGCCTGGATTTCGCGCGCATCGACCGCTGGCTGCGCGCGCGGCTCGCGGAACCGCTGCGCATCGCCGATCTCGCCGCGCACTGCGGCTACGGGATGCGCCGCTTTCATCAACTGTTCGTCGACGCGTTCGGCGAAACCCCGCATCGCTACCTGCAGCGGCTGCGGCTCGACGCCGCCGTCGTGCTGCTCGCGGACGGCCGCCATCCGCTCGTCGACATCGCCGGCATGGTCGGCTTCGCCGACCAGAGCACCTTCACGCACGCTTTCACGAAGCGCTTCGGCGTCGCGCCCGGGCGCTGGCGCGGCGAGCGGCACTGAGCGCTCACGCGCGCGTCCCGCCCCCCTCGTCGCCCACTTTCCGCACGACCGTCTCCACCGCCTTCAGCGGCCGGCCGTCGTCGTGCCGAAGCGCGAGCTTGCGGATCGCGCGGCCGGTCTTGCGCTCGACCAGCACCGAATGCGGCTCGCCGCGCTCGAACAGGTTCGCCTCGCCCCACTGCCGCAACATCACGATCACCGGAAACAACCCCTCGCCCTTCTTCGTCAACGCGTATTCCTGATACGCGCTGCCGTCCGACGCGGGCACGACTTCGAACACGCCGGCGTCCACCAGCATCCTGAGCCGGTCCGACAGGATGTTGCTCGCGACGCCGAGGCTCGCACGGAAATCGCCGAACCGGCTCACGCCGTCGAACGCGTCGCGCACGATCAGCAACGCCCAGCGATCGCCGACGATATCGGTCGCCCGTGCCACCGCGCATGGTGAATCCGCGAGACTTTTCTGCCTGGCCATATTGCTCTCCGCTGTCGCGCCGGCGCCTTCGCGGGCCGCCGGCCGTCCGTGCGCGGGCCCGTCGCCCGCCGTCACACAGGTTGCATTTTAAAACCACTTTTCCTACACTCACACTGGTTTCACATTGCAACTACTTGAGTGAGCGTGAGGCCCCCCATGGAATCGTCCTGTTCAGGAACGGTCGCGTCGAACGCGACGTCACGCGCCGCTCGTCCGGGCGCCGTGTCACGCGTGCCGACGGCGCTCGTCGCGCTGCTGGCCGTGTGCTGCGCGGCGAGCGTCGCGAACGTGTACTACGCACAGCCGCTGCTCGACTCGATCGCACATGACTTCGGCGTATCCCAGGCGGCGGTCGGCGGCGTCATCACCGCGACGCAGCTCGGCTGCGCGCTCGCGCTGCTGTTCGTCGTGCCGCTCGGCGACCTGCTGAACCGCAAACGCCTGATCGCCGTTCAACTTCTGCTGCTGACGGCGGCATGCATCGGCGTGGCCGCCTCGTCGACGCGCATCGCATTGCTGGCGGGCATGGTCGCGGTCGGGCTGCTCGGCACCGCGATGACGCAAGGGCTGATCGCCTGCTCTGCCGCGCTTGCGGGCGCCGGTGAGCGCGGCCGCGTGGTCGGCGCGGCGCAGGGCGGCGTCGTGGTCGGCCTGCTCGCCGCGCGCTCGCTTGCCGGTGTCGTCACGGATGTCGCCGGCTGGCGCGCGGTTTATCTGGTGTCGGGCGCGCTCGCGATCGCGATGCTGGTCGCGCTGGCGCGGCTGTTGCCCGATGCCCGCGCGCCGCGCGTGCGCATCGGCTACGCGGCGCTGCTCGGTTCGATGGTCACGCTGCTGCGCAACGAGCGCGTGCTGCGTGTGCGCGGGTCAATCGCACTGCTGATGTTCGCGGCGTTCAGCATCTTCTGGAGCGCGCTCGTGCTGCCGCTGAGCGCGCCGCCGCATGCGATGTCGCATACGCAGATCGGCGCATTCGGTCTGGTCGGCGCGCTGGGTGCGGCCGCCGCCGCGCGCGCGGGCCGGCTCGCGGATCGCGGCCTCGGCGAAGCCACGACCGGCGCCGCGCTCGCGCTGCTCGCGCTCTCGTGGCTGCCGCTCGCGTTCGCCGGTACGTCGATCGCGCTGCTGGTCGTCGGCATCGTGCTGCTCGACGTCGGCGGGCAGGCCGTCCACGTCGTGAACCAGAGCATGATCCTCGGCGCGCGGCCCGATGCGCATGCCCGCCTCGTCGGTTGCTACATGCTGTTCTATTCGGTCGGCAGCGGGCTCGGCGCGATTGCGTCGACGATGATGTATGCGCACGCCGGATGGATCGGCGTCTGCGGGCTCGGCGCGGCGGTCAGCGTGGTTGCATTCGCCGTCTGGGCCGTGACGCTCAGGCGTGCATGACGCGTGGCGACGTGTCGAGCACGGAGCGCGGCGTGCCTCGCACAGAACGAAAAAAAACCGGCTCGCCCGGTTCGGGCGGCCGGCATGCGGACCGGACGCATGCGCGTGCGCCGGCCCGACCGTCGCGGCGGCGTGCCGCGTTCGCTTACCCCGCCGCCTGGATCGCCTCTTCGTACACGCCGGCGACGCGTCGCGCGATCACCGCGTTGTCGAAATGGTCGCGCGCGTAGCGCTTGCACGCGGCCTCGTCCGGCAGCGTGATCGCGCCCGACAGCGCGCCGCCGAGCCCTTCCGCGATCGCATCCGCGCCCGTCGACGGCAGCACGAGATCGCTGGACAACCCGGCCACCGCCTCCGGCAGCCCGCCGACCGGCGTCACCAGCACCGGCGTGCCGGACGCCAGCGATTCGACCGTGATCAGCCCGAAGCCTTCGAGCGCGACCGTCGGCACCACGCTGACCGTCGCCGCGCGGTACAGCGCCGCGAGATGATTGTCGGGCACGAAGCCGAGCAGCTTCACGTTGTCCTGCAGCCCCGCGTCGTCGATGCGCTGCTGCAGTTCCTCGCCGATCTTGCCCTTGCCGGCGATCAGCAGCAGCACGTCCGGGTGACGATGCTTGACGAGACCGATCGCGTCGATCAGGTCTTCCAGCCCCATGCGCCGCACGAGCCGGCGCACGGCCAGCACGATCGGCCGGTCCTGCGGCAGTTGCAGCTTGTGCCGCGCCTCGGCCGGCGTGAGCGGCGTATCGAACTGCGCGGTATCGACGCAGCCGGGAATCACGCGCACCCGCGACGGATCGATGCCGTAGCGGTTCGTCAGGATCTGGCCGAACGCCTGCGACAGCACGATCAGGCGCGACGAGCGCGTATAGACGGCCTGTTCGAGATAGCGCTTCGCGCGCTGCCCGAGCGACGCGGCGCCCTCGACCTGGCTTTCGTCGGCCCACGGCCCCTGGAAATGCGACACCTGCGGAATCCCGCGCGTCACGTCGAGGCCCGGAAACGTGTACAGCGCGAAGTGCGACGAAATCACGTCCGGCCGCTCGCTGCGAATCTCGTCGCGCAACGCGCGGCGCGCGGCGAGCATGCGGCGCGCGAGCGGCTGCGACGCGGGCCCGAAGCCCTGGATCGCACCGCCCGTGTCGTCGGCGACCTTCGGCGAGCCGGCGACGAGCCCGCGCACCTCGACGCCCGCACCGGGCAGCGCGCCGACGAGCGAGTAGTACATCCGGTCGAGGCCGCCCGCGCGTTCGGGGAACCAGTGCATGCCGATCTGCAACGATTTGATCGGCCGGGAAGATTGGGACATTACGACTGCTCCTGCGTAACCGCATGCTCGACCCGCTCGAACGCGGACGGCTGCGAGGGTTGGCCGATGCGCCGGTAGAGCGCGACATACTGGGCGCCCATGTGGGCCCAGCCGAAACGGGTCATCAGTTCGCGGGCCGCGTCGCCCATCGCGCGGCAGGTCTCGCGCGACGCCGCGAGCGAGCCGATCGCCTGCGCGAGCGCGGCCGGATCGTCGGGGTCCTCCAGCACGATCCCGCAATCGCGCGTGATGATTTCCGCGCCGCCGGCGGTGCGCGCGGTGACGACCGGCAGCCCGGCCGCCATCGCCTCGAGCAGCGACAGGCTCATCGCTTCGTAGCGCGACGGAAACACGTATGCGTCGACCGAGCGCATCAGCGTCGGCATGTTCTTCACGAGACCGAGGAAATGCACGCGCGAATCGATGCCGAGCGCGCGCGCCTCGTCCGGATACGGGCTGCCGGGCAGATAACCGGCCACCGCGAGATGGACGTTCGCCGGCAGCTTCGTCAGCGCCTTCAGCACGGTGCCGAGGTTCTTGCGCGGCGTGCGCAGATCGCCGACGAACAGCAGCAGGAACGCATCGTCCGGCAGCTTGAACGCCGCGCGATCGGCCTGCGCGCCCGCGAACGCGCTGCCGTCGACGCCGTTGTAGATCACGCTGATCTTGCCGCTGTCGATGCCGAGCCCGGCGATCTCGTCGGCCACCTTCTGCGACACGGCCGTGATCGCGCGCGAACGCCGGTACGCCCAGCGCTCGAGCGCCGTATTCGCGCGCGTGTAGACGTACTGGTACGCCGACCACAGCCCCTTCGTCAGCCCGAACGGGTAATACGGGCTCTTGAACCAGCCGCCGTGCACGAAGTGCGCAGTATTCACGTCGGCCTTGATCCACGAAATGAAACCGTTCACGTGCAGCACGTCGTACTCGCCGCGATGCGCGCGCAGCCACCACGCGCTCTTCAGCGCGAACACCTGCTGCTTGACGAGATTCGACGGCCAGAAGCCGCCGACCTTCACCGGCACCCAGCGCACGCGCGGGTCGGCCAGCAACTCGGGCGCGACATGCGACGCGACCAGCGTGACCTCGTAGCCTTCGGCCAGCGCCGCGCGCGCGATTTCGTAATTGACGCGGCCCTGCCCGTCGTTATGTCGCACGACGTGCGTGACGATCGCGATTCTCAATGGTCGCCTCCCCGTGAACGCGCGGCGGCCAGCAGGCGCTGTGCCTTCTGCCAGTGCGCCGCGGATAGTATTGAAAAAATGGCCGTGAACAGCAGCAGGCCGCCCGTGCCGATCAGCGAGTTCGTGAACACGAGCATCGCGAACACCGACAGGCACAGGCTCAGGCATGCGCCGACGAACTTGTCCTTGCGCAGCTTGAACGCCGCGCGCAGCGTGCGGGCGAGCAGCATCACCACGCCCGACAGGTACAGCAGCGTGCCGGGCCAGCCGAGCACGAACGGCACGTTCATCACGCCGCTGTCGAAGCTGCCGTACTTGCCGAGCTCGCCGCTGTCGCTCGACAGCTTGGTGGACGCGCCGGTCGCGCCCATCCCCTCGCCGGCGACGTCGGTGAACGCCGTTTGCGCGAAGGTCGCGTAGAACTTGTTGCGGTCGTCGTAGCTGCGGTCGTCCTTCAGGTTCGTGATCGATTGCAGGCGCGCGCCGAGCCGGTCGGCCACCGGCCCGACGGTCAGCAGCGGCACGCACAGCCCGACCAGCACGACACCGCTGATCAGGATCCGCATCCGCACACGGTTGCTCGACTGCACGAGCTGGATCGCGAGCGCGATCACCCAGCCGCCCCAGGTCGAGCGCACGAGACACAGCGCGAACGACACGAAGCCGGCGGCGCCCGCGAACCAGCGGACCTTCTGCGGCGCCGCGAACACGAACACCAGCGCGCCCATGATCGCGAACGCGAACGGCCCCGACGAGTTCATCGTGCTGAAGACGCGGACACCGTACGGCACCGGCTCGCCCTGCGAGCCCATGTCCGAGCCGATCATCCACAGCACGTCCCACTGCGGCATCACGAAGTACTGCACGACCCCGTACACGCCCATCACGAGCATGCCCCACATGAACGTGGACAACAGCACGTCGCGGTACTCGGGATAGTCGCGCGAGTTAACCATGATGTGAAAACCGATCAGCAGCGGGTACACCCAGTTCGCGAGGTCGTAGGTCGCGGCCATCACGCCGCTCGACACGATCCCGACCAGATACGCATACGTGAGCCCGAACAGCATCAGCAGCACGGGAATCCCGCGCCGCTGCGCGAGCACGCGGTAATGCCTGAGCAGCCCGAATCCGGCGATCATCGTCACCGCGAGCGGCGCGACCTGGATCAGGCTCGTCGGCGTGAACGCGCCTTTCGACCAGTCGGCGAGACGCCGCACTTCGGGGCTCAGGAACCACACCCACCACATGAAGCCGACGTAGCGCGCCGGGCTCTTGAAATACAGCCAGATGCCGACCGCGATCGCCAGCACCGGAAACGCGAGCGTCAGCACCTTGCCCTGGTGAATGGCGATCAGCGCGGCGGTAAACGTCCACAGCCCGGCCTGCCCGACCCAATGCTTCGGTTCGGGCAACCGGCTGCGGCTGCGCGACGGTGCGCGTTCGGCGGCAATCGTACTCATCGATCCGCTCTCACCGCGACGACGGGCGCGAATCCGCGAGCGGCATCGCGAGACCGGCCGCCGCCGGCGTGCGACGCCGACGCAGCATGTCGCGCGTGATCCGCACGTGCTGTTCGGCAAACGCCTGCGTGGTCAGGTCGCGCTCGCGCAGGCACGCGGCCGCGGCACGCGCGCATTCGAGCGCGGCGACCGGATCGGCCACGAAGCGATCGGCGGCCTGGCGCATCGCCGCCGCGTCGAACGCCGGCACGTAGGCGGCCGTGTCGTGCGGGAAGTAGTCGCTGAGCCCGCCGACGTCGGACACGATCATCGGCTTGCCGACCGCCGCCGCCTCGAGCATCACGGTGATGCCCGACGCGTGGAAGTTCGGCCGCAGCGGCACGACGATCACGTCGGCCCACGCGTACAGCTCGTGCTGCTTCGCGAGGCCCGAGGCCGAGCCGATCTTCACGTTCGGCGCATGCCACTCGCGCGGCACGCGGCGCCGCGTCGCGAGCCGCACGTCGTAGCGCTCGTCGCCGCCGAACGCGGCGAGAAACGTGCGCCAGTCGCGATCTCGGTCGTTGCCGATCGCCGCGATCCGCAGCGGCCGGTTCGGCTGCCACTGCCGCGGCTCCGTCGGCGGGAAGTCCTGCGTGTTCAGCCCGTAGTAGACGAACTCGGCTTCGCGCCCGAGAAAGCGGCGGCACAGCTCGGCGTTGTCGCGGGCGAGCGTCGTCAGCGCGTCGGCGCGCGCGAGCAGCTTGCGGTACAGCCAGCGGCGCGGGCCGCCGAACGTGTTCCACTTGTCGAACAGCCACACGCTCTGCGCGAGCAGCAGCGGCCGCTTGCCCTGTGCGCCGGCGAGCTTCAGGATCAGCGCGGCGGCGAGATGCTCCTGCTCGGTGTGCGTCCAGATCACGTCGGTGCCCAACAACGCGGCGCGATTGCGCCACGCATGCACGACGTCGAAGCCGAGCGCCGCCTTCAGCGCACGGCGCGCGAGGCTCGCGACGCGGTTCTCGCGCCGGTCCTGCGAATAGGTCAGCCGGAATTCGTCGGATTCCGCGTGGTGATAGCCGTACAGGCAGCCGATGTTCTCGCCTTTCCGGTAAGTACGCGGATCGGCGCCGTAGAACAGGTGGACGTGAACCTTCGTGGAATTCATGCAAGCCTCCGCCGGGCCGCCCCAAGGAGGCTGACCGTCCCCTCGGGGGACAGCGAACAAAGTGAGCGTTGGGGTCGTACCATTTCAAGCCCTCCGGGGATGGCCGCGCGTCGTGCGCGCAGCCCGTTCAAGACGTCACCGGCGGCATCGCCGCACGATGGGGGGCAAGGTCGGCGCGGCGTGCATCGCGTGCGCCGCGGCGCACCGCGCGCCAGTGCTCGCGCACGCGCTCGCGCCGCGCGGTATGCAGCGACAGCAGCACATGTGCGAAGCCCGGATAGACGCGCGTGCCGATCAGCGTCCACCACCACCACGCGATCTCGCGCCGCACCGGCGGCAGATGCTCGCGCAGGATCAGGTGCAGGTTGTACGCGCCGTTGCTGATCGCATTGAGCGATGCGGCGTCGCGCCGGTCGTCGTCGAAACGCTCGGCCGGAAAATGATCGACCGCGATCGCCGGATCGTAGACGAGCGTCCAGCCGTCACGCTGCACCTGCATGCTGAAACCCATGTCGTTGTGCACCTGCGCGCCCGCGCCGCGCAGCCGCGTGTCGAAGCGCAGACGTTCGATCGCGGCGCGGCGGTAGCTCATGTTCGCGCCCTTGAGCATGTCGACTTCGCGCGCGCCGCCGACGCCCAGATGATGGTTGCCGACGATCTTGCCGGACAGCGTGAGCTGGCCGACGAGCTCGCGCGACTCGTCGAGCACGCGGCCCTTCTCGTGCACCCAGTCGCGGCCGCCGACCGCGCCCACGCGCGGGTCGGCCAGGAACACGGCCTCGATGCGCGCGAGCCAGTCGGCGCGCGGCGCCGCGTCGTCGTCGGTGATCGCGACGACGTCGCCGTTCGCCGAGTCGAGCCCCTTGTTCAGCGCGGCGACCTGCCCCGGCACGTCGACCGGCACGATCCGCAGCGGCAGCATGCCGCCGACCGACGGGTCGGCGAGGCGCTCGTGCGTGGCATCGTCCTCCGGGCGCGCGACGACGATCACCTCGTCGGGCAGCCGCTGCTGACGCTGCAGCGCCAGCAGGCAGCGCGCGAGGTCGGCGGGACGCCTGTAGGTCGGAACGAGCACGGAAATTTTCATCGAGGGTTCTCCAGTCGGCCGGGCCGGCGCTGCGCACGCCGGCCCGGTTTCGTGCAATGCCGTCAGGCGCTCAGGTATTCGTGGACGGCCGCATAGCCGCGGCCGTAGCCGCGCGCCTTCGGCGGCACGCCGTTGAAGATCCCGCCTTCCAGATCGACGCCCGCGGTACGCAGGCGCTTGATCGCGTCGGCGATCTCGCCTTCGGTATGCATGCCCGAGCGCAGCACCATGAAGGTCGCGCCGGCCATGCGGCCGATGATGGTCGCGTCGGTCACCGCCAGCACCGGCGGCGAGTCGATCAGCACGACGTCGTAGCGCTTGCCGAGCCCTTCGAGGTATTGCGGCAGGCGCGTCGACATCAGCAGCTCCGACGGGTTCGGCGGGCGCGTGCCGGCCGAGATGAACGACAGGCCCTGCACCGGCGTCTCGCGGATCGCCTCCTCGAGCGGCGACTGATCGCTCAGCAGTTCCGACAGGCCCGGCTGCGCGGTGAGGCCGAAGTAGCGGTCGAGCATGCCGCGGCGCATGTCGGCGTCGATCAGCAGCACGCGCTTGCCCGAATGCGCGAGCAGCACCGCGAGGTTGACCGTCAGGAAGCTCTTGCCGATGCCCGGCGTCGGACCGGTCAGCACGACCACGCGATTCTTCGCGTCCATCATCGCGAACTGCATCGCGGTGCGCAGGCTGCGCATGCTTTCGACGCTCAGGTCCTTCGGACGCAGGCTCGCGAGGATCGGCCGCGCGCGGCCGCCGCCCTTCTCGGCCATGGCGTCGAGCTTCACCTGCTCGGTGCTTTGCGGCACCAGCCCGTACAGCGGCAGGTTGAACGTGCGCTCCACGCGATCCGGATCCTCGATGCCCTGGAACAGGTTGCGGCGCAGGAACACGACGCCGGTACCGAGAATCAGCCCGAGGAACACCGCGGCCGACAGGATCAGCACCTTCTTCGGCTTGACCGGGTCGCCCGGGCGCAGCGCGGAATCGACGAGGTGGATGTTGCCGCCCGTGCCGGCCTTCTGCACCGACAGTTCCTGCACGCGGTTCAGCAGCAGCACGTAGATGTCCTCGGCGACCTTCGCGTCACGCTGGAGCTGGACGGCCTTCACTTCGGTCGCCGGCAGGCTGCGGAAGCGGTTGCTGAACTTGTCCTTCTCGCCCTGCAGCTCCGCGAGCTGCTGCTTCGCGGCGATCACCATCGGATGCGAATCGGTGAAGCGCTGCGCGAGCGACGCGAGTTGCAGGCGCTGAGCCGCGATCTGCTGCTCGTACTGCACGCTGCCTTCGAGGTAGACCTTCGCCTCGTCGCTCGCGTTGATCGAGCCGGACGTGCGCTGATACTGCGTCAGCGCGGCTTCCGCGCGCTCGAGGTCGGACTTCAGGCGCGGCTCCTCGCCCTTCAGGAAGTCGAGCATCTTGGTCGCTTCGGCCTGCTTCGCGATCACGTGCTGATTCAGGTACGACTGCGCGAGCGCGTTCGCGATCGCGGCGGTCTGGTCCGGGTCCTTGCCTTCGAGCGAGATCTGCACGACGCCCGTCTGCTTGCCCTGCTCGGACACCTGGATGCCCGACTGGAAGCCGGTGATCGCGTCGAGATCGTTGTAGCGGACCACGGTGAACTGCGTGCCCGGACGCGCGACCAGCTTCTGCACGAGCAGCGTCACGCCGCCGCCCTGCTCCGATTCGCCGACACGGCCCGACAACAGTCGGTTGCCGTTCGGTCCGACCAGCGTATACGTGCCGTTCGGGCCGGCCGTCAGCGTCATCTTCTTGCCTTCGAGCGCGGGCACGACGTTGATCGTGTCGACGTCGGCGACTTCGCCGCCCCATGCGTACGACCGCAGGCCGAACCACGCGCGCGACGGCTCGCCGGGCGTCGCGACGCGCGCGGACAGGCTGCCGAGCAGCGGAATCGTCTTCGGCACGACCGAGAAGTTCAGCTTGAACTGCTCGACGACCGGCGTGACGACGCCGCGGCTCTTGATGATCTCGATTTCCGCGTCGGTCTGCGCCTGCTGCGGGCCGCTGTTGATCGTCGCCCCCGTCTGCGTCTGCGTGAGCGCCTGCGACGTGTTGTCGTTGCTCTCGACCCGCACGTGCACGTCGGCCTGGTACACCGGTTTCGCGATGTAGCAGTAGAGGCCGGCGAGCGCGATGACGGTCACCGCGATGCCGAGCAGCAGCCAGATGTCGTCCATCAACACCTGGAGCAACTGGCCGAGGACGACGTCCTCTTCCTCGGTTTTCGCGGTCAGATCCGCGTAGGCGTGTTTTGCTTGCGTGTTCACCATTCGTTCCCGCTTGAGTGGTGCCGGGGCGGAGGTGCCGCCCCGGCGGGCTATCAGCGCGTGATTTGCCGCATGTAGAAGATCGTCTGGATCGTCGGCAGCACTTGCTGCAGCACACGGTTGAACTGCACCGAGCTGGCCGTGCTGACGTAGACGACGTCGAGCGGCTGGAGCGGGAAGCGGCTCGACAGCATCAGCGCATCCGGCTGCGTCATGTCGAGACGGAACACTTCCGGCTTCGTCGGGTTGTCACGCATCCCGCGCATCACGTAAATCTTGCGCGGGTTCGCATCGGTGTCGAGGATGCCGCCGCCGGCCGTCAACGCGTCGGCGATGGTCAGCCGGCCCTTGAGCATCGGCACCGTGACCGGCGTCTTGACCTCGCCCATGATGAACACGCGGCTGTCGCTGCGGTCCGGCACGTTGACGATGTCGCCCTGCTGCAGCATCACGTTCTGCTTCACTTCGCCGCGGTCGAGCACGCCGTTCGCATCGAGCGTGTAGAGCTTGCCGTCGCGCGTCAGGCGCACGCGCTGCAGGTCGGCCTCGGCGGTCGAGCCGCCCGAGCGCGAGATCGCGTCGACCAGCGTCAGCGGCACGTCGCTCATCGCGAGCGGGCCCGGCGTCTTCACCTCGCCCGTCACCTGCACCTTCTGGCTGCGGAACGACAGCACGCGCACGTCGAGCTGCGGATTCTTCACGTAGCGCGCGAGGCGCGTGGCCAGCTCGTCGCGCGTCTGCGCGATCGTCTTGCCCGCCACGTGGATGCGGCCGACGAACGGGAAGAAGATCGTGCCGTCGGCGGCCACGGTCTGGCCGTACGGATCGGCCTGGCCCGGCAGCGACGACGAATACGGCTGCTGCAGCGCGCCCGCGATCGTCTGCGTCGTGTTGCCGCCGCTCGAGAACGACTGGCCCTGCGGCGTCGTCAGCTCGGGGTGGTCCCACACGGTGACGCCGAGAATGTCCTGCGGGCCGATGCGGTAAACGTATTGCGACGGATCGGTGTAACGGCCCGGCGGCAGCGGGTGTTCGACCTGCTGCTTCTGCAGCTGATCCATCACCAGCTTCGCGTCGATGTAATGAACCGGATAGGTTTCGGTCTGGCCTTGCCGGCCTTCGTCCTTCAGGTTCGACGAGTCGAGATAGTTGCCGGGCGCGGTCGCGCAGGCCGACAGGAATGTCGTCATCGCGACGGCGAGCGCCAGCGGGCGCATGGGACGTTTCAGCATAGTTTTTGCAGCCATCCTTGAACCAGACGTTCGATCAATGAGTAGCTCTCGCGATAGTCGGCCTCGGGGCCGCCATGCGGATCCGCGATCTCGGCGTCCTCCCACTTGCCCAGCAGGTGGACCTTGCCGCGCGCGAACGGATCGACCGATTCGACGGCCTTGATCTGTTCGCGCTCGCTGACGAGAATCAGGTCGGCGTCGCGCACGATCCGGCGCGACAGCCGCCGCGACCGGTGCGTCGTCGCATCGACGCCGCGCTCGGCGAGCAGTTGCCGCATCACCGGATCGATGCCGTCGCCGTCGTTCGCGCGCACGCCGGCGGAGTGGAACGTCACGCGCGGGCCGCCACGCGACGCCGCGTGCGACTTGAACAGCAGTTCCGCCGCCGGGCTGCGGCAGACGTTCGCGTGACAGACGATCAGGATGTTCCGGAACATGGCGTCTCGATTCGGGTTACGGGTAACGGCGACGCGCGGATTACGCGTTGGCGCGCGCGGCGCCCGGCACGCGGGCGGCGACGGCCTGGCGCGAGCCGGGGCGGCCGATCGGGTGGTATTCGATGCCCTGCTCGCTCATCGTCTCCGGCTCGTACAGGTTGCGGCCGTCGAAGATCACCGGCGATTTCCATTGACGGCCGAGCGCGACGAAATCCGGGCTCTTGAACGCCTTCCATTCGGTGACGATCACGAGCGCGTCGGCATCGCGCGCGGCCTGCGCCTCGTCGTCGACGAAGGTGAGACGCTCGAGCCAGCTCGGGTGATCCGCGAGATCGAGCGCGAGCACGCGGCGCGCTTCCTGCTGCGCGACCGGGTCGTACGCCGCGATGCGCGCGCCGCGCGACAGCAGCTCGGCGATCAGCTCGCGGCTCGGTGCCTCGCGCATGTCGTCGGTGTTCGGCTTGAACGCGAGACCCCAGATCGCGAACGTGCGGCCCGTCAGGTCCTCGCCGAAACGCGCGACGATCTTGTCGGCGAGCACGCGCTTTTGCGTCGCGTTGACCGACGACACGGCCTTCAGGATCTGCAGCGACTGGCCGTGCTCGTCGGCGGTGCGGATCAGCGCCTCGACGTCCTTCGGGAAGCACGAGCCGCCGTAGCCGCAGCCCGCATACAGGAAGTGATAGCCGATGCGCGGATCGGAACCGATCCCGCGGCGCACGGCCTCGATGTCGGCGCCGAAGCGGTCGGCCAGGTTCGCGAGCTCGTTCATGAACGAGATGCGCGTCGCGAGCATCGCGTTCGCCGCGTATTTCGTGAATTCGGCCGAGCGCACGTCCATGTACAGCGTGCGTTCGTGGTTGCGGTTGAACGGCGCGTAGAGCTTCTTCATCAGCTCGCGCGCGCGCTCGCCCGGCACGTCGTCGTCGCAGCCGATCACGATGCGGTCCGGCCGCGTGAAATCGTCGACCGCCGCGCCTTCCTTCAGGAATTCCGGATTCGACACGACCGAGAACATCGGGGCGTCGCCGCCGCGCTTCGAGAGTTCCTCGGCCACCGCCGCGCGCACGCGCTCGGCCGTGCCGACCGGCACCGTCGACTTGTCGACGATCACCTTGAAGCCTTTCATGTAGCGGCCGATGTTGCGCGCCGCCGCGAGCACGTATTGCAGGTCGGCCGAACCGTCCTCGTCGGGCGGCGTGCCGACCGCGATGAACTGCACGTCGCCGTGCGCGACCGCGGCCTCGATGTCGGTCGAGAAGCGCAGGCGGCCGGCCGCGCGGTTGCGCGCGATGACTTCCTTGAGGCCCGGCTCGTGGATCGGCACGCCGCCGTTGTTCAGGACGTCGATCTTCGCCTGATCGACGTCGAGACAGAACACGTCGTGCCCGATGTCGGCGAGACAGGCGCCGGTGACAAGACCTACGTAACCGCTGCCGATGATAGTCAGATTCATGATGTGTCGGACCTCGTGACCAATGATTCGAAATTCGTGAAACCGGAGTGTCTGCGCGGGATGAAACCGCGTCAGTACGCGTTGCTGCCGGTGAAGCCTTTCCAGAGCGTCAGCACGACGATCTTGATGTCGAGCCAGAACGACCAGTTCTGCATGTAGTACAGATCGAGCTTCACGCGTCCCATCATCTTCTCGATCTGGTCGGTCTCGCCGCGAAAGCCGTTGATCTGCGCCCAGCCGGTGATGCCCGGCTTGATCCGGTAGCGGAACATGTAGCCCTTCACCAGATCCTTGTAGATGTCGTCGTGCGCGAGCGCATGGGGCCGCGGGCCGACGACCGACATCTCGCCCTTCAGCACGTTGATGAACTGCGGCAGTTCGTCGAGGCTCGTGCGGCGCAGGAAGCGGCCGACCGGCGTCACGCGCGAGTCGTTCTTGGTCGCCTGCGTGACCTGTCCGGCGACTTCCTGATGCACCTTCATCGAGCGGAACTTGTAGATCTCGAACTCGTGGCCGTCGATGCCCTTGCGCTTCTGGCGGAAGAACACCGGCCCGCGCGACGTGAGCTTGATCAGGCACGCGATCAGCACCATCGCCGGCGCGAGCGCCGTGAGCGCCGCCAGCGCGAACAGCCGGTCGAACACGAACTTCGGCAGGATCCGCACGTCGGTGATCGGCGACGCCGCGAGGTTGATCGCCGGCACGCCGAGCACCTCGACCACTTCCTGGTTGAAGAACGACAGCGTGCGCACGTCCGGAATGAAACGGATATTCACGAAGTCGTGGCGGAACACCGTCACGATCTGGTGAATCCGGCGCTCCTCCGTGATCGGCAGCGTGAGCCACAGCTCGCTGATCGCGCGGCTGCGCACCAGCCACACCAGCGATTCGAACTGCCGCTCGATGCGCACGTCGTCGAGCGCGACTTCGCCCGGCACTTCGCTTTCGTCGTACACGCACACCGGGTTGAAGCCCGCCTCCGGACGCGCCCGCATCTGTGCGATCAGCCGCCGCGCCGCCGGCGTGCCGCCGACGATCGCCACCGCCTTCAGGTTGTAGCCGCCGCGGCGCAGCTGCCGAAGCACGACGTGCACGCAAGCCTTGGAGCCGGCAAGCAGCGCCATCGTCACGAGCGCCCAGTAGCCGAGCCACAGTCGCGACAGGTCGCCCGACTGGTGGAAGCTGAAGCTCATCAGGATGCCCGCGAGCTCGACCACCAGCCACGCGAACGCGACGCGCCCCACCAGCCCGACGAGGCGCTTGCCGCGCCACGACTGGTAAATGCCGATCGCCGGAAAGAACACGACGACCAGCAGGCAGTCGAACAGCACCGTCGTGCGCTGCAGGTCGTTGAGCCAGATGCTGCCGCCGTGCAGCGCGGCGGCGATCAATGCCCCCAACACGACCATCGCAATATCGATGACTCTCGCCAGCACGCTCAACATGTCCGCTTCCTCTTTGAACAGGCGTTTGCCGAACAGCTCCTCGTGCAGCCCGTGCCGCACCTTCGATTCAAACGTTGCATGACGCTATTGAAGCGACAAGAAAATCGCGCCTCAAGCGCTCAAGTATTTCGAAAAATAATCGGAAATTCTTGCCGCGCGATTCTTGAATTAAATCGGCACGTTTTCCCGAATCGGTCGTGAATCGGGATTTTTTCGAGAACTTTACGGACCCCGCCAACCCATTTGCAGGATGGGGCCCCAGCCCGATTCAGCGAATTATTTTTTATTTTTTTATTTGCATCGCGTGCGATAGGGGAAAAATTTCCATGACGCATGCGCGCCGAATATCGCGCATATCGCCCGGTTTTATTGTCGATTTACTTCATGCTACAAACAGGCACTGACTTCAATCGAGGAGAGTGTCATCATGAATGCTCCGGCCGTGGCAGCCGATACGCGCCCTTCTTCTTCCGCCGCAACCGACGCCGCGACGCGTGTCGCGGTGCAGCCGGTGATCCTTGCCGGCGGTTCGGGCACGCGTCTGTGGCCGATGTCGCGCGAACACTATCCGAAACAGCTGATCGGCCTGCTCGGCGATCATTCGCTGCTGCAATCCACCGCGCTGCGGCTCGACGGCCTCGCGACCGGTCATCCCCTGAACGACGACGTGCTGATCGTGTGTGGCGAGGATCACCGCTTCACGACCGCCGAACAACTGCGCCTGACCGGCAAGCGTGCATCGATCATGCTCGAGCCGCTCGGCCGCGACACCGCGCCCGCGCTGACCCTCGCCGCGCTGCGGATCGTCGCCGGCGGCGGCGATGCCGTGATGACCGTGATGCCGGCCGACCACGCGGTGGCCGACCAGCCGCGCTTTCATGCGGCCGTCGCGGCCGGCGTGCACTGCGCGGCCCAGGGCAAGATCGCGACGATGGGCATCGTGCCGGGCCGCGCCGAAACGGGCTACGGCTACATCCGCGTCGGCGCGCCGCTCGGCGACGCCGCCACCGGCAACCTCGACGTGCGCCGTCTCGACCGCTTCGTCGAGAAGCCGCATCTCGAACTCGCGCAGCAGTACGTCGCATCCGGCGAATACTGGTGGAACAGCGGGATCTTCATCGTGCGCGCGTCGGTGTGGCTGAACGCGATCCGCCAGCTCGAACCCGAGATCCTCGCGGCCTGCGAGCAGGCCGTCGCACGCGGCAAGGACGACGGCGACTTCTTCCGCGTCGATCGCGACGCGTTCGCCGCGTCGCCGTCGAACTCGATCGACTACGCGGTGATGGAGCGGCTCGTGAACCTGCCGCAGCTGTGCGAAAGCGTGGTCGTACCGCTCGACGCGGGTTGGTCGGACGTCGGTTCGTGGGACGCGATCTGGCAGATCCTGCCGAAGGACGAAGCCGAGAACGTCGGCCGCGGCCACGTGCTGTTCGAAAACGCCGAATCGACCTTCGCGCATTCGGAAAGCCGGCTCGTCGCGTGTGTCGGCACGCACAATCTCGTCGTCGTCGAAACGCCCGATGCCGTGCTCGTCGCCGACAAGTCCCGCGTGCAGGACGTGAAGAAGATCGTCGGGCGCATCAAGGCCGAACGCGGCGCCGAAGCGACCGATCACCGCAAGGTCCATCGCCCGTGGGGGCATTACGACTCGGTCGACACGGGCGAGCGCTTCCAGGTGAAACGCATCGTCGTGAAGCCGGGCGCGCGACTGTCGCTGCAGATGCACCACCACCGCGCCGAACACTGGATCGTCGTGCGCGGCACCGCGCGCATCACGCGCGGCGACGAAACCTTCCTGCTGTCCGAAAACGAATCGACGTACATCCCGCTCGGCGTGTCGCACCGTCTCGAGAACCCGGGCAAGATGCCGCTCGAACTGATCGAAGTGCAGTCGGGCGCGTATCTCGGCGAGGACGACATCGTCCGCTTCGACGATACCTACGGACGCCAGTGACGCGATGTCCGCCGGGCGCGCCCTCTCGACGGTGCACCCGGCATCGCGGAAATGACGAACACAAAAAAACGCGCGGGCGTCGTGACGGACGACGACCCGCGCGTTTTCGTTCGGACGACGATCAACCTACGCGATACGCGTATTCGCGGCGATCCGCTTGCACCGGGTCGTTGCGGCCCTCGGACAACGCGCCCGCACGACGCTCGGCGATGAAGCGCTTGATGTCCGACTCGGCACGCGCCAGCGCGGACAGGCCGGCCAGCACCTCGCTTTGCGGCGCACGCACCGGTTCGTCGCTCGCTCCATGGCGATCGATCCACTGACGCGCCCAGTCGAGCGCGTACTGCTCCGCTTCCTCCGCATCGGTGAAGCGCGGGCCGATCAGGCCCGAGCGCTCGACGCGCCGGTCGTCCTGCATGATCTCGGCCCACGCGCGGTACATCAGGTTCTGCACCGGCTGCGCGCTGCCGCTGATCGTATAGCCGCGGTATTCGTCGACTTGCGGCTCGGCCGCGGCGAAGCTCGCGGCGGACGGACGCCCGTGACGCAGCCCCGCGGGCTGCGCGCCCGGCACCGCGAACGACGCGCCGGACGATGCTTCGGCGGCGCCGTTCGGCATCGCGGTCAGCGAAGCGCCCTCGCCATCCCAAACGTTTGCCTGCGCGACCGGCAGTTGCCACGACTCGGGGTTCTGCCAGAACACGCCGCGCAGACGGTCGTTGTCGGGCACGGGCTCCGCACGGCATGCCGGCGCGACCGGCGCCGGCGGCGGCGGCACGTACGCGAACGTGCGCCCGCTGAACTGGGTCAGCACGTCGATCATCTGCAGCAGCGTGCCGTTCGCGAGCCACTCCTCGTAGCGGCGGCGGCACGTCGGCCCGGACGGATAGCGCCCGGGTAGTTTCGACCACGCTTCACCGGTCGTCAGGATCCAGAGAACCGCGTTGGCGACGACGCGCGGTTCGGCTCGCGGACGGCCTCGACGGTTCAGCCGAATGGGTTCATCGGCGATCAGCGCTGAAAGTCGAAACCACTCTTCATCGTTAAGCTCATCGAAGAACATAGTCGATTTCTCCACGCAGCCAGGCCGGGGCTGCGATTGTCGGCGCCGTCGTCACGCATCGCGTCACGGGGCGGCCCGGTTGCACATTATGGTTATCCGATCGTTGTGCATGCCGGTGCGACACCGCACTTTCACGGTGCCGCCATTCACGGCTATGGCGCACAAACTACGGTCTCACTCCAATGTGGGAATTTTTGTGCACGAAGCATACCATCCTCAGGGTTTATCTCAATATGACAATGACTTAATGTTACGCACTGAAACAACCTGCCATGGATGCGCAATCAATTTACGCTTGAATTTTTTTACGCGATCCTTATGCGAGATGCTGGGAAGCCCCGTCTGGCGGGGCTCTGCGAGGCCCGTCAGGTAGGCCTCCGGCGTTGTTCCGACCCTTGCCCGCAACCCTCCCGGGAATCGCCGCCGAAAATCGGTAAATCAGGGAAAAATTCGTAACAAGATATTCACGGATCGGTAATTCGTTCAAATTGCATTCGACTGAATTTTCCCCTCGCACAATCTTGTTATTGTTTCTCCGCGAGTAATGAAAGCGCTCTGAGGCCGATGCACATCGTTTCCCGGCATGCAAGCGTCGACGGGCCTGTTACATCTCGCCGTAGCGGACAGGCAACGGCGGCGGGCGCGACGATCGGGCGCCGCGTTTCGGGTCGGAACGATGTGGGGAATCCGCGCGATACGGGAAGCGGCGCCGGGCCGCGCGCGTCAGCGCAAGTCGCCGGCCAGCGACGCGGCGACGTCCGCGTCCACGCGTTGCGGCGGCATCGTATAGGCCGGGTGATCGCAGCCGATCGACAGCGTCGCGCCGCCCTTGAGCGCCGCGCGCATCGGCCCGTCCAGTTCGAAGCGCACGAAATGCACGGCCGAGGTCTTCTCCGCGTTGTCGCGATCGAGATCCTCGTCGGCGATCGCATAGACGTCGGGGTGCCCGTCGACGCGCAGGTACACGCGATCCTCGACGCCGATCAGCCGCGCGAGCGCCGCCCGCCGTTCGGCCTCGTGCTCGTATTCGATCTGCAACGTCGCCTTCAGGTTGGTGCCGTCGGGCACGAGCGGCAGATAGGCTTCCAGTTCGCCTTCGATGCCGGCCTCGTCGAAGATCTTCTCGATGTGCAGCATTTCCTGGATCTGGTAGCGGATCGTGGTCTCGTCCTCGAACAGAAGGCGCAGATGGTTGCCGAGCGCCACCGCGCGGCGGCGCTTGTACGCGACGAGCCGCGCGTGTTCGGCCTTGCGGATCTTCGCGTACGCTTCGAGCGTCAGCAGCGAGTCGCGGGTCAGCGTCATGGCGTGTCCTTGGATAGCGTCGATGTCTTCGTTGAGCGGCCGGTTCAGATGCCGTACGCGCGGCGCAGCAGCGTCAGCGGATGCGCGAGCGGCGCGGCGGGCAACCCTTTCTCGTCGATGCCCTGCACGATGTGATGGCCGGCGAGCGCGCAGTCCGACGACACGACGTCCGGCTTCGGCTCGGCCATCGCCTTGAACACCGGCGCACCGATCCGCATCGCGTCCGCATGGAAGGCCTTCTTCACGCCGAACGTGCCCGCATGCCCCGAGCAGCGCTCGACGACGTTCACGCGCGTATCGGGCACGAGCGACAGCGTGTCGGCCGTCTTGCGGCCGATGTTCTGCACGCGCGCGTGGCACGGCACGTGATACGACACGGTGCCGAGGCCCTGCTTGAAATCGGTCTTCAGCAAACCGTCGCGATGCCGCGCGATCACGTATTCGAACGGATCCCAGAATGCGTCGGCCACCGCGCGCACGGCGTCGTCGCCGGGAAACATCAGCGGCAGTTCGCTCTTGTACATCAGCACGCAGCTCGGGATCGCGCCGATCAGCGCGTAACCTTCGCGCGCATAACGCTCCAGCACCGGAATGTTGACGGCCTTCTTCGCGGCGACACCCGCGAGGTTGCCCTGCTCGAGGAGCGGCATCCCGCAGCACGCTTCGCGCGTGACCAGCTCGTACGGGATCTCGTTGTGCGCGAGGATCGCGAGCAGGTCGTGGCCGATGCCCGGCTCGTTGAAGTTCACGTAGCACGTCGCGTAGATCGCGACCTTGCCGGGCGTGCGTTCGCCGTCACGTACCGGCGGGCCGTCCGAGCGTTTCGCGGCACGCCGAAACTTGCGCGGCGCGAACTCCGGCAGCCATGCGTTGCGATCGACGCCGAGCGCCGCTTCGAGCGCGTGGCGCGCGGGCGGCGTGCGATTCACCGCGTTCACCGCCTGCGTGACGATCGGAATGCCCGCGAAATGGCCGAGCGCATCGGTGTTCGACAGCACCTTGTCGCGCAGCGGCGCCTCCCCGCGCTTGTAGCGCGCCGCCTTGCCGCGCAGCATCAGGTGCGGGAAGTCGACGTTCCATGCGTGCGGCGGCACGTACGGGCATTTCGTCATGTAGCAGAGGTCGCACAGGTAGCACTGGTCGACGACCTTGCCGAACGCGTCCTTCGGCACTTCCTCGATGTCGCCCATCGGCGTGTCGTCGACGAGATCGAACAGCGCGGGAAACGCGCCGCACAACGACACGCAGCGCCGGCACCCGGCGCAGATGTCGAACACGCGCGTCATTTCCGCATCGATCGCGGCCTGGTCGTAGAACGCTTCGGACTGCCAGTCGAGCGGATGCCGCGTCGGGGCTTCGAGACTGCCTTCCTTGTGTGGCATGGGGCGCTCCAGCGTGGCGCGCATGCGCGCGGACACGCCGCCCGCGTGACGCGGGCAGCGATCAACGCACGGCCGGCCGCAGGATGTCGGGCCGGGCCGTGCTGCCTTGCTGCCGGACTCGCGTCAGTCGACGAGTGCGTCGAGCGCCTTCGTATAGCGGTTGGCGTGGCTGCGCTCGGCCTTCGCGAGCGTCTCGAACCAGTTCGCGATTTCGTCGAAGCCTTCGTCGCGCGCCGTCTTCGCCATGCCCGGATACATGTCGGTGTATTCGTGCGTCTCGCCGGCGATCGCCGATTCGAGGTTCAGCCGCGACGAGCCGAACGGCAGCCCCGTCGCCGGATCGCCGACTGCTTCGAGGTATTCGAGGTGGCCGTGCGCGTGGCCCGTTTCGCCTTCGGCAGTCGAGCGGAACAGCGCGGCGACGTCGTTCTGGCCTTCGACGTCGGCCTTCGAAGCGAAATACAGATAGCGCCGGTTCGCTTGCGATTCGCCCGCGAATGCGGCCTTCAGATTCTCTTCGGTCTTGCTGCCCTTGAGTTGAGCCATTTGCGCCTCCGTTCGAGTCGGCGCGGCCGCGTGCGAAGCCGGGCCGATGATGTATGTGGGGAACGAAGCGCAGGCCGGACGCGCACGCTTCGTGCCTTTTAATCTAGGCGCTGGCGTTCGCATCCCCCAATAGGCTTTTTCAATCCGCGCGATAGCGGAGGGCGGGAATGAGGGACAGTTGACAGGCGGGAGCGGGATGGGTCGCGTCGTCGGGTGGGTCGGCGTTACGCTCGGGATTCGGCTTCGGGCTTCTGGTTTCGGGCGCGACGCCCGGTGCGCTTGCACCGGCGTCACGCATCCGTCGCACGCTTCAACAACAATTCCCTTTCGCGTTCGTTGCGGGTCAACTCCGCCGCACGACGGAACTCGACCTTCGCTTCGTCGGCGCGGCCGAGCTTCGCGAGCAGGTCGCCGCGCACGCTCGGCAACCAGTGATAGCGGGCGAGCGCCGGATCGTCGCGCAGCACGTCGACGATTTCCAGTGCCGCGGCGGGCCCGAACGCCATCCCCACCGCCACCGCGCGATTCAGCTCGACCACCGGCGACGGCGCGACTTCGGCCAGCGCGTCGTAAAGCGCGACGATCTGCGCCCAGTCCGTTTCCGACGCATGCCGCGCGCGCGCATGGCACGCCGCCAGCGCGGCCTGCAGCGCATACGGGCCGCGCACGCCGCCGAGCTTCGTCGCCCGCTCGAGCGCGGCGAGGCCGCGCCGGATCAGCAGCGGATCCCAGCGGCTGCGGTCCTGGTCGAGCAGCAGCACGGGCCGCCCCTGCGCATCGGTCCGCGCGTGCATGCGCGACGCCTGCAGCTCCATCAGCGCGACCAGCCCGAGCACCTCGCTTTCGTCCGGCATGAGTCCGGCGAGCACGCGGCCGAGTCGCAGCGCCTCGTCGCACAACGCCGGGCGCGTCCAGTCGTCGCCCGCGGTCGCCGCATGGCCTTCGTTGAACACCAGGTAGATCACTTCGAGCACCGACGCGAGCCGCGCGGGCCGCGCATCGGTAGCTGGCACCTCGAACGGCACGCGCGCCGCCGCGAGCGTGCGCTTCGCGCGCACGATGCGCTGCGCGATCGTCGGCTCGGGCGACAGGAACGCGCGCGCGATCTCGCTCGTGGTCAACCCGCCGAGCAGCCGCAACGTCAGCGCGACGCGCGCATCAGTCGACAGCACCGGATGGCACGACGTGAAGATCAGCCGCAGCAGGTCGTCGCCGATATCGTCGTCGCTCGCATCGGCGAGCGCATCCGCGATGTCGGGGACGACGTGCGCTTCGAGCGCGTCCATTTCATGCCCGAGCTGGTCGCGCTTCGCCGCATGCAGCGACTCCTGCCGGACCCGGTCGAGCGCGCGCCGCTTCACGGCCGTCATCAACCATGCGGCCGGATTGTCGGGCACGCCGTCGACGGGCCAGTGCTCGAGCGCCGCGACGAGCGTGTCCTGCGCGAGTTCCTCGGCCACGCCGACGTCGCGCACCACGCGCGCGGCGCGGGCAATGATCTTCGGCGCCTCGATCCGCCAGACCGCTTCGATCGCACGGTGAGTCGCCTCACGCGTCACGACGCCTGCCCCTGGGTGGCAGCATCCAGCGGCATGGCCATCAGCTCCCATGCGTGGCCGTCCGGATCGTCGAAACCGTGGCCGTACATGTTCGGATACTCGCGCGGCGCTTGCGGCGCGGACCCGCCGGCCGCGAGCGCCTTCGCGACGATCTCGTCGACCTCGGCGCGGCTGTCGCACGACAGGCACGACAGCGCCTGCACCTGCGTCGCCGGATCGACGATGGTCTTGCCGGTGAAGGTCTGGAAAAACGGCCGCACGAGCAGCATCGCGAAAATCGTGTCGCTGATCTTGATGCAGGCGGCCTGATCGTTGGTATAGGCCGGTACGACTTCGAAGCCGAGTGCCTGGTAGAACGTCTTCGAGCGCGGCAGGTCGGCCACGGGCAGGTTGATGAAAACCATCTTGTGCATGACGGATGCTCCGTGAGATTGGATTCAGGCAGATTCAGGCGTGGGTGCGGCCGACGTGGAGATCGCGGAACCGCTCGACCGCTTCGCTCGGTGTGAGGTCGTCGAGCTCGAACAGCGGCCGCACCTCGATCTCGCAGTCCATTTCGGCGCCGAACGGCGCGGGAAACCGGCGCGTCCATTCGAGCGCCTCGTCGCGCGAGCGCACCTGGATCAGCGTGTAGCCGGCAATCAGCTCCTTCGTCTCCGCGAACGGGCCGTCGACCACCGTGCCCTTGCCGCCGGTGTACCGCACGCGCCAGCCGCGCGCGCTCGGCCGCAAGCCGTTCGCGTCGAGCAGCACGCCGGCCTTGGCCAGCTCCTCGTGGTAGACCGTCATCGCCTCGACCAGCCGGTTGTCCGGCAACGCATCGGATTCGCTGACGGCGTTCGCCCGGATCATGATCATGAATCGCATCGCTCACTCCTTGTCATCGGTGAAAAGGGGCGTCCGCTCATCGGCGCCTTATCCGGACGACGGACGGCAGACCGCCGGATCGACGTGCCGCGCGACGAATCAGGGTAAATACCTAGGCGCAGCCGTCACAGAAAGCACGGGCCGACCGCGCGCACTTCGACCGTGCACCATTGCGCGGCCGGGCACTGGCGCGCGATCTCGATCGCTTCCTCGCGCGTGTCGACGTCGACGATGAAGAAGCCGCCGACCATTTCCTTCGCCTCGGCGAACGGGCCGTCGACGAGGCGCGTCTCACCTTCGCGCACCTGCACGCGCGTCGCGCGCTCGGTGCGCTCCAGCGACTCGACGCCGCGCAGCACGCCGCGCGCTTTCAGCGTCTCCGCGAAATCGACCATTCGCGCGTACAACGCCTGCCCGTCTTCGAGCGTACGTTCGGCGCGCTGGCCGGTCGGTTCGACGATCAACAGCATGTAGGACATGGAAATCTCCTGTGGGGGCCGTGCGCGGACGCGTTCGGATCGCAGGCCGGAACGATGTGTCAGATGCGAAGCGTAGCAGCCCTGGCCGGCCCTGCCTTCATCGTTGGCCGTTCGGCACTGGCCTGATGGCCAATTCGATTACAACACGCGATTTTGCCGTCAGGATGCTTGCCCGACCCTTCGAATTTTCTTCCCGTGGAACGTTCCATGTCACGCCTGCCGCCGTTCATGCCCGCCGCGTCGCTTCGCCATTTTCGCCGCGCGCGCGTAAAGGCCGTGCATGCCTGACACACCAACGCCGCCGAGCCGATCGCGCTGCAATCCATGCCCGATTACAAAACCCCGGCGCAACGGGCCGCCTGTTACGCATCCGCTGCATATCGCTCGTCGGACCACGGTCCCGCCGTCATCGGCCTCGGGCTGGACGACGGTGCCGCCTGAGGCCATCGCGGGCACAAACCCTGCTCCACGAAGAAATGGACGATTAGTGCAATTGCATCGGCACGGCACGTGCAATGGCACTATTTACCTGACGCATCGGGCGACGCCATATTTACCGGACTTTCACGTCGCGCAACGGCTCGCCACGTCGTTTCGCCCGAAGCGCGAAATTTTTTCAACCGCCGCCGCGCCCCGTCGCGCGGGGCTTCCCGGGAAACTTGCCGACGAATTGAAAATTTGTCTCGAAACTCAATTGGCTGATGTGAATCACATTGGTTGCTGGGATTCGTCTTATCTTCAAATGGGCCTGCAAATCCGGGCTGCAAATCAAATCCAAGGAGGATAAACATCATGGCGCTCACCGACTCGATCGAACACAAGCTGGACCGCGGCCTGTCCGATATCCGTCGCACCGGCCGGCGCGTGGGACGCTCGGCACGCTCGGCCGCCCGCGACCTGCATGCGGACGTGTCCGACGATCTGCGCGGGCTGGTCGATGAACTGGAAGACCTGCTGAAGAACGACGGCGACGGCGATATCGCCGCGCTGCGCAAGCGCGTGCAGTCGCGGCTCGACGAAGCGCGCAGCACGCTCGACTACGCGTCGGGCAGCGCGGCCGCCCGGCTGCGCGATTCGGCCGAGCGCGTGTCGCAAGCCGTGCACGACAACCCATGGCAGACCGCGGGCGTCGTCGCGGGCCTCGCGTTCGTCGCGGGCCTGCTGCTTGCCCGTCGTTGAACGGGGCTGCCCGCACCGCCGCCCGCCCCATCCGTTCTCAACCCGACAACGAAGGAGAAACGCCATGCAGAAGTCTCTCGCCCTGAAGGCCGCCGCCGCCGTCATGCTCGGCAGTCTCGCCCTTGCCGGTTGCACCACCACGCCCGACAAACCCGACAACGCATCGGCCAGCGCGTCGAAACGCGAATCGATCGACGCGAGCGTGAATGCGACGCTATCGCGCCTCTATTCGACGGTGCCAGGCTCGCGTGAACTCGTCGCGAAATCGCGCGGCGTGCTCGTGTTCCCGAACGTGCTGCAGGCCGGCTTCATCGTCGGCGGTCAGTCGGGCAACGGCGCGCTGCGCGTCGGCGGCAGCACCGTCGGCTACTACAACACGTCGTCGCTGTCGGTCGGCCTGCAGGCCGGCGCGCAATCGAAGGCGATCGTGTTCCTGTTCATGACGCAGGATGCGCTCGACTCGTTCCGCAAGTCCGAAGGCTGGTCGGCCGGCGCCGACGCCTCCGTCGCGGTCGTGAAGGTCGGCGCGAACGGTGCGGTCGATTCCAACACGGCCACCGCTCCGGTCGAGGTGCTGGTCCTGACCAACGCGGGCCTGATGGGCGACCTGTCGGTCAACGGCACCAAGGTCACCCGCCTCCACATCTGACGAGCCGTCACGGCCCCAGGGCCGATTTGCTTCCCGGCAACGCCGCGACTCCGGTCGCGGCGTTTTCGCGTGCGCCGCGCGCAGCGGCTATGATGGCGGCACCTTTGCGGGCATACTGCCCGTCTGGCCGCCCTGCGCGCGCTTCGCCGCGAACCCGTGACGTTCGCGAGCCGATCGCGCCCGAGGCAACGAAATTCAATCAAACCAGGCATCAATCTGCGCGAACCATCCATGGATAGCGGACACGACCACCAAAAATTCTTCTATTTCCTGCTGTTCGCGGTCACCGTCGGACTGTGCTGGATTCTCGCGCCGTTCTCCGGCGCCGTCTTCTGGGGCACCATTCTCGCGATCCTGTTCCAGCCGGTGCAGCGCTGGCTCGCCGCGCGCTTCGGCAAGCGGCGCAATCTGGCCGCGCTCGTGACGATGTCGCTGATCATCCTGATCGTGATCCTGCCGCTCGTATTCGTCGCGGCGACGCTCGTGCAGGAAATCGCGTACGTGTACCAGGAACTCAAGAACGCGCAACCGAATTATTCGCAGTACTTCCATGACATCATTCACGCGCTGCCGACGTCGATCCAGAACCTGCTGCAGAAATACGGGCTGACCAACATCCCCGGCATCCAGAAGAAGCTGACCGACGGCGCCGCGCAGATCAGCCAGTTCGCGGCAACCCAGGCGCTCAGCATCGGACAGAACACGTTCCAGTTCGTCGTCAGCTTCGGCGTGATGCTGTACATGGTGTTCTTCCTGCTGCGCGACGGCGGCGAGATCGGCCGCCGCGTGCGCCGCGCGATGCCGCTCGACGAAGAGCACAAGAACCTGCTGCTCGCGAAGTTCACGACGGTGGTACGCGCAACCGTGAAGGGCAACATCGCGGTCGCGCTCGTGCAGGGCGCGCTCGGCGGCCTGATCTTCTGGATCCTCGGGATCGAGGGCGTCGTGCTGTGGGGCGCGCTGATGGCGTTCCTGTCGCTGCTGCCGGCGATCGGCGCGAGCCTCGTGTGGGTACCCGCCGCGCTCTACTTCCTCGCGATCGGCGCGATCTGGAAATGCGTGATCCTCGTCGCGTTCTGCGTCGGCGTGATCGGCCTCGTCGACAACCTGCTGCGACCGATCCTCGTCGGCAAGGACACCAAGATGCCCGACTGGGTCGTGCTGATCTCGACGCTCGGCGGGATGGCGCTGTTCGGCATCAACGGCTTCGTGATCGGACCGCTCGTCGCCGCGCTGTTCATGGCGAGCTGGGACATCTACGCGCGCGCCGAACAAGGGGAATGACGCAACGCGTCACGGATGTCGAATCCTGATCACGACGGGCGCCACGGCGCCCGTTTCCATGTCCGGCCCGGCGACCGTCAGCTCGCCGCCATACGGGCCGACACGATGCGTGCGCCCCGCTTCCAGCGGCACGATCCGATCGTCGCGCGCATCGCGCCATGTCGCGCGAACCGCCGCTTCCGCGCGCCGCGAAAGCGGCTGGCCGTCCAGTTCCACGAGCGTCACATGCGCGCCGGGCAGGCGCCGGCCATGCGCATCGAACCGGAGTGTCGCCGCGGTCGCGCTGCTGGACGCGCCGATCGACGGCGCGTCGAATCGCACGTCGTACAGATCGACGAGCGCGCCGGTGAATTGCACGATGCCATTCGCGTGCACCGGCTCGGCCGCTGCCGCGCCCGACATCGCGAACGCGATGCCGAACCCGGTTGCGACGATCCGCAACCTTGTGCCGATGCGCCGCTTCGTTCGATCGCGCACCGCCGCCGGTGCCGCCTGCCCCGTCTTCGTTTGCATGCTTCGCCTCCCGTTTTGCCGTGCAAATGAAAAACGGCGGCGTGACGCGTATGTCACGCCGCCGTTTGCTGGCAATTACTTTAAGGAGAGCGGCCGGAACAATATATGGGACGAGTCTTAAATTGATGCCGGACGATGCAGACTCAACGCACGCGCGTGCCGCGGCTCAAGCGTCCGGATCGACGCGCAGCACGAGCTTGCCGCGATGGTCGCCGTCGAACAGTCGATTCAGCACGTCGGGAGCGTTCTCGAGCCCGTCGGCGACGGTTTCCTCGGCCTTGAGCCGGCCGTCGCGCAGCCATCCGGCGAGCGTCTGCACCGCTTCGCGGCTCTTGCGGTAGTCGAGGATCAGGAAGCCGCGCATCGTGAGCCGCTTCGAGATCAGCACGCCGACGTCGTCCGCCGCGCGGCCGCTGTTGTAGTTCGAGATCACGCCGCACAGCGCGACGCGCCCGCCGATCACCATCCGCGACAGCACCGCGCGCATCACCTCGCCGCCGACGTTCTCGAAGTTCACGTGCACGCCGTCCGGTGTCGCTGCCTTCAGTTGCTCTCGGAAATCGTCGGCCTTGTAGTCGACGGCCGCGTCGAAGCCGAGCGTCTCGGTCAGGTAGCGGCACTTGTCCGCGCCGCCCGCGATCCCCACGACGCGCGCGCCGTGAATCTTGCCGATCTGGCCGGCGATCGAGCCGACCGACCCGGCCGCCGCCGACACGACGAGCGTCTCGCCGGGCTGCACCGGCGCGATGTCGGTCAGCCCGTAATACGCGGTCAGGCCGCTCATCCCGCACGCGCCGAGCAGCGTCGGCAGCGGCAGGCCCGACTGCGCGGGCAGCTTCACGAGTTGCGCGGCCTGCTCGGCCGGCACGACCGCAAAGTCCTGCCAGCCGACCAGCCCCTGCACGAGATCGCCCTGCGCGAAACCCGCATGGCGCGACGCGACCACGCGCCCGATGCCGAGCGCGCGCATCACTTCGCCGATCGCGACGGGCGGCAGGTATTGCGGGACGTCGCTCATCCACACGCGGTTGGTCGGATCCATCGACAGATACAGCACGCGCACGAGCACTTCGCCGTCGGCGAGCGCCGGCACCGGCGTGTCGACGAGCGAAAAGTGTTCGCGGCCGACCCGCCCTTCCGGGCGCGTCTTCAGCAGCAGCTGGCGGTTCACGGGTGTCGACACGATGTTCTCCTCCGGTTGTTGTCGTCGATGCGCGTCAGACCGCGCACATGCCGCCGTCGATCACGAGTTCGGCGGCCGTCACGAAGCGGCTTTCGTCGGATGCGAGATAGACGGCCGCATGCGCGACGTCGTCCGGATCGCCGAGCCGGCGCAGCGGAATGCCGCGTGCGAGCTTACGCGTCGCATCGCGTTCGCCGAGCGACTGGAACAGCGGCTCGACGATCCCCGTGCGAATGAACGCCGGGTGAATCGAGTTGCAGCGCACGTCGAGCTCGCGGCGCGCGCAGTCGATCGCGACCGACTTCGTCAGCGACGCGACCGCGGCCTTCGACGCGTTGTACGCGGTGAAATCCGGTTCGACCTTGAACGCGGCCACCGACGAGATGTTGATGATCGACGCCGGGTGGCTCGCGCCCAGGTAGGGCAGCGCATGCTTGCAGCCGAGCACGATGCTCTCGACGTTGATCGCCATCACGCGCCGCCATTCGTCGAGCTCGATCTGCGCGGGCGCGCCGATCGACCCGACGCCGGCATTGTTGACGAGCACCGACAACCCGCCCATCGCTTCGTTCGCCTGCGCGAGCAGCGCCTGCCAGCGCGCCTCGTCGCGCACGTCCTGCGTGGCCGCGAACGCGACCGGCGCCGCGTGTCCCGCATTGAGTTCGTGCGCGAACGCGTCGAGCACCGCCGCATCGGCGATGTCGGTCAGGAACACGCGCGCGCCCTGCTCGACCATCCGGCGCGCGATCGCGCGGCCGAGGCCGCCGGCGGCGCCCGTGATGTACGCGCACTTGCCTGCGAGGCGCGGGGAAACGACTGTCATGAGACCTGCTCCTATCGTGAATCGTCGTGGCGGACCGGTGCCGCGACGGCGGTTGCCGTACGCGGGCCGACGGCCGCGCGGTTTGCGCGAGTATAGCGAGCCGGCCGCAGCGCGTCGGACAAATCGGGCACGCCGCCGCTGCCGGCCACGATCGAACGAACGCCAGCGTACGCGATTGCCGCCGATCGATGAAATGAATATTCGTAATGCCCGGTCATAGACCCGGCTCATGACCTTCGCCTCTCCGGGCGACGGGACGGAGCCTGCCCAGCGCGCCGGATCACCGCGAACATCGATTCAATGAACGCGGAACGCCGGATTTTGGTAACGACGAGGAAGGAATTGGATGCGACTCGGCGGGCCGCCGCCGCGGGCGACAACATCACCTGACACCGGGACACCGACGCCCCGGGAAAAACGCCCTTCAGAACCCGTTGCCGGACGACGTGCGCATGAACGCGCAGAACTGCGGGGAATGCGTATCGATCATCTGCTGGAACGGTGCACGATTCCCGTACGCGATGCCGGACACGAGCAGCAGGCAGACGGCCGCGATGCGCGGCGAGAACGAGCGCTTGTGCGCCCGTTCGTAGGTCCGCAGGAACACCAGCGCGACCAGCGCGCCGAGCAGCCAGCCGACAATGACTTCGGGAATCGTGTGCGAATGGTCGAACACGCGCGCGACGGCCGTCACCGCGCCGACGGCGAGGCCCGCCGCCACGCCCGGCACCTTGCCCGCACGGAAGGCCTGCCACAGCATCGACAGCGCGACGGACCACACGGACGTCGACAGCATCGTATGGCCGCTGATCACGCGGAAGTCGAACTGCGGGATCTCGACACCGCAGCCCGCATAGAGAATCTTGGTCGCCCCGACCAGGCTCATGCCGGCCGCGAGCAGCACGATCCAGCGCACCGCGAGCCGCCAGTCGGACAGCGCGAGCCAGACCGCGCAGGTCAGCGCGACCGGCAGGGTCAGCGCGGCGTCGCCGATGTTGCTGATTTCACTCCACATAACGGACGTCGAACGGCTGGAAAACGCGCAGTTTAACGCACGCGCGCCACGCGCCTGTTTCAGCCTGTGACAGGCTGTATCAGCCCGCGACACCCGTAATCAGCAGCAGGTTCGTGCCGGTGATGACGGCGAACAGCGTCCATGCGGCGACCTGCATCCTGCGGCCGATCGCATGCTCGCCCATCACGTCGCGATCGCTGACCGACCGGATCAGCGGCCACATCGCGAACGGCAGTTGCAGGCTCAGCAGCACCTGGCTCCAGACGAGCAGTCGCCCGACCGAGTTCTCGCCGAGCCACAGCACGCCGATCAGCGCAGGCGCCAGCGCGAGCCCGCGCGTGATCAGCCGGCGCTGGTAGCACGGAATCTTCGTGTGCAGGAAGCCGTCCATGATCACTTGGCCGGCGATCGTGCCGGTCAGCGTCGAGCTTTGCCCCGACGCGAGCAGCGCGATGCCGAACAGCAGCGCGGCCGCGCCGCCCGCGATCGGCGTGATCAGCCGGTACGCCTGTTCGATGTCCGTCACGTCGTGCTGGCCGGTCGCATCGAACGCCGCGCCCGCGACGACCAGGATCGCCGCATTGACGAGCATCGCGACGAACAGCGACACGCAGGTGTCGATCCGCACCAGCGCGAGCGTGTCGCGGATCAGGCCGCGCGCGCCGCCGACGACATGGCGCGTCTGCACGACCGACGAATGCAGATACAGGTTGTGCGGCATGATCGTCGCGCCGACGATGCCGAGCGCGAGCACGATCGCGTCCTTGCGGTCATGGCCCGGATCGCCCGGCACGAGCCCCGAAGCGACCGCATGCCAGTCGGGCGGCGTGATCGCGACCTGCGCGACGAAGCAGAACGCCATCGTCGCGATCAACCCGAGCACGATCGCCTCGATCTGCCGGACGCCCTTGCCCTGCAGCCCGAGGACGATCACGGTGTCGAGCGCGGTGAGCACGATCCCCCACGCGAGCGGCACGCCGAGCAGCAGCTTGAACGCCAGCGCGCAGCCGAGCACTTCGGCGATGTCGCACGCGACGATCGACACTTCGGCGGTCACCCACTGCACGATGCGGCCGAAGCGGCCATAGCGGTCGTAGCTGGCCTGCGCGAGATCCTTGCCCGCGACGAGGCCGAGCCGCGCGGCGAGCATTTGCAGGAAGATCGCGGCGAGACTCGAGAACGCGACGACCCACAGCAGCGAATAGCCGAACTGCGAGCCGGCCTGGATGTCGGTGGCCCAGTTGCCGGGATCCATGTAGCCGATCGCGACCAGCAGGCCCGGGCCGAAGAAGCGCTTGAGCTTCATCCAGCGCGACGCGCCGGCGTCGATCGTAATGCTGCCCTTTACTTCCGACGGGCAGAAGGGGGCTGTGGCGGTAGTGGGGAGCAAGGGCATGGAAACCGGGGATCGTGATCGCGACACGGTGATTTTACGGTTATCCGGCCCGTTTTCTCCCGCGCATCGGCGCGCGCGCCCCGGCTCGCCCGCTCGCCGCCGGATTTCGCGGGCCGCGGCACGAGTTGCGGATCGGCCGCGCCGGCGCCGTTCGTCAGGATCCGCTCGCGCTCGGCGACGCGAAATTCGGTCGGCGACACCCGCAGGCGCTGGCGAAACAGCTTCGCCAGACGCTCGCCGCTGCCGAAGCCCGTGCGCCGCGCGACCTTGTCGGCCGGCAGCGTCGTGTGGATCAGCATGTGGCACGCGCGCTCGAGCCGCACGTGCTGCACGAACTCGGTCGGCGTCACGCCGATTTCCTTCTTGAAGCGCCGCAGGAAATTGCGCTCGCTCATCGCGGCCGTCTGCGCGACTTCCGCGATCGAAATGCGGTTCGCGCTCTGCGCGCGCAGCCGTTGCGCCGACATCCTGATCGACGGGCTCGCGCTCAGCTCGCGAAACGCCCACATCGACTGTGCATAGCGCTGCTCGACCGGCCGCATCAGGTTGCTGGCGATCTCCTGCGCGGCGCTGTCGCCGAGATCGGCGCGGAACATGTCGAGCACGGCCGAGAACACGTCGGCCTCGCCGGCCTGCAGTTCGATCGTGGCCGCCGTCCGGCGCGCGCGATCGGTTCGCGCGTGACTTCCATCCGTCTGCCGCTGCGACGCCGCGAGCGTCGACAGGTCCATCGCGTCGACGACCCATCGCGCATGCCGGCGGATGTCGCTGAGCCGACGCCGCAATGCATCGTTCCAGTTGACCGACGCGCGCTCACCATGAAGATGAAAGAACGCGAGCGCACGATGGCCGTGCTCGTCGCCGAGCGGATCGGCGGCGATCTGCACGCCCGACGACGACTGCAGCAATCCCCCGCTTTCCGATACGTACTTCAGCTGGTAATCCGCACTGAACGCGTGCAGGCGATTCGCCAGATTGAAGGCCTCGCCAAGGCGCGCGGCCTGCGCCAAGGAAAACCCCGTACTCAAATAGATTACGACCCACCTCTGATCTGCTGCTTCCACTGCCAAGCCCCCGGACTGTTTCGACTTCTTGTAATACCGTCGAACTGTCAGGCTTATATTTGGTTTGAACGCGTGCGACAGGGACGGCTATCTCGAAATATGAAGCGACGGCATCTTAGCCGAACGGGTCGTGTCTTTGGCATGAAATGGCTGACCGGGACAGTATGATGGCGGATTTCTACAGGCTGTCGCCGAACGCTGGTGCGACCGCGCGAAAATGCGCCTGCCGACGGGCAGGCTCGCATCGTGCGCACGATCCGCATCGCGCGTCGGATGCGCACGCTCGCGTATCGGGTCGATCGTCATCGACACGCGTCGAACGGCATCGATCGTCTCTCTAACGCACGCACCCGCATGCCGTTGTTCGCGCATCCATTAGAATCGCCCCACCGTCCACCACGCCGACTTCGTCCGTGCCCGCCGATCATCGTCTCGACCTGAACCTGTTCCGCGTGCTCGACGCCGTCTACGTGCACGGCGGCATCGGCGCGGCCGCCCGTGCGCTGCACCTGACGCAGCCGGCCGTCACGCATGCGCTCAACCGGCTGCGCGCGCATTTCGACGACCCGCTGTTCGTCCGCCAGGGCAACCGCGTCGTGCCGACCGAGCGCACGCGCACGATCATCGCGGACGTGCAGCTTCACCTCGCCGGCCTGCAACGCGCCGCGCGCGACCCGTCGGCATTCGACCCGGCGACGCTCGACCTGAGCATCGCGGTCGGCATTCGCGACGTGCTCGAATCGATCGCGCTGCCGCAGATCGTCGCCGCGTTCGCCGACGAAGCGCCGGGCCTGCGATTCGTGAGCCGCCGCATCGCGGTGCACGACATCGAACGCGAACTCGCGTCGGGCAATCTCGATCTGGCCGTCGATCGACGCGTGCAGACCGGCCCGCGCATCGCGACCGAACATCTGCTCGACGATTCGCTCGTCGTCGCGATGCGGCACGATCATCCGTTGACCGGCGGTCCGCTGCGGCGCGGCGACTATTTCGCCGCACGGCATGTCGCGGTGTCGTCGCTCGGCGAACCGCAATCGCTCGACGTGCTGCTCGGCAACGACGGGCGCTTCCGTCACATCCAGCTCGTGTGCCAGCATTACTTCGCCGCCTGCCAGATCGCCGCGGCGGGCGACCTGCTGCTGACGCTGCCGCGCACGTATGCGCTGCGCATGGCGGCGCTGCTGCCGATCGCCGTGCAGCCGCTGCCGCTGCGGCTCAAGCCGTTTCCGCTGCTCGCGTACTGGCACGAGTCGCGCGAAACCGACCGCGCGCACCAATGGGTGCGCGAACGCGTCGCCACGCTCGTGCGCCGGAGCGCCGGCGTCGCCGGCTGACTCTGGCGAGCCACGTCGACGCACGCAGCGCCCGCGATTTTCGTCGAGACGGTATGCTGACGGCTCGCACGCCGCGCATCGTCGCGGCCGCCTCTTTCCCCGCTTACCGGAGTCTTGCCATGCCGCTCATCCATGCTGCCGCCACCCTCGCCGCCGACGCGCCGGACTACGTCGTCCAGCTGCAGGCCGGCACGCACGCGCTGACCGGCGACGAAGCGCCGCGCGAAGGCGGACAGGGCCTCGGGCCGGCGCCGTTCGAGTTCGTGCTGGCCGGCCTCGCGCAATGCACGGCCGCGACGCTGCGCATGTACATGCAGCGCAAGACGTGGCCGGCCGTGCGGATCGACGTGCGCACCGAACTGCACGCCGATCGCGAAGGACAGCAATACGTGCGCCGCGTCGTGACGCTCGACGGCCCGCTCGACGACGCGCAGCGCCAGCGGCTCGCGGAAATCTGCGAGAAGACACCGGTGACGCTGTTCATCAAGCGCGGCACGCGCATCGAAACGACGCTGAACTGACGGGCGGCGCAGCGCGCCGCACACGATCGCCACGCAACAAGCGAAACGGGCGGGCCGCGCACGATGCGCGACCCGCCCGTTTGCGGATGTCGTCCGGCGTTCAGAGTCCGAGCGCGGACAGGTCCAGCTTGCCGTCCTTCACCGGCGGGCACCAGAAATACGCGCCCGTCAGCGGTCGCGTGAAACGGAACAGGCCGTCGACGATGCCGTCGTCCGCGCCGCTCATCCGGCGCATCTGCACGTCGAACGCGCGGAACGAACAGCCGAACGCGACGAAGTAGAGGCCCGCGCGACGCGCGTCGGACCACGGCGACGACCGGCGCAGCATGAACGCCTCCGGCTCGAAGCTCTCCTGCGCGGTGCGCTTCACGTGCGCGAACTCGGGCGCGTCGTCGAGTTCCTCGTTGTCCGAGCGGCGGCGGCCGACGATGTGATCCATGTCGCCGGACGCAATGCGTTCCATCTGGTCGAAGTCGTGCAGCCATTGCTGAACCGCGACGAAGCTCGAACCGTCGAGACCCGCGCCCTGCCCCGTGACGATCGCCGCGGCCAGCGCGTCGTCGCCGGTCGGGTTCTCGGTGCCGTCCTCGTAACCCGACAGGTCGCGATCGTTCGAATAGCGGAATCCGTCGACCGCGTCCTGCAGCGCGAACGCCGGCGCAAGCGCCCGCTCGATCGCCCGCGCACGCAGCACGAGTTCGCCGCGATCGTCGCCGCGCAGCCAGACCCAGATGTCGGCCGGCGTGATCGGCAGCGTGCGGTCGTTCACCGCGAACGCCGGATATTCGGTGAGGCCCGGGACCGGACGCCCGAGGTGTGCGGCCAGCGCGTGTCCGAAGCCCGCGACCGTGTCGCGCCCGTCAACGAGCTCGCGCAACGCCGTCAGCGCCGCTGCCACGTTGCCGTTGTTCGAAATCGTGAAAGTGAGGTATCGGGCCGCCGTGTCGATCGGAGCCAGGATGCCTTGCTGAACGTCGCTCATCGTTTCCTCAGGAATGTATCGGGGGTGAATCCGCGCGGCCTCGGCGGCCGGCGCGCAACGGCAAAGTGTAATCGATGCGGCCCGCCGACCCGTGCGGCACCGCACCGCGGAACCCGCACGAAAAAGGGCCGAAACCCCGAATACTAACCGTATCGACGCTGCAACGCCGCATTCGTCAGACGTTGCGGCGACTCCGGCACTGCTGATAAAATCCCTTCACGTCTTTTCGGCGTCCTTTCAACCGTTCACTTCAGGGAGGTGCAGATGTTCCGAATGCCAGCAGCCTTCCCGAACGTGGTCCCACGGCGCGGCTGATCCAGCCCGTCGTCCGCGCCGGCTCCCGAGTGCTCCGCTAACTCGCCGGCCCGCGCATTTTTCCGACAGTCCGTTTTCGTTTCGCCCGCGTCATCCGCGCGGCCGGGCTGTTGCGTTTTCGACGTTCTCCGAACCGGAAAGTCCCGTCGCGCGATGCGCCGGGCAACGATACATGACCAGAAAAACCACCCATCTGGGCGGCCAGGCATTCCAGGCCGTCTTCGGCTTCACGTTCCGCTACTGGCGCAAGCAGCCGGTGCGCATCGCGACGATCACGACTCTGGCGCTGCTCGGCGCGCTTGCCGACGTGCTCACGCCGCTGTTCGCCGGACGCCTCGTCGATGCGCTGTCGGCCGGCCTGACCGACCGCGCCGCCGCGTGGCATTCGGCCATCGTCGCGTTCGGCACGCTGGCCGCGCTCGGCATCGGCGCGACGCTGCTGCGGCAGGGCGTCTACCTGAACATCATCACGCTCACGCTGAAGATGATGAGCGAGATCGCCGCCGCGTCGTTCCATCGCGTGCAGCGGTTCTCGACCGACTGGCACGCGAACAGCTTCGCGGGATCGACCGTGCGCAAGATCACGCGCGGAATCTGGGCGCTCGACCTGTTGAACGACACCGTGCTGATCGCACTGCTGCCGTCGGTCACGATGCTCGTCGGGGCGACGGTGCTGCTCGGCACGCACTGGCCTGTCATGGGGCTCGTCGTCGGCGTGGGTTCGCTGCTGTACATCTCGGTGACGGTCGCCGTGTCGCTCGGCATCGTCGCGCCGGCCGCGCGGCTCGGCAACATGTGGGATACGCGCATGGGCGGCGCACTCGCCGACGCGGTGAGCTGCAATGCGGTCGTCAAGGCGTTCGGCGCGGAAACGCGCGAGGAAGCACGGCTCGCGCGCGTGATCGGCAAATGGCGCCAGCGCACGCGCCGCACGTGGGTACGCGGCACGCTCAACGGCGGGCTGCAGGGTGCGATGCTCGTCGCGATGCAGGCGGCGATGATCGGCGTCGCGCTGCGGCTGTGGGCGAACGACGAAGCGAGCGTCGGCGACATCGCGTTCTCGCTGACGATGTTCTTCATGCTGCAGGGCTACCTGCGCGACGTCGGCATGCACATCCGCAACCTGCAGCGTTCGGTCAACGACATGGAAGAGCTCGTCGCGCTCGAGCGCCAGCCGCTCGGCATCGACGATCGTCCCGGCGCGCCGGCGATCCGGATCGGGCAAGGCGAGATCCGCTTCGAGCACGTGACGTTCCGCTACGGCAACCATCCGGTGCCGCTGTACGACGACTTCTCGATGCGCATCGCGCCCGGCGAGCGTGTCGGCCTCGTCGGCCATTCCGGGTCGGGCAAGACGACGTTCATCAAGCTGATCCAGCGTCTGTACGACGTGTCGGGCGGCCGCATCACGATCGACGGCCAGGATATCGCGCAGGTGCGGCAGGATTCGCTGCGCAGCCAGATCGCGATCGTCCAGCAGGAACCCGTGCTGTTCCACCGCACGCTGGCGGAGAACATCGCGTATGCGCGCCCCGACGCGAGCCGTGCGGACATCGAGCGCGCCGCGCGTCTCGCCAGCGCGCACGACTTCATCGCCGCGCTGCCGGACGGCTATGACACGCTCGTCGGCGAGCGCGGGATCAAGCTGTCGGGCGGCGAACGCCAGCGCGTCGCGATCGCGCGCGCGTTCCTCGCGGATGCGCCGATCCTGATCCTCGACGAAGCGACGTCGAGCCTCGACAGCGAAAGCGAGGTGCTGATCCAGCAGGCGATGGAGCGGCTGATGGTCGGCCGCACGACGCTCGTCGTCGCGCACCGGCTGTCGACGGTGCGCTCGCTCGACCGACTGCTCGTGCTCGATCGCGGCAAGGTGATCGAGGAAGGCAACCACGACGCGCTGATCCGCATCGACGGCGGGATTTATCGCCGGCTGTTCGAGCGGCAGGCGCTGGAGCTGGCGAAGGGCCTGATCGATTCGCCGCGGCGCGCGGTCAGCGGCGATGCCGGCCCGCGGGGAGAGCCGGCGGAGGCTTGACGGCAACCCGGTCGGGGCCGGACGTGCGGCAACTGCCGCCGCGCGTCCGGCCCCGACGCCGCCCGCCGCGATCACTTATCATACCGGCCAGGCAATTTGCGACGAAAGGCGGATCATGTTTACAGGCATTGTTCAGGGTGTTGGCGTCATCAAGGCCATCAAGGATCACGGCGAACTGAGAACGTTCAGCATCGAATTCCCCGAGCGGTTCACCACCGACATCGAGATCGGCGCGAGCGTCTCGGTCGACGGCGTCTGCCTGACGGTGACGACCATCCACTCGCCGCTGCTGATCGACTTCGACGTGATGTTGCCGAGCCTGAGAATCACCACGCTGGCCGACCTCACGACCGGCGCCCGCGTGAACGTGGAACGGGCCGCGAAGGACGGCGCGGAAATCGGCGGGCATCCGCTGTCCGGTCACGTCGACTTCATGGGGACCATCCTGCAAATCGCATCGTCCGAGCACAACCGGATGATCCGCATCGGCGTGCCGGCCGATTTCAAACGTTATGTGTTCGCGAAGGGCTATATCGCGATCAACGGCTGCAGCCTCACCGTGTCGGACGTCGATCGCGACGCAGGCTGGTTCGACGTCTGGCTGATTCCCGAAACGCGACGCGCGACCACCTTCGACGCCAAAGGCGTCGACGACAAGGTCAACATCGAGATCGAGCGCAGCACCCAGGTCGTCGTGGATACGATCCGCGAGTCGGTCAAGGAAACGCTCGGGGAGCTGACCGGCGTCGTGACGGCCTTGCTCGCGGAGAAAGGCATCGACATCGAGGAACTGCTCGCGCGCAACGTCGCGAAACTGCCGAAGGCGTAACGGACGCCTCCGCTCCCGGTGATCGGCGCGATCGCCGGGTGTCGGTTTCGGCCGACACACCGCGATCGGCCGCCCCGCGCGCCGCCGTCACTCCGCCTCCACCCGCGCCCCCTTCTCCACCGCCACCCGCTGCGATCGATAAATTCCCGCGTGCCCGGAAAACAGATAGGCGACCACGCAGGCGACGATCGCATAGACGCCGACATCCGCGCCGAACAATTCGATCGCCATGATCGTCGACGCGATCGGCGTGTTGGCCGCACCCGCGAACACCGCGACGAAGCCGAGCCCCGCGAGCACCGGCACCGGCAGCGCGAGCACCTGGCCGAGCGCGTTGCCGAGCGTCGCGCCGATGTAGAACAGCGGCGTCACTTCGCCGCCCTTGAATCCCGACGCGAGCGTGACGACGGTAAACGCGAACTTGCCCGCGAAATCGTAAGCCGGCAGCGGCCCGTGAAACGCGGCCTCGATCGTCGGAATCCCGAGCCCGAGATACTGCGGCACGTTCAGCACGGTGGCGGCGACCGCCACCAGCGCACCGCCGAGCACCGGCTGCAGCGGCGCATAGCGCACGACGCGACGGAACCATGCGGTCAGCGCATGCGTCGCGAACGCGAACAGCCGGCCGACGACGCCGAACGCGACACCCGCGACGACCGTCGCGGCCAGCCCCGTCGCCGACACGGCCGGCACGAACGGAATCGCATACACGGTGTGATGCACGCCCCACGCGCGGCACACGACGTCCGCGACGATCGCCGACGCGACGCAAGTCAGCAGCGCGTCGTACCGTACGCGGCCGATCGCGAGCACCTCGAGCCCGAACACGGCGCCCGCGAGCGGCGTGCCGAACACCGACGAAAAGCCGGCCGCGATGCCGCCCATCAGCAGCACGCGCCGATGCTCGCGATCGAGCCGGAACAGGTGCGTGACGCGATCGGCGAGCGCGCCGCCCATCTGCACGGCCGTGCCTTCGCGGCCGGCCGACCCGCCGAACAGGTGCGTGACGACGGTCGCGACGAGCACGAGCGGCGCCATCCGCTTCGGCACGAGCGCCTTCGGGTCGTGAATTTCGTCGATCAGCAGGTTGTTGCCACGCGCGACCGACTGGCCGAACCGGTGGTAGACCCAGCCGGTCGCGAAACCGGCGGCCGGCAGTCCCCACAACAGCCACGGATGCGCGACACGCGTGCCGGTCGCCCAGTCGAGCGCGATCAGGAACAACGCGGAAGCCGTTCCGGCCAGCGCGCCGAGCAAGGCAGAAAGCGCGAGCCAGCGGCACACGTAGCGCACGGTCGCGAAAAAATCGGCAGAAGTCGAGAAAAACATGATTTCCAGATTCGACAGGACATCAAAACCTGGGCGGCAGAATACCGCATGGACGGCCTGCGACCTCCTGACGACCCAGGAACACGCAGGCATCATCAGCCGGGCAACCGGCGGTTGAGGGCCGAACCGCGCGCGACGCACCGGGATCGACCGCAGGGAGGCATGCCATCTCCGCAGGCGGCAATTGTACGCGACGCCGTGCGGCGCGTGCAACGCGGCCCCGCCGGGGCCGCGCGCCGTCAGTCGAGCGGCATGCGCGTCACGCGCGAGATCAGTTGCGGCGCGATCCGCTCGAGCGGCAGGATCGCCGACGCGGCGCCGATCGCGGCGGCCGCCTTCGGCATCCCGTAGACGGCGCTCGTCGCCTCGTCCTGCGCGATCGTGTAGCAACCCTTCGCGCGCATCGCCTTCAGCCCGAGCGCCCCGTCGCGCCCCATTCCGGTCAGCAGCACGCCGAGCGCGTCGCCCTGCCAGCCGTCGGCGACGCTGTTGAAGAACACGTCGATCGACGGCCGGTACGGCGTCTCGGCCGGATGCCGCGTATAGCCGAGCACGCCGCGCGGCGACATGTACAAATGATCGTTGGTCGCCGCGAGCAGCACCTCGCCCGCCTGCGGCACGCTGCCCTCCCGCGCGACACGCACGGGCAGCCGCGTATAGCCGTCGAGCCACTCCGCCATGCCGAGCGCGAACGCCTGGTCGACGTGCTGCACGATCACGAGCGCAGCCGGAAAATCCGCCGGCAGCGCGCGCAGCAGCGCGGTGAGCGCGGTCGGCCCGCCCGCCGACGCGCCGATCGCGATCAGCGTCGGCAGGCCGCGCGCGAGGGTCGGCCCGGGCGGCACGAGCGTCACGGTCCGGCTTTCGAGCAGCCGGCCGATCTGGTCGATCTTCGCGAGCAGCGGCTGCGGCCCCGCATCCGACGGCAGGCCGAGCGCGAGCGTCGGCGTGTCGACCGCGTCGAGCGCGCCGGCGCCCATCGCCTCGTAGACCGACGACGTGTTCGCGCTGACGCTCGCGGTCACGACCAGGATCGCGCACGGCGCGCGCGCCATGATCTGCCGCGTCGCGGCCACGCCGTCGAGCTTCGGCATCACGAGATCCATCAGCACGAGGTCGGGCGGATGCGCGACGCAGAAATCCACCGCCTCGTCGCCGTCGGTCGCCACCCACAGCACGCGATGATCGGTGCGCAGCGCGATCACGCGGCGCAGCGCCTCCACGGCAAGCGGCAGATCGTTGACGATGCCGATGTTCATCCGCGTGCATCCCCGATCAGGTCGTGCACCGCATCGAGCAACGCCTCGTCGTGGAAACTGCTCTTCGCGAGGTAGTAGTCGGCGCCTGCGTCGAGCCCGCGCCGGCGATCCTCGTCGCGATCCTTGTACGACACGATCATCACCGGCACGCGCTTGAGCATCGGATCGCCCTTGATCAGCGTGACGAGTTCGATCCCGTCCATGCGCGGCATGTCGACGTCGGTGACGACCAGATCGAACGCGTCGCTGCGCACCGCGTTCCAGCCGTCCATCCCGTCGACCGCCACCGTCACGTCGTAGCCGCGCTTTTCCAGCAGCTTGCGTTCGAGCTCGCGCACCGTCAGCGAATCGTCGACGACGAGCACGCGGCGGCGCCGGTCGGCGAGCGCGAGCTGCGGATCGCGCTTGAGCTTCGCGAGCTGTCCGCCGCGCACGAGCTTGTCGACGGAGCGGATCAGGTCCTCGACATCGACGATCAGCACCGGGTCGCCATTCTCGAGCAACGCACCGGCCGCGATGTTCTGGATCTTGTTCAGGCGGCTGTCGAGCGGCTGCACGACGAGCATCCGTTCGCCGAGGAAGCGGTCCACGGCGACACCGTAGAGTTCGGGCTCGCCGCCGACGACCACGACCGCCGTGCTCGCGCGCGCGACGTTGGGTTCGCCCGCATCGAGCAGCTGATGCGCGCCGACGAGGCCCGCGCGCCGGCCGTCGAACGGAAAATGCGGCTGCCCTTCGAGCACGTCGATGTCGTCGTGCGACAGTTCGAGCGTGCGGCGCACGTGCGCGAGCGGGAACGCGTACGGCTCGCCGCCGACCTCGACCAGCAGGCTGCGGATCACCGACAGCGTGAGCGGCAGCTGCAGCACGAAGCGCATGCCCGCGCCGGGCTCGTTGAAGATGCGCACCGCGCCGCGCACGCCGCGCACCATTTCCTGCACGGCGTCGAGGCCGACGCCGCGCCCCGACACGTCGGTCACCGCGTCGCGCATCGAGAAGCCCGGCAGCAGCAGGAATTCGAGCAGTTCGGGATCGGACAGCCGCGCGGCCGTCTCGTCGTCGGTCAGGCGCTGGCGCACGACCGCCGCGCGCAATGCGTCCATGTCCACGCCCGGCCCGTCGTCGATCACGCTGACGAGCAGCGAGCCGGCGCTGTGGCGCGCCTCCAGCGTGACGCTCGCCTCGGCCGGCTTGCCGCGTGCGCGACGCGCGTCGGGCGCGTCGACGCCGTGATCGATCGCGTTGCGCAGCAGGTGGCCGAGCGGCGCGTCGAGCAGGTCGAGGATGTCGCGGTCGACCTGCGTGCCTTCGCCGACGATCGAGAAGCGCACCTGCTTGCCGAGCGAGCGCGCGAGATCGCGGACGATGCGCGGATACGCGCGCGTCGCGTCGCCGAACGGCCGCATCCGGCACTGCAGCGCCTCGTCGTACAACTGCTCGGCGATGTGCGTGCTGCGCCGCTCGAAGCGGTCGAATTCGTCCATGCGCTCGGCGAGCGAGCGCTGCAGGTCGTTGAGCATGTGCCGCACTTCGTTCACCGACGCGAGCACGCCCGCGTCGAGATCGTCGGCAAACTGTTCGTACAACAGATCGAGCGAACGGGCCGCATCGCGCTGCGCACGCTTCACGCGCAGCATCGACTCCGCGAACGGCTTGAGCCAGCGCGATTCGACGAGCGACTCGCCGGACAGGCTCAGCAGCCGGTTCAGCGTATCGGCCCGCACGCGGCGCATCGCGCCCGCGCCGGCCGCGCGGCCGGCCTGGACCGGATCGGGCACGGCCGCCGACACGGCGAGCGGCGGCACCGCGGCGCCGGCCCCCACGGATTCGTTCGCGGCGCCGTCGTGCTCGCGATGCGGCACGACGGACGGCGGCGCCGGCGGCGGCGCGAAGGCCGAGGCCGAGACCGGCATCGCGTGCGCGCCGTCGGCGCCCGTCAGCGCCAGCGCGAACGCCTCGATCTCCGTCGACGACACGGGCTGCGCCTGCGGATCGGCGACGCGCACCAGCAGGTCGACGCCGGCGAGCAGCACGTCGACGTGCGTGGCCGTCAGCGCGATCGTGCCGGCCTGCGCGGCGACGAAGCATTCTTCCATGCGCCCCGCGATGTCGACGCCGAGCGGCACGCCGACGATGCGGGCGGCGCCCTTCAGCGAATGCGCGGCGCGCATGCACGCCTCGAGCACGACGGAGTCGGGCTCGCCCGATTCGAGCGCGAGCAGGCGTTCGGACAGCGCCTGGGTCTGCGTGCGCGTCTCCTCGCGATACAGCTCGAGCAGGGACAGGTGGCTCAGATCGTCATCGCCGCTCATCGCATGCTCCGTGTCACGGCGTCGAACAGCCGATCGTCGTCGAGCAGGCCCACCGACTTGCCGCGCCACGACAGCACGCCGCGCGACAGCCCGGCGCTTGCGCGCCCGACCGTCGCCGGCACGGGCACCCATTCGGATGCGCTGAAGCGCAACACGCCCTCGACTTCGTCGACCGGAAACACGACCGGCTCGCCCTGGTGCGCGGCGACCAGCAGCCGCGTGAAACGGCCGTCCGTGCCGCCGTTGCCGCCCTTGCCCGCGTCGAGGCCGAGCAGCGCGCCGATCGAGATCGCGATGCGCAGCGTGCCGCGAATGTTGACCACGCCGCGCACGGCCGAATGACGGCGATACGGCAGCGAATGGATCGGACGCGTGCCGGCGATCTCGCGCAGCACGCCGATCGGCAGCGCGAGCCATTCGTCGGCGACGCGAAACGCCAGCGCCGCCTGGCGCGTATCGTCGTCGCCATGCGCGCGGGTCGCGTCGAACGCGCTGATCCGCTGCGTGGCGTCGGCCATCTCGGCGACGCCGAGCGGGCGCTCGAGCAGCTTCGCCGCGTGATACGCGTAGACCGGACAGTTCAGGCAGCGCAGGCAGTCGGCCAGCCGCTCGCACGAGCGGTCGCCGTGCGTGCCGATCCGGTTCCAGCAATCGTCGACGCCGAGCGTCGTGTCGTCAGTGGCAACGGCGTCGCGGTTCATTCTTTCCTCGGTCATCCCGATGTCGGCTCCCAACCCGTATTCCCGTTATCCGGCCGAGCGTCGCGCACGCTCGAGCAGCCATCGCGCGCCGGCGCCGTCGCCGTCGACGTCGAGCAAGGTCGCGAGATGCGTCAGCGCTTCGTGATGCGTCGGCCGCAGATACAGCGCCTTCCGGTAGAAGTCGCCCGCTTCCGCGACGCGCCCCCGCGCATCCGCGATCAGCCCGTTCAGGTAGAACGCGTCGGCGTGCGGCCCGGCGTGCGCGGAGAACTGCGCGAGCACGCGCTCTGCCTCGTCGAACGCGCCCGCGTTGGCCAGCGCCTGCGCTTCCTCGAGCGTCGGTGCGGCGCTGCCGCCGGCCGGTGTCGCCGGCGCGGGCGTGTCGGCCACGTTGGCCACCCGGGCCGGCGAGTCGGCGTGCAGGTCGGCCCGCGGCTCGAGCGCCGTCGGGCGCTCGGCCGGCGCGAACGCGGCGCGCGACGGCGCGGCATCGCTCCACGTCGGCGGCACGACGGCCAGCAGCGGGCGCGTCGCGGCGGGCGGCGCCACCGTGAAGCGCTCGGCGCGACGGTACGGCGCGATCGCGGGCATCGGTGCCGCATGGCCGTCCGCCGCGGCGCCGCCGCGCATGCGATGAAACGCGAACGCCAGCGGCACGCGCGCCGAGCGCATCCCGTGCCGCATCGCGACGCCCGTTTCGGCGGGCCCGACGAACAGCATCCCGTCGTCGGCGAGCGAGTTTTCGAGCGAATCGATCACGCGATCCTGTGCGTCGCGGTCGAAATAGATCAGCACGTTGCGGCAGAATACGAAGTCGTAGCGGATGCCCGTGTCGGGGCCCGGTTCGACCAGGTTCGCCTGGCGAAACTGCACGCACGCGCGCACGCGCTCGTCGAGCAGCCAGCCGTCGGCGACCGGCGTGAAGTAGCGGCCGCGGAACTCGGTCGACGTGCCGCGAAACGCATTGCGCCCGTAGCAGCCGAGCCGCGCCTGTTCGATCGCGCGCGCGCTCAGGTCGATCGCGTCGATCGTGAAGCTGGCCGGATCGAGCCCGGCGTCGAGCAGCGCCATCGCCGCCGAATACGGTTCCTCGCCGGTCGAGCACGGCGCGCTCAGCACGCGGATCACGCGCCCGGGCATCGCGGCAAGCCGCTCGGCCGCGAGCCGCGCGAGCGTCGCGAACGCCTCGCGATCGCGGAAGAACCACGTCTCCGGCACGACGAACAGTTCAATCAGCGCGCGCCGCTCGTCGGCCGACGCGTTGAGCTGCTGCCAGTAGGCGTCGAGCGCTTCCGGCGTGACGGGCGGCCGCGCCGCCGACGGCAGCCGCTCGCCGTCGCCCTGCAGCGCCTGCACGCGCTCCGTCAGCGCGCGGCTCAGGAAATCGTTGCCGAGCGAATCGGGGTCGATGCCGGTCTCGCGCAGCAGCCAGCCGCGAAATCGCGAATCGGGTTCTTTCATGCGGACTCCCCTCCGTGGCCCGGCAGGCCGTCGAACAGATACAGGCGCGCGACGTCGTCGATCAGGTCGGACACCGAGACCTGCTGCACGATCCCGTCCGGCGTGTTCGCGACGCGCCCGAGCCAGCGCGTGCGCGCGGTCGACACGCCGCTGGCGCGGAACGCGGTGCGGTCGATCCGCAGCGTCTGCGTCGCGCGCTCGACGATCAGGCCGACCACGCGATCGCGGTCGGGCTGCCCGACGCGATAGCGCGCCATCACCAGCCGCGTCGACCGCAGCGCATGCGCGCGCCGTCCGAGCGCCAGCATCGGCACGTCGATCACGGGTACGGGCTGACCGCCGCGCATCAGCAGCCCGGCAATCCATTCGGGCGCGCCGGGCACGGCCTTGGCGGTCGCAAGCGGCAGCACCTCGTCGATGTCGGCCGCGTCGAGCGCATAGCGCTCGTCGTCGAGCTCGAACATCAGGAACAGCGCGTGCGCGCCGCCGTGCGACTCGGCGCGCGTCACGCGTCGACCTTGAAGCGCGACACGCTGGTGCGCAACTGGTTCGCGACGAGCGTCAGGTCGTCGATCGCCTGCGACGACTGGCGCAGCGATTCGGCCGTCTGCTGCGCGGCCTCCGACAGTTGCGACAGCGCCTGCGTGATCTGCTCGGCGCCGTTCGCCTGGGTCTGCATCCCTTCGTTGACCATCTGGAAGCGCGGCGCGAGCGTCTGCACCTCGGCGATGATCTGCGACAGCTGCCCGCCGACCTGCTGCACGTCGAGCATCCCGCGACGCACTTCCTCCGAGAACTTGTCCATCCCCATCACGCCCGCCGACACGGCCGACTGGATCTCCTTCACCGTCTGCTCGATGTCGTACGTCGCCACCGCCGTCTGGTCGGCGAGGCGGCGGATCTCGGTCGCGACGACCGCGAAGCCGCGGCCGTATTCGCCGGCCTTCTCGGCCTCGATCGCCGCGTTCAGCGACAGCAGGTTGGTCTGGTCGGCCACCTTGGTGATCGTCGCGACGACCTGGTTGATGTTCAGCGCCTTCTCGTTGAGGATCGCGAGCTTCGCGTTCACCGAACCGGCCGCGTCCATCACGCTGCGCATCGTCTCGCCCATCCGCGTGAGGCCGCTCTGGCTCACGCCGGCGAGCGTCGCCGACTGCTCGGCCACGCCGGCCACCTCGTTCATCGTGCGCAGCAGGTCGCGCGACGTCGCGAAGATCTCGCGCGAGGTCGCGCCGATCTCGGTCGTCGTCGCCGCGGTCTCGTTCGCGGTCGCCTGCTGCTCGCGCGACGTCGCCGCGATTTCGGCGACCGACGTCGTCACCTGCAGCGACGACTGCTGCGCGCGCGCGACCAGCTCGGTCAGCTCGTCGGCCATCCGGTTGAAGCCCGTCTCGAGCGTGCCGAACTCGTCGCGGCGGCGCAGGTCGAGGCGGCGCGTCAGGTTGCCGGTGCGCATCACGTCGTGCACCTCGACGAGCCGCGCCATCGGCACGGTGACGGAACGGTACAGCCCGTAGCCCAGCCCCAGCGCGGACAGCAGCACGATCGCCAGCGCGGTCGCGAGGACGATCTCGGTGTCCTGCACGGATTCGCGGATCAGTTTCGCGGACTGGTCGGCGAACTTGCGGTTTTCCTGCACCAGGATATTCGCATTGCGCACGACCTCGGCCCACGCAGGCTGCACCTTCGCATAAGCGGCGACGGCCTCCTCGCGCGACGCGCGGCTCTTCTGCACCGCGTCGTTCAGCAGCGGCAGGTAGCGGTCGAAGGCGCCGCGAAACGCCGCGAAGCGCTGACGGTCGTCATCGCGGAACGTCGTGTTCTGATAGTCGACCGACAACGACTCGATCTCCTTGAGCGTCTCGCCGATCTTCGCGAAATCACGCTGCACGAGTTCGGGATCGGTGTCGACGAACGTCGCCTGCTGCAGCGTCGCGAACGATTCGTTGACCGCCCCGCGCAGCGACGCCGCCAGATACACGCCCGGCAGCGAATCGCGTTCGATGCTGACGGCCTCGGTGTTGATCGCACGCAGGCGCTCGTAGGACACGCCGGCCGTCACCAGCATCAGCACGAACAACACGCCGAAGCTGAACAGGATACGGTTGCCGAGCGTCAGCCGGGCGGTGCCGATCGTCGGGTGCAGGCTTTCATTGGTCGCGCGAGGCGTCACGGTGGCCATGTTCGTTATGGGCTTTCTAAAATCAGCGTTGAAAAAAACCGCGCCCGCCCGCGCGCCGGACGGCGCGCCACGAGCGCATCGGGGTCTGCGGGCGGCGCGGCACCGGCCGGCCGCGCCGCGAAATCATCGCTCCGCTTGCGCCGGCAGCCGAAGCGCGACCATGAAGCCGCGCGCCGTATTGCGCATCAGGATCTGGCCGCGATGCCGCGCGGCCGTCGCGCGGACGAACGCAAGCCCGAGGCCGAAGCCGCTGCGCGCCGCGCCATGCGCGGATTCGAGCCGCACGAACGACTCGGTCGCGGCCGTGCGCTGCTCGGGCGCGATGCCGGAGCCGGCGTCCTCGACGCCGATCAGCCACGCACCGCCGTCGTCGCTCAGCGTGCAGTGCACGTCCGTACCGGCCGGGCCGTACTTCAGCGCGTTGTCGATCAGGTTCGCGACCGCGCGCGTGAGCATCATGCGGTCGCCCATCGTCACGCACTCGGTGCCGGGCACGTGGGCAAATACCCGGCTGCCGAATCCGGCCGCCTTCTCCCACAGCTGGTCGACGGCGTCGAGCACGATCTCGTTGAGACTCAGGACCTCGTGCGCGCGACGTTCCGACTGCGCGCGGGTCAGGTGGATGAAGCCGTCGGCGAGCGCGAGCGCGCGCCGTGCGTGGCCGGCAATGCGCTCCATGATCGGCGGCATGTCGCCGTGCTCGGTCCGGTAGACCTCGAGCAGCGCGAGGATCGACGTCTGCGGCGAACGCATGTCGTGCGACAGGAAATCCAGCGCTTCGTCGCGCTGGCGCGACATCAGGTACGAATTCGAGTGATAGCGGATGCGCGCGGTCAGCTCCATCGCGTCCGGGAGCTTCACGAGGTAGTCGTTCGCGCCGGCGATGAACGCCTCGCGCTTGACGATCGGCTCCTCCTTCGCCGACAGCACGATGATCGGCACGCGTGCGGTGTCGGTGTCCGCGCGCCACGCGCGAACAAGGTCGAGGCCGTCGATTTCCGGCATCACGAGATCCTGCAGGATGACCGTCGGCTTCACGTCGCGCGCGACCGCCATCGCCCGATGTGCGTCCGTGCACACATGCAGGTCGATATCGTGCTCGCTGCGCAATGCGCGGCGGATCACCTCGCCGACGAACGGCTGATCGTCGACGAGGAGAACCGATAGCCCCGACTCCAGACAATCCGGCGCATTTTCACCGCTGGATTCTTTCATAAATACCGTTTCAAACGCCAAATCTCCAATTGATTCTTTCATAGGAGTTGTTTATCCGACTTGGACGCCATCTTAAAACTGGCGGCGGAGAAATCCGCCAATTGTTGCCGATCTGGCCTGTCGGCATTGCCTCGCGGGGATCCGAGCGCCGAATTCACCCCGACGACGGTCGCATTACCTCCGCGCGCTTTCTCTCAATAAAGATAACCGGCTGATTCTAAATGAAATTAGAACACAGCATCTATCTCCTTCCGGTTTAGTTTTGCCAAATATGGTGAAAGAGCGGGATTCAGATAAATCAGATCATTTCCGGATGCGAAAGACGATAACGTTTGCGAAGCCGGCACCGCGAGGTTTGCATGCGCTGCAAGGCCGTCGTGTCGAGCGCTTTGGGGCCGGATTCCGATGCGGCGGAATCGGAAGAGATGGAAGGGGGAAAATCGTGCGCCGCGCCTGGATCGGCGCGACGCGAAGGCTCGCGGCACCGCGCGACGAACACGATCGGCGCGGCCACGCGTTCATGGCGCGCGCGCTGCCGGCTACCCGCGCGCGTGCTGCGCGGACACTTCCTGCAGGTCGAGATCGCGCTCGAGCATGTGCAGCATCTCGTCGTGGATGCGGCCCGAACGATGCAGACGCAACAATTCCGCACGCCCGGCCTTGATCGCGGCCAGCACGACGTCGTAGTGCGCGGTGCGTACCTCCGCCGGATAAGCAGGCTCGTTCTTCGCCCGCTCGGTCAGTTCCGCGCGATACGTGTATTGCTCCAGCAGGCGCGGGTGAATCACCTTGCCGCTGTCGTCGCGCACCAGCGGCTGGATCGCCGCGAGCTGCGCGGCCTCGATGTGCGCCCACGCCTGCGGCTCGGTCAGGTGATGCGCGGCGCGCTCCTCGCGCTGAGGCAGGCGCAGCAGCCGGATCAGCGGCCCGATCGTCGTGCCCTGCATGAGCACGGTGACGAGGATCACCGCGAACGACGCGACCAGGATCACGTCGCGGCCCGGCATCGCCTCCGGCAACGACAGCGCGATCGCCAGCGTCACGACCCCGCGCATCCCGGCCCAGCTCATGATCGTCGCGGCCTTCCAGTCGGGTGCGGCACCGCGCCGAATGATCCCGCGCACCGGCACCTTCAGCGCCTCGACCGCGTAGATCCAGACGAAGCGCGACACGATCACCGCCACCAGCACCGCGAGCACCGGCGGGACCATCGTCGCGAGCACCTGCTCGAAACCGCCGAGCCGGTGGATCGCGCCGCGCAGCGACAGCCCGATCAGCACGAACACCAGCGCTTCGAGCAGGAACACGATGACCTGCCAGAACGCAGTGCCGCGCGTGCGCACGGCCGCCGAGAACACCTCGTGCTGATGCCAGCCGACGATCATGCCGGCCGTGACCGTCGCGATCACGCCCGACACCTCGACCATCTCGCCCGCGATGTACGCGATCCAGCCGGCGATCACCGCGACGGTAATCACCAGATAGTCGTCATCGAGCAGCTTCAGGAACCACACGACGAGCTTGCCGACCAGGAAACCGACCACGACACCGCCGAGCCCGAGTTCCGCGAAGCGCACGACCGCGTGCTCGAGGCTGAACGCGCCCGTCAGCGCGGCGGCGACCGCGAAGCGGAACAGCACCAGGCCCGCCGCATCGTTCAACAGGCTTTCCCCTTCGAGCAGCACCATCAGCCGGCGCGGGAGCGCGACGCGTTCGAGCACCGCCTTCGCGGCCACCGCATCGGGCGGCGACACGATCGCGCCGAGCGCGAAGCACGCGGCCCATGGCAGCGACGGCACGACCCAATGCACGGCGAAACCGACCGCGAACGTCGTGAACACCACCGCGCCGATCGCGAGCATCATGATGCCGCCGACGTTGCGCTTGAACTCCTCCCACACCGAGAAATACGCGCCGTCCATCAGCAGCGGCGGCAGGAACACGAGCAGCACGAGTTCCGGATCGAGATTGATCGGCGGCAGGCCGGGAATGAACGCGATGCCGATGCCGCCGATCAGCAGCGCGGCCGCGGGCGGCAATCGCAACCGCTTGGCGATGTATTCGAGCGCGACGATCGCGAGGAATGACAACAGAATCAGCTTGAATGCCGAGACGGGGGACATGAATCGACCTCGTGAGGAATGAATGCGCACGCCAGCCGGTGTCGTACCCCGGTCGGCCAATTCGCGCGATTACATCACGATGCGATGCAGGCAGTCGAGCGCGTTCGGCAAGCACGGCGCGCGGTGCCGCCACGATGACGCAATGGCGGGCATCGCCGCGCCCGTCGGCGTGCGCCGAGACGAAAACGGCACGCGGGCCGGCACGATCGCCCGCCCGCGTGCCGTCAGCCGTCAAGCCGCCGCCCGTCGCGCTAGCGGCGCCGCACGACCATCAGGCGCGGCTCGGTCATGTCCTCGATCGCGTAGCGGATCCCTTCGCGGCCGAGCCCCGAATCCTTCACGCCGCCATACGGCATGTTGTCGACGCGGAACGACGGCACGTCGTTGATCACGACACCGCCCACCTCCAGCTCGTCCCACGCACGCTGCGCATGCGCGAGCGAATCGGTGAACACGCCGGCCTGCAGCCCGAAGTCGCTGTCGTTGACGCGCGCGAGCGCATCGTCGAAGCGCTCGAACTTCTCGAGGATCGCGACGGGACCGAATGCCTCCTTGCGGTACAGGTCCTGTTCGCGACCGACGTTTTCCAGCAGTGTCGCCTCGAACATCGCGCCGTCGACCTTGCCGCCCGCGACGATCTTCGCGCCCGCCGCGACGGCCGCGTCCATCCAGCCGGACAGCCGGCGCGATTCGGATTCGGAGATCATCGGGCCGACGAACGTCGACGGATCCTTCGGATCGCCCATCTTCAGCGAACGCGTCTTCGCGATCAGCTTGTCGCGCAGCGCGTCGTACAGATCCGCATGCACGAGGATCCGCTGCACGCCGATACAGCTCTGGCCCGACTGGTAATACGCGCCGAACGCGAGACGCTCGACCACGTAGTCGAGCTGCTCGCGCTGGTCCGCGTCGACGATCGCCGCCGCGTTGCCGCCGAGCTCCAGCACGACCTTCTTCTTCCCGGCCTTCTCCTTGAGCGCCCAGCCCACGGCCGGCGAACCGGTGAACGACAGCAGCCTGAAGCGCTCGTCGGTCGTGAACAGGTCCGCGCCGTCGCGATGCGCGGGCAGCACCGAGAATGCCCCCTTCGGCAGGTCGGTTTCGGCGAGCACCTCGCCGATGATCAGCGCGCCGATCGGCGTGCGGCTCGCGGGTTTCAGCACGAACGGACAGCCCGCGGCCAACGCGGGTGCAACCTTGTGCGCGGCGAGGTTCAGCGGGAAGTTGAACGGCGAGATGAACGAGCACGGGCCGATCGGCACGCGCCGCGTATAGCCGGTGTAGCCTTGCGCGCGTGCGGAGATCTCGAGGTTGATCACCTCGCCGTCGATGCGCACCGACTCCTCGGACGCGACGCGGAACGTATCGATCAGCCGCGTCACTTCGCCCTTCGAATCGTTGATCGGCTTGCCGGCCTCGATGCACAACGCCTCCGCCAGCTCGTCGAATCGCTCGCGAAAGCGCGCGACGCAGTGGTCGAGCACCGCCTGACGCTTGTACGCCGGCAACTCGCGCATCGGCTTCGCGGCGTCGACCGCCGCGCCGATGGCCGCATCGATCGCCTTCGCGTCGGCCAGCGCGACGCGGGTCGCGACCTTGCCGCTGAATTTGTCGGTCACTTCCAGATCGGTGTTCGCGTAGACGGCCTCGTTGGCCAGATAGTACGGATAGGTATCCTTCAGCATGGAACGCTCCTTCCGGTGAACTGCGGATTCAGAGTTGCGCCGACAGGCGCTTGATTTCGCGGTTGAGCACGCGTTCGTTGTCCGAATAGTCGATCGGTACGTCGATCACGTGCACGCCCGGCGTCGCGAAGCAGTCGCGCAGCAGCGGCTCGAGATCGTCGGCCGCTTCGACGCGATGCCCGTGCGCGCCGTAGCTCTGCGCATACGACACGAAATCGGGGTTCTTCAACGTCATCGCGAAATCGGGGAAGTTCATGTTCTCCTGCTTCCAGCGGATCATTCCGAACGCGTCGTCGCGCAGGATCATCACGACGATGTCGAGCTTCAGCCGCACGGCCGTTTCGAGTTCCTGCGAATTCATCATGAAGCCGCCGTCGCCGCACACGGCGATCACCTTGCGCTGCGGATGCACGATCTTCGTCGCGATCGCCGACGGCAGGCCCGCGCCCATCGACGCGAGCGCGTTGTCGAGCAGCAGCGAGTTCGGTTCATGCGCACGCCAGTAGCGCGCGAACCAGATCTTGTACATCCCGTTGTCGAGACAGACGATCCCGTCGGTCGGCAGCGCGTTGTACAGGTCGTTCACGATCCGCACCGGGTACATCGGGAAGCGCGGGTCGTGCTGGCCTTTCTGCAGGTGCGCGTCGAAGTGCTCCTTGATCATCGCGAAGCGCGTGAAATCCCAATGCGGCTGCGGCGCGATCGCCTCCTTCATCTGCCACACCGCGTTCGCGATGTCGCCGACCACCTCGATCTGCGGGAAGTAGACGGGATCGACCTGCGCGCCGAGGAAGTTCACGTGGATCACGGTCTTGTCGTCCGTGCGCATGAAGAACGGCGGCTTCTCGATCACGTCGTGGCCGACGTTGATGATGCAGTCCGCATGCTCGATCGCGCGGTGCACGAAGTCGCCGTCGGACAGCGTCGCGTTGCCGAGCCACAGCGGATGCGTTTCGTCGATCACGCCCTTGCCCATCTGGGTCGTGAAGAACGGGATGCCCGTCTTGTCGACGAATTCGAGCAGCATCTTGCAGGTCGTCTTGCGATTGCCGCCCGCGCCGATCATCAACAGCGGGTGGCGCGCGGCCTGGATCGCGTCGACCGCGTGCGCGACCGCCTTCTCCTCCGCCACCGGCCGCCGGCTGTAGCTGCGCGGAATCGGCTTGCCGTCGCCCTCCTCGTGCGCGATGTCCTCCGGGAGCTCGAGGTGCGCGGCGCCGGGGCGCTCCTCCTCCGCGCGACGGAACGCCTCGCGCACCGCCGACGGGATGTTGCCGATCGACACGATCTGTCGCGTGAACTTCGTGAGCGGCTGCATCATGCCGACGACGTCGACGATCTGGAAGTGCCCCTGCTTGCTGGACTTGATCGGCTTCTGCCCGGTGATCATCAGCATCGGCATGCCGCCGAGCTGCGCATACGCGGCAGCCGTCACGAAGTTGGTCGCGCCCGGCCCGAGCGTCGCGAGACACACGCCGGTGCGGCCCGTCAGCCGCCCGTAGGTGGCGGCCATGAACCCGGCCGCCTGCTCGTGCCGGGTCAGCACGAGCTTGATCTTCGATCGCCGCAGCGATTCGAGCAGATCGAGGTTTTCCTCGCCGGGGATGCCGAACACGTACTCGACGCCTTCGGCTTCCAGCGCCTTCACGAACAGATCCGATGCTTTCATGGGGGACTCTCGGTTGATGCCGCCTGCCCGGCTTACGAGCGCGCGACGTTCAGAACGCGCGCCGGCCTACGGCACGCGGACGCTTTACCTACTGGTGACCACGGCACTGCCCGCCGCGCAACGCACGGCGGCGCCTCCCTGTGCAGGAGGACAAACGGATCCGCCCGCGCGCGGCAAGCACGCACGGGCGGCAAGGACGTTTTTGATTGTAGACGGATTCGCGGAATTCCGACTTCGGCCGAATGGCCGGGTCCGGCCGCGCAAAAGGATCGGCCTGACGGCCAATTCGCCCTCAAACGGCGCGCGCGGCCCTATTGTTGGACGCACCCCGATTCCATTTACCAAACCTGTGAACCATGGTTGACATACCGCGATCCATGTCCTACAGTGCGCCTACGTTCAGTATCCGGACTACCGACGTCTTCGACGCGTGGTTTGCCCGCCTGCAGGATCGCGTCGCCCGGCGGCGCATCCAGGCGCGCATCGACCGTCTGTCGATGGGCAACCCGGGTGACTGGAAATCCGCCGGCTCACCCGTCGTCGAAATGCGTGTCGACCACGGCCCCGGCTATCGCGTCTATTACGTCAGACGCGGAACGATATGGGTGATCCTGCTCTGCGGCGGCGACAAGTCGACGCAACAGGCGGACATCCGCGCCGCGCACGCGATGCTCGAGCGGCTCGACCTGGAGTGATCGATGGACAAGATCAAGACCCGGCCATGGGATTCGGCCGAACACCTGAAAACCGACGACGACATGGCCGACTACTTCGAGGCCTGTCTGCAGGAAGCCGGCGACGACCCGGCCTTCATCGCGCATGCGCTCGGCGTGATCGCCCGCGCGCGCGGCATGTCGCAGGTCGCGCGCGATGCGGGCCTGTCGCGCGAAGGTCTGTACAAGGCGCTGTCGCACGACGGCAATCCGAGCTTCGGCACGATCCTGAAAGTGATCAAGGCCCTCGGCCTGCAACTGCACGGCGCGAAGGCACACGCTTGATTCAGCGGCGTACGGCGGCGCGCCACGTGCGCAACGGCCGCGCCCGCATCAATGCAACCACTCGGCCGCCCAGCGCGGCACCAGCGAGACCAGATACAGCCCGAGCCCGATCAGCCCGCCGACCAGCGTGCCGTTGATGCGGATGTACTGCAGGTCCTTGCCGATGTTCAACTCGATCTGCCGCGACATCTCGCGCGCATCCCAGTTGCGCACCGTATCGCGGATGTGACGCATCAGGAAATCCGCGAAATCCGGCGCCATCTCGTGCACGGCCTTCTCGACGTGCTCGTTCAGCGACGCGCGCAGCGCCGGGCTCTCCGCGAGCCGCGCGCCGAGCCAGCCGCCGAGCGTCGCGGCCTGCCGGTGCAGCGTCGAATCGGGCCGCGCGAGATCGGCCTTCAGCCATGCGCGCAACTGGTCCCACAGATCGCGTACATAGTCGTTGAACGCGTCGCCGTCGCGGATGTAGCGCTTGATTTCGTCGCCCTTCGCGATGAACACCGGGTCATGCTTCAGCCGCTCGGTGAGCCGCACGACCGTGCGGTCGAAGCGCTGTCGCAATTCGTGCTCCGGATCGGCCGCCACGCCCTCGAGCACGCGGCTCACCGCGCTCGCCAGCATGCGCGCGCCGTTCTCGCCGAACCACTGCGTCGGCATGATCTTCTCGACCTTCGGGTATTGCGTCTTCAGCCATTCGACGATGAAGCCCGCGATCACCTCACGGTTCTCTTCCTTGTCGAGCACGTCGACCACCTGCGCGATCGCGTCGTCGAGCAACGCCTGGTGACGGCCGTCCTTCGTCAGCGTGTCGAGGATCGCGCCCACCGACTGCGACAGGTCGATCCGGTCGATCACCGCGCGGAACGCGTCGTGGACGAACGACTGGATCCGCGCATCGTCGGTCATGTCGAGCGCGAAGCTCATCAGCTTCGTCACGTAGCCGCCGAGCGCGTCGGTGTTCGCGGGCTCGCCGAGCCATGCGCCGAGTTTCCGTGCGGGATCGTGCTGGCGAATCTGCGCGACGAGTGCGTCGGGACCGAGGAATTTCTCGCGCACGAACACCGCGAGGTTGTCGGCGATCTTGTCCTTGTTCTTCGGGATGATTTCGGTGTGGCGCGACACGAACGGAATCGGCACGCGGCGGAACAGCGCGACGACCGCGAACCAGTCGGCGAGCGCGCCGACCATCGCGGCCTCGGCCACCGCCTTGAAACCGTCGACCCACGGGCCGCGCGGCAGCAGGATCGTCGTGACGAATACCGCGACCGCGGCCAGCAGCAGCCATAGCGCGCGGCGCTTGCTGCGTTTCAGTTCGAGGGCTTTGTCTGGCGTCATGGGCGACCGGTGAAACGGCAATGCCGCTAATATGCACCGATCGCCGGCCCGCGACAAACCCGCGCGCGTGGCGCGAGCCGGAAAGGTTGCCCGGAACAGGTTTCCCTCGACGTTTCAGCGACCCGACGCGAACACGGCCGCGCCGGCCGCGTTCGCGCTCTGCCTCAGAGAAACGTCTTCAGGTTCACCGCCGGATCGGCGAGCTTCGCCGGATCGGGCACGGCGCCTGCCGCGATCAGGCGCCGCGATGCACCGATGTCGCGCCCCAGATTCGCCGCGGCCACCGCAGCGATCTTCCCGTCGTCGTCGAGCCCGAACACTGTGAACGGCCCGCTCGCGGGATCGCCACGCACGACGGTCGTTCGCTCGCCGCCGAACAGCCCGAGCATCTGCAGGTTGCAGTCGTACTGATCGGACCACAGCCACGGCAGCTCGGCATAGATTTCGTCCGCACCCAGCAGGTTCGCAGCCGCGACCGCCGGCTGATTCTCCGCGACCTGCCACGACTCGATCCGCACGTGACGCCCGAGCAGCGGATTGAAGTGCATCGTCACCTCGCCCGCCGCGAAGATCGCGCGATCGGCCGTCCGGCATCCCGCATCGACACGGATGCCGTTGTCGACCTCAAGGCCGGCCGCCTGCGCGAGTTCGACGTTGGGCACGACGCCGATGCCGATCACGACGACATCGGCCGGCACGTCGCCGCGATCGGTCTCGACGATCGCGCTGCCGCCCGGTGCGCGACGAATCGCGCGCGGCAGCGTCGCCATCTGGAAGGTCACGCCACGTGCGTCATGCAGTTGCCGCGCATACGCGCCGACGACTTCCGGCAACGCACGCTGCAGCAAGCGTTGAGCCGGGTCGATCACCGTCACGTCGCAACCGAGCTGGCGTGCCGCGGCCGCCACTTCGAGGCCGATGAAGCCGCCGCCGAGCACCGCCACGCGACGCCCCGGCGCGAGCTGCGCGCGCAACGCACGCGCGTCGGCAACGGTGCGCACGTAATGCGGGACGACGCCGTCGTCGACCGGCCCGCCGAACGCGCGCACGCGCGAACCCGTCGCGAGCACGAGCCGGGCGTACGGCAACGTCGCGCCGTCGTCGAGCCGCACGCGCTGCGCATCGCGCTCGATCGCGTCGACGCACGTGCCGAGCCGCAGCTCGATGCGCTGCGCGTCGTACCAGGCCGCATCGCGGATGAACGCGCGCTGCTCGCCGCCGTCGCCCAGCAGCGCGTCCTTCGACAGCGCGGGCCGATCGTACGGCAGCTCGCGCTCCGCGCCGATCATCACGATGCGTGCGTCGGCGTCGCGCGCGCGCAGCGCCTCGGCCGTGCGCCGCGCCGCGTGGCCGGCGCCGACGATCACGAACGGGTCAGCCGACATTGACTTCCACCTGACCGTCGACGATCCGGATCGGATACGTCCGTACCGGCTCGGTGATCGGCGCGCATTTCGGCGCACCGGTGCGAATGTCGATCAGCCCCTGGTGCAGCGGGCATTCGACGCAGCCGTCTTCCACATAGCCTTCGGACAGCCTCGCGTGACCATGCGAACAGAGGTCGTGCATCGCGAACAGTTCGTCGCCGATCCGGAACACCGCGATCGGCTTCTGGCCGGCGACGCGCGCGGCCGGTTCGTCTTCGGAGAATTCGTCGAATGCGCCCAGCGGATGCCATTCGGCGAGCGTTGCTTCGGTCATGTCGTTTCCTTCGCAGTCAGATCGGGGTGGCGAGCAGCGTCTGCACGCGCGACGTGTCGTAGATCACGCGCTTGGTCTTGTAGCGCAGCCCGTCGGGCGTGCGCACGACCGTGTCGTAGTACTTGCCGGCCTGGTACACGTTCGATTCGCCGTTGCTGCGCGTCTGCACGACCACGTAGTTGCTCTCGGTGTCGATCTCGCCGTCGCGCTCCGCGACGATCGTGAGGCCCGACGTCATGTGCCGGTACGTGTGCTCTTCGAAGATGTTCGCGTGCCGCAGCGACACCACGCGGTCGCGCAGCATCCGCTGGTTCGTGCAGTGGACGATCCCGACCGGCAGCCCGAGATCCGCGTTCTCCTTCGGCACGATTTCGTACGTGCAGTCCTCGGTGAACATTTCCGGCCAGTGTTCGAGCCGGTCGTTGTCGAGGTGGCCGATGTAGCGGTTCTGGAGCATGTAAATCTCGAACCACGTCTTCATGTCTTCCGTCAGGTTTTCCATCGTTCCGCGCTCCCGCTTCAATAGCCCATCAGCTTCTGGTACCCGACCCAGAACTTGCGGATCAGGCTTTCGGTGATCACCGTATCCTGCTGGTCCGGGTTGCCGCGCGACATCTCGATCACCGACGTCGCATCCGCATCTCGCACCGTGCCGCGCTGCACCAGTTCGGTCGCCTCGGTGTCTTCCATCGAGATGTAGCCGGCCGGCCCGACCAGGTTCGCCTGCTTGATGCGCAGCGCGCGCAGTTCGGGCGTGTCGTCCGCGTAGCCGAAGAAGTGGAAGATCAGCTCGAAGTTGTCCGGCCCCTTCGGCAGGATCTGGCGCGCGACCAGCGTGTTGTGGATCTGCTGGATCACGAGTTGCGGAAAGATCGGCTGGATATGGTTCGTGCAGTCCTCGTCGTATTCCGACACGAGATCGAGGATCGATTCGTCTTCCAGATGGAAGCCCTCGTCGAACGAGCGGATGTTCTGCTGCTTGTACGCGGCCGACGTGTCGTCGCCCGTCTTCGTCACGGTGATGATGCTGTGCAGCCCGTGGTTCGCATCCGGAATCGAGCGCGCCTTCATCCCGACGCGGAAGATGTTGAAGGTCGTATGGAACAGGTGCAGCATGCTCGCGTGATACGGGTCCTTCACGTTCTCCATGTACAGCTTCCAGTTCGACTTCGAATACTGGCGCGTGCAGCCGAGATACTCGATCGGCTTGTGGAAGATGCGGTCGATCCACGGACGCATCTGCTCGCCGAGATAGTCGGGCAGCGGCGCCACGTCATCGCTGAAGGTCGCGAACACGAGCCCGCGATAGCTGTCGACACGCAGCTTGCGCAGCCCGTGCTGCTTCGGGTCGAAGTCGGCCGGCATCCCCGTCATCCCCTTCTGGCCGCGCCGGAACGGCACGCCGAGCAGGTTGCCCTGGTTGTCGAAGCTCCACTGGTGGTACACGCACGTGTGCGAGCTCGCGTTGCCGCGCGACTTGCGGCATACCTGCGCGCCGCGGTGCGCGCAGCGGTTCACCCACGCGGACAGCGTGCCGTCCTCGGTGCGCGTGACGACGACCGGCGTGTCGCCGACGAACGTGCTCTTGAAGTCGCCGGCGTTCGGGATTTCCGCTTCCAGCGCGACGAAGTTCCAGGTCGGCCCGCGGAAGATGCGTTCCTGCTCGCGATCGTAGACCGCGCGCGAGCTGAACACTTTGTACGGCACGCGCGAGCCGTCGTCGTGCGGAAAGCGCACATCGGACGCGTCGTCGCGCGCGGCGAATACGACGGGCGATTCTGTCTGCTCCATGTCGGACTCCTTCTGGTTCCGTTTCGTTGATTGCATGGAGCCGATTTTTGAAAAGCTAATATTCGGCGTCTATCCGGAAAGTGCGATTGCGGCGGCGCAATATCCACTTTCGGCGGATTTCTGCGCTAGCATGGCGACACACGCGACCCGCGCACGATCGCGACCCATTCGTCGGATCGAAGCGCCCGTCGTTCATACCAAGGCCGATGCCCATGTCCCCAACGTCGTTCGAGCCGCTTGCGCTGCGTGCGCACCGGCTGTTCGAATCCCGCGATCTCGACGAGACGCGCGAGCGGATCTCGCGCGTGATGCAGCCGCATGCGCTGCTGCCGAGCGGCCGCGTGCAAGGCGCGTCGCATATGGATTTCGTGCGGCTCGGCGGGCTCGGGATCGGCACCATCGCGTTCGGCGACGCGATGCGCGTGCAGGTCGACGCCGTCGACGGCTATTACCTGCTGATGTTCTGCCTGTCCGGGCAGGCGGAAGTCCACGCGATGGGGCGCCGGCTCGGCGTCGACGGGCAGACCGGCGTGCTGTGCGCGCCCGGCGAGCGCTTCGACGCGGTGCTGTCGGCCGATTGCGAGCAGTTCGTGCTGCGCATCGATGCCGCGACCGTCGGCTCGCTGACCGGCGACCCGCGCGCGATGCTCGACCCCGTGCTGCACATCAGCGATGCCGCGCTCACCGCATGGCGCCAGCAATTGATGCTCGTCGCCCGCTCGCCGGCGCTGCTCGAACGGGCGAACGCGAACCCGCGCGTCGCGTCGCAGCTCGAGCATCTGCTGATCGATTTGCTGATCGAAGGCCACCCGCCGTCGGCGCCGAGCGCGCGCCAGGATCCCGCGCCGGGCTTCGTGCGGCGCGCGCAGGAGTTCGTGAACGCGCACTACGCGCAACCGCTGCAGCTCGCCGATATCGTCCAGGCCGCCAACGTGCCGGAGCGGACGCTGCGCGACGCCTTCCTGCAGTTCCGCGGGATGAGCCCGATGCAGTACCTGCGCGCGACGCGGCTCGAGCATGCGCGGGAATTGCTGCGCGGGTCGGTGTCCGAGCGACGGATCGCCGATATCGCGCTCGATTGCGGGTTCACGCATCTCGGGCGATTCGCGATCGCGTACCGGGAGAAGTTCGGCGAATCGCCTTCGGAGACGCTCGACGGGAAGCGGTAGGCGGTAGGCGGGCGCGGGTTCCCCGCCTTGCCGATTGCCGACCGGCGCAGCTTGCCGGCTTGCTGCCCGCCTGCATCAGCGGTATATGACATCTGCATCGCGATACCGGCTCCGTATTCGGCCTGGCCCGCCGAATTTGACCGTTAGTTGCGGTCAATACGGAAACGACCGTCGCTACGCCGCCGGCGCGATCATCTCCCGCGCGATCGCGCAGAACGCGGTCGTCGCGGCGCTTTCGCCGTGCAGCCGGCGGCTCATGATGATCGGCGAGGTCGCCGTGGGCTCCGGCAGCCGCCGATAGACGACGCCCTTCACGCGCACGCCTTCCACGCTTTCCGGCACCAGCGACACGCCCACCTGCGCGGCGACGAGCCCGAGCGCCGTCTGCAGTTCGCGCACCTCGTGCACGGCCGCCGGCACGAGCGCGCCGTCGCGCAGCGCGGACAGTTGCTGGTCCGCGAAGCTCGGCCGCGGCGTGCTCGGATAGACGATCAGCGTCTCGTTCGCGATGTCCGCGAGCGTCAGCGGCCGGTCCGGATCGGCGAGCGGATGCCCGACCGGCAGCGCCGCGATCAGCTTTTCCTCGATCAGCGCCTCGCGCACGAGTTGGTCGTCGTCGAAACGCAGGCGGCCGAACCCGACGTCGATCCGCCCGCCCTTCAGCGCGCCGAGCTGCTCGAGCGTGAACATTTCGATCAGCGACAGCTCGACGCCCGGATGCGCCTCGCGAAACGCGCGGATCACGTCCGGCAGCGCGCCGTAGAGCGTCGACGGCACGAAGCCGATCACGATCCGCTCCGACAACTGCGCGAGCCGCCGCGTCAGCGGGCCGAGTTCGTCGGCCTGTTCGACGACGCGCGTCGCCTGCGCATAGAACACGCGGCCCGCGTCGGTCAGTTTCAGCGGCCGCGCGCCGCGCTCGAACAGCGGCAGCCCGACCTCGTCCTCGATCGCCTGGAGCTGGCGGCTCAGCGGCGGCTGCGTCATGTGCAGCCGCTCCGCGGCCCGCGTGATGTTCATTTCCTCCGCGACGGCGATGAAGTACCGAAGCTGGCGCAATTCCATTTCATGCCTCGAAGGTATGGAAGTAGTCGGAAAGAGTGTTGGACGCCGCCGGCCGGGAATTCCTACCATGTGCACCAACAGGAGGAATCGCATGATAGCAACTACCGCCACCATCGAACGCATCGAGACGCTGCTCGTCGACGTGCCGACGATCAGGCCCCACAAGCTCTCGGTCGCCACGATGAATTGCCAGACCCTCGTGCTGGTCCGCGTTCGATGCACGGACGGTATCGAAGGCGTCGGCGAGGCGACCACGATCGGCGGTCTCGCGTATGGCGAGGAAAGCCCCGAGAGCATCAAGGTCAACATCGACACCTACTTCGCGCCGCTCCTGCAGGGCATGGACGCGACGCGCCCGGGCGCCGCGATGGCGCGTGCGCGCAAGCTGTTCCAGGGCAACCGGTTCGCGAAGTGCGCGATCGAGACCGCGCTGTTCGACGCGCAGGCGCGCCGCCTCGGCGTGCCGCTGTCCGAGCTGTTCGGCGGCCGCACCACCGATGCCGTCGATGTCGCGTGGACGCTCGCGAGCGGCGACACGCAGCGCGACATCGCGGAAGCCGAGGCGATGCTCGACGCGCGCCGCCATCGCGCATTCAAGCTGAAGATCGGATCGAACGCGGTCGACGACGACGTCGCGCACGTGATCGCGATCAAGCGCGCGCTCGGCGACCGTGGCGACGTCCGCGTCGACGTGAACCAGGCATGGACCGAAACCGACGCGATCCGGGCCGGCGCACGCCTCGCGGAGGCCGGCGTGAGCCTCGTCGAGCAGCCGATCGCCGCGACCAATCGCGCGGGGCTCAAACGCCTCACGCAGCTCGCGCAGATTCCGATCATGGCCGACGAGGCGCTGCACGGCCCCGTCGATGCGTTCGCACTCGCGCAGGACCGCGCGGCCGACGTGTTCGCGGTGAAGATCGCGCAATCGGGCGGCCTGCTCGGTGCGGCGAGCGTCGCATCGATCGCGTCGGCGGCCGGCATCGACCTGTACGGCGGCACGATGCTCGAAGGCGCGGCCGGCACGATGGCGTCCGCGCAACTGTTCAGCACGTTCGGCTCGCTGAAATGGGGCACCGAGCTGTTCGGCCCACTGCTGCTCACCGAGGAAATCCTCGTCGAGCCGCTGCGTTACCAGGATTTCAAGCTGCACCTGCCGGCGACGCCCGGCCTCGGCATCACCTTCGACTGGGCCCGCATCGAACGGATGCGACGCAACGCCCGCTGATCCCGCATGACACGACAACCGAAACCGGAGACACAGATGAACAAGCAAGCCATCGACGCCCTGCTGAAAACCTTCGACGACGCCGCGGAAAAGCCCGGCAACCCGCGCGTGCGCGCGATCGTCAACCGGATCGTGAAGGACATCTGCTACACGATCGAGGACTTCGACGTGCAGCCGAGCGAGTTCTGGACCGCGCTCAACTACCTGAACGAAGCCGGCCGTGAATTCGGGCTGATCGCCGCGGGCCTCGGCCTCGAGCGCTTCCTCGACGTGCGGATGGACGAGGCCGAGGAAAAGGCCGGCTTCCACGGCGGCACGCCGCGCACGATCGAAGGGCCGCTGTACGTCGCGGGCGCGCCGGAATCGGTCGGCCATGCGCGTCTCGACGACGGCACCGATCCGGGCCAGACGCTGATCATGCGCGGTCAGGTGCTCGGTCAGGACGGCGCGCCGATCGCGAATGCGCTCGTCGAAGTGTGGCACGCGAACCATCTGGGCAACTATTCGTACTTCGACCAGTCGCAGCCGGCGTTCAACCTGCGCCGCTCGATCCGCACCGACGCCGAGGGCCGCTACAGCTTCCGCAGCGTGCTGCCGGTCGGCTACAGCGTGCCGCCGGGCAGCAAGACCGAGCAACTGCTCGACCAGCTCGGCCGTCACGGCCATCGTCCGGCGCACATCCACTTCTTCGTTTCCGCGGACGGATATCGTAAGCTGACGACGCAGATCAACATCGAAGGCGATCCGCACATCTGGGACGACTTCGCATTCGCGACCCGCGAGGGGCTGATCCCGAAGATCAAGCAGGCCGAGGGCGCGGAAGGCAAGCCGTATGGCGTCGACGGGCAATTCGCGCTGATCGACTTCGATTTCTCGCTGCTCAAGGACAAGCAGGACGTGCCGGCGAGCGAAGTCGAGCGGGCGCGTGCACAGGCCTGAGCGGCCCCGTTCGACGAATCGACAACGCAAGGAGCGCAGGATGCTGTTTCATGTGGAAATGACCGTCCGTCTGCCGGCGGACATGGATCCGGTCAAGGCGGCCACGCTGAAGGCCGAAGAGAAGGCGATGTGCCAGCGGCTGATGAACGAAGGAACCTGGCGGCATCTGTGGCGGATCGCGGGGCAGTATGCGAACGTCAGTATTTTCGACGTCGAAAGCGTGCAGCAACTGCATGACGTGTTGAGTCAGCTGCCGCTGTTTCCGTATATGGAGATGGAAGTGCGGGCGCTGTGCCGGCATCCTTCTTCGGTGCGGGAGGATGATCGGTAAGCGAACGCGACGCGCGGCGCGACTGAACGGCCGCGAAGAGGACGGCACGGGCGGCCGGCGATTTTCTCGCCGGTCGCCCGTGTCGCTTTGCAGCCGTCCCGTCCAGGTATCGACCCGCATCACGACGATGCGGCGACGATCACCGCTCCTGCGCCAGATGCGCCGCGAACCCCACCGTCCCCGGTGCGATCTCCGCCTTCAGCGTCAGCGCCGGAATATCGTAGTCGCCCGCGTTCTGCCGCCGGAACGGAATCGGCTGCGCGGTCCACAGTTCGTCGAGACGTTTGCCGAGCGCAGCACGCGTTTCGTCGAAACGCGCGTCGTCCATCCGGTGCGTCTGGTAGATCACGAACGGCGGCAGCACGTCGAAGCCGGGGTAATAGAGAATCCCGTGCTGGATCGGAAACAGCACGTCGTCGATCGGCCCGTTGATGCCGCGTGCGCTGTAATGCGACTCCCAGCCGCCCGTCGTGACGACGATCATCGCGCGCTTGCCCGCAAGCGACCCTTCGCCGTAACGGTCGCCCCAGTGCAGGTCGGAGTGTTCGCCGACGCCGTATGCAAAACCATACGCATACACGCGCTCGACCCAGCCCTTCATGATCGCCGGCATCGAAAACCACCACAGCGGAAACTGCAGGATCACCGCGTCGGCCCACTTCAATTTTTCCTGTTCGCGCGCGATGTCTTCACTTTGCGTGCCCGTCGCGAACGCGTGCTTCGAATCGAGCGACGGATCGAAACGCGCGTCGGGCGTGCGATCGGTCACGTCGTTCGCGTCGAACGCGGCCTTCCAGTTCATCGCATACAGGTCCGTCACCTGCACGCTATGCCCCGCCGCTTCGAGCCGCTCGACGGCAAAGTCGCGCAGCGCGCCGTTCAGCGAACGCGGTTCCGGATGGGCATAAACGATCAGCACATTCATGTTCGTCACTCCGTTGATTGAATGACTGCAGGATGCCGTCGCCAAAGGTATATTTGAAATGAATTCCTGAAATTCCAGGTATAACCATGAACAATCTCAGACGACTGGATCTGAACCTGCTGATCACGCTCGACGTGCTGCTCGCCGAGCACAACGTCACGCGTGCAGCCGAAAAACTGAATATGTCGCAGCCGTCGGTCAGCGTGCAGTTGCAGAAACTGCGCGATTTCTTCGGCGATCCGCTGTTGCTTCCCGGACCGCGCGGCATGCGGCCGACCGCGCGCGCGGAAACGCTGCGCGAGCCGCTGCGGGACGCGCTCGACGCGGTCGAACGCGCGGTGCTGACGGCCACGCCGTTCGATCCGGCAACCGCGACGAACACGTGGCGCGTGGCCGCGACCGACTACGGCGAATCGACGATCGTCCTGCCCGCGCTGAACACGCTGCGGTCGGCCGCCCCCGCGACGCGCGTCGCCGTCGTCGAGCTCGTGCCGCCGCGCATCGAGCAGGACGCGGAGCGAAACGGCATCGACCTGGCCTTCCACACGACGGAAGGTTCACCGGAAGGGATGCGGCGCCTGCCGCTGTTCGTCGAGCGCTACGTGCTCGTCGGCCGCGCCGGTCATCCGAAGCTGAAGCGGCGCCCGACGCTCGCGCAGTTCGGCGCGCTGGAACACGTGATCGTGTCGCCCGACGGCGGCGGCTTCTTCGGCGTGACCGATGAAACGCTCGCGAAAGCGGGCGCCGCGCGGCGTGTCGTGCTGTCCGTTCCGCATTTCCTGTTCGTGATGTCGGCCGTCGCCAGCACGGATCTCGTCGCGATGCTGCCCGAGCGTCTGGTGCGCGACGTGCCCGCGCTGCGCGTGGTGGAAGCGCCCGTTCACGTTCCCGGCTATGAAATGTCGATGTTGTGGCACGAGCGCGTGCACCGCGATCCCGCGCATCGGTGGTTGCGCGAGACGATCGCGGCGTCGGTGTAAGTCGTTCGCGAAAACCGCGCGGCGCGCGCGCCGGCCACCGTCGCCACGGCACTCGACCCGGTGCCGGCAAACCGACATGCATTCAGGACTTGAAACCGCCTCGGACACTGTATATATTTACAGTGATTTTGCACCATTTGACCCGAATTCCGTCACCCATGACGGACGGACTTTTGTGAGGCGACCATGTTCCAGTCATCCGCATTCGATCCCGAGCAACCCGGCTTCAACCCCGCCCACTTCGAACGTGCCGCGCAGCGGGCGGTCGTCGACCTGCAGCGTGTCGTCGGCGGCCCCGCCCAACGCGCGCTCGGCCTGCGACGCCGCACCCATCCGGCCGCCGTCCGCACGATGAGCTGGCAGGCGCTGCTGAACGTCGAGGAACTCGCGTTCTCGAATACCGGTTTCCTGAGCCGCAACGATCCGACGGTCGTCGACGCGTTCATCCGCCTGCGCGGCAGCCGGCTGGTGGCGGCAGATGTCGAGGAACCGGTCGACTGGCGTCGCGACGACGACGACCTGCCGGCCGTCTACCTGATCGTCAAGGCGATGCTGGAAGCGGAGGAGGAAGAGCGCGCCGAAGCGGCCTGACGCACGCCGCCATTTCCCAACCCGGAACGACGCCCGTTACAGCCGCGCCGCGAGTCGCGATCCCTGATCGATCGCACGCTTCGCATCGAGCTCGGCCGCCAGTTCCGCGCCGCCGATCAGGTGCACCGAGCGTCCGGCCGCCTGCAACGGCGCGAGCAGCGCGCGCTGCGGCTCCTGCCCCGTGCACAGCACGATCGTGTCGGCTTCGATCAGTTCATGATCGGTCCGCTGCTCGCCGTACGACACGTGCAGCCCGCGCGCATCGATCCGTTCGTAGTTCACGCCGCCGATCATCTTCACCTGCTTCATCTTCAGCGTCGCGCGGTGAATCCAGCCGGTCGTCTTGCCGAGCCCCTTGCCGAGCGGCGCGGCCTTGCGCTGCAGCAGCGTCACTTCGCGAGCCGGCGCCCCGACCTGCGCGCGCGTCACGCCGCCGCGCGTCGCGGCCGGATCGGTCACGCCCCACTCCGCTTTCCACTCTTCCAGATCGAGCGTCGGCGACTCGCCGCCCTGCACCAGGTATTCGGCGACGTCGAAGCCGATGCCGCCGGCGCCGACCACCGCGACCCGCCGGCCGACCGGCTGCCCGCCGGCCAGCACGTCGATGTAGCTGAGCACGTTCGGCCCGTCCTGGCCGGGAATCTTCGGGTCGCGCGGCGCCACGCCGGTCGCGAGCACGATTTCGTCGTAGCCGCCCGCGATCAGGTCGCTCGCATCGACGCGGCGGTTCAGGTGCAGGTTCACGCCGGTCAGCTCGACCTGACGGCCGAAATAACGCAGCGCTTCGTCGAACTCCTCCTTGCCCGGAATCCGCTTCGCCATGTTGAACTGGCCGCCGATCTCCGCCGCCGCGTCGAACAGATCGACGTGGTGGCCGCGCTGCGCGAGCACGGTCGAGCACGCGAGCCCGGCCGGCCCCGCGCCGACCACCGCGATGCGCTTCGGCTGCTGCACGCGCGTATAAATCAGCTCGGTCTCGTGGCATGCGCGCGGATTCAGCAGGCATGACGCGATCTGGTTCTTGAACGCGTGGTCGAGACACGCCTGGTTGCAACCGATGCAGGTGTTGATCTCGTCTGCCCGGCCCTGCGCGGCCTTGACGACGAACTCGGCATCCGCGAGCAGCGGGCGCGCCATCGACACCATGTCCGCGCAGCCGTCCGCGAGAATCTGCTCGGCCACCTCGGGCCGGTTGATCCGGTTGGTCGTCACGAGCGGGATGCCGACCTCGCCCTTCATCTTCTTCGTCACCCACGCGAACGCGCCGCGCGGCACCGACGTCGCGATCGTCGGCACGCGCGCCTCGTGCCAGCCGATCCCCGTATTGATGATGGTCGCGCCCGCGCGCTCGACGGCCTTCGCGAGCTGCACGGTCTCGCTCCAGTCGCTGCCGTCCGGAATCAGGTCGAGCATCGACAGCCGGTAGATCAGGATGAAGTCGCGCCCGACCGCCTCGCGCGTGCGCGCGACGATCTCGATCGGCAGCCGGATCCGGTTCTCGTACGAACCGCCCCACTGGTCGCCGCGCTTGTTCGTATGCATCGAGATGAACTGGTTGATCAGGTAGCCCTCGGAGCCCATGATCTCGACGCCGTCGTAGCCGGCCTCGCGCGCAAGCTGCGCGCAGCGGACGAACGCGCGGATCTGCCGCTCGACGCCGCGCGCGCTGAGTTCGTGCGGCGCGAACGGCGAGATCGGCGACTTGATCTTCGACGGCGCGACCGCGAACGGGTGGTAGCCGTAGCGGCCGGTATGCAGGATCTGCAGCGCGATCTTGCCGTCGTCCGCATGCACGGCGTCGGTGATCACGCGATGGCGCCGCGCGCCGGCCGACGTCATCAGCGTGCCGCCGAACGGCTTGGTCCAGCCGGCCACGTTCGGCGCGAAGCCGCCGGTCACGATCAGGCCGACGCCGCCGCGCGCACGTTCGGCGAAATAGTCGGCGAGCCGCGGCAGCGTCTTGCGGCTGTCCTCGAGGCCCGTGTGCATCGAGCCCATCAGCACGCGGTTCTTCAGCGTGGTGAAGCCGAGATCGAGCGGCGCGAGCAGGTGGGGAAAGGAAGTCGTCATGGTGAGTCTGCCGATAAGCGATACGTGCCATCGTAGGCTGCGCGCCGCCTTGAACGTGAGGGGGCAAACAGCCATAATGCTTGTCATTTCCGGCCAAATCGACATGACCTCCCCGTCACGCAAGGACCACCTCGGGCTACGCCGGCCGACGATTCCGGTCGCCTACACGCGCCTGCTGCTGCAGGCGCTGGCCGCGCGCGGCGTCGATCCGGCCGCCGTGCGCGCGGGCACCGGGCTGCGCGATGCCGTATTGGCCGAACCGGACGCGCGCGTCGCGCCGTCGCAATGGGGCCGGCTCGTGCTCAACGCGATCGAGATCGGCGGCGATCCGGGCATCGGGCTCGCGTTCGGGCTGCTGCTGAAGCCGACCGTGCACGGCTTCCTCGGTTATGCGACGCTGACCGCGCGGGACATCCGCGAAGCACTGGTCGTCACGCAGCGCTACTTCCGGATGCGCAACCGCCAATATCGGCTGACCTACGCGGAGGACGACGACGGCGCGACGCTCGAACTGCACGGCGTGCAGGCGAGCCCGGTGCTGCAACATCACGTGATGTTCGAGTTCGTGCTGACGGGGCTCGCGCAGAACATCTCGCAGTGGTCCGGGCGCGCGTCGCCGCCGATCGCGCTGCGCTTCGCATGGCCGGAGCCCGATTACTTCGCACGCTATCGCGACCAGCTGCCGCCGGTCGAATTCGGCTGCGCGGCGAACGCGCTGTGGATCGCGCACGACGTGCTCGACTGGCCGCTGCCGCTCGCCGACGAAGTCGCGCACCGGCAAGCGCTCGTGCAGGTCGAGCGCGAGTATGCGCAGGTGCGTCAGGAGGAAGGCGATCTGGTCGAGCGCGTGCGCGCGGAACTGGCGCGAACCGCCGGCAACTATTCCAGTCCGGAGGCGCTCGCCGACGCGCTGCTCGTGTCGACGCGCACGTTGCGGCGCCGGCTCGAGGAAGCGGGGTCGAGCTATCGGCAACTGCTCGACGAAGCGCGCTTTCGCGATGCGAAGCTATTGCTGTCGGCGTCGGATCTCGACCTGAAGACGATCGCCGAGCGGCTGCAGTTCACCGACCCGGCGAATTTCACGCGCGCATTCCGGCGCTGGGCCGGGCAGACGCCGAGCGCCTATCGGGAAGCGGCCGCCGGAGCCACGCACGAATGACCGGAGAACGCGGGCGGCGCCACGCGCCCCGTTGATATTTCATCGTTCGGTCGAACGGCGATCGGCCGCTTCGTGCAAGTGCGCCGCACACCCGCTCCCTCCGAGCCGGCGAGCGCGCGACGCGTCAGCCGCCGACGTCGATCCGCGCGCCGCCGTCGCCCTCGCCTGCGTCGATTCGCACGTCGCCCGTCGCGGCGACGATCGCGTCGTACACCGCATCGGTCACGCACACCACCGGCACCGCGATCGCATACAGCTCCGCGGCGACGATCGCGCCGATCGAGATGATCAGGTCGCGCTCCTTCAGCACGATCCCGACCGGCCCCGTGCCGTTGCGCACCGCTTCCGCGAGCACGCTGCTGCTCGAACTCGAGCCCTTCGCATGCGGCATCACCATGATCCGGCCGGCCAGGCTCGCGCCCGCCTGCGGATGCCCGCGATCGACGATCCGCCCCGCGCCCGAGTCGTAGCCGCCCCAGAAGCTGAGCGGCTTGTCGAGCACGATCGTCGTCGCGCATGCGCTGCCCGGCACGAGCGTGTCGCCCGTCAGTTTCCGAATGCTTGCTTCAGTCATCGAATCGCACCTTTCCTTCGAACGCGGAACGCACGCACTCGCGCATGCTGCCGTACGCGACCGTGACGCCGATGTTCGCGGGCGCATACGACGCCCATTTCCCCGAGTTCGTCATCACCAGGCCCGACAGCTGTTTCATCACCGGCGTGATGTACGTGCAGGTGTCGACGACGATCTGGATGCCGCGCGCGTCGAACTTGACGGCAAGCCCGAGCTCGCCCAGTTCCCACAGGATGAAGCGGCTCGTGTTCACGTAGAAATCGCACTTCGGCTTGCCGTCGAACTGGTCGAGCAGCGCGTCGAGCGTGCGGAATTCGGCCAGCGAGAAGTGCGGCGTGCCGAGCGCGACCGCGACGAGCGCATCGCCGGCCGCGCCGTGGTTCAGCGTGCGGCGGATCTCGTCGAGATCGGCCATCGCGACATCGACCGTTCGCTGCGCCGCCTGCCCGTGCAGCGCGGCGTCGAGCGTCGGCGCCTCGGGCGTGACGCCCACCGCATGGAACAGCGCGACCGCGCCGCTCGATGCGGCGGCCGCGCCGAGCGCCTTGAGTTCGTCCTCGGTGGTGTCCGCCGGCAGCCCGACGATCGCCGGCACGGTCGCGCCGGCGATCCGGCCGATCAGCAATCCGAGCGCCGCGAAATAGATGTCGCGCGACGGCCGGTGGCCGAAGTCCGGCGCGTTGAACACGATCCGCGCCGCGCGATTCGATTCGACGTGCAGCCCCGCATACGGCGCGCGCCCGGTGATCGCGGCGGCCAGATCGAGAAAGTCGCCATAGCGGCTGGTGCGTGCGCCGAGCACCGAGTTGGCGAACACGATCGCATTGGATTCGGCCCACGCGATCTGCTCGCCCAGGCGCGGACGATTCTTCAGCTGATACGGCGCGCACGTGAAGCTCGACTCGCAGCCGAGCTGGAGATGCGCGTCCATCAGGCGTTGCGCGTCGCGCTGGATCGTGCGGTCGCCGCGATACAGCTCGGGATGGATCAGGTCGAGCGACCCGACGTTCAGCGTGGTCGGCACCGCGACCTGCGCGCCGGTGTCGACGAAATATTCGACGAAGTCGAGGCTGGTCTGGCCGTGGTAAAGACAGCCGTCGATATGCGCGGACGTGATGTCGATCAGGCGCGGCGCCGACATGACCTCGGCCGTGCGCGCGACGATCCGCATCGCGCGCGCGACGCCGTCGCCGAATGCGCCGCGCAACATCGCGTCGTCGCGCTCGCTCAACTGCAGCATGGGGGGCTCCTCGTGTCTCGTCCGGTGGATCCGGATCGCTTTTGTAATACTACCGCGCGCGTCGCGCCTATCGCTGCGCCGTCAGGCTGAACAGCTCGTCGCGCAGCGCCTTGGCGCGGCCGCGGCCGAACTGCGTCTCGAACTCGTCCTGCGCGGCCTGCCACGCGACTTTCGCCTGCGCGTAGGTGCGCTCGCCGAGCTTCGTCAGGCTGAGCGCATGCGCGCGCGCGTCATGCTCGGACGCGGCCGCGGCGACGAAGCCGTCGCGCTGCAGCGGCTTCAGCGCGCGCAACAGCGTCGTGCGATCCATCACCAGCGTGTCGGCGAGTTCGCTCATCACCAGGCCGGGCCGGTGCGACAGGTTCACCATGATCGAGAACTGCGCGGGCGTGACACCGACCGGGGCCAGATGCCGCTCGTAAAGTTGCGTGACGAAGCGCGCCGCCTGACGCAGCGCGAGGCAATTGCACGCGTGGGCCATCTGGATATCGTTCATGACCGGCAATTTATATGTGCATATGCATAAAGTCAATGTACACTCCGCCGTAACATGGCCGGGCCGGCCGCGTGTATCAAGCGCCCCGCCATCGCCTCGAGGAGACGGACATGGACTACATCGACAAGCTGCGGATTTTCCGGTCGGTGGTGGAAATGCGCAGCTTCACGCGCGCCGCCGACATGCACGGCCTCGCGCGGCCGGTCGTGTCGCGGGCGGTCGCGGATCTGGAGGCGCGCTTCGGCAGCCGCCTGCTGCACCGGACCACGCGCCAGGTCTCGCTGACCGAAACCGCCGAGCGCATCTACGAACGCTGCGCGGCCGTGCTCGACGAACTCGACTCGCTGGAAGCGCAGGCGCAGTCGCACACGCGCGAGCCCGAGGGGCTGCTGCGCCTCGTCGCGCACACGACGGCCGCGCTGAACCGGCTCGTGCCGCTGATCGCCGGCTTCAAGGCCGCGCATCCGAAGGTGCGCCTCGACGTCACGCTGACCGAGCGCCCGGTCGACCTCGTCGGCGAAGGCTACGACATCGGCATCGTCGTGCCGTACATGCTGACGAGCGAGACGACCATCGTGCGGCTGGTCGAACGCATCCCGGTGGTGATCGTCGCGACGCCCGCGTATCTGCGCACGCACCTGCGTCCCGAAACGCCGGCCGACCTCGCCGGTCACGCGTTCGTGCCGCTGTCGCCGTCGCTGCGCCGGCCCGCGCTGTCGTTCCGCGTCGACGGCGACACGCTGACCGTGCCGTTGAGCTTCGACATCTCGTCGAACAGCCCCGTCTTCAACCGCGAAATGGTGATGCACGACTTCGGCATCGGCGTCGTGCCGAAAACGCTCGTCGAAGCCGAGCTCGCGTCGGGCGCGCTCGTGCAGTTGCTCGACGGCGCCGACCTCGTCGACGCGTTCGTCGAAATCAAGCTCGCGTACGCGAATCGCGCGCTGCTGCCGGCGAAGGTCAAGGCGTTCATCGACTACACGGCCGCGTACTGCGACCGCGAAGGCGGGATTGTTCCGGCCGCCGCCTGATCCGGCGCGAAAACGCACCGTTCCACCGTCGATTGGTACAGCCACGGCACCAATCTGATCCTGCCTCGCCGCTCGCTTCAGGCCGCCGCGCCACCTAACATGTGCACATGCACAAGTCCACGCTTACCGATGACGATTGCTTCGCGGTCCGGCAAGCCGCCCGGCGGATCTCGCAGTTCTACGAGCGCTACCTGTCGCAGGCGGGCGTCACGCCGTCGCAGTACAGCATTCTCGCGCTGCTGCGGGAGCGCCCGGGCCTGACGATGGCGACGCTGTCGGCGGTCCTGGTGATCGAGCGCACGGCGCTGCTGCGCGCGCTCAAGCCGCTGATCGGCGCGACGCTGGTCGCGGGCCGGATCGAGCCGCGTTGCCGCCGCCAGACGTTCGCGCTGACCGCGCACGGCGAAACGAAGATCGCCGACGCGCAGGTGCACTGGCTCGCCGCGCAGGAGGCGTTCGAGCAGCGGTTCGGGTCGGCGCAAGCTGCCCGCCTCAGAGACGAATTGTTCCGGATCACACACAACCTCCCGGAACGCTGACCCCTTCCCCGATCGGCGACGCGTCGTCGGTCGTTTCAATTAGTGCATATACATAGGTGAATCGATGGACACGACCCAAGCCGCTGCCTCCCGCGAGGCAGCCACAACCGACCGGCCGGCAAGGCAGCAACGCCGCGTGCCGTGGATGCGGATCGCGGTGGCCGCCGTCGTCGTCGCGGCCGCGGTCGCGGCGCTCGACTGGCTGTTCGTGCTGCGCTTCCAGGAAAGCACCGACGATGCGTATGTCGGCGGCGACGTCACGGTGCTCGCGCCGAAGGTGAACGGTTTCGTCGACAAGATACTCGTGACCGACAACCAGCGCGTGAAGGCCGGCGACGTGCTCGTGCAGCTCGATGCGCGCGACTACGATGCGAAGCTCGCGCAGGCGACCGCCGAAGTCGACAGCGCGCGCGCCGCGGTGACCGAACTCGAGGCGAAGCAGCAGCTTCAATACGCGGTGATCGGCCAGCATACCGCGGACAGGAACGCGTCGTCGGCCGAGCTCACGCGTGCGTCGTCCGACCGCGTGCGCTACCGCGAGCTCGTGAAATCCGATGCGGTGTCGAACCAGATCGTCGAACGCGCGGACGCCGATTATTCGAAGGCGGATGCGGCCGTCGCGCGCAGCGATGCCGCGCTGCTCGCATCGAAGCGGCAGCTCGACGTGCTCGGCGCGCAGCTCGCCGATGCGCGGGCCCGCGTGAACACGGCGCTCGCCGCGCAACGCGTCGCGGCGCTCAACGTCGAGTACACGACGATCCGCTCGCCGGTCGACGGTTACATCGGCAACCGCACGGGCCGCGTCGGGATGCTCGCGAACGTCGGCGTGCCGCTGCTGACGGTCGTGCCCGTGTCCGGGCTGTGGATCGACGCGAACTTCAAGGAAGACCAGCTGCGCAAGATGCGCGCGGGCGATCGCGTCGACGTCGCGCTCGATGCGTCGAGCACGCGCCTGCACGGCCGCGTCGACAGCCTGGCGCCCGCGACCGGTGCGACCTTCAGCGTGCTGCCGCCCGAGAACGCGACCGGCAACTTCACGAAGATCGTCCAGCGCGTGCCGGTGCGCGTGCATCTCGATCCGCAGCCGGGCATCGAGCATGTGCTGCGTCCCGGCCTCTCCGCGGTCGTGACCGTGCACACCGACCGCACGAATTGAACGGGAGCCTGCGATGACCACCGCGTTTTCCGGCGACCCCGCGTCGCAACCGACGAAGCAGCGCGTCTTCGCGTTCGCGCTGATGTGCGTCGGCTTCTTCATGGCGACGCTCGACATCCAGATCGTCGCGTCGTCGCTGCGCGACATCGGCGGCGGCCTGTCCGCGAGCCAGGACGAGTTGTCCTGGGTGCAGACGGCCTACCTGATCGCCGAAATCATCGTGATCCCGATGTCGGGCTGGCTGTCGAGGGTGATGTCGACACGCTGGCTGTTCGTCGCGTCGGCCGTCGGCTTCACGATCACGAGCATGTTGTGCGGGCTCGCGTGGGACATCAACTCGATGATCCTGTTCCGCGGGCTGCAGGGCGCGCTCGGCGCCGCGATGATCCCGACCGTGTTCACGACCGCGTTCGTGCTGTTTCCGGGCAAGCAGCGGCTGATCGCGTCGACGACGATCGGCGCGCTCGCGTCGCTCGCGCCGGCGATCGGGCCGGTGATCGGCGGCTGGATCACCGATCAATGGTCGTGGCACTGGCTGTTCTACCTGAACCTCCTGCCAGGCATCGCGGTGGCCGCGCTGGTGCCGCGCTACGTGCATATCGACGCACCCGATCTCAGCCTCATCAAGCGCGGCGACTATCGCGGCATCGCACTGATGTCGGGCTTCCTCGGCTGCCTCGAATACGTGCTGGAAGAAGGCCCGCGCAAGAACTGGTTCAGCGACGATGCGATCGTCATCTGCGCGTGGTTCTCCGGCATCTGCGGCTTCCTGTTCATCGTGCACGCACTGACCGCGGAAGACCCGATCGTCGATCTGCGCGCGCTCGCCGTGCGCAACTTCGGGATCGGCAGCCTGCTGTCGTTCGTCACGGGCATCGGGATCTTCGTGACCGTGTTCCTGACGCCGCTGTTCCTCGCGCAGGTGCGTGCGTTCAGTTCGCTGCAGATCGGCATCGCGCTGCTGTCGGTCGGTGTGTTCCAGCTGCTCGCGCTCTGCGCGTATGCGTTCGCCACACGCTACTTCAGCATGCGCGCGCTGCTCGTGTTCGGGCTCGTCTGCTTCGGCCTCGGCTGCTACATGTATACGCCGATCACGCACGACTGGGGCTGGCGGGAACTGCTGCTGCCGCAGGCGCTGCGCGGCATCGGCCAGCAGTTCAGCGTGCCGCCGATCGTGACGATGGCACTGGGCTCGCTGCCGCAGTCGCGGCTGAAATCGGCGAGCGGCCTGTTCAACCTGATGCGCAACCTCGGCGGCGCGATCGGCATCGCGGTGAGCGCGACGATGCTCAACGACCGGCTCAACTTCCACTACCTGCGCCTGAACGAACACGTGAGCGCCGGCGAGCCGCAGGTCGCGTCGCTGCTCGATCGCCAGGCCGCGTACTGGACCTCGGTGGCCGGCAACACGCTCGATACCGCGCAGGCCGGCCTCGCGAACCTGCACCGCCTGATCTATCGCGAAGCGCTGACGCTCACCTACGCGGATGCGTACTACGCGCTGTCGCTGTGCTTCGTGGTCGCGCTGCTTGCCGTCGCGTTTTCCCGTCCCATCACCCTGAACGCGCCGCCGCCGGACGCGCACTGAAGCCAAGGTCGTCATCATGAAAAAGCTACTCGTCGCGCTGGCCGTCAGCGCCTTCGCCGCAGGGTGTGCGGTGCAGCCCGCGCAGCATCCCGCGCTGCACGATTCCGTTCAATCCCTCGCGCCCGCCGCGTGGGACACCGACGTGCCGCGCGCGGACATCGACGCCGCCGCGTGGTGGGCGCAGTTCAACGACCCCGTGCTCGACCGGCTGATCGCGACCGTGCTCGATGGCAACCTCGATCTGCAGGCCGCCGCCGAACGCGTGAAGCAAGCGCAGGCGCTGACCGTGCAGAAGCGCGCGGCGCTGCTGCCCGAACTCGACGCGACCGCGCGTGCGTCCGACGCGCGCCAGAACACGCCGCCGCCGCTCGGCTACGTGCGGCAGGCCGGCGCGGGACTCGCGCTGAGCTGGTCGCCGGACGTGTTCGGCGGCGAACGGCTCGACCTGCTGGCCGCGCAGGCCGAGCTGGTCGGGCAAAAGCACGCGGAAGACGCGATGCGGCTCGCGCTCGCGGCCGATGCGGCCTCGGCCTATGTGGATCTGCGCTGGGCGCAGCAGGAACTGAAGATCCTGCAGGACAACGCGGCGATCCGCCGGCATGCGCTCGAACTCACGCGCAAGCGGCAGGCGTTCGGGTTGTCGACGGAGCTCGACGTCACACGCGCGCAGAACCAGCTCGATGCGCTCGAAGCGCGGATTCCGCCAACGCAGGCGCAGATCGCGCATCAGCTCAATCTGATCGCCGTGTATTCGGGCCGCACGCCCGAGTCGGTCGACCGGCTCGTCCTCGCGCAGGCCGGCGCGATTCCGGCGCCGCCTGCCGGGTCGCCCGCCACGCTGCCGTCGCAGGCGCTGCTGCGCCGGCCGGACGTGCTCACCGCGTACGCCCAGGTCGAGCGGCGCGCGGCGCAGGTCGGCGTCGCGAAGGCCGAGCGGTATCCGAAGTTCTCGCTGAACCTGACGGACGGGATTCTGGCCGCGTCGTATCTCGGGTTGCCGACGCTGACCGACAACCTGTTCAGCGCGGCGCTGAGCGCGACGAGCCCGATCTTCAACGCGGGGCGAATCACCGCCGACATCACGCAAAGCGAAAGCCGGATGCGCGAGTCGGAACTCGGGTTGCGGCAGACGATGCTGCAGGCGCTGCGGGAAGTCGAGGACGCGCGTGCGAACCTCGTCAGCAGCGATGAAGCGACGCGGCGCCTCGATAGCGCGCTGTCGGCGTCGGACAAGGCGCTCGGGCTGGCGAACCAGCTCTACAAGGGCGGCGCGACGGATTTTCTGGACGTGCTGTCGGCGCAGGAGGTGTATCTGCGGGATTCGGATGCGCTCAATCAGGTCAGGCGCGAGCATGCGCTGGCGGCGGTCGCGTTGTATCGGTCGCTCGGCGGCGGGTGGAGCAGGAACGATGCGGCGGGTGAAGCGCAGGCCGTGGCCGCCACCGCCGCGCAGGATTGACCGCGGCCGCCATGCGACGCCGGCGCCCGCGCCGTCGTCCGTGCACGGGAGGCCGGGCGTGCGGCGCGGTCAGCCCGCGTCCGGCCACCGGTATCCGATCACCTCGCTCACCGGATACGCAAGCTCGCGCACTTCCTCCAGCTGATTGCCGCCGAACAGGTGCACACGCTCGTCGTCGTGACGCAGGTAGAACCCGACGTGCCCCTTCCAGCTCACGGGGTCGTCGCGCGTCAGGATCGCGATGCAGCCGTACACCGGACGCTCCAGCGGCCGCCCCCATTCGAGCCACGAACGCGCGAGCGCCGACCCCGTGCCGCGGATGCCCGCATGCGTCATGCACCAGTTGACGAACGACGAGCACCACGAAATCTTGTCGTCGTAGCCGACGAGGTTCGTGTGGTTGTTGTATTCGACGATGCGCGGATTGATGCTGCCGGGCGGGAAGCGGCGAATGCCCAGCTCGGCCAGTGCGACGGCCATCCACGGCGGATGGCCGGCTGGCGGGTTGCCCTCGGGGTTCGATCGGATCACGACGGTCTCGATGGAATGCGGGTGGAATGTCGCTCGATCTTCGCATGAATGCGGCGGTATGGTGGTGTCGATTCGGCTGCCTCGGGTGAACCGGTCGAGCATTGGGGCTCCGCCGTTACAACTGATGCCGTCGTCTTTCCGGATTCCCGACACAGAAGAAAACAATCGGCCGGATTCTTTTGCCTTCGTGCGGAGACCCTGACTCCGGTGCGAGCCGTTCCACCAGATTACGCGCCACCCGAGGTTCTGGTCACGCCAGAGCCTTCCCGGCCGTCAATGACTCGTCTGGCCGGCCCCACGACGTCAAATCGTACGGACGTTTGCGTGCCGATCGCTGCTCAAATTCTGGCGTTACGCAACCTTAGCGCGTTCGAAATGACCGAAGCGGAGCTTAGACTCATTGCAAGTGCCGCAATCATCGGCGAGAGCAGCAAACCGGTGAATGGATAAAGTACCCCTGCCGCCAGCGGAACGCCAAGCGCGTTGTAGATGAACGCGAAGCCGAGATTCTGCTTCATGTTCGCAACGGTTGCCTCGGACAGCACTCGAGCACGCGCGATACCGCGCAAGTCGCCCTTGACGAGCGTCACCTGAGCGCTACTCATTGCCACATCCGTGCCTGTTCCCATGGCCACGCCGACATCGGCCTTGGCAAGCGCGGGGGCGTCGTTTATGCCGTCTCCAGCCATCGCGACGACATGCCGGGCTTGCTGAAGCCGTGATACCAGATTGAGCTTATCGGCAGGCTTCACCTCGCCATGGAATTCGTCGATGCCGAGCTTCTCGGCCACCGCCTTCGCGGTGACCACACCATCACCGGTCGCCATTACGACTCGAATACCGTTCTCCCTCAATGTCGAAAGCGCTTCCGGCGTCGTCGCCTTTATCGGGTCGGCGACCGCCAGCAGTCCGGCCAAACCGCCATCGACAGCCAGGTACATGACGCTGGCGCCTTGCGCACGCAGGCCGTTCGCCTCCTTGGCCAGCGATTCGACGGATATGGCGTCAGCCTGCATCAGCGCGGTGTTGCCAAGCGCAAGTCTCCTGCCGGCGACCCTTCCTCTCACGCCGATACCCGTCGCGGATTCGAAATTTTCCGTGCGTTCCAAAGTCAACTTCTTCTCACGGGCTGCCGCAACGATGGCTGCTGCAAGCGGATGCTCGCTACCCTGGTCGAGGCTCGCCGCCAGACGAAGCACTTCGTCGGCCGTGTATCCGGTTGTGCCCACGGCTTGCTCGAATGCTGGACGCCCCTCGGTCAGCGTCCCGGTCTTGTCGACGATGAGCACGTCGACCTTCCGAAAATTCTCAATCGCAGCCGCATCGCGAAAGAGGATCCCCGTTGTGGCTCCTTTTCCGCTCGCGACCATGATGGACATTGGCGTCGCGAGGCCCAGCGCGCAGGGACATGCAATGATGAGCACCGCCACCGCATTGATGAGACCGAACACCCAGCTGGGCTCGGGGCCAACGATGCCCCACACGAAGAACGTCAGAAGAGCGACGCTGACGACCCCGACGACAAACACGCCGGCCACCTTGTCAGCCATACGTTGCATGGGGGCACGGGACCGCTGCGCCTGCGCGACCATCTGCACGATTTGCGACAGGACGGTTTGGGATCCGACCTTTTCCGAGCGGATGACGAGACTGCCCGTCGCGTTCATCGTTGCGCCAATGACGTGGTCGCCAACACGCTTCGTGACGGGAATGGGCTCGCCGGTGATCATGGACTCGTCGAGCGAACTCGTGCCGTCCGTCACTACGCCGTCCACGGGAACTTTCTCGCCCGGCCGCACGCGAAGCAGGTCTCCCACATGTACATGGGATAACTGAATATCTTCTTCGGCGCCATCCGGGTTGATGCGTCGCGCAGTCTTGGGTGCGAGCCCGAGGAGTGCCTTGATGGCGGCGGACGTTTGCGAGCGCGCCTTCAGTTCGAGCATCTGCCCGAGAAGCGTCAGCGAAATGATGACTGCCGCCGCCTCGAAATACACGCTGACTCGGCCGTGCGCGCTGTACGTTTCCGGAAACACGCCGGGGAAGATGGTCGCGATGACACTGTAGATGTAAGCGGCGCCTGTCCCAAGCCCAATGAGGGTCCACATGTTGGGACTGCGATTCATGAATGAGCGCACGCATCGCGCGAAAAACGGCTGGCCTGCCCACAGGACGACCGGCGTAGAGATAATGAACTCGACCCAGCTCTCGGTGTCGACGTCCATCGATCCGAAGCGATGGCCGAACATCGCAAGGACGAAGACTACGACGGTCAGTGGCAACGTCCACCAGAATCGGCGCTGGAAATCGACCAGTTCCGGATTATCGCCTTCGTCAACGCCGGGCAGAATCGGTTCCAGGGTCATGCCGCACTTTGGACATTGTCCAGGATGGTCCTGGCGAATTTCCGGGTGCATCGGACAGGTGTAGATGGTGCCCTCGGGCACGGCTTGTAACTGCTCGATGGTCGGGGGCTCAACGTACTTGGACGGCGCAGCCTGGAATTTCGTCAAGCAAGCCTGGCTGCAGAACGCGTACCACTTGCCATTGTGTTCGCCGTGGAAGCGGGACTCGTCGGGCACCGTCATTCCGCAGACGGGGTCGCGAAGCGAATCCGTGGAACGAACGTGCTCGGCCCGGCCCTCACGATGATGCGCACGCGCGCCGTGTCCGTGCCCGGCGGAAGGCGCGTGCTTGTCCGCCTCACGAGCGTGATGTTCGCCCGATGACACCTGCCCGGAAATCCGTTGATGATGAAGCTTGTCTTCGCCGGGTCGGCCGCTCATTTGACGCTCCCTTGTTCACCCGTTCCGCTTCCATTGAGGCCCGTCGCCCTGCGCATCAGAGGGCGCCACCGACGACGTGTCGGTATGTCGAGCGCTAGCACGGGAGCAACGATCATTCCGTGCTTTCCCCGCTCAACCCGTTACCTCACTCTCCTGATTTCCGGAGACGGACACGGGCAACGTGTGGTCCGGGAGAGAGGTACGGGCGTACGGAATTGCTTCAGCCCGGTCCACTCAGGCGGTTGTGTAACCACGCGAAGAAGGCGCCAGCTGCAAAGAACCAGACCGCGAACACAAAGGCCGGGTAGACGACGAACCACCACGACAGTGACTCGCCCGTCTGAAGGCGCCGAAAATCGAGTCCGTGAAAAAGCGTGTTCATGAAGTTCATGAACGGTTCAGGAAGTGCCATCCATACGAGCGTGCACAGGACATAGAAGAGCACAACCGTGGCTGAAAGCGTCACGCCAGTCTTGAAGGGCTTCATGGCAGCCTCCTCATCCGGAAGATTGCGATTGAGTTCGGCAGCAGTGCCAGCTATCGGTGAGCCGCCTGAAATCAATGTATTTGGGCCGGGCGTTTTCCAAAAACGTTGGGTACAAAGCGCGGCGTATGTGCCGCGTATTCACGCCACGCCGCGCCGAACTGCGCCTCCGAATCGCGTTCCTCTTGTATCGCGAGTCGAACGTACATGAAAACCAGAATGGGAAACATTGCCAAGGTCACCAGCGTGGGCCATTGAAGCAGGAAACCCAGCATGATGACGACGAACCCGACGTACTGAGGATGTCGGATTTTCGCGTAGGGTCCGGTGGTGGCCAACTCCTTGCTACGCTGAGCTTCATACAGCACGTGCCACGCCGTGGACAGCAAGTAGAAACCGCCCAATATCAAGAAGAAGCTGAGAAGATGCGGAAGTCCGCCATGCGGGTCGCCGTGCCTGCCGGTCAGGGTCCACCACAGGTGTCCTGTATCGTGCGACAGCAAATTTGTTTGCGGAAAGCGCGTCTGCAACCAACCCGACAGCAAATAGATGGTGAGCGGAAACCCGTACATTTCCGCGAATAGCGCGACGATGAAGGCAGAGAATCCACCGAACGTTCGCCAGTCCCGCTTTGTCGCCGGCTTGAAGAAGCTGAACGCGAAGATGATGAAGACAAGTGAATTGATCGCTGCGAGGCTCCATAACCCGTAACCGTCATCGATGCTGGTCATGACCCTCTCCCGAATCAGGACGCCCCTCGGTCGATTTCGTTCCATGGTGCCCGTGCCCATGGTGCATGAACAGATGCATCAGCGGGCACGAGAGCAACAGCAGATAGGGCAACACCCCAAGGAAGTGGGCTCGGTGTTCGGAAAGCAGGAGAAACAGTGCTATTGCAGCGAACGCGACGAGTGCAATGGCCGACCGTGATTTCCAGAACGGCCGAGCACCATGTGAGTTGTCATTCAACGCTGCCTCCCATTTCGTACCGTGTCACTTCCCGGCCCGATTCTGCCGCGCAGTTTGCCTTGCTCGGCGCTTTTGCGGTCGCCGTATTGGGATGATGGCGATCGCGAGCTGCATTGTCGGTGGCCGCCCGCGGACCGGCGATTGCAGCGCCATGACCATGCCGAGCGCCGCGACTGCGATTGCCGTTTTTTTCGGCAATGCCATCGCGTTCTACACGAGCATGGCTCCGGATAGCCGGTCGAGCCCTGAAAACCACTCTATGCTGACGCCCCTTCGATGGCTTGACGTGGCTCAACGAATCGCGAATCGAACGCTTCATACGTAGCACAGCCGCGGGGCGGACATGCGACCGGGACGGGGTATCGCTCCGGGCACGCTCGACAATGCAGCATTGACATGAATCAACTCTGCGACCGCGCTGCCACTTACGATAAGCAATGCACACGCGAGCGGCGGAATGCCGAGGAATATCGGACAGAGGCGCGTCCATGTCGACAAATCCTGCAGCAATCTCTGCGCGGCGCAGTCTTGCCCGCGCACTTCTGATAGCCGCATCGGCGGCGAGTCTGCTTGCTCTCTCCGGGTGCGGTTACAACGCCATCCAGAGCGAAGACGAGCAGGTAAAGGCCAGTTGGTCAGAAGTTCTAAATCAGTATCAACGGCGTGCCGACCTCGTTCCCAACCTCGTCAACACAGTGAAGGGGTACGCGAACCAGGAAAAGGAAGTGCTCGTCCGCGTGACAGAGGCCCGGGCACAAGTCGGCTCGATTCGCGCCACGCCCGAACTCATTGCCGACCCGCAGGCGTTCGCAAAGTTCGAAGCGGCGCAGGGACAGCTCACGTCGTCTCTGTCACGCCTGCTCGTGGTATCGGAGAACTATCCGCAATTGAAGTCGGACGCGAACTTCCGGGACCTGCAAGCGCAGCTCGAAGGCACGGAAAATCGTATTGCCGTAGCCCGCAACCGATACATTCGCTCCGTCCAGACGTACAACACGACGATACGTTCGTTCCCGAACAATTTGACTGCGAAGGTATTCGGCTATCTGGAGCGCCCGAACTTCTCGGTGAGCAACGAGGCCGAGATTTCCAAACCGCCTCGGGTCGACTTCGGCTCGACGCCGGCATCTGCAGGCAAGGCCTCCAATTGAACACGTTCCGACTGGCGATGGTCGTCGTCTTAGCCTTCTTTGTCCTGGGGGTAGCACACGCGCACGCGGACGCCGCCATCCCGCCACTGACGTCCAGAGTGACCGATGAGACCGGAACCCTGACCAGCGACCAGACGGCCAGCCTTGAGAAGACGTTGAAAGAGTTCGAGGCGAAACGAGGAACGCAGCTTTCAGTTCTCATTGTCCCGACCACGGAGCCCGAAACCATCGAACAGTATTCGATGCGAGTCGTCGAGCAATGGAAGCTTGGGCGCAAGAATGTCGACGACGGCGCGCTCCTGATCGTCGCCAAAAACGACCGGGCACTTCGAATCGAGGTCGGGTACGGCCTCGAAGGTGTGCTCACCGACGCAACGAGCAATCGCATCATCAACGAAGCGATAGTCCCGCGATTCCGAAACGGGGACTTCTACGGTGGCATCACCGCCGGCCTCGACGGCATCATGCGCGTCACCAGCGGCGAGCCGTTACCTCCGCCGCAGCGACCACCTCGGGCCAGCGACGGCGCCGGGCGGTTGCTTCCTGTTCTTTTCCTCCTGACGGTCATGGCCGGCGGGCTGCTGCGCGCCATGTTCGGGCGTCTGCCAGGAGCCGTCGTTACCGGCGGCGTCGTTGGGGTACTCGCGTGGATTTTATCGCAGGCGCTTTTCGTCGCCGTCGCGGCGGGAATGATGGCGCTGCTCTTCACATTGCTGGGTGGCGGAATGCGAGCCGCTGGCGGGCGCTTCATTGGCGGTAGCGACGCGCGTTTCGATCGTGATTCGAATCGCGACATCTTTCGCGGAGGCGGTGGGGGCTTCGGCGGCGGTGGCGCATCGGGACGGTGGTGAGCATGGACCTGAAACGCCTCTTCCGGCATCTTTTCACGACCCACTGGCAGGTCAACCGCGCATTTTCACGGCGGGCGCTTGACGCTATCGACGAGGCTGTACGTACTAGTCATCGCGCGCACGTGGGTCAAGTCAGGTTCGCTGTGGAGGGGGCGCTGCACATTGGCGCCTTGCTGAAGGGCACGACTGCGAGGGATCGTGCCATCGAGGTGTTCTCGGACCTCAGGGTTTGGGACACGGAGCAAAACAACGGCATTCTCATCTATCTTCTTCTTGCGGACCGCGACGTCGAAATCGTTGCGGACCGAGGCATACACGCCAAGGTGGACAGCCGCGAATGGGAGGCGATTTGCCAAGCCATGGAGGCTCATTTCCGGCAAGGCGATTATCGGTCCGGTGTTCTGCGAGGTGTCGAGCAAGTGACCGAACTGTTGCAAAAACACTTTCCAGTTCACGGTCCGCAGCGCGATGACCTTTCGAGTTCGTCCATCGTGATATGAGCTCCGGAGCTTGAGAGCGATCCTCTCCGCGGGCGGCAAGCCGCCGATTCGTTACAGGAGGTCGTCTGGACGAGACCGCGGACGGTTACTTCGCCGGCAAAGCGAGCGTCAGCAAGAAAAGGGGGCTAAAAACGCTTTAGCCCCCCCTTCGCACCTCCCGTTACTCCACCGTCACCGATTTCGCGAGGTTCCTCGGCTTGTCGATATCCGCGCCGCGCAGGCAAGCCGCGTGATACGCGAGCAGCTGAAGCGGCACGACGTGCAGGATCGGCGACAGCAGCCCGTAGTAATCCGGCATGCGCAGCACCGACACGCCTTCGCCGTTGTCGATGCGCGTATCGGCATCGGCGAACACGTAAAGCTGCCCGCCCCGCGCCCGCACTTCCTGCATGTTCGACTTGAGCTTTTCGAGCAACGCGTCGTTCGGCGCAATCGTCGCGACCGGCATCGCGTGCGTCACGAGCGCGAGCGGCCCGTGTTTCAGTTCGCCGGCCGGATACGCTTCCGCGTGGATGTACGAAATCTCCTTCAGCTTCAGCGCCCCTTCGAGCGCGATCGGGTAATGCAGCCCGCGCCCGAGGAACAGCGCGTTCTCATGCCGCGAGAATTCCGCAGCCCAGCGCTCGATCTGCTGTTCGAGCGCGAGCACGTCCTCGAGCGCGTTCGGCAGCCGTCGCAACTGCGTCGTATAACGCGCGAGCTGCGCATCGTCGACGTAGCCGCGCAGCCGGCCGAGCGTCACCGCGAGTATGAACAGCGCGACGAGCTGCGTCGTGAACGCCTTGGTCGACGCGACGCCGATTTCCGGGCCGGCGCGCGTCAGGAACCGCAAGCCTGTCTGACGCATCATCGCGCTCGTCGGCACGTTGCAGATCGCCAGCGTATCGATGTGGCCGAGCGCCTGCGCATACTTGAGCGCGGCGAGCGTGTCGGCGGTCTCGCCGGATTGCGACACGCTGACCACCAGCGTATTCGGCAGCGCGAGCGCGTCGCTGTAACGGTATTCGCTCGCGATCTCGACCTGCGCGGGCAGGCGCGCAATCGTCTCGAGCCAGCGGCGCGCGGTGAGGCCGGAATAGTGACTCGTGCCGCACGCGAGAATCAGCACGTTGTCGATCTGTTCGAACGCGCGTGCGGCATCCGGGCCGAATATCGCCGGATCGAACAGCCCCGCATCGGGAATCGTCGCGGCGACGGCCTGCGGTTGCTCGAAAATTTCCTTCTGCATGAAATGCCGATACGGCCCGAGCTCGACCGCGGCCTGCGCCGACGAGACGGTCTGGATCGGGCGATCGACCGGCGTGCCGCCACGCTCGAGGATTCGCACGCCGCCCGGCGTCAATTCGACGATGTCGCCTTCCTCGAGAAAGATGAAGCGATCGGTGATGCCGGCGAGCGCGAGCGCGTCGGACGCGAGAAAACATTCGTCGTCCTTCAGGCCGACGACGAGCGGCGATCCGACCCGCGCGCCGATCAGCCGCTGCGGCTCATGCTTGCTGAACACCGCGATCGCGTATGCGCCGTGCAGTTGCGACGTCGCATCGCGCACGGCGGCGAGCAGATCGCCGCGATACTTGCTGTGAATCAGATGGGCGACGACCTCGGTGTCGGTCTGGCCATCGAACTGGTAGTGCTCGTCAGACAGTTGCCTGCGCAACGTTTCATGATTCTCGATGATGCCGTTGTGCACGAGCGCGATTTCGTCGCGCGAGAAGATCGGATGCGCATTGCAGGTGGCGGGCGCGCCATGCGTCGCCCATCGCGTATGCGCGATGCCGGTGCTGCCGGACAGCCCGGCGCTGCGCACGTGCGCGTCGAGATCGGCGACCCGCGACACACTGCGCTCTCGTCGCGCCTGGCCGTCGACGACGGTCGCCACGCCGCATGAATCGTAGCCGCGATATTCGAGGCGGCGCAAACCTTCAATCAGAATCGGAACGATGTTCCGTTGCGCGACCGCGCCGACGATGCCACACATGACACGTCTCCTTCCCTGTTTCCGTTCATCGACCGTGCGCCGTCGTGTCAGCGCGATCCGGTCACCGCTATCTCCGCCGTCGTGAACCCGCATTTGGCGGGCGCGAGCGGGTCGGCCATCCGGCTTTCGAATGCCAGGTACAGCGCCTCCTCCAGTACGTTCCAGTGCGAGCCATGACGGTACGGGCCCGAGCGCGCATACCAGCAGGCGACGGTGCTCCAGTCGTTCATCTTGAATGCGACCAGCGCGATCAGCCCCCACGGAAAATCGGAGCCGGCCAGTTGCATCCAGGTCTTGCCGTACTTCTGCATCCACTGCGCGTAGATCGTCTCGTTCGACTGGTCGGGCACCTGGATGCCGGACAGGATCGGGAAGATCTGCGCGACTTTCGCCGGATAGAAGCTCGTGTCGCTGATCTTCTGCGTGCTCGCGCGAAAGCCGGATTGCGTGCCGCGCCAGAACACCTTCACGATCGCCGACGACAGCCGGTCGGCACGCTGGCTCCACGGCCCTGCACGCGCGTAGTCGGCGCGGCGCACGTAATACGCGGCGAGCGCCTGGAACGCGCTGTGCACCTCGACGTTATCCATCAGCAGTGCGACATGAAGCGACGACGAGATCTGATAGACGCCGCTCGCCTTGTCGAGCAGCGTGTCCAGGTGTGCGCCCGCGCGGTTCAGGCTGAGTTCCCAGGCAGCCGGCATCCCGTCCGGAGGCGCAAAGCGCGCGAGCAGTTCGATCCAGGTCGCCATCATCGCGTCGTCCGCGTCGGCTTCCGCGCACGGGCCGACCTGTCCGCTCTTCACGCAGAAGCGGTCGAATCCGCCGTCCAGCCGCTGGCGCGGCAACACCCACGCGATCCACGCGAGTGCGGCCTGATGGGCATCCATATGGGTGTCGGCGGCGGCAAGCAGCGCCTTCGCCGCGAAATAAGGATCGATGCCGGCGCCGTTCAGGCGCACGGTGATCGCGCCGTCCGGGCGTTGATACAGCCCGTTCAGCTGAAGTTCGGCGGCGCCCGCGTGCAGCACGGAGCAGCACGCGGCGACGCAACAGGCAACGCGCCACGCATGGCACGGCCTGACAAGGGCCGCCACGCACGCGCGTGCGGCCGGGAAAAGCGCGGGCCGTTTCATGATCGGGGGCTCCTGCGCGGTAGTTCTGCGCAATTCGCGCCGGGCGCGGCGTTGGCCGCGTCGCGCGCCGGCGGGTGTATCGACGTTGCGGCTCAGTGCACCTTGGCGCTGGTGAACTGGAGACTGGTGCCGCTATTCGCGGTCACGAGCCAGTACGTCGAGTCGGTGATGCCCACGCTGCCGCTGCCTTGCGTGATGATCGGCAACGCATACGCAGCCTTCGGCAACAGCCACGTCATGTTCGTCAGGCTGGTCGGGTGGCTGGCGGAGAATGTCCAGCCGCTACCCGTGTCGGTGGCCGACCACGTGACGTTCAAGCGCGCCCGGTCGAAGACCGTGATATCGGTCATCGTGTACCAGCGGAACTGCCCGGTCAGCTTCAGCAAATTGGCTTGAGTGAAGATCGAGGACAGCGTCGACGTATAGGACGACGCGCCGAGCGGGTGCGCGTAGATCAGGCGGCTCGTGTGGTTCGCGACGACGAAGTTCATCAGCGCGGCGTACCAGTTGTTCACGTCGGTCGTCGGCACCGCGTACTGCTGGAACTCCTCGAACGTCGCGTACTTGCCGAACGGCATCACGGGGTAAGCCCACAGGCCCGGGTTCAGCAGCGCACCGTTGCGGTATGCGCGGGTCGGCGCCGAGCCGGTGTGACCGGTGAAGTAGTACCCGTTGAAGCCATTGCTTTCGAGCCAGTTCACCGACCAGGTCGGCGTGTTGCCTTCCGGCGCCGCATACTCGATGTCGGGCAGGCCCGTCGCAGCCTGAACGGCCTGATGGTTCATCACGAGGTACTGCGTGAACGTGCTCGCGTTCGTCTCGCTCGCATTCGCCCCCCAGTAATCATGGATCCAGCCGCCGTGGCTGCCGACGCGATGCCCCCTGCTGATGAAGTATTTGAGGAGATACTGCGCCGTCGGGTTGTTGGCGAGATTGATGCCGCCGCCGTCACCGAAGGTCGCTTCGTCGGGGCCGGCAGTGACCACGACGGAGAACGGCCCGTTGTTCCACACGCCGAGGCTCTTCAGGTAAAGCGCCGGCTGGATCTGGTCGCCCGCGCAGAAGTGCCAGTTGAACACGAGCCCGGCCTGCGCTTTCGGCAGCGGCGACAGCGACGGCAGGTTCAGCATCTGCGTGCCGAAATAATGCAGGTAGCCGTGAATCAGCATGCCGTCGGTCTGGCCGTCGAGGTAGGCGAGCGGCAGGTTGACGAACAGCACGCCGCCGTTGCCGTACGGGTTGTAGCCGGACACCAGCCCGAACGTCGGCGAGGTCAGGATCGTCGTGCCGGAATACGTGCCCTGCGTCACGAAGCTCGGATAGGTCAGGAAGCCGTATACGTAGCCGGAGATGCCTTCGAGCGTGTCGGTGGTGGTCGTCAGCGTGGACGCAAGCGTGTTTGCCGTCTTGCCGGTCGAGGTGCTCAGCAGCGAACCGGCACTATACGTCGTGGTCTTCTTCAGTTTGCCGGTCACGGTGCCGGTCAGCTTCGGGAGCGTCTGGCTCAGCACGCCGCTGCCCGTGGGGGGCGTCGTGTACTGGAACCACGCATTGTGGTTGTAGTTCGCGAGGCCGCCCGGGTTCGACGGGCTGGCCGCCAGGAACAGCGCGCTGCCGGACGTCGATGCCGACGTCTTCGACGAGCCGGAGCTGCTCGTCGATGCGAACGATGTCGTGGGGCTGGCGGCCGTGGTCGCCGAAGTCGTCGTCGTCCATGCCATCGACTTGCCGGGGGGCACTTGCAGCGTGCGCAGCCAGCTGCTCATGCCGGTCACGTTGCCGAGGCCGATCATGTTGCCGCCGTATTGGTCATACAACACGTAGTCGACACCGACCATGTTGCTGAAACGAGACTTCGGGCTCACGTAGAAGCCGGCCGAATTCAGTACACCGAAGTCGTAGACGAGCATCACCTTGCCGCCGTTCAGCGCATAGTTCTGGATTGCCGTCACGAGCGCGTCGGCGGCCGTCGTATGAACCTGGTCCGGCAGGATCAGGCCCGGATACTGCGACAGCGACGAGCCGGCGGCCATGAACTGGCTGTCGGTCATGACGGTGATCTGCAACCCTTCTTCCTGCGCGGTATCGAGCCACGCGGACACGCGGGAATCAGGCAGCGTCAGCGTGTCGGGCACCAACAGGAGAAGCTGGTTGGTGGCCGCCCGAACGCCGCCCGGACTGAATGCGAACGCCAGCGCGAATAGCGCGAACAGTATCCGCAAGAACTTGCCTGACTTTGCCAACATGGTGTGCTCCTCGCTTAAGGAATGGGTGGCGCCACAGCAGCGATGAGCGTGCCGCCAGCTCGGCCCACCTTGCCCGGTAGATGTGTGCGGCTGCCCAGTTCGTCGAGCATCGAACGACGTCGGCCATCGGCGGCCGGCCCGTCTTCTCCGTTGGAAAAGAATCGATGCGACGCAGGGAGAGAAGCGAACAACGTGCCATTGGCTCCGGAAGCCCTGTCGTGCTCGCTCGGTGCGTCGCGTGCCGTGCGGTGCGGCGAAAAACGCGGCCGAATCGTTTCATCACTGATACGGCGGCGTTTAGCACGAATCGTCGGACGGATTCGTCAGCGAGCCGGGCCAGCTCGCGCAGTAGGTATAGAGCGTGACGAGCAGGCCGATCAGCAGCGGGCCGCCGAGCAGGAAATAGCAGAACGGCAGGAACAGCAGCGAGCCATGATGGATGACGACCGCGTGCAGCAGCATCACGAACGGCAGCGCGAACACGAAGTAGCCGACCACGAGGAGCGATGCGGCGATCTTCTGCAGCGGTGTGAAATCGAGCGGGTAGTAAAGCGCCGCCATCACCAGCGGAATCAGCGCGATCGCCGCGCCGTGCAGTACGAACATGTCACGCAGATGCAGCATCGGCACATATGGGAACGCGCCCGGTGCGAGCCAGAAATACGCGCAGATCAGCAGCTGAGTGAAGCTCGCGATACGTAACAGATATGCAACGGGCAACCAGTTCGCACGCCGGAAGAACGACGCGCCGAAGCCGATCGCGCATAGCACCGCGGTCACGGCAAGCTGCGTCCCGCTCGGCATTCGCGCGGCGAGATCGATCGACAGCAGCGGGACGCGCGGCGCATCGGGCGGGTAGCCGATCACGATCACGTGCAGTGCCGGATCGATCTCGTGCGCCCCCCACGCCATGACCGCGCGCCAGTAGCGCCACGCGAGCGGCAGGCCGAGCCATAGCAACGCATAGAGCGTCGGGGTCAGCAGCACGATCGACATCAGCCAGCGCTGTGGATGCGGGTGGATCCGCAGCGAACGGTCGACGGGAGGACGGACGGGATGCGTCTGCATGGCGCCCGTTCCCGTTACCAGCGATAGAACACGCTCAGCTCGCCGCCGATCCGTGAATAGTAAGGGTTATGGTAGTAGTCGAATTCGAGTTGCGTACCCCACTTGCGCGTGAACCAGTAGCGCCATTTCGCGATCACTTCGTGACTGCGGAAATCGGCGATCTGCGAACCGGATCCGGTGACCTGGTACGCCTCGCGGCCGAACCCGCCACGCAGCACGATCACGCTTTTCCCGACCTCGCCGTAGGTGACGGCGCCGTAGTATTGCGGCGCCTTCACCGACCCCGGCGAATCGACCGTGTAGTTCGTCCCCGCCTCGAAGATCCACTTGGGCAGCGCATACCAGATCACGCCGGCGTGATACAGCTGATCCCGGTGGCCGCTGCGATTCCATGCATAGCCGGCGCCCAGCGACACGATCAGCGACCGGTTGGACAACAGCTTGCGGTTGATCGAGAGGTCGACGCGCGCGCTCGGCAGGATCGTCCCGGACGTCGTGCCGGAAAAACCGATGCCACCGAACCAGTCCGGTCCCAGGTCCTGCACGTACGTCAGTGCGCCGAGCTGCGTGCTCTCGCCGAAGCGATGCAGCTGCGCCAGCTCGCCGAGTATCGTGCGGCCGCCGTCCTGATAGACGCCGCGCACGTGCACGCCGTACCAGTCGCCATACCCGTGTGTCAGGTGTGCGCTGGACACGCCGAGCGACATCTCGGCATGGCGCTCGCTCGGCGCCTGCACGTGCGCGATCACGGCGTCGGGCAACGGCGGCCGGTTCGTATCGTCAGGCGAGAATTCGGCGAGCGGCGTGCCGTCCGGCAGGCCGTCGGCGGACACGCGCACGAACGTGGGCGCGTCGAGCGTGCGCGGCACGATGACGGGCGCGGCGGCGGCGGGCGACTGCGCGGGTGCCGGCGCACCGGCGTCATCCGGCTGCGCCGCGAGCACCGGGAGCGGGCCGACGGCAACGCCGCACAGCACCGCCAGAGCGGCGACCGGTGCGCGCGAGCCGCGACGGCGGGAACGATCGGACATGGAGGCGCTCCTTAACGGGATGCGTGGAACCAGCCGCTGCGGCATGCGACGAGGTCGCCGTGCACGCATGCATGCCCGACGACCGAAATGTCGCGCGCACAGGCGCTGACAGGATGACCGGCGACGCCGATGCGCGCGCCGGTCAGGCGCAGCAGGCCACCGGCCGACACGACGCCGTCGATGCAGCTGCCGCTGGCGAGCAGCACGTCGTCCCGCGCGAACACCGAGCCGTGCAGCAACGCGTGGCGCTCGAGCTCGACGCGATGCGCCTTGACGCCGCCGCGCAGCACGCAGCCGTCGCCGAGCACCAGCGTGCCGTCCACGACGAGGTTCCCCTGCACGACCGTATGCGCGGGCAGACGCACGTCGCAGGGCAGCAGGTAGCGGCCGTGCACGTAGCGATGCGGCAGCGTCGAGAAGTGGCGGGTCAGCGAGATCGCACGGCGCGGCGCGACGGCCGTATCGTCGGTCGGCACCGTCGGTGCCTTGCCGAACACGATCGGCTCGCCGTACAGGCACGCAAAGCCGCCGGCGCCATGCAGGTATACCGTCCCGCCCACCACGACGCCGCGCAGCACCGCGCTGTCGACGTCGATCTGCGGCGCGTGCGCGAGCATGCCGATCGTCGCGCCGGCACGAACGTCGATGCGCTGCTCGGCGAACGCATACGTGGCCCGCGCGCCGCCGTCGAGCGTGATCGCGCGATCCGCGTACAGCACGTCCTCGCAATGCTCGTCGTGCACGACGCGGATCTCGTCGTCATGCCGCACCAGGAGCCCGAGCGCGTGCCATGGCGGCATCGCGGACGCATCGGCCGGCCGCGCACCGCCCGCGTGCGCGCGCAGCGCATCGCGCCAGCGCGCGGCGAGCAGCGCCTGGTCGACGAACGGCCCGTCGCCGATCGGCAGTGCCGCCACGTCGCTGCGCCGGATCAGCTCGTGCAGCAGCGGCAGGAACGGCAGGCTCAGCACGCCCGCCACCGGCACCATCACATTGAAGGTCGTCATCGTTCACCGCCCCGGTTTCAGTTGCCGGCGAAAACGCTCGGTCTTGTCCCATTTCAGTTCGCGGCGCAACGCGGCGTCGAGCACGAGCCCCCAGAGCGCGGACACCACGGCCGCGATCGTCACGCAAAAACCGACCACGTTGACCGGCACGAGCCGCAGGCGCGTCGCGCGACCGTCGAGCCGCGCGGCGACGACGATCTCGAAGAACACGCCGAAATTGCCGAAGGTGCTGAACGCGAACAGCGCGAACAGCGACACGAGCAGGCCGAGCGCCGTCGAGTTGACGCCATTGAGCAGATAAAGCGTGATCGCGGTGCCCCACGCGATCGCGAGCAGCGCGGGCATCAGGAACACGCCGAGCAGCAGCGCGCCGTCCAGCCGGCAGCGCCGCGAGATCAGCGGATTGCGCAACACCGGACCGAGATAGCGCAGCAGCGTCTGGTTGTGCCCCTTCGCCCAGCGCGTCAGTTGCCGCGCGCGCACTGCCCAGCGCTCGGGCACTTCCTCGTAGCATTCGGCGTGATTCAGGTAGACCGTGCGCCAGTCGCTCAGCAGCAGGCGATAGGTCATGTCGGTATCCTCGGCGAGCATGTCGTCGCACCATCCGCCGACCGCATCGAGCGCGCCCTTGCGGATACCGCCGACCGTGCCGCCGTACTGCGGCACCAGGTTCAGGTTGTTGCGCGCTTGCTGGTTGACCTGATAGCCGCCCGCGCGCTCGAGATCGAGGAGCCGCGCGAGCAGATTGCTGTCGGCGTTCTGCGGCACGACGCGGCCCATCACCGCGCCGACTTCCGGATCGAAGAACGGCGCGACGAGTTCCTTCAACAGCCCGGGACGCGGCAGGTAGTCGGCATCGAACACCACCATGATGTCGCCGCGGATCAAGCGCAGCGCGTCCTTCAGCGCGGCCGCCTTGCCCGGCTTGCCGCTCTCGCGATGAAACGGCTTGATGAGCTCGGGCGCCAGCGCGCGCACCTCGTCGATCAGCGCGCGCGTGTTGTCGGTCGAACGGTCGTTGACCGGAATGATCGTCAGCCGGTCGTGCGGATAGGTCGTCGCGAGCAGCGCCATCAGGCAATCGACGACGACGGCTTCTTCGTTGTGCGCGGCGACGAACACCGTGAGCCGCGGCCATTCGCCGTGGGTCACCGCCCGATAAGGCGCGTGCTGCGGCTTGAACAGACGGTCGAGACTGAACACGTAATGTCGCGCCGCATAGACGCAGGTCAGTAGCGTGAACAGCCACAGGTAGGCGACACAGGGAATCAACAGCACGTCGGGATCGAACGTGGCCTGCACGGTACGGGCCGGCACCGGGCCGAGCAACGCGTCCGCATCGGTCGACGCGCGCACCGCGAGCGGCGCGGCACCGGCATAGGCGGCGCTGCGCTCCGCCGCGCCGGCGGCAGGCATGCCGATGCGCACAGCGTCGGCGAACGGCCGCAACGCGGTGTCGTGCACGACCTGCGAGCAGGCCAGCACGATCAACAGCAGGATGCCCTCGACGCAGAGCGACACCGTCCGACGGTTCTTCATGTCCTGCCCCCGTGCCGGCGACGGCGGCAGCCGAGCGCTTGCGCCCGGGCCGTGCATCGCGCGGATGTCAATGGGAAGCGGCCGCACGTTCGTCGCGCAAGCGCGGGCGTCTTCCGCGCCGGACGAACGTGTCCTGCCGCTTTCCGGATTCGTTGCTTTGGCGTCCCTGCCCGTCTGCTGTCGTTGGAACACGTCGGAACGCGCCTGTCCGCCCAGAACAAGCAAGCGGCGAGCCATCGACCGCCGCGCCCCGTGCGGCAAGGACCCACGATCAGGCGGCGGGCGCGGCCGGGGCCGCGGCCGAGTGTTTTTGATTCACCGGCGAATCAGCTTTTGGCACGGCATGTGCGGTCGGCATCGCGATTCGTTCGCGTTGCGCGGCGAATCGTCTGTTCATCGCACGTATGCCGCCTCGCGCGCGTCGGCTTCGAGACGCGATCCGTCGCGAATCGTCATCGCACGGGCCATGTCCGGAAAACGTCCGCGCCGACGCTGCCGCGCGCGCCGGAAGGCCGTCATGCGTGCATACCCGCCGCATTCCGGCCGCGCGTTACAGATACGCAACATTTCGCGCCTGTCGGCTCGAGCAGCGCGCGCGATGCGGCACGACGGGCAAATCATTTCTCCGTGACCCGATCCGGACAATCGGCGACACGCCTTTCATTGCCCAGACAAAATTCGCATGTCGAAGCGATTCAATGCGCTTCGAACGATGGATGCCGTTCGAGCGGTAATCGACGCTCGATCCGCGCCGCCGTGCTTCGCATGACGCGACCGCACTGCTCGCGCGAATGGGCGCCCGTTTATCTGCATCGCACCCTTGCGCCGATCCGGCGTCCGTAGCAGTTGTGAAACGTTCCGTAACGAACCGCGCGTGCCGCGCGAATCGGACCCGGACGCAGGGGCCGCTGGTTTGAATATTGCTGTATGGAAAGCGGGATCGCCTTCCCGGTGCGCCGGCGCGCAGCGACGCGAATCGTGTGACGGAAGGACGTGGCGATCGACACAATGAGGAACGCTAATGACGTGATTGACGAGATGCAAGGGGACGTCCGTAGTCCGACGATTGCGCGGCGGAGACCGCGCGGACAAGAACGGTGCGCTCGCCCCGCCGCGCCGCTGAATGTCGTGCGGCCGACGCCGGCCGGCGTCGGCCGCATGCGGAACGGGACGAGTCGCCTGCAACCAGGTTTGGCGCCAGGTGCCGGGTCTTCCGGCGCGAAGATGCTCAACGAGGATAACGATGAAGAAGATCTTGCTTGTATTCGGGACTCGGCCGGAAGCCATCAAGATGGCGCCGCTCGTCCGCGCACTGAAGTCGCGCAAGGATATCGACGCCCGCGTATGCGTGACCGCCCAGCATCGGGAGATGCTGGATCAGGTCCTCACGTTGTTCGACATCAAGCCAGACTACGATCTCAATCTGATGCGCCAGAGCCAGACGCTGACCGACGTGACGACCGGCATTCTTCAGGCGATCGGGATCGTCTTCGACGACTTCCGCCCCGACGTCGTCCTGGTGCACGGCGACACGACGACGACGCTGGCCGTCAGTCTCGCCGCGTTCTACCGCTATCTGCCGGTCGGGCACGTGGAGGCGGGCCTGCGCAGCGGCGATATCTGGTCGCCGTGGCCGGAGGAGCTGAATCGCCGCGTGACCGATGCGGTGTCGTCATGGCATTTCGCGCCGACGGGTCAGGCGCGCGACAACCTGTTCAGCGAAGGCGTGCCGGTTGGCGCGGTCGTGATGACGGGCAACACCGTGATCGATGCGCTGCACGACGTCAAACGCATGCTCGACCACGATACCGTGCTCAACGACAAGATCGCCGCGCACTTTCCCTTTCTCGATCCGTCCCGCCGCGTCGTGCTGATCACCGGCCATCGCCGCGAAAGCTTCGGCGAGCCGTTCCGGCATTTCTGCGAGGCGCTCTGCACGCTCGCGAACCGCTATCGCGATGCGCAGTTCGTCTATCCGCTGCACCTGAATCCGAACGTGCGCGAGCCGGCGCGCGCGCTGCTCGGCAGCGTGCCGAACATTTACCTGATCGATCCCCAGGAATATCTTTCGTTCGTATTCCTGATGTCGCGCTCGCATTTCATCATCACCGATTCGGGCGGCATCCAGGAGGAAGGGCCGGCGCTCGGCAAGCCGGTGCTCGTCACGCGCGAGACGACCGAGCGGCCCGAGGCGATTCAGGCCGGCACCGCGCGGCTCGTCGGCACGGACCGGGAACGAATCGTCTGGGAGGCGTCGCGGCTGTTCGACAGCGAGAGCGCGTACGAGGAAATGGCGCGCGCGAGCAATCCGTATGGCGACGGCCATGCGAGCGAGCGGATCGTTCACGCGCTGATGCATTCGCCGGGGGCGACCGCGAGTGCGACGAGCTTTTCGCTGGGCGCCGCGGAGATGCCGTTCAACGCGCTCACGCTGGGGCTGCAGGCGTTGCGGTCGCCTTGAATCCGGTCGGCGGGCGACAGGCCGACGGCTACCGTCCGCTACCGGACCACGGCATCGGCCATCGATTGCGCCTGCGCGATCAGCCGCGGGTAGATCCGCTGTGACACCACCTGCGTTGCAAAACACGCCTGCCGCGCATCCTCGGGCACGCGCCCCGCGCCGCATGCCAGGATCGGGCGCAGCGTCACGCTCTTCCACTGGATATAAACCCGTTCGCCCTGCCGGACCGACACGGCCAGCGTGTTCGGCCCGTCCGGCACGCCGTCCTGGCTTTCGCCGAGCAGCCACGCCTTCACCACGCCGTCGGCCGGCTGCCGCTTGACGGGCAACTCGGCGAAGCGAAACGCCGCGGCGTCGTCGCCGAATACGTCCGTGTAAAGCGTTTCATTGTCGAGAATCGCGGCCACGTCGTCCGTCGGCTTGATGCCCGCATCCGCCGTGCTCGCCCACGCCTTCAGCAGCGGAACCGTCGTCACGACGAGATTCGTCTTGCCGTCGGCCGACTTGAAGGCCAGCCCGTCCGGCCCCGGCGGCATCCCGTCGACGGGGCCGACGCTCTGCACCGTGCCCGCCGCCTTCGCGGCAAACCCTTTCGCCCGGACCGTGCCGATGAGCCTCGCGAGCCGCGCATTCACGTCGGCCGTGTACTGCTGGTCGACACTCGGTCGATCGTCCGTTCGCGCCGCGGCCACGGCCGCCGCGGCCTTCTTCCGATACGCAAGATACGAATCTGCCGGCGATGCGATCACCTTCGCCCCAACCGCGCCGAGCACCGCCGCGACCACCACCGCCCCTACCCCGATCTTCAGTCTTGAAATGCGCTTCATTTTTATGACGTTGACGAATCCCGCGCCGACAGCGAAAACGTCGGCCGCGATCCCGCGGCCGACGCCCCTCAGAAGCGCATCATTCTAACGTCGCGCGCGCGTCATTCATCCACCTTGAATGCCGATACCAGCTGCGTCAGTTCCGCCGCCTGCTGCTTCAGGCTTTCCGCCGCCGCCGCGCTTTCCTCCACCAGCGCCGCATTCTGCTGCGTCATCTGATCGAGCGACTGCACCGCGTCGCCGATCTGGTCGATGCCGGCGCTCTGTTCCAGGCTCGCTTCGGCGATCTCGCTCATCATCGCGCTGACGCCCTGCACCTGCGATACGACGTCGCTCATCACCTTCCCTGCCTCGCTGACGAGCCGCGACCCGGCGTCCACCGTCCCCGCGCTGTGTTCGATCAATGCCTTGATTTCCTTCGCCGCCTGCGCGCTGCGCTGCGCGAGATTGCGCACTTCCGACGCAACGACCGCGAACCCGCGGCCCTGCTCGCCGGCGCGTGCGGCCTCGACCGCAGCGTTCAGCGCGAGGATGTTCGTCTGGAACGAGATGCTGTCGATCATCACGATGATCTCGGAGATGCGCTGCGACGCATCGCTGATCTGCTCCATCGTCGTCACGACTTCGCCCACGACGTGCCCGCCGCGCATCGCCGCAACGGATGCGCCGGTGATCAGCTTCGCGGCCGTCGTCGCGGTTTCGGTGTTGTTGCGCACGACCGCCGTGATTTCCTCCATCGATGAAGCCGTCCGCTCGAGGTTGCTCGACTGCCCTTCGGTCCGCTCGCTGAGGTCCGCATTGCCCGACGCGATCTGCGCGGACCCGGTCGCGATCGACGCGGACGCCGCGCGAATCCGGTGAACGAGCGTCGACAACGACGACACGAAGCGGTTGAACGCGTCCGACAGCTGGCCGATCTCGTCCTCGCTCTCGACCGTCATCCGGCGCGTCAGGTCGCCCTGGCCGCTCGCGATCTCCGACAGCAGCGTCGCCGCGCGGCGGATCGGCGCGGCGATCGCGCGCCCGACCAGCCAGATCACGACCAGCGCGACGCCGAGGCCCGCGACCGCGGCGACCAGCGCCGCGCTGCGAATCGCACGCGTCACCGGGCCGAGCAGTTCGGCCTGCGGCACTTCGACGACCACGTACGCATTCAGCTCCGGAATGAACGACGTCGCGATGAAGCGCGCACCGCCGTCGCCGTCGTAGCTCAGGTACGCATACGGCTGGCCGGCCAGCAGCGTCGACGATGCATCGCCGGGCAGCCCCGGTTCGTCCTTCAGGAAGTGCTTGCCGTCGATCAGCGACGTATCGCGATGCATCATGATCGCGCCGTCGGGCCGCACGAGGTATGCGAACCCGGTATCGCCGATCCGGTACGCGGCGATGCCCTTCGCGAGCGCGTCGACGGACAGGCTCATGCCGGTCGCGCCGACCGGCGTGCCGTCGAGTTCCACGCGGCTGTTGATGAACATCATGTAGCCGCCGGCCGTAACCTCGCGGTCCATGTTAACGTCGTAGGTCTTGCCCGATGCGAGGAAGGTCGCGAGCCACCGATCGTTGTCGGTGACCTTCCGCTGCAGGCCGGCCTCGTTGTAGTAGTTGCCGCTCTTCACGGACACCCACTGCACGGACGCCGCCTTCTGCTCGTCCTTCACGTTCCTCGCCAGCTGGATCCAGTTGCGCGTGCCGGCGTCGGGCTCGCCGTCGGCTTCCCATTGCAGCAGGAACGCATCGCGGGCAAGGACGCGCGATGCGGCGATCGGCCCGGCCAGCTGCCGCTGCACGTCGGCGCGGATGCCGCTCACGGCCGTCGGCAGCCCTTCGCGGACGACGCGCTCGCGCACGGCGTTGCCGATCAAACGGACACTCAACCCGCTCGAGATCGCGACGAACACGAGCAGGCAGCTCGTCATGCTGAGAATCAGCTTGTTCTGAATGGACAGCTTGCGCCAGAAATGCATGGGGAACCCTCGATAACCGCTCGGTCTGAGCCAGCTTGGGTTATCGGCAGGCGCGCGCGGAATCGCATCGCCGGGTTCACATGTTCGTCATGCGAGATCGGATATGTCGTTGGCGGGTAACCGTCGCGCGCCTGGCGAGGTTCGCACGCTCAATATGCGACGAAGATGGTCACGCGCCGGTTGCGCGCCCTGGCGGCCGCATCGTCGCCCGCGACGAGCGGCTGCGTATCGGCCCGCCCGATCGCGGCGAGCCGGTGCGGGGCGACGCCGCGATCGGCCAGATAGCGCACGACGCTGCCCGCCCGCGCGGACGACAGCTCCCAGTTCGATTCGTATTTCGCATTCGCGATCGGCACGCTGTCGGTATGCCCTTCGACGAGAATGTCGCCGGTCGCATGTTCGCTCAGCGCCTGCGCGATCTGGCCGAGCACCGGCGTCGCATCGGGCAGCAAGCGTGCGTCGCCGACGTTGAACAGAACCTTCGCGTCGATGCCGATCTCGATGCCGTGCGGCGCGCGCACGAGCGAGATGCGGCCGCTCGACTTCAGCGCGTCGAGCGATGCCAGCCAGGCGGGTGCAGGCTCGGGCATCGCCGCGCCGGGCGCGCTGGCGGTCCCGCTGTCGTGCCGCGCGAGCGTCTGGTAGCGCGCGTCGAGCGCGTTGTATTTCGCGAGCTGCAGCACGTACAGCGCGAGAAACAGCACCATCAGCGTCGTGATGAGATCCGCGTAGGAAATCAGCCAGCGTCCGGATTGCGTGCCTTCGCCTTCGTCGTCGCGATCGGCGGCGAGCGAGCCCGCCCGCGCGCCGTCAGTTCGGGCGGTCATGTCGAAGCTCCCGGTGCGTCATGCGAGGGACTCCGCCGCGCGGCCGCGCACGTCGCCGGTCAGCCGCGTCTCGATCGTATGCGGCGATTCCTTGCGCGAAATCGCGAGCAGGCCGTCGAGATACAGCTTGCGGAAACGCAACTCGCTGTCGATCTGCGCGCGCAGCTTGCCGTAGAGCGGCAGAAACACGAGGTTCGCGAACGCGAGGCCGTAGAGCGTCGCGATGAACGCGACCGCGATGCCCGGTCCGAGCTGCGCCGGTTCGAGAATATGGCTCGTCACCTGGACCAGCCCGAGCACCGAGCCGAGAATGCCGAACGTCGGCGCATAGCCGCCGGCCTGCTGCCACACGCGCGCGGCCGCGAGCCGGCTGCGCTCGTATGCGTCGAGCTCGCGGTGCAGCGCGTCCTCGAGCACGGCGGTCGACACGCCGTTCGCGAGCAGTTCGAGCCCGCGCCGCGCGAACGGATGGATACCGCTCACGTCCATCGATTCGAACGCGAGCAACCCGTCGAGCTTCGCGCGATCGCCCCACTCCAGCAGGTCGGTCAGGTGCTTGCGGTCGACCTCCTGCGCACGCACGAACGCGAGCCGCAACTGTTTCACCGCATCGAAGAACCGCGCCCACGTGTTCTGGATCATCACCGCGCCGAGCGTACCGCCGAGCACGATCACGAGCGCCTCGAACTGGAACAGCGTCGAAAAATTTCCGCCTTCCAGTGCGAAGCCGAACACGATGGCCGCGCCGCCGAGCAGCACGCCGGCCAGGGTCAACAAGTCCATGGGTGTCTCCGTCGGGTTGCGCGTCACGCGTCGGATGAAGCCAGCGGCATGGGTGCCGCGCCTGCCGCCGGCGCCTTGGCCGCGCGCACGGCATCGAGCACGCGCCGTTCGATCTCCTCGATCTCGATCGGGTCGAGCTTCAGCTCGCGGCGCATCACCCACGACACCTCGTTGCGCCGCGCTTCCGTCATCACGGAGAACAGCTTGTCGGCCACCGCGCGATCGTCGAGGCTCGCGATCAGCTTCGCGAGATCGTACGTATCGAATGCGCTGATCACGTCGAACAGCGTGCGCTGGTCGACCCACACGATATCCTCGAGCGCGCGCACGTCGCCGCCGGCGCGCGGGCTGCGCCGCGAGAAATACGCGACGCCCTTCTGCTCGACGTAACCGAGCACCTTCGACTTGCGGAACGCAAACACCTCGTCGGCGATCTCGCCGTGCGACAGCTTGTTGAGCAGCAGCTTCCGGTCGACGCCGATCAGCGCTTCGAGATCGGCCAGCTCGATCAGTTCCAGCTCGCTGTTGATCGACAGGTCGAGATCGTGATCGGCGACCTGCTGCGCGCGATCGACCACGCGCGCGGCATCGAACGTGACGACCTGGCGCGCATCCGATGACGCCGTGTAATCGGCCGTGCCGCCGGCATGGTCCGCCTGCGCGGCTTCGATCGTGACGAGATTGAGCTTCTCCATGCGGCGCAGCATCGCAAGCACGTGCGGGCGCGAATGGCCGGCGATCGCGCGACAGCGGCGAATCACGTCCGCGAGCGGCACCGATGCCTCGGCCGCTTGCGCCTGCATCGGCCGCCGCGACCACGCGTCGTCCGATCCGCGCGTGTCGGCGCCCGCCATCAGCGACAGCACATGCGCATACGACAGCACGCCCGGCATGAAATCCGCGTGCGTATAGGTCGCGAGCTGGTCGTCCTTGCGCTTCACGCGCCGGATCATCGTGCGCACGACATGACGGAGCAGCGCGGACACGTGCTCGATTTCCTCGTCGAGCAGCGTGGCCGGCACGACCGTGAGCTGACAGAACGACAGCGCCTTCGCCGTATGCGCGCGCGGCTCGGAAGCGAGCAACGCGGATTCGCCGAAGAACTCGCCGCGCCCGAGCGTCGCGACGACGACACGCTTGTCTTCGCAGCGCGTCGACAGCTCGACCTTGCCGTCGGCGATCAGAAAGATGACGGGCTCGCCGGCGAAGCCCTCCGAGTAGATGATCTCGCCGGGCGCGGCCGTACGCGTCCAAGATTGCTGACGGTTCAAGTTGGTTCCCCTGCTGCGCTGGTTGTTGCGGACTGCGCGTCGCATGTCGCATGCATGCGATCGACAGTCGTCCCCGTGCCCGTTTAACGTCATCGGCGCCGGCATCCTTTAGGGAATTCGTCCTCGTTTCCAGCGAAAATCAACGTAAAACGTTTGCGAGTTGCGCAGTTGCGGCGGCGGTTCGTTTCGATGGACGTGCCGGCGTCCGATTCAACGCACGAAGGTGCGTCGCGCGTCAGAACTCCATGTCCAGTTCGTCGATGTCTTCGTGCTCCGCTTTCGCGGCATCGATCCACTCCGCGACGAACGGATGCGCGAGGATGCGCATGCAGTACTCGGCGATATCGGGTTCGAGTTTCACGTCGTAGGTCAGGAATCGCGTGACGACCGGCGCGTACATCGCATCGGCGACGCCGATCCGCTCGCCGAACAGCCAGGGGCCGCCGTACGCGTCCAGACAATCGCGCCAGATCGTCACGATGCGCTCGATGTCGTGCTGCGCACGCGACCAGATCCGGAAACCGGGGAAATGCGCGCGCAGGTTCATCGGCAGCGCGGAGCGCAGTGCGCTGAAACCGGAATGCATCTCGCCGCAGATCGACCGGCAATGCGCGCGCGCATGCCGGTCGTCCGGCAACAGCCGCGCCTGCGGCCGGATTTCGTTCAGGTATTCGGCGATCGCGAGCGTGTCCCACACCGTGCTGCCGTCGTGCGTCAGGCACGGCACGAGGATCGACGGCGACAGCAGCAGCAACTCCGCGCGCGATGCCGCGTCGATCGGCACGCTGACGGTCTCGAACGCGAGGCCGCTCAGCCTCGCGAGCAGCCAGCCGCGCATCGACCACGACGAGTAGTTGCGGCTGCTGATGGTCAACGTCGTCCGCCCGGTAGCTTCCATGTCGCTCTCCCGCTGATTGCCGTTCGTGCCCCTGCACCGAAAGCGCACGCCGCGCCACGCGAACCGCACCACGCCAGTGCGGCGCGTTCGCCGAAGTGGCGCACCGCCGCCTGGTGCAAAGGCACGGCCGTTACCCCGAACCGCAGCGGCAGCGCGCGGCGTTCGGTCGCCCGGCTGCACGGGGACCGCATGTATCGCCGTGTCCGTCGCCGCGTTCGAGAACCGCGTGCAACGCGCGTGCCAGCCGCCTGCTGGCACACGGCTTGCCTCGCTCCATGCAACGTGACGCAACGAGCGACGGACATGAACCTGCTTGCCTATCCGTACTACCAATGGTCTGCGGAATGCCTGCGCCCGGCGCGCGCATGGGCGGCCGTCACGCGCGCGACGATGTCACAGTGGCCGGCCGCCACGTCGACGCCGACGGGACGCATGGTCGACGCGCTGTGCGAACTGCTCGAATGTTGCGCGTTCTCGCACCGGCGCCCGCCGTTCGGCATCGCGTCGGTCGTCGTCGACGGCGAATCGGTGCCGATCGTCGAGGAAGCCGCGGCGGCCACGCCGTTCGGCACGCTGCTGCATTTCCGCAAGGCGCGGCCGGTTGCGCGCCAGCCGCGCGTGCTGATCGTCGCGCCGATGTCCGGGCATTTCGCGACGCTGCTGCGTGGTACGGTCGCCACGATGCTGGCCGATCACGACGTGTACATCACCGACTGGCACAACCCGCGCGACATCCCGCTTTCGGCCGGGCGATTCGGCTTCGACGAATACGTCTGGCACGTGATCGATTTCATTCACCAGATCGGCCCGGACGCGCACGTGCTCGCGATCTGCCAGCCGACCGTCGCCGCGTTGTCGGCGGTCGCGCTGATGGCCGCCGCCGGCGATCCGACCCAGCCCGCGAGCCTGACGCTGATGGCGGGGCCGATCGACTGCCGCGTGAATCCGACGAAAGTCAACGCGCTCGCCACGAGCCGGCCGATCGAATGGTTCGCGCGCAACCTGATCAGCGTCGTGCCGACCGGCTTCGTCGGGGCGCAGCGTTGCGTGTACCCGGGCTTCGTGCAGGTCGGCGCGTTCATGTCGATGAATCCCGACCGCCATGCCGCTTCGTTTGCCGACCTCTACTACGAGCGTGCGAAAGGCGACCCCGCGAAAGCCGACACGCTGCGCCACTTCTACGACGAATACTTCGCGACGGCCGATCTCACCGCGGAGTTCTATCTGGAAACGGTCGAGAAAGTATTCCAGCAATACGCGCTCGCGCGCGGCGAGCTGCTGGTCGGCGACCGGTTGGTGGAACCGGCCGCGATCCACCGCACCGCGCTGCTGACGATCGAGGGCGAGAAGGACGACATCTGCGCCGTGGGCCAGACGATGGCCGCGCAGGAGCTGTGTTCGGGATTGCCGCCGTACCTGAAAACGCACCACGTGCAGACGGGCGTGGGCCACTATGGCGTGTTCAACGGCAGCCGTTGGGAAACGCAGATCTATCCGATCGTGCGGGCGACGATCCATGACAACGAGCCGTACGATCGCACCGCCGATACGGACGGCGGCGCGAGCGGCGCGCACTACGTGACGCTGCGGTCATTGCTCGACGCGCGCGCGGCCGATCGCGATGCGGCGGCGACCGCGACGCAATCCGATCGCGTGCACTGAACCCGCGCGGTACGGCAGCGATCGGCGCGGCACGTCGGCGTTGAAAACGAAGCGCCCCGCACGGATGGCGGGGCGCGATGCCGGTCAGTGCGCGAGCGGCAACGCTCGCGCATGCCGTCGATATTACGAACAGACCTTGCCGTGCGACGCGTGGTAGCCCTTCGCCTTCGCGTCGGCTTCCGACATGTAGCTGCCGTGCTTCGTCTTGCCGTAGTACTTGTCGGTCGAGCAGTGGTAGACCTTCGTGCTGTCGTTGGCCCACACCTTGCCCGCGCCGCCGCCGGGCGCCGCTGCCGCGGTCGTCGCGGGCGCGCTCTTCGCCGGTGCGGCAGCCGATGCGGCGGAAGCGGAAGCTGCGGTCGCGGGGGCTGCGGCCGGTGCGCTGGCCGCGGCAGCCGACGATGCGCCGTACCACGTCTTCACGCCCTTGTGACCGGCGCATGCGCCCTTCTTCGACGCGCCCGAGTAGAACGAGCCATCCTTGCACAGCCCGGTCGTGCCGGCCGGCGCGCTGGCCGGAACCTGTGCGAACGCACCGATCGACATGCCCATGCCCGCGACGAGCGCGGCGATCAACATCGTCTTTTTCATAGTCCTCTCCTGATTTGCCTGAATGGGAAAAACGTCCCGACGCGATGCCGGGAATACCGCGCCACGGGTCAACGGACCCAGCGGCACACGCGGTGATGGTGGTGATCGAAATGGCACACGCGGTGCGAATGGGCTTCGGCCAGCGCCGGGACGAGAGCGGCGCACGCGACGGCCGTCACGGTCAGGATCTTCGCGATGCGGGTCATGACATTCTCCTGGGTAAGCCAGCCGGTGATCCGGCTGTTATCCCCTTAACGCCGGCCCCCGATGTGCCGTGCACCGCACCCGCATCGAATTGACGATCTTTGACGGCGTGTAACGAAACGTCACACGAGGCTGACAAACGCCTGTCTGTCATTTCCAATTCCTTACATGACGAACGCTTCGGATGTCGAATGACTGAAGGCCAATAAAAAAACCGCCCGAAGGCGGTATTTCCCAGGCACGTGGATGCCTCGCATGCGAAACGACGGCGGCTACGCGCCTGCGTCGCCCCACGGCGTCGGCGCAGGCACTTCGCACGGCCCTTCGACGTCGATCGACTTGAAATCGGCCGGCCCGACGATCTCCAGATACTCCATGTCGGGCGAATAGTCGAACAGGTAATGCACGATTCCCGGTGCCTGGTGCACGCAGTCGCCGGCGTTCACCAGCGTCTCGCGCTCGCCGTACATGAAGCGCGCCCAGCCCTTCAGCATGATCACGATGTGGAACTCGGCCTCGTGACGGTGCCAGCCGGTGCCCGCCGTCGGTGCATGATTCGCCCGGACGAGTTGCGCGACGACCTTACCGTTCGTCGCGGCCGCGATGCCGAGATCGCGATACAGGAAGAAGTCGCGCAGGCCTTCGCCTTGATACGCGGTGTCCTGCGGCCTCACGTGGGAAAACGCGGTAGGGGTCGGCGTGCTCATCGCGGCGCTCCTCGATCGAAAGAGTCATCCGGGACAAGCATTTAGCGTTCCAGGCCGCGGCACGTCCGCTTACTTGAGCCGCCCCGACAGGAACTGCCCGAGCCGTTCGCTCTTCGGATTGACGAGAATCTCCCGCGGATCGCCCTCTTCCTCGATCTTCCCCTGGTGCAGGAAGATCACGTGGTTCGACACGTTGCGCGCGAAGCCCATCTCGTGCGTGACGACGACCATCGTGCGGCCTTCCTCGGCGAGCTTCTGCATCACCTTCAGCACTTCGCCGACGAGTTCCGGGTCGAGCGCCGACGTCGGTTCGTCGAACAGCATCACCTCCGGTTCCATCGCGAGCGCACGCGCGATCGCGACGCGCTGCTGCTGGCCACCCGACAGGTGCGACGGGTACATGCCTTCGACGCGCGGCGCGAGGCCGACCTTCTCCAGATACTTGCGCGCCCGCGCGACGGCCTCTTCCTTGCCGATCCCGAGCACGGCCATCGGCGCCTCGATCACGTTCTCGAGCACCGTCATGTGCGCCCACAGGTTGAAGTGCTGGAACACCATCGACAGCTTCGTGCGCATGCGCTGCAGCTGCTTCTGGTCGGCCACGCGCAGCGAGCCGTTGCGGTCGCGCGTGGTCTCGATCGGCTCGCTGCCGATCGTGATCTGCCCCGAGCACGGCTGCTCGAGGAAGTTGATGCAGCGTAGGAACGTGCTCTTGCCGGAGCCGCTCGAGCCGATGATGCTGATCACGTCGCCGGCCTTCGCCTTCATCGACACGCCCTTCAACACCTCGTTGTCGCCGAATTTCTTGTGCAGGTTGTCAACGGTGAGCTTGTACATGCTTGGTCCTTCCTTGCGAATCTTGCGAGTGCGTTAATGGCCGCGCGGCGACAGGTACGCGAGCCAGCGCGTCTCGAGCTTGCGGAACGCCCAGATGAGCGCGAACACGACGATGGCGTACAGCACGGCCGCGATGCCGTAGGCCTGGAACGACATGTACGTGGCGGAGTTGACGTCGCGCGTGACCTTCAGGATGTCGGGCACGGTCGCGGTGAACGCGAGCGTCGTCGCGTGCAGCATCAGGATCACTTCGTTGCTGTAGCTCGGCAGCGAGCGGCGCAGCGCGGACGGCAGGATGACGCGCGTATAGAGCTTGAAGCGCGACATCCCGTAGGCCATCCCGGCCTCGATCTCGCCGGCCGACGTCGCCTTGATCGCGCCCGCGAAGATCTCGGTCGCATACGCGCATTCGTTCAGCACGAACGCGAGCAGCGTGCAGTTCATCGCGTTGCGGAAGAACGTGTCGAGCAGCACGTGGTTGTGCACGACCTGCAGGCTGTAGATGCCGGTGTAGCACATCAGCAGCTGCACGTAGAGCGGCGTGCCGCGGAACACGTACGTGTAGAGCCACACGGGGCCGGAGATCCAGCGGTTCGACGACGCGCGCGCGATCGCGAGCGGCACGGCCAGCGCGAAGCCGAGCGCGATCGACACGACCAGCAGCCACAGCGTGATCGCGAGACCGCTGAAGCGGTAGCCGTCGGTGTAGAGATAGCTTTGCCAGTACTGGCTGACGAGTTCGATCACAGTGCAAGCCTCCGGACGCCCGCGGAATAACGCTTCTCGAGGTGGTGCAGCACGACGTTCGACACCGTCGTGATCGCGAGGTAGATCGCGCCCGCCGCGAGCGTGAAGAAGAAGAAATCGAGCGTGCTCTTGCCGGCGTCCTGCGACGCCTTCACGACATCGGCGAGGCCGATGATCGATACCAGCGCCGTGGCCTTCACGAGCACCTGCCAGTTGTTGCCGATGCCCGGCAGCGCGAAGCGCATCATTTGCGGGAACAGGATCCGGTGGAACACGCGCCAGCCGCTCATCCCGTATGCGAAACCCGCTTCGAGCTGGCCGCGCGGCACCGCGAGGAACGCGCCGCGGAACGTTTCGGTGAAGTACGCGCCGTAGATGAAGCCGAGTGTCACGACGCCGGCCACGAACGGGTCGATGTCGATCTGATCCCAGCCGAGCAGGTCGGTCGCGTCGTTCAGCAGGATCTGGATCCCGTAGAACAGCAGCAGCATCAGCACGAGATCGGGCACCGCGCGGATCAGCGTCGTGTAGAACGTGCCGACCGACTTCAGCGCGCGGTTGGTCGACAGTTTCGCGCCCGCGCCCGCGAGGCCCAGTATGAGCGACGCGGCGAGCGACAGCACCGCGAGCTTCACGGTCTCGACCGTGCCGGCCCACAACAGCGGGCCAAATCCTTGGAATATCATATAAGGGATCCAGAACGAAGTGGCTGGATTGTCAATAGCCATTAACCGCGCATCAAACGATATCTGCGCACTACCTGATGCGACTTGCTCATCAAGCCGGACGCATCATGCGAAGCGGGTTGCACGCGGCAACCGACGCGGCGCGCGCCGCAGCCGACGCACGCCGCATGGACGATCAGCCGCCGTAGACGTCGAATGCGAAGTACTTCTTCTCGAGCTTCTTGTACGTGCCGTCCTTGATCATGTCGGCGATCGCGTGGTCGATTTTCGCCTTCAGGTCGGCGTCGTCCTTGCGCATCCCGATGCCGGCGCCGTTGCCGAGCGTCTTCGGATCGTCGATGTCCTTGCCGGCGAATTCGAAGTTCGCGCCGCGCGGCGTCTTCAGAAAGCCGAGGTCGGCCTGCACCGCGTCCTGCAGCGCGGCGTCGAGGCGGCCGGACATCAGGTCCTGGTACACGCCGTCCTGGTTCTGGTAAGGCACGACCTGCACGCCCTTCGGCGCCCAGTAGGCCTTCGCGTAGGTCTCCTGAATCGTGCCCTGCTCGACGCCGACCGACTTGCCCTTCAGCGATTCGGCCGTCGGCTGCAGGTTCGCGCCCTTCTTCGCGACCAGGCGCGTCGGCGTGTTGAACAGCTTGTCGGAGAACGCGATCTGCTCGGCGCGCGCCGGCGTCATCGACATCGACGACAGCACGCCGTCGAACTTCTTCGCCTTCAGCGCCGGGATCATCCCGTCGAAGTCGTTCTCGATCCACACGCATTTCGCCTTCAGCCGTGCGCAGATCTCGTTGCCGAGATCGACGTCGAAGCCGACGACCTTGCCGCTTGCGTCCTTCGATTCGAACGGCGGATAGCTGGCGTCGACGCCGAACCGGATCGTCGACCAATCCTTGGCGTGGGCACCGACCGCGAGGCAGGCAAGGGCAATACTGAGCGCGAGTTTCTTCATGGCGTTCCTGTCTTAGGCGAACTGGGCACGGGTCCCGTCGGCGTCGCCGCCGCGAACCCTTCCAACCCGGGAGCCGCCCGTCTGTCGACTTCCGAAGTTGTACATACAACTTTGCCTTTTTCAGGTCACTGCCAGCAATCCGTGTTTATCTCTAATTGTCGGTTGATTGTTTCCATGAGCGAATTTCCCTTATATTTCAATTCGCTACAGATTACATGCAGATGAAATCCAGCTTTCTGTGCGGATTCCGTGCGTCGTCGGCGCGTCCACATTTGTCTATACTTTTTCGCCTGTCGCGCTCGCCGACGCGGCGACCGAGGTCCGTATGGCCCTCGCGCCCCCTCGACCGGCGCGCCGGATGCAGGCCGGAATTACCCGAATCCCGGGCCCACAGTCGGGCCCGCACCGCGTCGAACCCGGTACACTCCGCCCGGACACCGCACGAAGGCCGGCCTGCGACGGCACGCGGCCGCCGTCTCTTGAACAGCAATGCAATGACCACACCGATCTATCAGGAAATCAAGGACTTCATCCTCGCGCGCATTCATGCGGGCGAGTGGGCGGAAGGCGACCAGGTGCCGTCGGAGAACGAGCTCGCGCGCGAATTCAACGTCGCGCGGATGACGGTCAACCGCGCGCTGCGCGAGCTGACGGCCGAACAGGTGCTCACGCGCACGCGCGGCTCGGGCACGTACGTCGCGTCGCCGAAATACGAATCGACGCTGGTCGCGATCCGCAGCATCTCGGATGAAGTCGCCGCGCGCGGCCATGCGTATCGTGCGCAGGTGCTGGAGGTCGGCGCGGCCGTCGCCGACGCAAAGCTCGCCGACGAGCTGCAGCTCGACACCGGCAGCCCGATCTTCCATTCGCGCGTGCTGCACTTCGAGAACGACACGCCCGTGCAGCTCGAGGAGCGCTGGGTCAACCCGGCCTGCGCGCCCGAATATGCGTTGCAGGACTTCACGACGACGACGCCGAACCAGTACCTGACGCGCGTCGCGCCGCTGCAGCGGGTCGAATACCGGATCGAGGCCGCGATGCCCGATGCGGCAACGCGCCGCCACCTGACGACGGACGAACGCGAGCCGTGCCTGCTGCTGCATCGGCGCACGTGGTCGCAAGGGATGGTCGCGTCGGTGGCCAATCTGTGGCATCCGGGCAGCCGCTACCGGTTCACCGGGCATTTCTGACGCGGGGCGGCCGCGTTCAGCGCACGCCGGCGCGCCCCCAGCGCTCGATCGCGCCGACCGCCAGCCGCACCCCGTCTTCCCGCGCGATCCGCGCACCGAGTTCGGCGGCACGCGCTTGCGTGTCGGCGCGTGCCGCGAACGCGATCGCGCGTGCGAGCGCCGCGGCGTCCACACGCCGCCCCGCCACCGGCCCATCGGCCACACCGAGGCGTTGCAGCCGGCTCGCCCAGAAGAACTGATCGCCCGCGAACGGCACGACGATCGACGGAATCCCCGCCCGCGCGGCCGAATGCGTGGTACCCGATCCGCCGTGATGGATCGCCATCGATACATGCGGAAACAACCAGTCGTGCGGCGTCTCGCCGATCACGCACACGTGCGCGGGCAGCATCGACGCATCGATGCCGCTCCAGCCCGGATGGAACAGCGCGCGCCGGCCGTCGAGCGCCTGCAGCAGCGCGTCGACCATCGCGCCCCGGTCGAACCCGGCCATGCTGCCGAAGCCGATATACACGGGCCGATCGCCCGCATCGAGGAAGCTCGACAGCTCGGGCGGCGGCGTCCACGCCGGCGCGTCGGCGCGCCACTGACCGCATGCCAGCACATGCGACGGCCAGTCGGCCGGATCGGCCAGCAGCGCGGGCGACACGCCGTACAGCATCGGATGATCGGTCCATACGCGCCGGCGCGGCGGCAGTCCGCACACGCTGGCGCGCGCTGCATTGGTCGCCTTCCTGAACGCGTGCCACAGCAGCGCGTTCACGAACCTGTGGCTCGCGCGATTCAGCCAGCGCGGCACCTTGCCGGGCGGCAGAAACGGCGACGCGAACGCCACGGTCGGCGTGATCGGGATCATCCCCGTGCCGATCGCCGGCACGCCGCGATACTCGGCGATCGACAGCCCGACGAACGACGCCAGCCCCGACACCAGGATCGCATCGCAACCGGCCGACGCGGCCGCGACTTCGCGCATCCACGCCGCCGTATTCGTATTCGCGATCGCGGCGAGCGCCTTCGACGTGTCGTTGAAACCGCCGCGCCCGCGCACCGCGTCGGACAACGCGCCATCCGGCGCGATCGCCGCGCGGATGTCGCCGGACAGCGGCGCGCAAGGCACGCCGAGCGCGGCGGCCGAACCGAGCGTCGCGGCGTCGGCCAGCAACCGCACCTCATGGCCGGCATCCAGCAGCGCGCGGCCGAGCGCCGCGAGCGGGCGCGTGTCGCCTTCGGTGCCGTAGGTGGCGATGACGAGCTTCATGCGTGGTTCCTCCTGCACGATGCAGGCGAGTGGATTCATAAAAATGCACGTCGTATACTAATGCAATTCGTGCACTTTAAGTCGATACCGAACCATGCCGACGACGACCGACGATCCGGGCCGCCGCGCACGCAAGCGCATCCAGATGCTCGCGCATCTCGCCGACACCGGCGCACGCCTGTTCGATGCGCACGGCTACGATGCCGTGACGATGGAACAGATCGCCGCGCAGGCCGATGTCGCGAAACGTACGCTGTACAACCACTTTCCGACGAAGGAGGCCGTGCTCGCGCACTGGCTCGAAGGCGAACTCGCGCGCGACCTCGCACACCTGCAGCGTGACGTCGCGCGACGGCGAACCTTCGCGTCGCGGATCGCCTGCGTGCTCGACGCGTCGGCCGCATGGTGCGAGCAGCATCCGGTGTATCTGCTCGCATACCTGCGGCATCGGCTCCTGAGCATCGGCGTGGTGGAAGCGGACAGCGGGAAGGACGGCGGCGGCGACATCGCGCTCGTGTGGCAGCAACTGATCGCGGCCGGACAGCAGGCGGGCGAACTGAACCCGGTGCTGGCGGCCGACCAGCTCGCCACGTGGTTTCATCACCTCTATCTCGCGGCGATGCTGCGCTGGCTGACGGTGCCCGGGTTGTCGCTGAAGCGGGAATTCCGGTCGATCGCGAAGCTGTTCGTCGAAGGCGCGCACGCGAAAGCGTGAGCGGTCGCGCAGGCGACGTCCGGTCAGGAACGTGCGTCCGCGTCGAACGCGCATCGCGCGCGACGACCGTTGAACGCATTGCATGATGCGGAGGGGGTTTTTACAACGATCGCACGGACGGGATGCCAAATTTCCCGCGCAGCAGTATGCTGGTGCCGTACGACCGCGCACGATGCCTCGGGCAATCCCTTAGTCCGCACGTCGTCGCGCCGCCGTCGCGACCGCAATCATGCGTTGCAAGGAGGGCTTCTTGATGGCTACCACGCATCAGCACTTCCACCTCGAACTACGGCACGCCACCGCGCCGACGTATTTCATCAGCTACCTGTTTCCCGCCTTGCTGTTCGTCTACGAACTGCTGCGCGTCGGCCAATGGATCCGCGATCACGGGATGCAGTTCGCCGCGTACAAGCAGATGGGTTACGAATATCTGCTGATGCTGCTGTTCGTCGGACTGCAGATCGTCGTCGAGGCGATCTTCCTGCTCGGTGCCGCGATGCGCCGCGACAATCGCGACTTCGAACACCGGCTGCCGAACGTGGTTCTCGGCATCGGCTGCTCGATCGCGATTCTCGCGATCGACCTCGCAATCCAGCTGTCGTTCTGAGCCCCGGCGGGCTCGGCCCGCCGGTCGCATCGCACGCCGGCGCGCTGGCGTTCAGGCGAGCGCGTCGCGCAGGAACGTCGCCACGGCCGCGAGTACGTCGTCGGTCCGCTCGCGATGCGGCATGTGTCCGCATCGATCGAGCAGCAGGAACGACGACGGCCCCGCGACGCGCGCGGCGATCCGTTTCGGATGCACGTCGGACCCGTATTCGTCCTGCTCGCCGTGAATCGCGAGCGTCGCGCAACGCACGCGCGGCAGGTCGTCGTCGAGACACCAGTCGCGAAACGCCGGCGACAGCCACGTATCGACCCACGCACGCAGCACCCATTCGGCCTTGTCGCCGTGATAACGCGCGAGCCGGTCGAGCTGGCCGGGCGCGTCGAACTGCTGCGCCGCCTCGCGAATGCCGTCGCGCGTGCGATCCTCGACGAACGCCTGCGCGGAGACCGTCACCAGTGCGCGGCAACGCGCGGGATACGCGGCCGCGCATCCGACGGCCATCCCGCCGCCGACGCTGTGCCCGAACGCCACGAACGCATCGATGCCGAACCGCTCGAGCAGCGCATGGAATCCATGATCGGCCTCATCGCGCACGAACGTCATGCCGAGCTGCCCCGGATGACGATCGGACCGGCCGAAGCCCAGCCGGTCATATGCGATCACGTCGCGCCGCGTGGCGCGCGCGAGTTGCGCGGGGAAGTCGCGCCAAAGCTCGACGCAGCCGAGCGAATCGTGCAGCAGCACGATCGGCGCGGCCGGCTCAGGCGCGGCCGGCTCAGGTGCGGCCGGCTCAGGCGCGGCCGGTGCCTGCGCGGGCACACCGCGCCAGCGCTTCGCGAAGAGCCGCCCTTGCGGCGTCTCGACCCAGGTCTCCTCGGTCACGATGTCAGTCATGTGTGTCGTCGTCTGCATGAAGGCGGCCGCACGCGGGCGGGCCGCATCGAATGCCGACGATGGTGGCCCGGCGACGCGCGCGGCGTCAAGCAAGCCCCACCGCCCGCACGCTCATTCGGGCTGCGGCGGCAGATACTCCATCTGCGACTCGTCGTACAGCCGGTAGATCAGCGCCTGCATCGCGCGGATGTCCTCCGATTCGTCGAGCATCCGCATGCTCATGATGATCGGCGACACGAGGTTCGGATCGTCGAGCGGCTTGTAGCTGATGTCGTCGCGCTTCAGGCCGTACACGCTGTGCGGCACGACCGACACGCCCTCGCCCATCGCGACGAGTCCGAGCGCGATCTGCAGTTCGCGCGTCTCGTAGATCTTGCGCGGCTGCAACGCGCGATCGTGAAAGGCGGCGAGCACCTGGTCCGCGTAGCTCGGCCGCGGCGCCTTCGGGAAGATGATCAGCGTGTCGTTCACGAGATCGTGCAGCGACAGCACGGGCTTCGCGCCGTCGAGCACGTGACCGACCGGCAGCGCGACGATCATCCGCTCCTCGCGCAGCACGACGCGCCGCACGCTCGGATCCTCGTGACGGATGCGCCCGAACCCGACGTCGATGCGCCCTTCCTTCAGCGCCTTGATCTGGTCCATCGTCGACATCTCGTGCAGGCTCAGCTCGACGGCCGGATATTCGCTGCGAAAGCGCCGGATGATCTTCGGCAACATCCCGTACAGCGTCGAGCCGACGAACCCGACCGACATGCTGCGCTCGATCTTGCCGACGCGCTTCGTCATCGATTCGAGTTCGGTGGTCTGCGCGAGCAGCTGCACGGCGTGCGAATAGAAGAACCGCCCCGCGTCGGTCAGCTTCAGCGGCCGCGCGTTGCGCTCGAACAGCGGCACGCCGAGCGCCTCCTCGAGCTGCTGGATCTGCCGGCTGAGCGGCGGCTGCGCGATGTGCAGGCGCTCGGCCGCGCGCGTGAAATTCCGCTCCTCGGCAACCGCGACGAAGTAGCGGAGGTGTCTCAACTCCATGTTCGATCCCTCCCGGACCGGCAACGGACGTTCATTCGGCCCCGCGCGCATGCGTGCCGCGCCGGTCGTCCCGTGATCGCCCGATCCCGATGCCATGACGATACCTCAGCCCGCGCCGATACCGGCGCGAGCAGCGCGGCGCCGCCCCGGCGTCCGGCACCGCGCAAAGCAAAACGGGAAGCCGTCAGGCTTCCCGTTGCTTCATCGACGCCGCGTCGCGGCGGCGTCTCGACCGCGCGTCACGCCTCGGTCGCGTACAGCGCATCGCGCTGCGCGTCGCTCAGCGAGTCGAGCGGCACGTCCGGCAGCCGATAGCAGATCATCGCGCCGTACAGCTCGGCCAGGCAGTTGCTGCCGGCGTCGAGCGCGTAGCCGTCTTCGCCGTCCGGCGCCGGCGGATACACTTCGCGCCACGCGTTGATCGCGGCTTCGATTCGCACGATGGAAACGGGTCCGGCCTTCCGCTCGGCGGGTGATGCGCTCATGGATTCCTCTGGGTTGCGCGCTCCGCAGGCCGTGCCGGCCGCGGCGGAGCGATGAAAACGCCGGGCGCCGCCGGCCGCCGCGACTGGCGCGCGCCGGATGCCCGATCCGCGCCGCGCTCGTCGCGCCGGCCGGGCCGTGGCCCGGTAGGGTCGGGCAATATAACCGGCTTTGACCCCGTGCAGGGAAAAGCGGACAAAAAAAACGGGAAGCGCGCGGCTTCCCGTTTCGTTGCGCCATCGCGCGGCCGCATGCCGCGCCGGCATCAGCCCACGGTTTCGCGGTTCTCCACGCGCTGCAGCTGCGCGCCGCGGTTCGCGGCGACCCACGGTGCGATCTCCATGTCCTCGTAGCGCACGAAGCGGCTCTTGTTCAGGAACCGGTAGCCGAGCCACACGACGAGGAACAGCGGAATACCGACGTAGGTCGCGGCCACGCCCGCCCAGTCGATCCGGTTCGCGAGGAACGCCTGGTAGTCCTGGCCGAGCGCGATCACGAGACACAGGACGAATGCGAACAGCGGGCCGAACGGAAACCACTTCGACTGGTACGGCAGCTGGTCGAGCGCGTAGCCTTGCGTCACGTAGCCCTTGCGGAACCGGTAGTGGCTGATCGCGATGCCGAGCCATGCGATGAAACCCGTCATCCCCGACGTGTTCAGCAGCCACAGGTACACCGTCTTGTCGCCGTACAGCGACGTGAAGAAGCACAGCGCGCCGACGGCGGTCGTCGCGTACAGCGCATTGCGCGGCACGCCGCCCGGCGACAGCTTCGCGAACAGCTTCGGCGCGCGGCCTTCCGTCGCGAGGTTGTAGAGCATCCGCGTCGACGCGTACATGCCCGAGTTGCCGGCCGACAGCACGGCCGTCAGGATCACCGCGTTCATCACGCCGGCCGCGAACGCGAGGCCCGCGTGGCGGAATACGAGCGTAAACGGGCTCACGCCGATGTCGGTCACGTCGCTCTTCAGCAGGTTCGGATCGGTATAGGGAATCAGCACGCCGATCACGAAGATCGCCAGCACGTAGAACAGCAGGATCCGCCAGAACACCTGACGCACCGCGCGCGGGATCGTCGTGCGCGGGTTCTCCGATTCGCCGGCCGCGACACCGATCAGCTCGGTGCCCTGGAACGAGAAGCCCGCGATCATCGCGACGCCCATCAGCGCCGGCAGGCCGCCCGCGAACGGCGCGTCGCCGATCGTCAGGTTGCCCCAGCCGTTGCCCGGCGCGCCTTTCAGAATGCCGAAGATCATCAGCAGGCCGACGCCGATGAACGCGACCACGGTGACGACCTTGATCAGCGCGAACCAGTATTCGGCTTCGCCGAAGCCGCGCACGGTCAGCGCGTTGAGCAGGAACATCACGCCGAGGAATGCGGCGCTCCACCAGACGCCCGGCACGTCCGGGAACCAGTAGTGCATCACGAGCTGCGCGGCGACGAGTTCGACCGCGATCGTCACGGCCCAGTTGTACCAGTAGTTCCAGCCGAGCGCGAAGCCGAAGCCTTCGTCGACGTATTTCGCGCCGTAGGTCGCGAACGAGCCCGACACCGGCATGAACGCGGCCATTTCGCCGAGGCTCGTCATCAGGAAGTAGACCATCAGGCCGATCAGCATGTACGCGACCATCGCGCCGCCGGGGCCGGCCTGCGAGATCGACGCGCCGGACGCGACGAACAGGCCCGTGCCGATCGAACCGCCGATGGCGATCATCGTCAGATGGCGCGCCTTCAGCGCGCGATGAAGCTTGGGTGGGTTCGCGGACGAACCGGGTTGGTCGGAATTCGGAAGTGCGGACATAAACGAGACGAACGTTGAGCGGGCCGGCATCCGGAGCCGGCGCATGCGGGATCGGGGCGCGGCGCGCCGCCTGCGGCGATGCATTCGATGCGGCCCCGATACGCGTTGCGTGCCGGGCGCCTGCGGCGAAGCGCGGATTCTACCTGATTCGCCGCGCGGACAGCTGAGCGCCGGCCGCCCCGCCGCCGCATGCAGACGCAGCAGAATCAACAAGTTGGATGCGGCGCGGCGACGAGACGACGGCACAGCCGCGGGTGGCGCGGCACAGGTCGTGCCATTCGGTGGCCATCCGCGATGGCGCACCGTGCAATGTGCAATCGCGCCGGCGCAATCGTCGGATCCTGTATTAAACCGACAAATCGAACGGCATTCATCGTCAATAATCAGACAAAATATCGGCGACCCGTAATTGATTCAAATCAGTTTGGCACGCAGGTTCACGGTAATGATGTGTAATCGTTCCAAATCGTGAACGATGCATGCATGTTTTGCATCGCGCGACGAAATTCGGGAATTCGCGAGATAATCCCGATTAATGCGAATTAATCAGTGCGCGGAATCGTCGACGACGCAAATTTCCGCCCCCCGCCCCCGAGGATGAAGCCACACACGCCGCTCGCCAAGCTGCGCGGTCATACCGCGTCGGCCGTGGCACGCATTCTGTCGCCCCGCGGCGTGCTCGTCGCGGGCATCGTGCTGCTGCTGTTCAGCTGGGGGCTCTCGACGTCGCTTTTAATCGAGGCACGCCACGACGCATACGACCATGCGGTCGAAAATGCGCGCAACCTGATGCTGCTGATCGAGCGCGATATTTCCCGCAATATCGAACTGTATGATCTGTCGCTGCAAAACGTCGTCGACGGCCTCGCCGATCCGGAACTGATGGCATTGCCGCCGCACCAGCGTCACCGGCTGCTGTTCGACCGCGCCGCGAGCGGCGCGTATCTCGGCGCCATTTTCGTGATGGATCCGCACGGCAATATCGTGATCGATTCGGCGGCATCGCCGCCGCGGCAAGGCAATTTCGCCGACCGCGAATATTTCGCCGTGCATCGCGACCGGCTCGCCCAGGGCCTCTACATCAGCCGGCCCTATGCGTCCCGCCTGCGCGGCGGTGCGCTGACGATCGCGCTCAGCCGACGGATCACGCTGGCCGACGGCCGCTTCGGCGGGATCGTCGTCGGCACGCTCAGCATCGACTACTTCCGCGCGCTGCTCGACGGTCTCGCGGTCGGCAAGCACGGCAGCGCGGCGATCGTCGAGGACAACGGCGTGCTCGTATCCCGCCTGCCGTTCGATGCGCGCGTGGTCGGCCTCGACCTTCACGACTCCCCGCTCTTCATCGAGGCGCAGCGCAGCAGCGAAGGCGCGCTGACCGGCGTCGGCGCGATCGACGGCGTGCGGCGCATCTATGTTTACAAGCATCTCGCGAATCTGCCGCTGATCGTCGACGTCGCGCCCGCCGAGATCGACATCTACGCGTCGTGGCGCCATCGCACGATCTGGACCGCCGTGCTGATGGGCCTGTTTACCGTGTTCATCGCGTGGGGCTCGCTCGCGCTGTCGCGCGAACTCAGGCGCCGGCAGATCGCCGAGTCGAAGCTGTACCGGCTCGCGCACACCGATTCACTGACCGGGCTCGACAACCGCGGCACGTTCGACACGGTGCTCGCGAAGGAAGCGCAGCGCGCGTCGCGCAGCGGCCGCCCGCTGTCGGTGCTGTTCGTCGACGTCGATCATTTCAAGGCGTTCAACGACTACTACGGCCACCTCGCCGGCGACGACGTGCTGCGCCGCGTCGCGCAATCGGCGTCGCGCTGCCTGCGCCGCGACAGCGACCACGTCGCGCGCTACGGCGGCGAGGAATTCGTCGTCACGCTGCCCGACACCGATGCGCGGGGCGCGGCGACCGTCGCCGAAGGGATCCGCCGCGCGATCGCCGGGCTCGACATCGCGCACGGCCGCAGCCCGTACGGGCACGTGACGGCGAGCATCGGCGCCGCGACCGCCACCGGCGGGCGCGTCAACGCCGCGACGCTGCTGCGGCAGGCCGACGAGGCGCTGTACCGCGCGAAGTCCGGCGGACGCAATCGCGTGTCGCACGCCGAGGCAAGCACGGCCGACGCGTGACGCCGCCGCCGGGGCACCCGCGCCGCGCCGCCGTGGACAGCCCGCGCGCGTTCGGCTAGCGTTACGTCAGCTGCGCGTGCGGCGCGGCGCCGGCCCGCGCTGGCCGCCCGCGCGTATTCCGGCCACCCCGCCGGCCACCCCCGCACCGTCATGACCGCCCAGCTCCCTGCCCGACTGCCGCCGCTCCTGCGCCACGCCCTCCGTCCCCTGCTGGACCCTTACCGCCGCTACCGGCACGCGAAGCTGATCCATGCGGCGCGCGTCGCGCTCGCGATCCTCGTGTCGATCGCGTTGTCCACCGGGCTGCGCGTGCCGCACGGCGAATGGTCGACGATCACCGTGCTGATCGTCGTCGGCGGGCTGCAGCACCACGGCAACATCCGCAAGAAGGCGGCCGAGCGCGCGCTCGGCACGTCGATCGGCGCGCTCGCGGGGCTCGGGCTGATCCTGCTCTACTCCGTCCTGCACGCGCCGCTCGCGATCTACCTGCTGATGGCGATCGCGTGCGGGGTCTGCGCCTATCACGCGATCGGCAAGGCCGGCTACATCGCGCTGCTGTCGGCGATCACGATGGTGATCGTCGCCGGGCACGGCGACAACGAGATCGTCGACGGCCTGTGGCGCGCGGTGAACGTGCTGGCCGGCATCGCGATCGCGCTGGCGTTCTCGTTCGCGCTGCCGCTCTACGCGACCTACTCGTGGCGCTACAAGCTCGCCGACGCGCTGCGCGCGTGCGCGGCCGTGCATACGCGCCTCGCGGGCGACCGCCACGTGAGCGACGACGCGCACCTGAAGGAAATGGCCGCGCTGAGCGCGCTGCTGGTGCAGCTGCGTTCGCTGATGCCGTCGGTGTCGAAGGAATGCGAGATCTCGGTCACGCACCTCGAGGCGATCCAGCGCAGCCTGCGCCTGTGCATCGGCTACCTGGAGATCCTGTCGAGCATGGTGCCGGCCCGCGACGACCTGGCCGCCCGCGAATACATGCGCAACGACATGAAGGCCGTGAACCGGCGCATCCGCGATACGCTCGTCGGCGCGAGCCGCGCGCTCAAGTTCGGCACGCCGAGCCGGCTCGCGGCCCGCCGCCGGCCGGCCGAGCCGCCGCACGACCTGCCTCCGCCGCAGTTGTCGGGCTACGTGTCGATCACGTCCAAGCTGGCCGGCGAAGTGGATCAGTTGCGCGAGAAACTGCTCGATACCGCGCAGGCGTGGAATATCTGAAGACCGGCGGATGGCGGGAAACGTCGGCAATACTTTCAAATATCTTTCATGAAGACGGACCGGCATCCCGTCGACGGCGACCGTGCTCGTCAGCCGATCCGGCCCCGGAAACCGGGCCTGCGCGCCGCCGCGTTTCCGCCGGTTTCGACAGCCGCCCGCGGCCGGTTCCCGCCGGATTCTCCGGCCGGTTAACCGCCCGCCGGGCCCGCCGCGACAGGCCCGACGACGTATTGGCGCGAAAATCAGGTCTTGCCCCAACTTCCCGGACAGCCGATACTCGCATATTCCGCGAAATACGATCCCACCGGCTTCAATCCACGGTAATTCCTATGAGCACGATTCTCGAAAGCCTCCCGACCGGCCAGAAGGTCGGTATCGCCTTCTCCGGCGGCCTGGACACCAGCGCCGCGCTGCACTGGATGAAACTGAAGGGCGCCGTCCCGTACGCATATACGGCAAACCTCGGCCAGCCCGACGAAGACGATTACGACGCGATCCCGAAACGCGCGATCGAATACGGCGCAGCCGGCGCCCGCCTGATCGACTGCCGCGCGCAGCTCGTCGCCGAAGGCATCGCCGCGCTGCAAAGCGGCGCGTTCCACATCACGACGGCCGGCGTCACGTATTTCAACACGACGCCGATCGGCCGCGCCGTGACGGGCACGATGCTCGTCGCCGCGATGAAGGAAGACGGCGTCAACATCTGGGGCGACGGCAGCACGTACAAGGGCAACGACATCGAGCGCTTCTACCGCTACGGCCTGCTCGTGAACCCGGATCTGAAGATCTACAAGCCGTGGCTCGACCAGACGTTCATCGACGAACTCGGCGGCCGTGCCGAAATGTCCGAATTCATGAACCAGGCCGGCTTCGCATACAAGATGTCGGCCGAGAAGGCGTATTCGACCGACTCGAACCTGCTCGGCGCGACGCACGAGGCGAAGGATCTGGAAAGCCTCGAAAGCGGCATCAAGATCGTGAACCCGATCATGGGCGTCGCGTTCTGGCGCGACGACGTGAAGATCGCCGCCGAGGAAGTGACGGTGCGCTTCGAAGCGGGCCAGCCGGTCGCGCTGAACGGCGTCGAGTTCAAGGACCAGGTCGAGCTGCTGCTCGAGGCGAACCGCATCGGCGGCCGCCACGGCCTCGGCATGAGCGACCAGATCGAGAACCGCATCATCGAGGCGAAGAGCCGCGGCATCTATGAAGCCCCGGGCCTCGCGCTGCTGTACATCGCGTACGAGCGTCTCGTCACCGGCATCCACAACGAAGACACGATCGAGCAGTACCGTGAGAACGGCCGCCGTCTTGGCCGCCTGCTGTATCAGGGCCGCTGGTTCGACCCGCAGGCGATCATGCTGCGCGAAACGGCACAACGCTGGGTCGCGCGCGCGATCACCGGCGAAGTGAAGATCGAACTGCGCCGCGGCAACGACTACTCGATCCTGAGTACGAAGTCGCCGAACCTCACGTATCAGCCGGAACGCCTGTCGATGGAGAAGGTGGCATCGACGTTCTCGCCGCGCGACCGGATCGGCCAACTGACGATGCGCAACCTCGACATCACCGATACGCGCGACAAGCTGCGCGTGTATTCGCAAGTCGGCCTGCTGACGCCGGGCGAGGCTTCGGCGCTGCCGCAGATCAAGAGCGACAGCGGCGAGTAAGCCGCCTCGTTCGACGCCGGGCGCGTAGCCGATACGCGCCCCGGCGGGGCAAGCCGCGTATGCGTCGTCGCATGCGCGGCTTGCCGTTTCCCTTCCGCCTCTCCCCTTCCTGCATTTCCCGCTATCGCATCACGTTCGCGTCGCCCGCGAACGGCGCTGCAACGCTGCTGCGTTCATGGCAAGCTGCGAGTCGTTCGAATTCAGACTCGGCTCATGACCTCCCTCATCGTCATTCACCTGAACGGCCCGATCAACAGCGGCAAGACGACGATCGGTCGCGCACTCGCACGCCTGCTGCCCGATGCACGCTTCATCGACGGCGACGATCACGACGCGCCCGGAGACGCCCCGTTCGACGTGCAGTGGGCGATCGCGCTGACGCGTCTCGTCACGCAGGTCGCGCAGGCCAATGAACGCCACCTGGTGACCGCTTACCCGATCGGCGAGGCGGAATTCGAACGCCTGCGCGCGGCCTGCGATGCACGCGATGCGCGGCTGTTCGTCGTGACGCTCGCGCCACCGGAGGCGATCGCGTCGTCGGATCGCGGCACGCGGGCGCTGACGGACTGGGAGCGGCAACGTATCGCCGAGATGTATCGGGAAGGCTATGCGGCACGTGCGTTCAGCGATTGCGTGATCGATACGTCGAAGGCGTCGGCCGATGCATGTGCGTTGGAGATCGTGCAAAACGTCCGCGCATCGGGCGCATAGCGGAACCTTCGACCGCTGCGTCCGGCAAGTCCTGCCTTCAACGATGCTGTCACCTCCCGACACGGCGTGCTCGCGCGCACCCTTGCGACTCAGCAACAGAGCGTGCCCGCCACCACGTAAAGCCTTGCGGCATACCCACCCTTCGCGTGCTTGAGCCAGCCGATCGCGAACAGCCCGACGAAACCGCGCAAGTTGCCGATCGAATTGATCATCGCGATCCCGCGGCCGCGTCGGCGCCGGATACGGGCGTTCGTGGATTTTCTGGCGGGGGAGCCGGGCGGGTGACGGATGACGGGCGGCGACCGGAGCGGGCATCGATGCCCGAAACGCTGATATTCTGGCGAATCGAGCAGTGAATGATCGGAACATTCGCGCCGCCGCGTCGTCCCCCGCGCTGCGCCAACCTTGCCGGAGCCGCCATGTTCGACCTGACCACGCTGACCACCTTCACCGCCGTCGTCCTGGGTCTGTTCCTGATTCCCGGCCCCGCCGTGCTGCTCGTGCTGAGCCGCACCGTGCAGGGCGGCCGCAAGACCGGCATCCTGACCGGGCTCGGCGTCGCGAGCGGCGACTTCGTTCACACGCTGTTCGCGGCGGTCGGGCTGTCGGCGCTGCTGATGACGTCGGCGCTCGCATTCAACGTCGTGAAGCTGGTCGGCGCCGCGTACCTGATCTACCTCGGCGTGCGCGCGCTGCTCGACAGGCCGTCCGATCCGTCGCTGCCGAAAGTGTCGCCCGTCACGCCGCTGAAGGCATACCTGCAGGCGATCCCCGCCGAAGTGCTGAACCCGAAGACCGCGCTGTTCTTCCTCGCGTTCATGCCGCAGTTCGTGCATCCGGAACGCGGCTCGACGTTCGTGCAGTTCGCGGTGCTCGGGCTGATCTTCGTCGTGCTCAGCTCGCTCTACACGACGCTGATCGCGTGCTCGATCCGCCCGCTCGGCCGCCTCGTGAAGCGGCTTGCGTGGCTCACGCGCTGGCAGGGGAAGATCATCGGTTCGATCTTCATCGCGCTCGGGCTGCGCGTCGCGGTCCAGCAACGCTGACGCGCGCGTTTCGCATGACGTCCGACGCGGCAACCGCCGGCGAAATCCTCTATACCGACCCGCGCCTCGTCGCGGTCTACGACCGGTTCAACGCAGGCGATCGCGACTTCGCGTTCTACACATCGCGCATCGGCGCCACGCGGCAACGGATTCTCGATCTCGGCTGCGGCACCGGCACGTTCGCGCGCCGGCTCGCGGCGGCCGGGCACGACGTCGTCGCGATCGATCCCGCGCCCGCGATGATCGACCATGCGCGACGCCAGCCCGGCGCCGGCGCGGTCGGCTGGCTCGCGTGCGATCTCGGCGGCCTGCCGCCCGGCGCGCCGTTCGATGCCGTCGTGATGACCGGACACGCGTTCCAGTGTCTGCTGACCGACGCGGACATCGACGCGACGCTGCGCGGCGTGCGGCGCGTGCTGGCCGACGGCGGCCGCTTCCTGTTCGACACCCGCAACCCGCGTGTCGAGCCGTGGCGTGACTGGACGCCGCAGTCATCCGCGTCCCGCATCGATTCGCCCGAGTTCGGCAGCGTCGAGCTGCACCATGCGGTAACCGCGGTCGAGGACCCGATCGTGTCGTTCGACACGGTCTACCACTTTCAGCGCGACAATACGCGTGTGAAGAACGCGAGCCTGCTGCGCTTCATCGCGCAGCCCGACCTGCGGGCGCGCGTGGCGGCCGCCGGCTTCACGTCGGCGGAATGGTGCGGCGACTGGCACGGCGCGCCGTTCGACGACGCGGCCAGCGCGGAGATCATTGCAATCTGCCACGCGTGAGCGGTTGAATGCCGCGCCGGACGCGAATAGTGGAATGAAGGGTGAAGCAAATGAGTAGCGACGAATTCCAGGTGATGGAATTGTCGAACGGCAAGCCGGTGAAGATGTGGACGCAAGGCGTCGCGGTCGAGGACGATGCGCGCGCGCAGTTGCGCAACACCGCGCAGATGCCGTTCATCTTCAGGCACGTCGCGGTGATGCCGGACGTCCACCTCGGCAAGGGCTCGACGATCGGCAGCGTGATTCCGACGAAAGGCGCGATCATTCCGGCCGCGGTCGGCGTCGATATCGGCTGCGGGATGATGGCGGCGCGCACGACGCTCACGGCAGCGGACCTGCCGGACTCGCTCGGCGGGCTGCGCGGCGCGATCGAACGCGCGGTGCCGCACGGCCGCGTGCCGGGGCGCCGCGATCCCGGAGCATGGGGCGATCGCACGCCGCCCGCCGTGACCGAATCGTGGAAGTCGCTGCTGCCGGGCTTTCAGCGCATCGTCGACAAGTATCCGAAGCTGGAGAAGACGAACCACCGTGCGCATCTGGGTACGCTCGGCACGGGCAACCATTTCATCGAGGTGTGCATCGACGAGGCCGGACGCGTGTGGTTCATGCTGCACAGCGGCTCGCGCGGCGTCGGCAACGCGATCGGCAGCCTGTTCATCGAGCTCGCGCAGGCCGACATGCGGCAGCACATCGCGAACCTGCCGGATCGCAATCTGGCGTATTTCACCGAGGGCAGCCGCCACTTCGACGATTACGTCGAGGCGGTCGGCTGGGCGCAGGACTATGCGCGCCGCAACCGGCAGGCGATGATGGAGGCGGTGATCGGCGCGGCGCGCGGCGTGATCGCGAAACCGTTCGCGGTCGACGAGCATGCGGTGAACTGCCACCACAACTACGTGCAGCGCGAACGCCACTTCGGCGAGGACGTGCTCGTGACCCGCAAGGGCGCGGTGTCCGCGCAGAAGGGGCAGCTCGGGATCATTCCGGGCTCGATGGGCGCGAAGAGCTTCATCGTGCGCGGGCTCGGCAATCCGGAGAGTTTCTGTTCGTGCAGCCACGGCGCCGGACGCTCGATGAGCCGAACCGAGGCGAAGCGCCGCTTCACGGTCGGCGACCAGGTGAGCGCGACGCGCGGTGTCGAATGCCGGAAGGACGCGGGTGTCATCGACGAGATCCCGATGGCCTACAAGGACATCGACGCGGTGATGGCGGCGCAGCGCAGCCTTGTCGAAGTGGTGCACACGCTGCGTCAGGTGGTGTGCGTGAAAGGATAGCGCGGCGCGCGTCACGCGCCGACGATCGAGATCGAAAACCCGTCCCCGCCGCCGAGCGTGCCGACTTCGAGGATGCGCCGTGCGCCGCAAGCGCGGCGGCCGCATAAGCAACCAACCATTCGTTCTAAAGGCGGCCGCGCACCTGCTCCTATAATCGCTCGACCACGACAACAACAGACCGGAGCACCCATGACCGATCAGGCCACTTCGAACTGGCGACTCGAAACCATCGCCGTGCACGGCGGCTATCGTCCCGACCCGACCACGCGCGCGGTCGCGGTGCCGATCTACCAGACCGTTGCGTACGCATTCGACGACACGCAGCACGGCGCGGACCTGTTCGACCTGAAGGTCCAGGGCAACATCTACACGCGAATCATGAACCCGACGACGGACGTGCTCGAGCAGCGGATCGCCGCGCTCGAGGGCGGTATCGGCGCGCTCGCGCTGGCGTCGGGCCAGGCGGCCGTCACGTACGCGATCCAGACGATCGCCGAAGCCGGCGACAACATCGTGTCCGCCAGTTCGCTGTACGGCGGCACCTACAACCTGTTCGCGCATACGCTGCCGCAATACGGCATCACGACGCGCTTCGCCGATCCGCGCGACCCGGCATCGTTCGAGCCGCTGATCGACGCGCGCACGAAGGCGATCTTCGCGGAATCGGTCGGCAACCCGCTCGGCAACGTGACCGACATCGCCGCGCTCGCGGAAGTCGCGCATCGTCACGGGATCCCGCTGATCGTCGACAACACGGTGCCGTCGCCGTATCTGCTGCGCCCGTTCGAACACGGCGCGGACATCGTCGTGCATTCGCTGACGAAGTATCTCGGCGGCCACGGCACGAGCCTCGGCGGCGCGATCGTCGATTCGGGCAAGTTCCCGTGGGCGCAGCACGCGGACCGCTTCAAGCGGCTCAACGAACCCGACGTCAGCTATCACGGCGTCGTGTACACCGAAGCATTCGGGCCGGCCGCCTATATCGGGCGCGCGCGGGTCGTGCCGCTGCGCAACATGGGCGCGGCGATCTCGCCGTTCAACGCGTTCCAGATCCTGCAGGGCATCGAGACGCTCGCGCTGCGCGTCGAGCGCATCAGCGACAACGCGCTGAAAATCGCGCAGCATCTCGCGCGCCACGAACACGTCGAGTGGGTGAACTACGCGGGGCTGCCCGATCACCCGGATCATCCGCTCGTCGCGCGCTACCTGTCGGGCCGCGCGCCCGGCATCCTGACGTTCGGCGTGAAGGGCGGCCGCGACGGCGGCGCGAAGTTCCAGGACGCGCTGAAGCTGTTCACGCGGCTCGTCAACATCGGCGACACCAAATCGCTCGCGACGCATCCGGCCTCGACGACGCACCGCCAACTGTCGCCGGCCGAACTCGCGAAGGCCGGCGTGAAGGAGGAAACGGTGCGGCTGTCGATCGGCATCGAGCACATCGACGACCTCCTCGCCGATCTCGACCAGGCGCTCGCGCAAGTGTGACCTGGCGCAGGCGTGCACACGCCCGCTCAAGGTGTTCAATCCCCGGTTGATGCCGGAACGACGCCCGGCACGAAGCCGTCGTGCGTCATCCGGCATTTCACCGGCGGCATCGTGTTCTTCCTGATCGAAGGTTCGGCGAAGGCCGGCTGACGCGCGAGCATCACCACGTCGTCGCGGCGGTCGGATACGTCTCGACGATGCGTGTGCCGTTGACGGGCGTCACGCCCTCGTTGCGCAATGCGGCCCACAGGTCGATCGCATGCTCGCGCGACTTGCGGCTGCCGTCGTCGGTCAGCACGTTCAGCGCGATCACTTCGTCGCGCGTGGTCAGTTGCAGTTGCTCCTTCAATTTGCGCGACTGATGCGACGCGGTACGCACCTCGCGAAGCACGATCCGCTGCTCGGCGAGCGGCGCCGGCACGGCGCCCGCATCGGCGGGCAGGAACGTCAGCCGCCCGTTGCCGACTTCGCATTGCCCGCGCGTGAACGTCGCGCTCCACTCGCCCGCCGGCACGGCCGCGAATTCGCAGCGCATCCGTTCGCTCGCGCGGCGGCCGACGTCGTGTTCCGGCGCATGCGACAGCGCGCGCTCCGGCCAGCCGGCCGCCGTTGCGGCCGTCGCCGTCAGGCACGCAGCCAGTACGATCGCTTTCATCATGTTGCGCATCGTCCGTTCCTCCTCGAAAAAATATCAACGCACTGCCAAGCCGTTGTCATGCGCATCGACGACCGGCGCGGATTCGCCGCGATGCACCGTCGCGCGATGGATTTCCTGATTGCGGGCGATGGTGGCCGGGCTCGGCGGATAGTCGTGCTTCGGACTCGGGATCACGCCGTCGTGACGGGCACGCAGCAGTTCCTGGCGCACTTCCTGTCGTGTCCTGGACTGCGCGGTGGCCGACTGCGAGAAAGCGGCGATCGACAGCGCGGCAACGGCGATCGAAATCAGGGGTCGTCGAATGTTCATGAGCTTCGCTCCTTGTCCGGAATGGGTAACGTGAGTTCCAAGATTGATCCGATGGCGGTGCGCGATCATGAACACGGGATGACGATTTCGTCATCGCATGCCACGCCCTGAATCGCAGTGCGAAGCAAATCGACGAGATGCTTCGACTCACATGACGCGTGAATGACATTTTCCTCATTTGTCCCTCACCGTCGCGATTCGAACGGTTCCCAGAATCGCCTGCACGTTCGCCATATTCGTCGCCCGCACACGGAACGCGCGGCGGCGCGATCGACGGACGCACGAAACGATCAACTCGAACCTCAGGGACCCAACATGAACACTCCATCTCGGCTCGTCATGCTGTCCGGTGCGCTGCTCACGACCGCCCACGCGGTTCACGCGTCGGAAGTCAGCCTCTACGGCCTGTTCGATACGTCGCTGACGTACGTCTGGAATGCCAATGCAGACGGCAAGAATCTCGTCGGCCTGGGCAACGGCAACCTGCTCGGGAACCGCTTCGGCGTGAAAGGCGCGGAAGACCTCGGCGGCGGGCTGAAGGCGATCTTCACGCTGGAGAACGGCTTCAATCCGAATACCGGCGCGCTCGGGCAAGGCAACCGGATGTTCGGCCGGCAGGCGTTCGTCGGTCTCGACAGCTCGCGCTGGGGCACGCTGACGATCGGCCGCCAGTACGACGCGCTTGCCGATGTCGCATGGCCGATTACCGGCGATTTCTACTTCGGCAGCGTGTATGCGACGCCCGGCGACGTCGACAACTACGACACGTCGTCGCGAACCGACAACGCAGTGAAGTACACGTCCCCCGTGATCGCCGGGTTCCAGTTCGTCGGTATGGTTGCGCTCGGCGGCGTGGCCGGCAAGACGGGCGCGGGACAAACCTGGTCGGCCGGGCTTTCGTACGGCAACGGCCCGATCGATGTCGCGGGCGGCTACTACTACACGGCCAACAAGTCGCCGCTTGCCGACGGCATCCGGACCGGCTGGAACGGCACCTCCGACGGCACGTTCGACGGATCGCTGGTCAACGGCGGCTACATCTCCGCGAAGTCGATCGGCATCGCACGCGGCGCGTTGCGCTACAGCTTCGCGCCCTTCGCGGTCGGCATCGACTACAGCAACGCGCAGTACAAGGCCGATGCGATGTCGGCGTTTCGCAGCACGCAGAAATACGATACCGCGCGCGGCTTCTTCAACTATCAGGCGAGCGCGAGCCTGCTCGTCGGCGTCGGCTACAGCTACACGAAAGCCCGCGGCGATACGCGCGCGACCTACCATCAGGTGTCGGCCGGCGCGGACTACGTGCTGTCGAAACGCACCGATCTCTATGCGGTCGGCGCGTGGCAACGCGCGAACGGCGAGCAACGCACGCTCGACGGCGGCACGCAGACGGCGCAGGCGTCGATCGGCTCCTATGGCTACGGCGGCACGCGCACGCAAGGGATCGTCAATCTCGGGCTGCGCCATCGTTTCTGATCGGGGCAGCGGCAACGCGCGGGCACGCGCATGACGAAAATTTCATCTTCCGATCAGGTTCGCGATGCATCGTGTCGCTACCATCGAATGCGTGACGGGCAATGCCCGTTGCAATCCACGCAAGCGGATCGCTGTCGCACGGCACGATCACGCGTTCGGCCCGGACACCGTGAGTGCCGGGCTTTTTTTCGTCAGTACGACGGATCAAGGCGTGACGTTGCGCTTCGGGAACAGGCACGGATGCGTCTTCACGTGGAAGTTCGGATTGCCGCAGCGATGTCCCGCATAGTCGATCTGCTCGCCGGGCGTCAGGCCGGCGGGCACCGCATTGCGCGCGGCCTTCGGTGCGGACGATCCGACCGTTCCAGCATCGGGACGGGACGACGCGCAACCGGCGACCAACGGGGCAATCAGCAACGCAAGCAACGACAGGCGAATGGCGGGACGATCCACTGTTTGGTCCGGAATGAAAGTCGAAACGAAGCCGGCCGCCTTCCATGCCGGCGCGGCGAACGGCGCGCATGCCGACGACACCATCGGCCGTCGGCAAGCGACATGCTCCGCTTTCCGTTCATCGCACGCATGACCCGAACATGACGATCGCGTCATGTCGGCCAGGGCCCGCACGTTGGACACGCCGCCGCGCAATCTGACGGATTTTTCATCTGCCGATCACGGTCACGCTCGGCTGCTTTCGCATACTGGTTCCATGGATCGCCACCCGGCGGCCTCATCAAGGAGAGCTCCATGAAAACGGTAAAACTCGCTGCCCTGTTCGTCACCGCGACGCTGTCGCTCGGCATCGCCACGCAAGCCGCATTCGCGCAAACGCAAACACAAATGCAGGGCAAGACCCGCGCGGAAGTCATCAACGAACTGAAGCAGGCGCAGCACGACGGCGTGGTGCCGACGAGCAAGACGCAGTACCCGCCGACCGGCGAGATCGTCGCGCGCAACAAGGAGCTTCACGGGATTTCGGTGCATGCCGGCGAGAAGGCGCCGCAGGCCGACAATCACGACAGCCTCGCGACCCGCTGATGCCGGTCAGGCGCGGGCGCTGCCGCGCGATCGCGGGCAGCGTGCCGCGCGCCGCCGTATCGCGGCGAACGCGCGGCCGTGCCGGCGTGCGATCTCAAGCATGGGCCGCCGGCATCGTCTTCGGCGCACCCGGCGGCCGCTGCGGAAAGCGCAGCCAGAATGTCGTGCGCCGGCCGGGAACGCTGTCGACCCCGCATTCGCCGCCATGGTTGTCCATGATCGACCGGACGATCGCGAGGCCGAGGCCCGTCCCCGACGCCGAATTGTGCCGCGACGGATCGACGCGATAGAAGCGCTCGAAAATCCGCGCGACGTGCTGCGCATCGATGCCCGGCCCCGTATCCGATACGGCGATCGTCGTCGCGCCGGCCTGTTCCGAACAATCGATCGTCACGACACTGCCGCGCGGCGCATACGCCAGCGCATTGGACAGCAGGTTGCTCAACGCGCGCTGATACAGCGTGAGATCCGCATCGACCCATGCGTAGCCGTCGACCTTCACCGACACACCCGCGTCCTCCGCGAGCGGCTCGTAGTAGCCGGCGACTCGCGAGGCCTCCTCGGCCGCATCGAGCCGCCGCACGTCGATCGACGTGCCGGCCTGCTCCGAGCGCGCGAGGAACAGCATGTCCTCGATCATCCTCGACAGCCGCTGATACTCGTCGATGCTCGACTCGATCACGCTGCGATATTCGTCCGCGCCGCGCGGCTGCGACAGCACGACCTGCGCGGCCGCCTGCAGGTTCGTGAGCGGCGTGCGCATGTCGTGCGCGAGATTCGACGAGAACTGGCTCAACCGCGTAAACGATTCGTTCAGGCGCGCGAGCATCCCGTTGAACGCATGCTCCAGTTCCTTCAGTTCACCTGACGTATCGAGTTCCGGCAGCGGATGGGCCAGCCGGCTCGTCGACATCTGCTCGGCCCGCGCCGCGAAGCGCCGCAACGGGCTCAGCCCGAGCGCCGCTATGCCGTATGCGATCGCGGCCGCCAGCACGACGCCGAACACCTCGATCACGACGATCGTATAGGCATGCGTGCGCAGCAGCAGCACGTCGGCGCTGCGGTCGTACTGCACCGCGACGCGCACGACGGGCGCGCCCGCGCCGGCGAGCGGCACGGTCATCACCAGATACTGATGCCGCACGCCGGGCGGCGCGACGAATACCGGAATACGGCCCGCGTCCGTCGACAGCAGCGGCGCGTAGGTCCGGAATCCCGGCGTGCCGACGATGCGCGTGCCGGCCGCATCGTAGATCGCCAGGTCCATGTTCGGATGCCCATGCAACTGGTCGATCCAGATATCGGGGTTGCGCGCGACGTCGGCCGTCGAACGCGCTTCCGCCAGGTGCGTGCCCAGCGCGGTCGAAATACCGGCCATCTGCTCGGCCGCCGTCGTCTCGATGCGATTGCTCAACGCCTCGTACAGCGCGACGCCGCTCGAGGCGAGGATCACCGACGTCGACAGGATGATCAGCGCGGTCAGGCGTCCGCGCAGCGTGCGCGGCAGCAGGCGCGCGATCATTTGGCCGCGCCGTCGCGCACTTCGAGCACGTAGCCCATCCCGCGCACGGTGTGGATCAGCTTCGGTTCGTAGGCGTCGTCGATCTTCGAGCGCAGTCGCCGAATCGCGGAATCCACGACGTTCGTATCGCTGTTGAAGTTCATGTCCCACACCTGCGACGCGATCGTCGCGCGCGGCAGGATCTCGCCTTCGCGACGCATCAGCAGCCACAGCAGCGCAAATTCCTTCGCGGTCAGCAGGATCGTGTCGCGCTGCCGCGTGGCCTTGCGGCGCGTCAGGTCGAGTTCGAGATCGGCCACGCGCAGCGTGTTCGAATCGCGCGGCTGGCCACGCCGCAAAATCGACTTGATGCGCGCGGTGAGTTCGACGAAGTCGAACGGCTTGGCCAGATAATCGTCGGCGCCGAGTTCGAGCCCCTTCACGCGGTCGCCGACGTCGTCGCGCGCGGTGAGGAACAGCACGGGCGTCGACTTGCTGCGACGCAGGTTCTGCAGCAGCGTCCAGCCGTCCTGCCCCGGCAGCATCACGTCGAGCACGAGCAGATCGTACTCCTCGGTCTCGGCCTGATGCTGGCCCGTGATGCCGTCCTCCACCCAGTCGACGACATAGCCGGCTTCGGTCAGGCCCTTGCGCAGATAGGCGCCGGTTTTCGGTTCATCCTCGACAATCAGAATTCGCATCACGCATTACCCTTGAAGAAACCCAGCCGGCGCAGCACGCCCGCGCCGAACCCGCCGCGCAATACCGCGCGCCACGACACCGCGTGGCTCACGCGGTACAGCACCGGCAGCACCAGCAGCGTCAGCGCCGTGGACGACAGGATACCGCCGATCACGACCGTCGCGAGCGGGCGCTGCACCTCGGCGCCGGTGCCGGTCGCGAATGCCATCGGCAGGAAGCCCAGCGACGCGACGAGCGCGGTCATCAGCACGGGCCGCAGCCGCGTGAGCGCGCCTTCGCGCACGGCCGCGTCGAGCGGCATCCCGTCGTCGCGCAGGTTGCGGATGAACGAGATCATCACGAGACCGTTGAGCACCGCGACGCCGGACAGCGCGATGAAGCCGACCGCCGCGGTGATCGACAGCGGAATCCCGCGCAGCCACAAGGACACCACGCCGCCGCTCAGCGCGAACGGAATGCCGGTGAAGACCAGCAGCCCGTCCTTCACGTTGTTGAACATCACGAACAGCAGCACGAACACCATGAACAGCGCGAGCGGCACGACGAGCTTCAGCCGCTCGCTCGCGCTCTGCAACTGCTCGAACTGGCCGCCCCACGACACCCAGTAGCCGGCCGGCACGCGCACGTCCTGTTGCAATTGCTCGCGCGCATCGGCAACGAACGAGCCGACGTCGCGGCCGCGCACGTTCGCGCTGACGACGACGCGCCGCTTGCCGTCCTCGCGGCTGATCTGGTTCGGGCCCGGCGCGACCTCGATCGTCGCGAGTTCCGCGAGCGGCACGTACGGCGCCTGCGCGAGCGGCGCGCTGGCACCCGCGGCCGGCGCGGGCAGCGCGATCGGCAGACGCTTGATCGCCTCGATGTCGGAGCGCAGCTCGTCCGGCAGCCGCACGACGATGTCGAAGCGGCGATCGCCCTGGAACAGCGTCCCCGCCTTCTGCCCGCCGACGGCCGCGGCCACCGTATCCTGCAGGTCGGCGACCGTCACGCCGTAGCGCGCGAGCTTGTCGCGGTCGAGGTTGACGGTCAGCACGGGCAGGCCGGTGGTCTGCTCGACCTTCACTTCGGATGCGCCCGGCACCTTCTGCAACGCGGCCGCGATCTGCTCGCCGGTCTGGTTCAGTACGGTCATGTCGTCGCCGAAGATCTTCACCGCGACGTCGCTGCGCACGCCCGAGATCAGCTCGTTGAAGCGCAGCTGGATCGGCTGCGAGAACTCGTACGCGTTGCCCGGCAGTTCCGCCAGCGCCTCTTCGATCTCGCGCACGAACTGATCGCGCGGCTTGTTCGGATCGGGCCACTTGTCGGTCGGCTTCAGCATGATGTAGCCGTCCGACAGGTTCGGCGGCATCGGATCGGCCGCGATCTCGGCCGTGCCGGTGCGCGCGAACACGCGCTCGATTTCCGGGAAGCGCGCCTTCAGCGTCTTCTCGATCGCCTTCTGCATCTCGACCGATTGCGACAGGCTCGTGCCGGGAATGCGCAGCGCGGCGACCGCCAGATCGCCCTCGTTCAGGCTCGGGATGAACTCGCTGCCGAGCCGCGTCGCGAGCCCGAGCGTGGCCAGCACGATCGCGCCGGCGCCGAGCATCACGCGCGCGGGGCGCGTCATGAATGCGGCGAGCACGGGTTCGTATGCACGCCGCGCCCAGCCCATCAGCCGGTTTTCCTTTTCCTCGACGCGCTCGCCGATGAACAGCGCGACGGCTGCCGGAATGAACGTGACGGTCAGCACCATCGCCGCCGCGAGCGCCATCACCACGGTGACGGCCATCGGATGGAACATCTTCCCTTCGACACCCGTGAGCGCGAAGATCGGCAGGTACACGACCATGATGATCAGTTGCCCGAATATCAGCGCGCGGCGCGCCTCCTGCGATGCGCCGAATACTTCCGCGAAGCGCTCGTCGCGCGTCAGCGGCCGGCCCGCGACGGCCTGCGCATGCGCGAGCCGTCGCACGCAGTTCTCGACGATCACGACCGCGCCGTCGACGATGATCCCGAAGTCGAGCGCGCCGAGGCTCATCAGGTTCGCGCTGACCTTCGCGTTGACCATCCCGGTGAACGTCATCAACATCGACAGCGGGATCACGAGCGCGGTGATCAGCGCCGCGCGGATGTTGCCGAGAAACAGGAACAGCACGGCGATCACGAGGATCGCGCCCTCCAGCAGGTTCTTCTTCACCGTCGCGACGGCCTTCTCGACGAGCACGGTGCGGTCGTAGACGGGAATCGCCTTCACGCCGGCCGGCAGCGTGCGGTTCACGTCCGCCATCTTCGCGGCGACGGCCTTCGCGACCGAGCGGCTGTTCTCGCCCATCAGCATGAACACCGTGCCGAGCACGACCTCCTCGCCGTTCGACGTCGCGGCGCCGGTGCGCAACTCGCGGCCGATGTCGACGAGGCCGACCTCCTTCATCCGCACCGGCACGCCCCCGACGTTGGTCAGCACGATGTTCGCGATGTCGTCGACGGTGCGCGCCTGGCCCGGCACGCGCACCAGGTACTGCTCGCCGCGCTTCTCGATGTAGCCCGCGCCGACGTTGTCGTTGTTGCGTTCGAGCGCGCGCACGACGTCGGCGAGCGTCAGCCCGTACGACATCAGCTTCGCCGGGTTCGGCGCGACGCGGTATTCCTTCACGTAGCCGCCGATCGAATTCACCTCGGTCACGCCGCGCACGTTTCTCAGTTGCGGCCGGACGACCCAGTCCTGCAGCTCGCGCAGGTCGGCCGCCGTGTAGCGTGTACCGTCGGGCTTGCGCGCGGCCGCGTCGGCCTCGACGGTCCACAGGTAGATCTCGCCGAGGCCGGTCGACGTCGGCCCCATCGCGGGCGCGATGCCGGCGGGCAGCTTGTCCTTCGCTTCCTGGATGCGTTCGTTGACGAGCTGCCGCGCAAAGTAGATGTCGGTGCCGTCCTTGAAGATCACGGTGACCTGCGACAGACCGTAGCGCGAAATCGAACGCGTCTGCTCGAGGCCCGGCAGGCCGGCCATCACGGTCTCGACCGGATACGTGATGCGCTGCTCGGCCTCCAGCGGCGAGTAGCCGGGCGCGGCCGTGTTGATCTGGACCTGCACGTTCGTGATGTCGGGCACCGCGTCGATCGGCAGCTTCTGGTAGCTGAACACGCCCAGCGCGGCCACGGCCGCGATCGCCAGCATCACGAGCCAGCGGTGCGCGATCGCAAAGCGGATCAGGCGCTCAAACATGGCGGGATTCCTCGAAGCGGGGAACGTCCACTGCGTGGGCCTTCGATACGTGACGCTCATTCATGTTCCGCGCTCCCCTTGCCGAGCTCGGCCTTCAGCACGAAGCTGTTCGCGGCCACATATTCCTGGCCCGGCTTGAGCCCCTTCAGCACTTCGGTCGCACGGTCGTCGCGCCGCCCCGTCTCGACGGCCTGTGCGACGAAGCCCTTCGGCGAGCGCACGAATACCGACGGCACGCCGTCGACGTCCTGCAGCGCGTCGCTCGCGACGGCGAGCGGCACGGCCTGCTTGCCCGCGTCGACCGACACGTTCACGAACATCCCCGGCCGCCACACGCCGTCCGGATTCGGCAGCACGACGCGCGCGGGCGCGGTGCGCGTCTGTTCGCCGAGCAGCGAGCCGACGTAAGCGATCGGGCCGTTCGAGCGCGATTCGAACGCGGTCGCGCTGACCGTCGCGTCGCGGCCGACGCGCACGTCGTTCAGCCGCTGCGCGGGCACGGCCATCTCGGCCCACACCGTCGACAGGTCGGAGATCACGAACATGCTCGCGTCGGCGGCGATCGCTTCGCCGGGCGTCGCATGCTTCTCGACGATCGTGCCCGCGAACGGCGCGCGCAACTCGTAGCGGTTCAGCGCGCCCGCGCCGGCCGGCGCGTTCAGCGCGGCCAGTTTCTGCCGCGCGTTCTGCACGGCGATCTCGGCCTCGCGCAACTGAACCTGCGCCTGCTGGTAATCCTGTTCCGCCGAGATGCGCTCCTGCCACAGCGTGCGTTCGCGTTCATAGGTCGCGCGCGCGCCCGACAACCGGCGTTCGGCGGTCAGCAGTTCGCTGCGACGGTCCGCGAGATCGGTGCTCGCGATCACGGCCAGCACCTGCCCCTTCGCGATGTTCTGCCCGAGCGACACCGACACCTGTTCGACGATGCCGGCCACGCGCGGCACGACGTGCGCGGTGCGATCCTCGTTGAATTTGATCTCGCCCGGCAGTTGGAACGGCGTGGCGATCTGCGCGGGGCCGGCCTTCGCGAGCGCGATCTTCGACGTCTTCAACTGCTCATCGGTCAGCGCGATCGCGCCGTCCGCGCGCGCGAACGGAAACGACGCGGCCTCGTTGCCCGCCTTGACGTCGATCGTCGCGTCGAACACGTGCGGCTTCGCGATCGATTGCGCCGACACGAACTTCTGGCCCGCGGCGTCGAAACGCATGGGTTCGTGCGAGCGGTCGTACCGCACCAGCGTGCCGGACACGGCAACGCCCTTGGTCGCAGGCTTGCCGTCGACGAACGGATAGACGACGAGCCGCGCGTCGCCGGGTTTTTCCGTCATCACGACCTCGACGGACAATGTGCCGCGCGTGAGCACGACGCCGCCGTGCGAGCCGGTGCCGACGCCGTCGGCCGCCTGCGCGGCTTCGGTGCCCGCGGGCACGGACGCACCGCCTCGCGTGACGGCGAGCGCGCCGAGCACGATCCCGACGCCGCCGAGCACGGCCGCCGCAATGATGAAGATTCTGCTGCGTGACATGATGATCCTTCAGGTAAGAAGCGCGGCTATTGCGCAACGCCCGCGAGCGGCGTGCCGACGAGCCGGCCGATGTCGGCGCGGGCCGCATGCGCGTCGGCGAGCGCGCGCACGTATTGCGATTGCCCCTGGAACAACGTGCGCTGCGCGTCGAGCACGTCGAGGAAGCTGAATTTGCCGAGCTCGTAGCCGCGCGACATCGCATCGAGCGCGAGCCGCGCGCCGGGCAGGATGTCGGTCTTCAGCCGCCGCGCTTCCTGCGCGGCCGCGTCGAAATTCGCGTACGCCTGCGTGAGTTCGAGCCGCAGCCGCGTGCGCTCGCGGTCGAGATCGGCATTCGCGCGCTCGGCCTTGTGCGTCGCTTCGAGCAAGGCGCCACGGTTCGTATCGAAGAGCGGAATCGGAATCGACACCCCGACCACCGCCTGGTTGTCGGGCACGCCGCCCGTCGTCACCCGCTTCATGCCCGCGCTGACCGTCACGTCGGGAATGCGCCGCGCGCGTTCGAGCGACACGGCCGCGTTCGAGCGCAGCATCTGCGCGCGCGCGACGCGGGCGAGCGGCGCGTCGTCGAGCTGCGCGGTCAGCGCGGACAGCGGCTCGACCGCTGGCACCACTTCCAGATCGCCGAGCGCGACGCGGCGGTCGCTGCGCGCTTCACCCATCACCGCATTCAGCTTCTCGCGCGCGACGTCGACACGGCCGCGCGCGGTCGCCACCTCGATCTGGACGCCGGCCGCCGCCACCTGCGCCTTGGTCGCCTCGACCGGCGACACCTTGCCGGCCTGCGCGCGGCGGCCCGCGAGGTCCGCCGAGCGCGCGGCGATCGCGGCCGACTCTTCGGTGACCTGAAGTTGCCGCTGCGCGGCAAGCAATCCGTAGAACGCCGCGACCACATCGGCGCGCACGGCGGCGCCCTGCTCGTCGAGCGACGCGTTCGCGGCCTCGCGGCCGTACGACGCGACATCGAGCCGCGCGCGGCGCTTGCCACCGAGTTCGATGGTCTGGTTGATCAGCGCGGTCGACGTGCGCTCCGCACGGCTGAAGCCTTCCTGCAGGAACGACACTTCCGGATTGGGACGCGCGCCGGCCTGTATCAGCGCGCCGGCCGATGCGTCGACGTCCGCGCGCGCGCCGCGCAACGCCGGGTTGTTGCGGGCCGCTGCCGCGAGCGCGTCGGACAGCGTCAGCAATGGGGAAGAAGCGGCGTCGGACGGCGGTGCGACAGCGGAAGCCGTCGAGGCCAAGACCGGGGCCGCGACCTGCAGCGATTGCGCATTGGCCGTCGCGGCCGTCGCGAAGACGACGGCCACGGCGAGGGTGAGCTTGAGCATGTTCGGTTCTGCGATAACGGTTCGCACCGATGCTACGGATCGGGTGCAGTGCGAACATGAGCCGAAGATGACATTTCCGTCATGTTGGATGCGACGACGTGCGGACGTGCGGCGTCCTGCGGGAGCAGGGTCCGCTTCGTGGATCGGATGATTTCAGTGAATGTGCGGTGCGATCGCCGCACGGAAGGAAAACAACATTGCCGGCTCGACGACGGCCGGCGCGCAGCTTTACACGCTGCCCCGCTTCGCGCGCCGGCGTTGCGCCAGCCAGTCGAGCAGTCGTCGTCCGTCGCGTTCGCCGAACCAGCGTGCGTGCCCGAGCAGGTAGCCGTCGTGCGCGACGTCGACGATCGCCGGGGCCTCGATGATGCACCCGAAATACGCAACTTCCGACAGCGCGAACTCCGTATGCACGATCGGCAGCATCGCGACCAGCGCCGCATACGCATCGTCGCTCAGCGGTTCGAGCGATTCGTAGCCGTCGAGCAGCGCATCGATGTGCGCGTATTCGATGCGGCGCGCATCGGCCAGCGCCATCCAGTCGATCGTATTGCGCTCGATCGCCAGCGCGACGTCCATCACCGCGCACGTGCGATCGGACAGGCCGAAGTCGAGCACGGTGCGCACCCGCGCGCCGGGGCCGGCATCGGTCCACAACAGGTTCGACGCGTGCCAGTCGCCGTGCGTCCACAGCGGCGGCAGCGCGGGAAGCAGCGGCACGAGGCGCGCATGATACGGGCCGATCGCATCCGCTACGTCGCCGCGCCAGTCGCGCGTGCCGAGCGCGCGCACCAGCAGCGGCTGCGCATCGACCCAGCGTTCGAGCGCACCCGCCAGATCGGCGGACGACAGTACGCGGAAACTCGACAACAGCGTGCGCACGGGCCGCGCCGGCGCATCGTAGCCGGCCGATGCGCGATGCAGTTCGGCCAGCGCGCGGCCGGCCGCGTATGCATGCGAAGGATGCGTGAACGGCTGCCACGACATCACGCCGCGATACGCATCGACACCCGGCGCGACCACGTGCACTTCATAGGTCCAGTCGCCGGATGCGAACGCGGTCGCGCCGTCGCGACCGGCGAGCACGTCGGCGACCGGAACATCGCGTGCACGCAGATGCGCGATGAAGCGATGCTCTTCCTCGAGTCCGGCGACATCACGCAGGCTCACGTGATGACGCTTGACGAACAGCGTGCGCTCGTCCGTCGTGTGCACCAGCACGGCCGCCGAGAACGGCCGCGGGCTGTGCCACGTGAGCCGCGCCGGCGCGCCGACGCCATCGATCCGCGCGAGCACGCCCGCGACTTCGTCGTGCGTCATCAGCGGCCAGTCGCGTTCGGCCTGCTCGCCGTCGACGCCGAATTGCGGCGGTGCGACGTCCCGCGCGTCGACGGCGTCACGCGACGCAGGCGCGTTCGGCTCGAGAGGAAATGTCATGAACGACGCAGCTCCGTTGTTGAATCGGCCCGTGAATCAGCCCGCCGGGCTCGCCGTCGCGCGCAGCGCGTCGGCCGTCCGGCTCCAGTCGCGCCAGCCGATGACGGCGAGCGCGATGAACAGCGCATAGAGTCCGGCCGTCAGATACAGTTCCTTGAACACGAACATCCCGACGTATACGACGTTCACGACGATCCACAACCCCCACGACGCGATGTAGCGCCGCGCGGTCCAGTATTGCGCGACGAGGCTGAACGCGGTCAGCGACGCATCGACGAACGGCAGCGCCGCGTCGGTCCAGCGCGCCATCATCCCGCCGAGCAGCGCGCTGCCGACGACGGCCGCGATCAGGTCGGGCAGCATCTGCCGCGGCCGCACGCCAGTGACGGGCGCGACATCGCCGGCCGGCGCCGCGCCGCCGCTCGCCTCCAGCGTACGCTGCGCGATCCAGCGGCGCCAGCCGTACACCTGCAACACCGCGAACGCGCCCTGCAGCAGCATGTCGGAATACAGCTTCGCGTCGAAGAAGATCCAGCCGTACAGCGCGACCGACGCGAGCCCGACCGGCCAGCACAGCATGCGCCGTTTCGCGGTCAGCCAGATCGCGAGCGCGCTGACGATCACGCCGGCGATTTCGAGTGGGGACATCGTCTGTGCTCTCCTGGTTGGCTGCCGGGGCCGCGCATCACGCGGCCGGATCCGGACGATCAGAAATCATAGGTCAACGATACGCGGGCGGTGCGCGGCGCGCCCGGGAACAGGTACGCGTCGCCCTGCTGCTCGCCCGCGTCGCGCCAGTAGAACTTGTTGAACAGATTGTCCACCGACACGCGCAGCACCGTGCGATGGCCCGCGATCTTCGTCGTATAGCGCGCGCCGAGATTGAACACGAACCACGACGGCACGCGCGCGGTGCCTTCCTCGTTCGCATAGCGCGCGGCGCTGTACTCGACGCCGCCGAGCACGTTCAGACCGGCGACGCCCGGCACCGCGTAGTCCGCATACAGCGATGCGCGCAGCGCCGGCACGTTGATGATCTGGTGCCCCTCGTACGCCGGCGAACCCGAATCGTACGCGCGCGCGCGAATCGCCGCGACGCTGGCCGTCAGCCCGAGCCGCTCGGTCACGCGCCCGGCCGCGCCGAGTTCGATCCCCTGGTGGCGCTGCGTGCCGCGCTGCACGAACGTATAGCTCGTGCCCGACGCATCGGGATCGGCGAACTGGAACGGCTTGCTGATCGAGAATACGGCGGCCGTGAGGCTCAGCCGGTCGAGCCAGTCGTATTTCGCGCCGAGTTCGAACTGATGCGATTCGACCGGCGGCAGGAACGCATACGCGTTGGTCGCGCGCACCGGCGCCTGGTCGCCGAGCGACAGCGCCTTGCTGTACGACGCGTACAGCGACAGCACGTTCACCGGCTTGTAGACGAGCGCGACCTGCGGCAGGAACACCGAGCGGTCGGTGTGCGTCGCGTCGCCGTCGAGGCTGTTCCAGCTGCGCTGGCGCAACAGCACTTCCTTGCCGCCCGCGAGCACCTGCCAGTGCTCGCCGATGCTGATGCGGTCGAGCCCGAACACGCCGTACTGCCACGCGTCGAGCTGCGGATACGACGGCCCGGCCGTGTTCGGCGACGGCGTGAACGCGACGTCGGGCCCATAGATGTTCTCGCTGCCCACGTAGTCGTACACGGCGTTCGCCATGTGTACGACGCGGCGCTGCACGCTCACGCCGAGCGTCAGCTCGTGGCGCAGCGGGCCCGTCGCGAACCTGCCCGTCGTCACCGCGCGCAGGTCGTCGTTGCGGCGGTATTCGCCCGGGCTGCGGAAGTCGTACACGTCGTAGTCGCCGTTCGCGCCGAAGAAGAACGGCGACGTCGTGCCGGCCGCGCAGCTCGCCGCGTAATAGCAGCCGTACGCGAACGCGCTGTTGTCGTCGATCATCGTGCGGCTGCGGCCGGCGGCGACGTAGGCCTTCCAGTCGTCGTTGAACTGGTAGTCGAAGCGCGCGTTCAGGTTCAGCGCATCGGTCGTCACCGGCTTCGCCCACGGCTGCGTGCCGAGCGCCTTCGACGTCGTGTTGACGGACGGCACGACGGTGCCGCCGAGCAGTTGGTAGCCGGGCGCGGAGCGCTGGATCCACTGCTGGAATTCCGCGTTCAGCTGCAGGCTCGCGCGCGGGCTGATGTCCCAGTCGGCGGCGATCGAGCCGAACGTGCGTCGCCCGTTGGTGCCGTCGATGTACGAATGCATGTTCTCCTTCGCGGCATTGATCCGGAAGCCGAACTGATTGTCGGGGCCGAAGCGGCGGCCGAGATCGACGGCCGCCGACGTCGAGCCGCGGCTGTCGACGCCGGTCGTCACGCTCGCGACGTTCGCCGAGCGCTTCGTCACGAAGTTGATCACGCCGCCCGGCGCGACCACGCCGCTGTCGATGCCGGCCAGTCCCTTCAGGATCTCGACACGCTCCTTGTTCTCGAGCGGCACGTTCTGCTCACCGGACACCGTCAGCCCGTCGATCCGGATCGCGCTCGCGAGATCGACCGGAAAGCCGCGGATCGCGAAGCCTTCGAAATAGCCGACCGGCGCATAGTCGTTGACGACCGACGCATCGTTGCGCACCACGTCGCTCAGGCGCTTGGCCTGCTGGTCGTCGATCAGCGCCCGCGTGACGACGTTGACGGAGGCCGGCGTGTCGCGCAGCGGCGCATCGTCGAGCCCCGCGACCGACGCCTCGCGCACGCGAAACGAGCCGCCGCGCTCGCCGCTGACCGTGATCGTCGGCAGTGTCGCGGCCCGGGCCGCATCGGCGTCGGATGCCGGCGCGTCGCCCTGTGCCGCGGCGGCCTGCGCCGCGAAAAGCGTGATGCTGAGACCGACGCCAAGCCCGACCTTCGCGCGCCGCCGCCGTGCGGGCGCCGCTGTTGTTCTATTCACCGTCATTGTTCTGGATGGAAAACTCGCCACTCGATCCTGTCGAAACACTCGAAACGCGTTATGCAGCCGCGAAGCGCGACCTCGCGCAAGAACCCGCGGCGGCCCAGCGGACGCCGGGCGCGAACGTCGACACGACATTCATCAGACGAATCGGACGATCGGGCAGCATGCGTGCCGATCGATCGGGAAAGCGCTGGATGGGACATCGGATGACGGTGACGCGCCGGGCACCGACGCAGCCGCCGACCGGTTCGTCGGGGGCGTGTCGGGCGGCCGGCTGCATCGCACGCGGCTTGTCATGCGGGGGGAAGCTTCGAACGCCCCGTTACGGGCGCGACGTACTTGCGCGCGCCGTTCGCTGGAACGGCGGCATGCCCGTCGCGCGCGACATCGCGGCGCGGCGCGCATTTTACCCCGGGCGGGGCTGACCGCCCTGGAATCGGGCAAATCGGAGGCGTGGGAGGCGGGAACGGACACCGCGCGATTCATGCGGCACGGCGACGGCGCCGAGGTGCGCGTGACTGGCGTCGTGCGCGGGCACCTCGATGGCCGGCACGGTCACGCGGCCGGATACCGGAGCGGGAACGTTCGCCCGCTCGCGATTCGGCGGTCGGTCAGAACCCCTGCATCGTCGCGGTCGGATCGACGACCAGGTGCACCACGCCGTAGATCACCGCGCCGACCAGCACCGCGAGCACGATCGCCACGAACGGCAGCAACGTGTAGTTGACGTTCGCGAGATCGGCGGCGTGCGCCTTGCTGTTGCGTACGCCGAAGAAACTCCACAGGACCAGCTTGATCATGCCGAGCAGTTTCATGGTTGTGCTCCTTTCATCGAATCGGTTGACGCTATCGTCGACCCGACCGGCATCCGAAAAAAGCAGCAGTTGCGCGCGCTTTTCGCGCAGCAGGCCATCTGCGGCGGCATGTCGCATGGTGCGTTCAGCGCTCGAGCACGAGCGGCGTCACGGCCCCTTCGGCAGGCTGCGCGACGCACAGCAGCACGCAGCCGGGTTCGACCGGCGCATCGTGCGACTGCACGTAATCGACCGCACCGGACAGCATGCGCGTCGCGCACGTGCCGCACGACCCGGAACGGCACTCGGACGGCACCGCCACGCCCTGGCCTTCGGCAAATTCGAGCAATGTGCCGTCGGCGGGTGTCCATGCAGCTTCGCGGCCCGTGCGCCGGAATACGACTGGCACGCTCGCCACTGGGGGCGCTGCTGCCGCACGGGTCGTGTTACGCACGACGCTCGACGGCCCGAACGCCTCGAAACGGATACGCTCGTCCGGCACGTTCAGCGCGCGCAACCCGTCGTACAAATCGCGCATGAACGCGGACGGCCCGCACAGGTAGAAATCGTAGTCGTCGAACGGCAGGATGCGCTTCAGTTGCGCGATGTCGATGCGCCCCGGTCGCGCCGCGCCGTCGCGCTGCGGCCGGCTGTCGAACCAGTGCAGCGACACGCGTGCGTCCGCGTCGGCGATGCGCGTCAATTCAGCCGCAAACGGTCGGTCGGCCGTATAGCGCGCGCCGTGCACGAACACCACGCGGCGCGACGCCTTGTCGTCGGCCAGCGCGCGGCGCAGCATCGCGATCATCGGCGTGATGCCGATGCCGGCCGACACCAGCACCGCCGGACGCGGGCTCGCGACGTCGAACGTGAAGCGGCCGCGCGGCATCTGCGCGTCGAGCGTCATGCCTGCCCGAGCATGATCGTGCAGCCACGCCGACACGCGTCCTTCGCGCTTCACGGTGATCCGGTAACGTGGCGCGCCCGGCGCATCGGACAGCGTGTAGCTGCGGATCGTCGGCGCGTCGCTGCCCGGCAGCGCGACGCGCAGCGTCAGGTGCTGCCCGGCTTCGTACGTCGGCAACGCGTCGCCATCCGCTGCTTCGAAATGAAACGAGCGGATCGCGCGCGCCTCGTCGACGATCTTCGCGATGCGCAGCGGGCGCCATGCGGGAGCCGATGCGATTGCCGATGAAGGCGCGGACGTGAGTGCCGTTGCCGATGCGAGTGCGGACGGCACCTGCCCGCCCGCCGCAACCGCGCCCGCCGCCATCGCCGCGAACTGCGGCGCGCGTTCGACCGCCGACCACCTGAACGGCAACACCGCGCGCATGCGCCGCACTTCCCGCACGTGAAACCGCACGACCCGCTGCGCGCCATCGAACGACGCGACGAGCGGCCCGTCCCACACGATCTCCGCCCGCGCGGCGACATACAGCAGATCGCCGCTGTCGAAATCGACGAACAGCAGCCCCGCGCGCGGATCGTGCTGCAGGTTGCCGAGCGTGTTGAAGAAGCGGTTGCCGCTGAAATCCGGCGTCGTCAGCGTGTGCGCGTCGTCGACGCGCACGAAGCCCGGCATGCCGCCGCGATGCGACACGTCCGCGCCGCGCGCGGCGCCCGCGTCGGCCGACGTGTTCGCACTCGCGACGAAGAACGTATCGGCCTGCGCGAGCAGCGCGCGATCCGCGTCGCTTAGCCGGTCCGATATGTCGGACGCAATGGACGCCCCGGCTTCACGCGCGACGAACGTGGGTTTGCGGCCCTGGATGTACTTTGCACAGTTGCCGAAGCTCTGCTCGACCGCGATCGTCAGCGCGCCGCCGTCGGTCGCGCGCACGACGCCGTTCACGCGATTGCGCCGGCGCGTATCGAACTCGATCCCGAGCCCGCCGAGCGGCGCACCCGGCTGCCACGCGCCGGCCAGCGGATCGTCGGGCAGCGCATCGCCGTCGATGCGCAGCGTGCGCGCGTCCGGCGCCGTCACGAAACCGGGCGTCCCGACCCGCAGCGTCGCCCACGGCTGGCCGTGCGCATCGACGCCGCCGAGCACGAAGAACGGCAACTGCGCAAAGAACGTCCGGTGCTGGTCCGGCATGAAGCGGCGAATCCCGCGCCGGCCGGCCGTGCCCGCGGCCTCCGTCACGCCCGCGCGCTGCTGCACGGCAAGCTCGCCCGCGTGAAACGGCGCGACGTCGAGTTCCCAGCCCGGTACGGCGGCGGTCGGCGTGGTCATCGCGTTCTCCCGGTCAAGGCGCGGCTTCGCGTCAGGCGGCAAGCAGGCCGGCGCGGGTCGGCGGCATCGCGACGAAGCCCGGCAGCGCCTCGACGCGCGCGAGCCACGCGCGCACGTGCGGATACGGTTCGAGCGACACGCCGCCTTCCGGCGCGTGTGCGATGTATGTGTAAGCGGCGACGTCGGCGATCGTCGGCTGCGCACCCGCGGCGAACGGCTTGCCGGCGAGTTCCCGGTCGATCACGGCCAGCACCTTCGCGGCCGTGCGCTTGGCCGCGTCGTGATCGAGCGGCGCGCTGAACACGGTGACGAGCCGCGCGGCCGCCGGCCCCGATGCGATCGGCCCGGCCGCGTACGACAGCCAGCGCTGCACGGTCGCCGCGCCGGCGGCATCGTCGGGCAGCCAGTGCGCGTCGCCGTAGCGCTTCGCGAGATACACGAGGATCGCGTTCGAATCGGCGAGCACGGTGCCGTCGTCGTCGATCACCGGCACCTGGCCGAGCGGATTGAGCGCGAGGAATGCGGGTTCGCGCTGCGCGCCGGCCGCGAGATCGACGTCGACGGTGTCGAACGGCAGCCCCAGCAGCGACAGGAACAGCCGCACGCGATGCGCATGCCCCGACAGCGGGAACGAATAGACACGAACCGGACGGGCGGGCTTGCTGGCGGCTGGCATGGAGAGGCTCCTGGATCTCGCGCCGCCGGGAATCGGCGACGAACGGCCCCAGCGTAGCGCTCGCCGTTCGTGTCCAGAAGACGGATAATCGCTGAAACATTATCCTTTTCCATAGGACAATCGACGATGGCCGATCTTCGCGACGTGAACCTGAACCGGCTGGCGATCTTCGTCGCGGTGGTCGATGCCGGCTCGCTGACGGCCGCGGCCGAGCGGCTCGGCCTCGCGAAGACGGTCGTCAGCACGCACATGCAGCGGCTCGAGTCCGAGGTCGGCGCGAACCTGCTGGTGCGCACCACGCGGCGGCTGAGCGTGACCGATGCGGGGCGCGCGTTCTACGACGCGTGCCGCGACATCGTGCGCGCGACCGAAAGCGCGCTCGACGCGGTGTCGTCCGACGCGGGGCCGCTGCGCGGCACGCTGCGCGTGAGCGTGCCGATCGACTACGGCGCGCTCGTCGTCGCGCCGGCCGTCGTCGCGCTGCGCGATGCGCATCCGGGGCTCGACGTCGAGCTGATCGCGAACGATCGCGTCGTCGATCTCGTCGCGGACAATCTCGACGTCGCGATCCGCATCGGCCGCCTCGCGGATTCGAACTATCGCGCGGTGCAACTCGGCGAGTACGAGAAATGGCTGGTCGCGAGCCCGGCGTTCGTCGCGCGGCACGGGCTGCCGCGCGCCCCGGATGCGCTCGCCGCGCTGCCGTTCGTGATGCTGTCGACGCTGTCGCGCCCGCATACGCTCGAACTTCTCGACGCGAGCGGCGGCCATGCGTCGGTGCGCTGCGTCGCGCCCGTCGTGTCGAACACGGCGACGGCCTGTCGTGCGATCGCGCTCGCGGGCGGCGGCTTCGGGCTCCTGACGGATTTCTCGATCGCGGAGGACGTCGCGGCCGGCCGGCTCGTCCGGCTGCTACCCGCATGGCGCTCGGCGCGGGCCGGGATTCACGCGGTGTATCCGTCGACGCGGCTGCCTTCGCCGAAGGTGCGTGCGTTCATCGATGCGATGAAGGCGAGAATCGGAGAAGCGCGGTCGGTGACGCCGGCACGATCGAAACGCTCGAGGGGCTGAAGCGTCGGATGGCTCCGCGACGCAACCGGATGAGAATCGCGCAAGTCCGATCGTCGCCGCATCCTAGCCCGCTTCGCGCAACGTCCCCAGCAGCACCTTCCTGCAACTCGCGACCATCTGCGCCTCCGGGTCGCGATACCCGGTGAGCAGCCACGCCGCGCCGACGTTCGTCATCGCGCCGACCAGCGCGAGCCCGACGAGCCGCTGCTCGGTGCGCTCGGCAGGCGTCACGGCCTCGCGCGCCGTGCCGATCGCCATGATCAGCTTGCCGAAGTCGATCAGTATCCGCTGGTACGTCATGTCGGTATCCGCGCTCACGCCCATCACCTCGAGCAGCAGCACGCGCGCCGCGCACGGATCGCGCAGGAATCCGAAGAACGCGGCGAGCCCCGCGTCGATGCGCTCGCGCAGATCGCCGCCGCGCGCCGCCACCGCCCGCGCGACCGCGTCGTGCAGCTGCTGCGCGTGATGCAGGTAGGTGCAGCGCAGCAGATCCTCGGTACTGTCGAACGCCGCATAGAAATAGCGATCGTTGAGCTTCGCTTCCTGGCAGATCGACCGCACGGTCGCCTTGCGGAAGCCGACCGTGCCGAACACGCGCGTCGCCGCGCGGATCAGCGCATCGCGCCGCTCGGCGGCCCGCACCTCGGGCGCCACGCCGCCGTATGCCCGGCCCCGTTTTTCCGTTTCGAGTGCTTTCTCCATTTCGCTATTTGACATCAGGACACCCGAAAACTAAAGTGGTGACGAATAACACCACAATAGGCGCGCCGCCGACGCAGCGCAAGCGGAACGGGAGGAACGACGAATGAAGGGTTTTTCCGGCAAGGTCGCCGCGATCACGGGCGCCGGCTCGGGCATGGGCCGCAGCCTCGCGGTCGAGCTCGCGCGGCGCGGCTGCGAGGTTGCGCTCGCCGACGTCGACGAAGTCGGGCTCGCCGGCACGGCGGCCGCGTGCGCGAAGCACGGCGTGCGCACGAGCACGCGGCGGCTCGACGTCGCCGACCGCGATGCGGTGTTCGCGTGGGCCGATGACGTGCGCGCCGAACACGGCAAGGTCAACCTGGTCTTCAACAACGCGGGCGTGTCGCTGGCCGCGAGCGCCGAGACCGCGCGCATCGCCGATCTCGAATGGATCGTCGGCATCAATTTCTGGGGTGTCGTGCACGGCACGCAGGCGTTCCTGCCGCATCTGCGCGCGTCGGGCGACGGGCACGTGATCAACACGTCGAGCCTGTTCGGGCTCGTCGCGATGCCGACGCAGAGCGCGTACAACGCGACCAAATTCGCCGTGCGCGGCTTCACCGAGGCGCTGCGGATGGAGCTCGAACTCGACGGCGCGCCCGTCAGCGCGACCTGCGTGCATCCGGGCGGCGTCGCGACCAACATCGTCGACGCGAGCCGCGTCGACACCAGCATCCACGCGCTCACGGGCCAGGACGAAGCGACCCACCGCCGTCAGGCGAACCGCCTGATCAACGCGACGACGGCCGACGATGCCGCGCGGCAGATCCTCGCCGGCGTCGAGCGCAACGCGCGCCGCGTGCTGGTCGGCGCCGATGCCCGCCGCCTCGACAAGCTCGCGCGCCTGCTCGGCGCCGGCTACCAGCGGCTGGTGCTGCGCCACGTGCGCCGCGCCCGCGCGCGCAATCTCGAGCGCATCCATGCGCCGGCCGCGCTCCCGACCACCCCGACCAAGGATCCCGCATGACCTCGACGACGACCGAGCGGCGCGACGTGCCGTCCGCCCGCGGCGACAGCCGCGACCTCGACGTGCTGATCGTCGGCGCCGGCCTGTCCGGCATCGGCGCCGCCTATCACCTGAAGCGGCGCTGCCCGTATGCGAGCGTGGCGATCGTCGAGGCGCGCGACGCGATCGGCGGCACCTGGGACCTGTTCCGCTATCCCGGCGTCCGTTCGGATTCCGACATGTTCACGCTCGGCTACAGCTTCCGCCCGTGGCACAGCGACAAGGCGATCTCGGACGGCCAGACGATCCTCGACTACATCCGCGACACCGCGCGCGCGTATGGCATCGACCAGACGATCCGCTACGGCCAGAAAGTGGTCGCGGCCGACTGGGATTCGAACCGCGCGCGCTGGACGGTGCACATCGAGCGCACGCGGGACGGCGCGGTCGACACGCTGGTCTACACGTGCCGCTTCCTCTACATGTGCAGCGGCTATTACGACTACGACGGCGGCTACCTGCCCGACTGGGACGGCATGGAATCGTTCGAAGGCCGAATCGTTCATCCTCAGCAATGGCCGAAGGACCTGTCGTACGCGGACCGGCGCGTCGTCGTGATCGGCAGCGGCGCGACGGCCGTCACGCTGGTGCCGTCGATGGCGGCCGATGCGAAACACGTGACGATGCTGCAGCGCTCGCCGACCTACATCGTGTCGCTGCCCGCACGCGACAAGATCGCGAACGCGTTGCGCCGCGTGCTGCCGTCGAGCCTCGCGCACCGGATCGTGCGCATGAAGAACGTACTGCTGACGATGTACCTGTACAACGTGTCGCGCCGCAAGCCCGAGCAGACGAAACGGTTCATCATCCGCGCGGCCGGCAAGCAGCTCGGCCCCGGCTTCGACGTCGCGAAGCATCTGACGCCGCGCTACATGCCGTGGGACCAGCGCGTGTGTCTCGTGCCGAACGGCGACCTGTTCAAGTCGATCCGCGCGGGCCGCGCCTCGATCGTCACCGACGAGATCGAGCGCTTCACGCCGACCGGCCTGAAGCTGAAGAGCGGCCAGCAGCTCGACGCGGACGTGATCGTCACCGCGACGGGACTGAAGGTGAAGATGCTCGGCGGCGCGCGCGTCACGGTCGACGGCCGCGCGGTCGATCTGCCGCAGACCGTGTCTTACAAGGGAATGATGTACAGCGACGTGCCGAACCTCGCATCGTCGTTCGGTTACACGAACGCGTCGTGGACGCTGAAGGCCGAGCTGATCGCGCGCTACGTGTGCCGGCTGCTCAACCACATGCGCGCGAACGGCTACGACACCTGCGTGCCGCGGCTCGGCGCGGGTGATCTCGGCGACGTGCCGGCGGTGAACCTGAGCTCGGGCTACATCCAGCGCGCGGCCGGCATCCTGCCGAAGCAGGGGCACCGCAAGCCCTGGAAATTCCATCAGAACTACGTGCTCGATCTCGCGTCGCTGAAGTTCAGCGGGCTCGCCGATTCGGCGATGCAGTTCGAACGCCGCGCGAAAGCCGGCCCGGCCGCCGCGCCGGTCGCCGACCCCATACTCGAAACCCGTTGAGGCCGACATGAGCCATACGCTCCACCTGATCCAGAACGTGCTGCTCGGCGTCGTCGCGGTGCTCGCCGCGCTTGCGCTGTTTTCCGGCTACGTCGCGCGCCGCGTGACGCGCGCGTTTCCGCCCGAAGGCCGCTTCGTCGACATCGGCGGCGACCACATCCATTACGTCGAATACGGCAGCGGCCCGCCGCTCGTGTTCGTGCACGGGCTCGCCGGGCAATGGCGCAACTTCGCGTACCTGCCGCTCACGCGGCTCGCGCAGCATCATCGCGTGATCCTCGTCGACCGGCCCGGCGCCGGCCGCTCGCTGCGCGGCGCCGGTTCGCAGGCGAACGTGTTCGCGCAGGCCCGCACGATCGCCGCGTTCATCGACGCGCTGAAGCTCGATCGGCCCGTGCTCGTCGGCCACTCGCTTGGCGGCGCGATCGCGCTCGCGGTCGGCCTCAACCATCCGGAGCGCGTGAGCCGGCTTGCGCTGATCGCGCCGCTGTCGCACGAGCAGACCGAGCCGCCGGCGCCGTTCAAGCCGCTGATGCTGCCGTCGCCGCTGGTGCGCCGCTTCGTGTCGTGGACCTTCGCGATCCCGCTGACGATCCTGACCGGCCGCAAGGCCGTGAGCCAGGTGTTCGCGCCGGAAGCCGTGCCGCGCGACTTCCCGGTGAAGGGCGGCGGGCTGCTCGGGATGCGGCCGCACGTGTTCTACGCAACGGCGACGGACCTGCTGTCGGCGCCCGTCGACCTCCCCGCGATGGAGCGCCGCTACGCGGACCTCGCGTTGCCGGTCGACGTGCTGTACGGTCGCGCCGATCCGATCCTGAACTGGCGTACGCACGGCGAGGCGCTCGCGCAGAAGTCGGCGCGCGTGCGGCTGAAAGTCGTCGAAGGCGGGCACATGCTGCCGGTCACGATTCCGGACGCAACGGCGGACTGGCTGCTCGAAGTCGCCGCCGCGCCGGTCGAGACGCCAACGCAGAGCGCGCACGTCGCGCATTGATCCGCCGCGGGCCTGCCGGCCGCGACGCGCCGCGCGCCGGTCAGCCTTCGTCGTCGGGCAGCGACAGCCCGAGTTCCGTCATGACCTCGCGCGCGCTGCGGAACGCCTCGACCGCCGCCGGCGCGCCCGCGTACAACGCGCTGTGCAGCAGCACCTCGCGGATCTCGACGAGGCTCGCGCCGTTGTTGAGGGCGCCACGCACGTGGCCCTTCAGTTCCGTGCTGCGGCCGAGCGCGGCCAGCATCCCGCAGGTACAGAGGCTGCGCGTCTTCAGGTCGATCCCGCCGCGCTGCCACGTGCTGCCCCACGCGTGCTCGTTCAGCCAGTTCTGCAACGGACGCGAAAAACCGTCGAGGTCGCGCATCGCACGCTCGACGAACGCCTCGCCCATCACCTCGGTGCGGCGCGCCTTGCCCTGTTCCCTGTCCTGTTCGCTCATGTCGTGTCCTGTCTGAAGTCGTGGCCGCTTCGGCGTTGCCCGCGGCCGGATGGGTCCGCTTCATGTTCGCGGCGCGCGGGCGTTTCGTCAAAGACCGTGTCCTCGGGTCGTGGCCGGCCACGTCACATGCGGAACGTCGGTCGAACGCTACGTAACATCCGGCCCGGCGTTACGGTTCCTTACGGGAACATCACGGCGAGTGCGCCGGCACGTCCGGGGGCTCCGTCTCGCGAAAGCGCCATTCCTCCGTTTAATTCGCGTCGATATTCCCGATTCCCGCAACAAAGCGCTGGCGCGTTTCGCGAAAGATGTCATGGCGCGGAATTTGCAGTAATGGCCCGGACACAACTTCCAATGTCGAGGCCTCCATGCACCATTACTTAAAGAAGTCGGCCGTATCGCTGGCCGTCCTGTCGCTGCTCTCGCTGTACGGCTGCGGCTCGGTCGACGGGCCGGTCACGCCGTCGATCAAACCGAGCTCGTCGGGTACGTCCGGGACTTCGGGTACCTCTGGCACTTCGGGCAGTTCCGGTACGTCGGGTACTTCCGGCACGTCAGGCAGTTCCGGTACGTCGGGCACTTCCGGCACGTCGGGTACCTCCGGCACCTCGGGCACCTCCGGCACGTCGGGCACTTCCGGTACCTCGGGTACCTCCGGTACGTCGGGCACCTCCGGTACGTCGGGCACCTCCGGTACGTCGGGCACCTCCGGTACGTCGGGCACCTCCGGTACGTCGGGCAC